>JABDNT010000023.1 GCA_013043685.1 Flavobacteriaceae bacterium | reverse complement strand
TAAAAACAGATTCGAGCCATTTAACTATACCTTTGGACAACGAAGTCAGGATATCGAGCCATTGTACGCAGAGAACGGATTACTCTATATAACCAAGGCAGGCCTTATATCTAAAGGGATAATTCTTGCTGAAAACAATTTTCCATTTGTGGTTGATTCACCTTATACGAAAGTAGATATAGATAATGAAGCCGACCTCAGGTATGCTGAATATTTAATTGAAACAACGTCCTAAATGAAACCCTATATAGAAATTTCAGGAAGAAAAATTGGACCGGATTATCCACCATTGGTAATTGCAGAAATTGGGATCAATCATGAAGGATCCATTTCTATTGCTAAAGAAATGGTGGACGCAGCACATAGGGCCGGTGTTGAGGTTGTGAAGCACCAAACCCATATAGTAGATGATGAAATGAGCGGAGCCGCAAAAAAAGTTATACCTGGAAATGCAGATGTTTCCATTTATGAGATTATGCGGCGGTGCTCCTTAAATGAATCGGACGAACTGGAATTAAAGAACTATGTGGAAAGCAAAGGCATGATCTTTATCTCAACGCCTTTTTCTAGAGCAGCAGCTAACCGATTGCACAAGTTTGATGTTCCTGCATATAAAATAGGCAGTGGGGAATGTAATAACTACCCATTATTAAAACACATTGCTTCTTTTAGGAAACCTGTGATATTGAGTACCGGCATGAATACTGTTGAAACGATAAGGAAAGCACTCGCGATTTTCAACGATTCCAATGTGCCTGTGGCAATACTTCACACCACCAATTTGTATCCAACACCAACACATTTAGTGCGATTAGGAGCTATGATGGAAATGCATGAGGCATTTCCGGATAGGGTCTTCGGACTTAGTGATCATACTTTAAATAATAATGCCTGCCTTGCCGCGGTGGCACTGGGGGGTTCTATACTCGAGCGTCATTTCACTGACCATAAGGACCGGAAAGGACCCGATATTGTTTGCAGTATGGATGAACAGGCGTGTAAAGAGTTGGTGACTGCAAGCGCCGAGATCTGGTCTATGCGTGGTGGTAAAAAAGAACCGACTGCTGAAGAGCAGGTAACTATAGATTTTGCTTTTGCCACAGTTTGTACTATCACTGCCGTTAAGAAAGGTGAGAAGTTTACAAAGGAGAATATCTGGGTTAAAAGACCCGGGACAGGAGGGATTCCAGCTGAATCGTACGAGGATGTGTTGGGTAAGGTTGCGTCCAGAGACATACCCGAGGACGAACATCTTGAGGATTCAGATGCAGTTTAAAATGAAATGAATAAAGTGAAAAGAATTGTCTTTCTAACAGGTACCAGAGCGGATTTTGGAAAATTAAAATCGCTGATTCAAATATTGGATAAACATCCTGGGTACGAACCACATATATTCGTTACAGGCATGCACCTGTTGGAAACGTATGGCTATACGCTTATCGAAGTCCAGCGTGCAGGATTTTCCAATATCCACACCTTTTCAAATCACACTTCAGAAACCACAATGGACCTTACTCTTGCCAAAACGGTAGAAGGATTTTCCGCATATGTGAAAGATATTCAACCGGATCTAATTGTTATTCACGGGGACAGGGTAGAGGCATTGGCCGGGGCATTGGTTGGATCATTGAACAATGTGTTGGTAGCTCATGTTGAAGGAGGAGAAATTTCCGGAACTATTGATGAATTGCTCCGACATGCTACAAGTAAAATGAGTCACGTGCATTTTGTTGCAAATAAAGAAGCACAAAGGCGTTTAGTGCAAATGGGTGAGTTACCCGAGAGTATATTTATTATAGGTTCTCCCGATATAGATGTAATGTTTTCTAACAAATTGCCAAGTCTTGAGATGGTGAAGGATCATTACGAAATAAGCTTCGAAAACTATTCGGTTGTATTATTTCATCCCGTGACCACTGAGGCTTCAAAAATGGGAAAATACGCAACCATGTTAGCAGAGGCCTTAGTCGAGAGCAAACAACAATACGTAATCATTTACCCGAACAATGACCTGGGAAGTGCAGCTATACTTGATTCATTCAAACCTTTAACCGAGCATAAAAATATTCGAATGTTCCCATCTATACGTTTTGAATATTTTCTCACACTCTTAAAGAATGCCAGATCAATCATCGGTAATTCGAGTGCTGGAATTCGTGAAGCTCCCTATTATGGGATACCAACAATAAACATTGGCAATCGCCAGGAAAATCGTGCCTTACATTCTCATATCATCAATGTTGATTATTCCAAGGATGCCATTTTGAATGCCCTAAAAAAGGAACCTACAAGAGTGGAGGAGGATCATTCGGGGTTTGGAAATGGTAATAGTGATCAATTGTTTCTTCAATCATTATTATCGGATGCACTATGGGAGATTAATCACCAAAAACAGTTCAAAGACTTGTAATGGGGAATAAGAAAAATATCGTGTTTTTAGTTCCCGATGGGGTAGGAGTACGAAACTATTTGTTCTCAAATATCATAAGTAGCTTAAAGCCGCATGCCAATATTCACCTTTGGACTACCCTTACACGTCCTTCCCTGAAGGAAGTTGAAAAGCTCCACGATGTACAATTGTACTACCGTTCAATAAGCCTGTCCCCGGAACCTGTTAAAGCAAGATTATGGCGTGAATCTTCGACTTATGCCCGCTTACTTGTGAATCGAAAACAACTTGACAACCCTGTTGTTATGGAATATTGGGGGAAGCGACCCAAGGGCTTAAAGATGAAAATGTTCTATTATCTGGTCAAAAAGATCGGACGTTGGGCCTCAAGAGATTATAACCGAATATTGAGATTAGAGGAACGATCAAGCCGCTTATGGCCGGCTTCAAAAGTTGAACATTTTAAAGATATACTCAAAGAAATTAATCCGGAAAAGATATTTGTGACTCATCAGCGAGTGGCTTCGCTCCAGCCTATTTGTGCTGCAGCAAAAGAATTAGAAATTCCGGTTATAAGTTGCATCTATTCATGGGATAATACTGCCAAGGCTAGTTTAGCTATTCGCGCAGACGGCTACCTGGTCTGGTCAGATTATATGAAGGAGGAATTATTAAAGTTGTATCCTGAGATTCCTTCAGAGACGGTAACAATTACAGGAACACCCCAGTTCGAATTTCATCAGCAAGAGGATCGTTTGATTTCCAGGGAACAATTTGCGCAATCCTATGGATTGCGTGAGGAAAGAAGATGGGTTTGTTTTAGTGGGGATGATGAACTTACCTCTCCTTATGATCCCGCATATTTGGACGATGTTGCAGAAGCCATTCAGTCCATCCCTGAGGCTGAGCGCCCTCAGATTATTTTTCGCAGGTGCCCGGTAGATTTTTCACCGAGATATGATTCAATTCTGAATAAATGGAAAGACCTTATCATCCCAATTGATCCACTTTGGAATACCTCGAAAGGGAATTGGGGAGGGATTTATCCAAAACCGGAAGACCTGAATTTATTGGTTAATCTGGCCCACCACTGCGACGTAGTCATTAATATCGGGTCGACGATGGCTCATGATTTCGCGATGATGGGAAAACCTGGCCTATATATCGCGTACGACCAGCCCATATCCGAATCATGGTCTACAGACGTTATATACAAATTTGAACACTTCAGAAGTATGGACGGACTGGATGCGGTAGGGTGGATCCGCAAAAAATCTGATATCGCCAAACAATTGAAATTGGCAATCCACCATCCCGACAAGATTGCAACCGACAGGTATAAATGGTTAGAACGAATAGTCAAGCTGCCTGCAGGGGATGCTTCGGATGCTATTGTAAAAGAGCTACTATCATGATTAAGGTATACGTTGAACCTACCTTCCGACTGGAAGCACCGATATACCAGCTTTTTCCACTTTTGGAAGAATTGGAAAAGCCCGACTCAGCTGTACATGAGGCATATTCTTTGGTTTCTGATCTATCAAATGCTTCTATTGCAATGGTCCCCATGAGTGTCCCTTACCTAATGCAGAAAGGATATAAACCTAAGCTTTGGGCATTTATAAAAAAATGTGAGCAGGAGCAAAAACCAGTCCTGGTATTTACAGGAGGGGATTATGGGTTGAGTCTGCCATTTTCCAATGTGCTAACAGTACGCCTGGGTGGTATGGCCAGTAAGCTGGATGCAAGCACTTACATTATGCCACCTTTTATATCAGACCCGTATGACATACTGAAAAAAGAACCTACATACCTCGATCACACAACTGTACCAACCGTTGGTTTTGTAGGCCATTCTAACGGAAGCTTAGCCAAGTTGCTAAAGGAATATGCCTCATTTTGGAAGGGCAGACTAAAACGATTTACAGGTAATGATCCAACCGAGCGGCAATCTTTTTACCCATCAAGTTATAAGCGGTACCGATATCTGAAAATGCTGGAACAAAAGGGGAAAGTTGAAACAAATTTTATTCATCGAAAGAAATACAGGGCAGGAGCAAAGGAGACTAACCGGCGTGAGGCAACGCAATTGGAATTTTATGAGAATATGGAGTCCAATCTCTATACATTTTGTATGCGAGGTACTGGAAATTTTTCGGTTCGATTTTATGAAGCCCTGGCTATGGGTAGGATTCCATTGTGGTTAGATACTGATTGCCAGTTGCCATTTGCAGATCGAATTGACTGGGATCAGCATATAGTGCGCGTTGAAGAACAGGAAGCAGGAAAGTTAGATGAGAAATTGAGTGCCTTTCACCAGCAATTAACCGAATCGGGGTGCATAGAGATTCAGAAGAAGAATCGATTATTGTGGCAAAAATACTTTCAAAAGGACAGCTTTTTTCTGAACTTACACGAAGATTTAAAATCCAATCTCCATATCTAACCAACATGCACATTACTTTCGTTTCTGCAGAATATCCACTTTGGGCGTCAGGAGGTGTTGGAACGTTCCTTCAAACTTTTGGTCGGGCCATGGTTGCCAGAGGCCATGACATTACTATCTTGGGTGTAGGTGATGATGAATCGGAACAGCTATTGGATGACGAGGGTGTAAAAATCATTCGTTTACCAAGGAATACTTCGAAGTTGCCTAATTTTCTTTACAATGCCAGACATCTGAATAAAAGGCTGCAAATAATACAGCAGAGTCGTCCTATTGACATTATAGAAACAGCAGAACTAGGGCTGGCGATTATTTCACGGAATCATCCTGCCAAAAGGGTTATTCGCTTGCATGGTGGACATCATTTTTTTGCAGAGGCCGAGAAAAGAGGAATCAATTGGCGTAAAGGAATTTTGGAGAAACGATCCTTCAAAAAAGCTGATGGATTTATAGCGGTATCCGGTTATGTAAAATCACATACGGCCAAATACCTGAATTATCACGGAAAACCTGTGCAAATAATTAATTACCCTATCGACACGGATATCAGCCCACCTTCCGTAAATGTGAATAAAGATCACATTTTGTTTGCAGGTACAATATGCGAAAAAAAGGGAGTCAGGCAACTTCTTTTAGCTTTTTATGAACTCAGAGAATCCTTTCCCGAAAAGATCCTGGATCTATATGGTCGAGATTGGTATTACCCGGATGGCAACTCTTACATTGAAACCTTGAAAAAGACGTATGATGCCGCTTATTTTGAAAACGTTCATTTTCATGGTTCTATCCCCAGGGAAGAACTTGATCAAAGATACGCGGAGGCTTCTTTCTGCATTTTTCCTTCACATATGGAAACCCAGGGACTAGTGACCCTGGAAGCTATGCTCCTGGAAAAGCCTGTGATTTTCTCGTTATACGGACCCGGGCCAGAAACTATTGAACATGGGGTGACCGGTTTATTATGCGACGTTTACGACCCAGCAGACATAACTCTAAAGATGAAATGGATAATAGAAAATCCTGTCGCGGCCACTGAAATGGGAAGATCCGGAAGGCAGCAGGTTTTAAAGAAATATGATATAAATAGTATTTTGGATAGGAATATTGCATTTTACAAATCCCTAATTACATGAAATTCGCTGTTATAACTCACGCACTTCATTATCGAGAGGACAAGCGAATTAATGCGTACGCCCCCTACGTGAATGAAATGAACTTGTGGGGTAGATATGTTGATCAATTTCTTATTGTTGCACCTAAGGCAAGTAAAATAGAACCGGCCATTAATATGGCCTACGAACAGGATCAAATCCGATGGTACACCATACCTTCATTCTCTATAACTTCTATCGTAAATGCCTTATCCGCCATAATATTAATACCCGTGGTTTTTATTCAGATATTTCGGGCCTGTGTGGTAGCAGACCATATTCATCTGCGCTGTCCGGGAAATGTAGGATTATTAGGATGTTTAGTCCAAATATTCTTTCCGGGAAAGCCAAAAACAGCAAAATATGCAGGTAATTGGGGTTCCAATAAAAAGCAACCATGGAGTTATCGATTGCAAAAATCAATACTTCGTAGTACGGTTTTAACGCGTAATATGAAGGTATTGGTTTATGGTGAATGGCCTGGTCAAACTTCGAATATCAAGCCTTTTTTTACGGCAACATATTTGGATAAAGAAAAAATTCCAGTAATTGAAAGAAATTACAACGAGGAGTTGCAATTTATTTTTGCCGGAACTTTTTCGCCAGGTAAGCAACCTCTATGGGCAGCTCGATTTGTTCACTCCCTGCTACAAGCAGGACAAAAGGTAAAATTACATTATTACGGAGATGGGATCGAACGGCGATCAGTTGAAGAATTTATACGAATAGAAGGCCTGGAAGACAAGATTGTCTTGCATGGTAATCAGCCAAAACAAATAGTGAAAGCGGCATTACAAAATGCTCATTTCCTGTTGTTACCATCAAAATCAGAAGGATGGCCCAAGGTAGTGGCAGAAGCCATGTTCTGGGGATGTATCCCAATTGTAACTCCGGTTTCCTGTGTACCCTGGATGCTCGATTACGGCAAACGTGGATTTCTAATTTCCGAATCACCGGCGCAGCAGGCAAATTCTTTTATTGAAGCCTTGAAAACTCTGAATCTCAATGAAATGGCAGGTTCGGGTGTTGAATGGTCTCGAAACTATACATTGGATAGGTTTGAAAAGGAGATTCAAAAATTATTATAGAATCATATGTTATTTCCTGAATTACATAGCAAGGCCAGAAATAGCATGAAGCCGTCCAGGGCTTTTATTGCAGGGTTGTATCGTCGCCTCTTCCGAAAACCCAAAGAGAAAGTGTTCGTTATCGGATTTCACAAAACTGGAACATCATCTCTGGGCAAAGCATTGCAAATGCTGGGCTACAAGGTATGTGGAAGTTTGAAGGAAGGTTACGACTTTACCTCCCAGGAAGATCCGGTGCCAGAGTATTTAATATCGAAAGCTAAACCATTACTAAACAGCTATGATGCTTTTCAAGACACCCCGTGGTTTTTACTCTATCATCAGCTATATGAACTGTACCCGAACGCCCGGTTTATCCTTACCGAACGTGAGGAAAAAGCGTGGTTAAAAAGTGTCCAGGGTCATTTTGGTAGAGACGCTTACCCTTATCATGCCTATATTTATGGAACGGTCGATTCTATAGCAAATGGAGATGTCTATCTTAAGAAGTATAGAGAGCACAATGCGGCGGTCAGAAACTATTTTTACGATAAACCTGGACAGTTATTGATTATAGATTTACCTAATTTAAGACAACCCTGGTCGGTAATAAGTGAATTCCTGGACGTGAAACGACCTAAATTTTCATTTCCACATGCGAATAAAGAGGATTCAAGAGGAAAATTAACGACTAGATTGAAAAAGCTATTAAAAAAATACTATTATAGCTCATGAAAGTCTTGCAACTTATAGATTCATTGCATCCCGGAGGCGCAGAACGCATTGCCATATCTTTAGCCAATGGCCTTGCTGAGACTAAATCCGTATCTCATCTTTGTATCACAAGGGAAGAGGGGTTGTTAAAGGAAACTATTTCTCCAAAGGTTTCCTATTTTTTTTTAGAAAAGAAACGTACCTTGGATCTGCCTGCCTTTAATCGGTTGCGGAATTATATAAAGAAACATGAGATAGAAATTCTCCATGCGCATTCCTCTAGTTTTTTTCTTGCTACCTGGATTAAATTAAGGATACCGGGACTCAAATTGATATGGCATGATCATTATGGGCAGAGTGAATCCATGGATCAACGGTCGACGAAGATCTTGAAGCTATGTTCACGTAAATTTCATGCGATCATATCTGTAAACCGAATATTGCAACAATGGGCTAAGTCGAATTTACATTGTGCTAATGTGGTTTATCTGAAAAATTTTATCGACGCACATGTGCCAGTGATTCCTTCAACAGGCCTAAAAGGTAAAAAAGGTCATCGATTGGTTTGTCTTGCGAATTTTCGTCCTCAAAAAGATCATATCACGTTGCTGGATGCCTTTCGGAAATTAGTGGTGAAATATCCGGACTGGAGTCTTCATTTGATAGGTAAGAAAGTAAATCAATCATATACCGAACAAATAGAAAAAAAAATAGAAATTGATAATATACCAGAGGTTTATATATACGGGGAGCAATTGGCGGTGCTTGAATTACTATCTCAAGCAGATATAGGGGTTCTATCTTCCAGGTCAGAGGGGTTACCCGTTGCTCTTCTAGAATATGGACTTGCGGGGCTTCCTGTCGTCACGACGAAAGTAGGTCAGTGTGAAGAAGTTGTCGGGGAGTATGGCATTACAGTTCCACCTGCGTCTCCAGGAGAATTGTCCAAAGCACTTGCTATATTGATCAAAGATTCTAACTTGCGAAAATCGAAAGCAGACGCCTATTCGGCTTATATAAAGAATGAATATACTTTCGAATCTATCAAGAATGATTTATTAAAGATCTACAGATCCAATGCTTAATAATAGTGATACCACTCGGAATTATCTGATCCTCGTGCTACTCCATGTCGCACTGGGAGTTCTGATTTATACGTTCGGTGGCATATCAAAATTTCTTTTTTTCGGAATTTTCGTGTATTTCCTTATCTGGGTATTTATAAGTGGAAATAAAAAGGACGAGGTATTAATAGCGGCAGGTTATATTATGGGATATGAGGTATTTTCCCGAATGACAGGGGGAGCACTTACATACGAATTTGCGAAATATGCCGTAATTCTGTTTTTATTAATAGGAATGTTCTTCAAAGGATTTAATCGCAAATCAGGAGCCTATATTTTCTATTTGCTGTGTTTAGTTCCTGGGATTCTTTTTTCCGCTATGAACCTGGATTACTCTACCAACGTTGCCAATGCCGTTGGATTTAATTTAAGTGGACCGGTATGTTTGGGTATTTCGGCACTGTATTGCTATAACCGAAAGATGCCGTTTAGCAGGATACAACGAATTTTTCTGGCAGTTTTATTGCCTATTATTACAACTACCACATACCTGTACTTATACACCCCAGATTTAAAAGACGTCATTACAAATACAGAATCTAATTTTGCCACTTCAGGGGGATTTGGCCCGAATCAGGTTGCAACCGTTTTGGGTTTGGGGGCATTCATACTTTTCACTCGGTTTTTTACAGTTAAGAATCGAATCATTAATGTCATTGATTTATTGCTGATAGGTATGTTAGGGTATCGCGCCATTATCACCTTTTCAAGAGGAGGGGTCTTCACTGCTCTTTTATGTGCATTTGCGTTTATCGTCATATATATGATATATACAGCGAAAAGAAATAAAATCGCATCGTTTTCAAAAATAGGACTCATTATAGGTATAATCGCTGTTAGCTGGATTGCCTCATCCATCAATACCCAGGGATTCATTGATAAGCGTTATTCGAACCAGGATGCAGCTGGAAGGGAGGAAGAGGATCTAAGTACAGGAAGATTAGACCTCTTGAATACCGAATTAGAAGCGTTTTATACGAATCCATTTACAGGTATTGGAATAGGAAAAGCTAAGGAATTTCGTATGGAACGAATGGGGGGTAAAGTCACGGCTTCGCATAATGAGGTAAGCAGGCTTCTTTCAGAGCACGGAATTTTTGGGATATTAGCCCTATTCATTCTTATTATTGCTCCTTTGGTTTTTAGAATTAGATCAAGATCCAACATCTTTTTTTATTCGTGTTTGATATTCTGGTTCCTTACCATTAACCATTCCTCTATGCGGATAGCAGCACCTGCTTTTATATATGGATTGTCATTAATCAATGTCATCAATGGAAAAAAGAAAACTCCTCTACCTGGGAAATAAAGCCACCTCTTTTGGTGGTACTGTTACCACGATGGAGAGCTTATCCGGGCATTTGATATCCGAAGGGTTTGATGTAATTTCGGCATCATCCCGAAAAAATAAGGTATTGCGACTTTGGGATATGATTTTTACGGTCTTAAAACATGCGAGACGAACCCAATATGTCCTTATCGATACTTATAGCACGCAAAATTTTTACTACGCTGTAACGATTGGAAATATCTGCCGATTATTGAAAATCCCTTATATCCCGATATTGCATGGGGGTAACCTCCCGGAGAGACTCCGTAAGAGTAAAAGATTATCCTGGAAGTTATTTAACGGTGCGAAGCAAAATGTTGCGCCTTCCGGTTATCTTTTGGAGCATTTTCGTAGGTCGGGATATAATAATGTGGCACATATTCCGAATTCTATCGATGTAGAGCTATATCCTTTCAAATTGCGATCGTCTGTGAAGGCACGGTTACTATGGGTACGTTCGTTTGCTGAAATATATAACCCAACACTGGCAATAAAGATTGTCGAGGAGCTAATGAATAAAGGTATTGACGTAGAATTATGCATGGTGGGGCCTGAAAAGGACGGATCCTTAGAGAGGTGCAAGAAACTCGCTGGGGAAAAGTCTTTGCCCGTTCGATTTACCGGACGATTGAATAAGGAAGAATGGATACAACTTTCTGAATCTTACGATATATTTATCAATACCACTAATTTCGATAATATGCCGGTGAGTGTAATTGAGGCAATGGCTCTGGGTTTGCCTGTAATATCCACGAAGGTAGGAGGAATTCCATTTCTTCTCGAAGACAATAAAGATGCAATTCTGGTTGATGCGAATGATAAGGAAGGATTCTGTAATGCTATTTCAATGTTACTCAAGGATAAGGAGTTTGGAATTAGAATCGCTCGAAATGCGAGAAAAAAAGTTGAAAAGTTTGATTGGGAGGAGGTCAAACAATTATGGTTCGAAATATTGAAAGCATAAATAATTAGTACATTTACGGAGACAATTTCTAACCGATGCCTCAAAAGTCGAATATTCATTTTGATATTTCCGAACGAAAGATCCTGTTGAGGATTTTCGATATCGTAAGTGTGCTGGCGCTGCTGTATGTGGTGGGCATGGTATTCGATTTCGATTACTTCAAAATCAACGCGGATCACTGGGTATGGTCAATCGTGTTGGCGCTCTATCTCGGCGTTTTTGCTACGATCTTCGAACTTTATAATCTTCAGAAGGCAAGCAAGTTTGAAATTGTAGTTCAAAATATCATTTTAACATCCTCGGTAACGGTATTATTCTACCTGCTCACACCTTACTTTACCCCTGAATTACCCGAAAACCGGTTGCAGATTATATATTTCTTCATTGCCGTCAATGTAGCCTTATTTATATGGCGCTATGCGTATATCGTGTTGATTTCCGCACCCCGCTTTTTCAAAAGGGTACTAATTATAGGTAGTTCAGAGGATATGGAGAAAGTGATCAGGTCCCTTCAGAAGTCCGACCCAAATTACAAAGTTATTGGCTTCATCAATACCACGAAGGCCAACCAACCCACTTTAGGTTTCGATCTTCCTCGGGAATTCGATCTCAATGATGTAGCCGGGACAGTAAAGGAACATTCGATCTCAGAGATCGTAATTGCGACTCAGCCTTCGTCCGGGATGACGATACCTCTTTACAATCAACTTATCGCCTTACTGGAGAACGGAGTGCCGATACGGGAGTATACACAAGTCTACGAAGAGATTACTCACCGCGTACCTGTGCAACATGTCGATAAGGATTTCTATCGTTATTTTCCATTTAGCAGAAGTAATCAGAATAAATTATATCTCTTTTTTCACAGGATACTGGATCTCTTGTTTTCTGTTATTGGATTGTTATTCGGTTTATTGATATCACCAGTTATTATCATTGGAAATTTAATTGGAAACCGCGGACCCTTTTTCTACACGCAGATCCGGGTAGGCAAGAACAGTAAACATTTCAAGATATATAAGTTGCGCAGCATGGTTGTGGATGCTGAGAAAGATGGTGCCAAGTATGCAGAGGCAAAGGATACACGCGTGACTAAATTCGGACGATTTCTACGGAGATCGAGATTTGATGAGATCCCGCAGTTCATAAATGTTATAAAGGGAGATATGAGTGTAATTGGTCCACGGCCCGAACGTCCTGTTTTTGTAAAGGAACTTTCCGAGAAGATTCCGTTTTACGAGGTAAGGCACCTGGTGAAACCCGGTGTTACAGGTTGGGCGCAGGTAAATGCAAAATATGGGGTGACACAGGAAGACACATTGGAAAAATTACAGTACGACCTCTACTATATTAAAAGGCGGAGTTTATTTCTCGATATCAGTATCGTAATAAAAACACTCAGTACCATTATTTTCTTCCGGGGCCAATGATCAGGAGGACCGATGTTTCAGATAATCATTCAAGAAGAGATATCGAACGGCCAGTCCAATGAACAGCGGAATAAATCCGATCGCGAATTTCTGAACTCCGGTGATCCAATGGAAGGTGAGCAATACCAGCAGAAGAATTAAAAAGAATATATACCGTTGCAACCAGCGTTTCGGAGTTCTTTTGCCAATAAGTAGAAAGAAGAAGATACTAAAAGGAAATGCCCACAACAGGTTGTAATTATTGGCTGTTGTGCTATGGTCTGTGGCAAACCAAAGTAAAGCGAGAATAATCCCGATAACTCCGGTTACAAGAAAAATTACCAGGTCCAAAAAACGACTTCGCTGCTGGTTTTTGTAGTTTTTAAAAGTTACAAAAACCAGCATCAGACCCAGAATCCCGAATATAAATAATGGGCTCAGGAAAAAGTTCCCGCCTCCATGACGTTCTTCAGTGTCGTAGATCTTTCTTGTTTCAAGCACAAGGTCCTGGGTTCCGGAGGAAGAAGATATTTTCGCTCCCGCCGCTGCTTTATAAATATATTCCGGTAAAAACTGATATTCCCATGACGTTGCTTTTCTATCCACTACGGCTCCAATAGCCACGTCCATTCCAAGGCTTCCCCAGCTGTTATTATGAACGTTCTTTTGTATGAGTTCGCGAAATGTGTAGCCTTCAACCGCTAGATCCGCTTTGTATTCAAGTTTGTCGCCGAGTACTTCCACCAGTACATCACGGATCTTTGTCGCGCAGTTGTCGAAAAAGAAGTCGTACTTGTAGTACTGATTTTCGGGTTTAGCATTATTCTGAAGAAAATTGAAAAGTGCCTGGTTCTCTGAATACGTAAGATTTAGTAATTGTTCTTCTACCCATCGATCTTGTGCAATATAGCTATTCAGGAACGGTTCATAATGGCTAACGGCTAATTTGTATAAAAGTTTGCCCCTGGCAAATTTGGTGTAAAAATTCGGAGTATCGAAATCATAAACACCATAGTTATAGGCACGATCCAGATTGTTAACCGGGTCTTTTACCCGGAACGCACTATGCCCGAATTTATCGTACAAATTATCGCCGGGGCCTATGGTTAGTATGCTTATTTCGGCATCTTCAGACAGCGTGAAATATTGTGCGTACGCGGAAAAATTAAGGAAAAATATTAAGAAGTAGAGGTAGTTTTTATTCACAGGATCTATCTAAAAATACTCCAGTCTAATTTAAGTGAAAAAACATTAGAATACAATGCGGCACTTTGGTCACCTATATCGGTGAGCGCATAATCAACCTGTATTCCTTTATACCGGAACCCCACGCCTATATTCGGTTGAAAGTTCACCGAATCACTGCCGTCCAGTTGGGTTACATTCTGGAAATTACCAACCCCGCCACGAACAAAGATCATATCGATATAGCCGAATTCCAGTCCCAAAGCTGGTGTTACACTGGCAAAGGAAGAAGAAACTATATCGTTGGTTTCGGCAAAACGGAAATTCAGATCCATTTCGGCCTGAAGTACAAAATCGTAGTGGAATACAAATTTACGAGCTATACCTAATTGTAATTTGGGTATGGTAATTTCCGTGGTCTCAGGTAATTCCTGGTTCTGTCCTTCAACGGCCCCGGAAATAGTTGCGAATTGTTCCTCATCTATCGACCACGCATTAAAGGTGGTTGTAATATCCCTGGCCATCAATCCAAATCGCCAGTTATTTTTCTCAAACTGGATTCCGGCATCAAGTCCAAATCCCCACGAAGAGGCGAAATCTCCAATGACCCTGCGAATCACCTTAGCATTTACTCCGAAATTAAGCCCGTCCAGTGGCAGTTTGCGTGCATAGGAGAAGGTAACCCCATAATCGGCAGTTGAAAAGAGGCTAATGCGGTTATAATCGATATTACCCTGGTCATCTATAAGCTGCGTTGTATTGAGAATATCATCCACACCAAACCTGATTACTGAAAGTCCTACTGCCGAACGGTCGTCCAGAGGCATGGCGAAACCTGCATAGTCGTAGCTGGCAATATTCGCGAAATAAGAAGCATGCATTAAAGACAATTCGTTGTCTTCGATATTAACGAGGCCTGCTGGGTTCCAATAGCCTGAATTTACGTCTTGTGAGGAGGCTACTACAGCGTTGGCCATACCAAAGGCGGCCGCATCTACTCCTATATTCATGAATTCATTGGAGTATTTTCGAGTAGTTTGAGCAGAAATTGTTGCACAAATCAGCAAAAAGACAGCAAATAAGTTCTTTTTCAAGCGATAAATTTTCAGCAAATATCTGATTATTTTACAGAATACTAAACTATTATTTTCAGCACATATTGTCCATATTTGGCTTTAGACGCAAATAGTTTGCTATTTTTACAGCATTCAGAAATTCTATGGTCAAACAAATCCCGAACATAATAACATCCCTTAATTTACTTTGCGGTTGCGTGGCCATACTCCTTGCGTTATCAGGAGATCTTATTGCCGCGGCATTTTTTATACTTGCAGGGATCATTTTCGACTTCTTCGACGGCCTGGCTGCCCGCTGGCTTAACGCACAAAGTGAGCTGGGCTTGCAATTGGATTCCCTGGCCGATGTGGTCACTTCCGGGGTGGCTCCTGCTATGGTGATGCTGCAAATGATCAATGTGTCCGTGACCGGAAACCCAATGAACATTACAGAGGCTATTGCCATTGGGGGATGGAATGAGGTTGTTTTTAGCTATATGCCTTTAATCGGGTTACTCATCGCAGTGGCTGCGGCTTATCGTTTAGCCAAGTTCAATGTTGACACCAGGCAAACGGAGAGCTTCATAGGGCTTCCAACACCCGCTAATACCATATTTATATTAAGTTTCCCATTAATACTTCATTTTCAGC
>JABDNT010000018.1 GCA_013043685.1 Flavobacteriaceae bacterium | reverse complement strand
GTAAAAAGCGAATACCTGCGCATGACTATTCCGATTCTCGATTTTTGTCCTTTTTTTTGTCCTTTCTTCTTTTTTTGAGGGCCCAATAGATTCCCTTAACATCTTTGGTCCAATTATCATGCATGGAGATAAGGGTAATTTCTTCAATGGTTTCAAGAACTCCTACAGTCAGTACTGTATAGAAAAGCCATAGTACGGGTTCAAAAAACAGGGCCCATAAAATAAATACACCTTGAACTACTGCGGATAATTTGGCGAAATATGTGTGAAAAGCTGTCGCTTTGCCATATTTAACAAAAGCGATAATCATTTGTGAGAAATAGGGTATAAAGACTATAAGCAGTAGTTGTAGTTTGTTGTTCATAAACTCCGGTTCGAAAACGAACAAACCCACCACCCCCATAACTAAAGTCAACTGATCCCCCATTGAATCAAGCTGAGATCCACGGGGACTACTAATTTTTAATGTTCTTGCCAGATACCCGTCGATCGCGTCGGTCGAGAAACTAATTAATAACATCCAGGAAAATATTTCTCGTAAATCGAAAATTGCAAGAAGCAGTAATACGGGTGCGGCGGCTATCCTGTAAAAGGAGAACCAATCTGCTATGTTGTAATTCTTGAAAGTTAACATCTGTGCAGCAGTGTTTTAAAATTGATAATGAACACACAATCTATTTTCAAAAGTATTAGGTTAAAGAAGTCTTTTTTATGATTTTGGTCACCAAATATACTTTTAGTAGTGATCTAAATCATTGCAAATTAACCCGGTAACTACTTCCTTTATAGGTTAAAACAAAAGTTATGAAAGCTACTTATTCTAAACTTAAATTATGGGTGATTGCAGCTTTCTTTGCCCTAGGCAGTTGTGGTCCTGTAATTTTCTCATCAAGACCGTCGGCTCCACCACCTCCCTGGTTTTATCCGAATCGGGTAGAAACTGTTAGATATGTTTATTTCCCCGATTATTTAATCTATTACGATTTAACCTTCGGTAATTACATCTATCTGGAAAACGGAATTTGGATCACCGTGAATATTTTACCTCCTCGATTTAATACGGTAAACCTAAGGCGTTCCAGGTATATTCGAATAGACAATTATTTTGGAGATCGGATCGATGTGTATCACAGGGATTACCGAAGCAACCGTGGAAGAAGTAACCGAACAACATCGGGACGACGAAACCAAATTCCATAACTAAAATCAAGTAATGGAAATCCATTTTGAATTTGTTACTTTTTTCAAATTCAATTACCCACTAGTAAGGCACTAACTGATACACTACATTCAGGAGATAGATTCCTACAAATAAGAGTGCTACATAGAAAACCTGAACAAGTTTCATATTTATATAATCCAGCCACCCCGAAACAATATTCGGGATTATGAATAGTGACAGTCCAAGGAATAGAGATATCCAGCCAAGCATGGTTACGACCACCCGGTGATCTGATTCCCAAATATTATGGGCGATAACATTCAGCAGGCCTATTATTATTGCCAGAAAGGCAGCCAGAATGGTAAATTTCTGATCTTTTAGGTCATTGAAAATCTGTTTGATCCGTTTAGGATTGAAGCTCAGTATTACAAAGAAAATGATAAGATACCATCCCCAAAAAGCCGTGAGAAAATTTGAAATGTCCATACCTCTATTTTAATGCTTAACTAATAAAGGTAATTTCTGTCGCCAATCCGAACTATGATATTCATCATGGTATTTCTAATGAATCGGCATAGGTATAAAGAATATCGAAGCGTCCAGCAGTTATTCTTTAAACCCATAAATATCCTTTAGTTCTATGGCCTCACCCTTATAGTCTAAAACCGATAATTCATACCGGATATGGATAGCCGTTTTGAGCGGTGCATAATAATAAATGATCCAGGCGTCTCCTTCGGTTGTTCCTATACAACCGTTGGAATAGGGCTTATTTAAGGTCTCAGGGTTGGTCGTGGGATGGATCAATTGCCCGTTTCTCACACCGTTGATCTCCGTTTCTATCCAAGGGATCTGCGGCATCACGGTAACGCTGTCGTCATCGCGCCTGGTGAGATAAAATCGCCTGCCATTGGTTGGGTTATAAAAATCCGGATCCCGTTCGTGCCTTATTATTTTACCGATACCGGTTTTAGTGCGAAGATCGGTTACCCTGCCTCCCATGGCCAGGAATTTTTTGCGGTTTTGTCCCACACGAATCGGGACGGTGTACATTTCCACCGAATCCCTGAATATCCGCAACCTGTATTCCGGGATATTTACATCAATCCATGTGCTTTTAAAGTCCTTCAGGATTGAATTTGCGGATTCCACATCTGGAATTACAATGGAATCTCCGGTTTTTAAAATAACGATTTCTTTCTGATCATAAACAAACGAATCCCGCTCTATCAACCGGTAATAATCCGTATTGACAAGTGAATCTATGATCCATGGATTGGCATGTACTAAAAGGTGTTCTGTCACAGGGTATGATACCAGGGAATCGTAACGGCTAACTAAAGAATCTAAATAGTGGAAATATTTCTTAATAGGAACCGGGCGATCCACGTGAACCCAAACTGGTAATGAATCCAGAGTTCCCACTTTTTCAACGGTATCGGTCTTTTTTAACGAAGAAAGCTTATGAACTTGCGCGTAACTCTGCAGAACGAAAAGACTGATGATTATGGTTAACAGAATTTTCATGATTTGAGGCATTAGTATTACACAGTCGTATACGTTCAAATGTAACGAATGACCAAAGAATCTGCCATGACTAAAGTCAGAATTTCTCTAAATTTCGGACCGAACGGTAAGTATGAACTGTAGAATTGAAGTTCAATTTAAGTTTATCTATTTTCGGATAATTTATTTGCAAATTGTAGATATGGTTAATCAGGACCATCTTTCGTATTCTTCTCATTTCGAGTATCATGATTTTTCAGATGAAAACTGGATCAAGATAATACAGCACAATCCCGAGATCCTGAAACAACCTATTGCCATTCGCGGTGATCGCACCATTCTGGTGGAAACACCAACGGATATCATTAAGAAATGGACATCGTGAAATTTTTTATTCAGCACATTTCGTTTTTCTATTCTACGATAAATAAAATTACTGGAAATAGCAATGAATTAGATGATTTAGTTGGTAACTTTGTTCATTAATAACACCACCACATACGGTGGCTTAAAGCTATTTGAAAATGCACACTTCAATAGAAAATCTACTTAACGATCAGATTAAATACGAAGCAATGGCTTCGATGCAATATTTGGCTATGGCCTCCTGGGCGGATGCGGAAGGCTATGGAGGGGTTGCGAATTTCTTTTATACCCAATCCGAAGAAGAACGGGAGCATATGCTGAAATTGGTGAAGTTCGTTAACGAACGAGGCGGAAAAGTGATTATTCCTTCACTTGAGCAACCCAAGGATTCTTTTGACTCACTGGGCGCGTTGTTTCAGAAATTTCTGGAAAGCGAGGTCTTCGTGACCGAGCAGATAAATACAATTATAGGTGCCTGTCTGCAGGAGAAGGACTATAACACCAATAATTTCATGCAGTGGTATGTAACGGAGCAGTTGGAAGAAGAAGCCACTGCGCGAACCTTACTGGATAAGCTGAATATCATTGGAGACGATAAGTCTGGTTATTACCATTTTGATAGAGATATTGAGACTTTTATCCAGGCGCATGAGCGTTAATCCATAATAGAAACGATTATTTAAGAACACCTTCGAACAGGGAAACGACAATAAACACTGAACTATAGAATTGAATCGTGAATTGCGATAGTTGATGTTCCGTTTCACCTTTCACAACTTACGAATCACACTAAAGGAAAAGTCCCGCAACAATCGATACGGATAATATAATAAATGGGAGTGCACGCTTCAATGTTATCTGCGGAACGACCCCTCCCTGAAAATTTATTGATTATAAAGTTCCAAATTTTCAGGAAGGGATCACCCGCCACAGTGGGCAGCTTTGGAGATTCTTTAAGATTAGAGTACTATTTCAATAGCTTAATGTCCTATTCACCATTCACTTCTCACTTTTAACCCAGAACAAAACCCCCGGAACAATTGTTCCGGGGGTTTTGTTTTGTTGGCCCACTAGGGCTCGAACCTAGACTCTTCTGGACCAAAACCAGACGTGTTGCCAGTTACACCATGGGCCAATACCATAATGAGTGCGCAAATTTAATATAAACTTTGGTTCGTACAAACAAATATTGGCAAAAATAACAGAGAGCACACTAAAGATAAGTACTGCAGTAACAGGCCAATCCTGTACTAAAACCCCTTATCTAAAATGTGACAAAGGTCTAGAACCAATTTCCACCCCCCTTTTTCTTAAAATAATGCCCCTAATAGGCACGTTAGTATTTTTTTAGGAGTTTGCTTAGCCATATTATTAGTAAATTCGCCTCGACCAATAACCCGTAATTTATATGTCCGATTTCAACTTCGTTAAATGGAATAGAATTTTAGGATGGAGCGTGTTCGCCATTGCGTTGCTTACCTATTGGCTCACCGTAGAACCTACTGCCAGTTTTTGGGATGCCGGTGAGTATATCACTACCGCGAGTAACCTGGAAGTGGGACACCCCCCGGGAGCTCCACTTTATCAGATCCTGGGCGCATTCTTTTCGATTTTTGCTATGGATGCCAGTAGTATCGCGCTTACCATCAACCTGATGTCCGTCTTTGTGAGTGCATTTACAATCCTCTTTATGTTCTGGTCACTCACGATCCTTCTCACTAATGTGGTGTCAAAACAACAGGAAATCAATAAGAACAGCGCCATGGCAATCCTTGGTAGCGCAGCAGTTGGTTCACTGGCCTTTGCGTTTACCGATAGCTTTTGGTTTAATGCTGTTGAAGCCGAAGTATATGCTTCTGCCGCTTGTATCATGTCCATCCTGTTCTATGCAGGACTGCGTTGGGAACGGGAAATGAATACCCCTCGGGGCGATCGATGGGTAGTACTCATAGCCTTTATTATTGGCTTATCTTTCGGGGTTCACTTTATGGGGCTCCTCACTATACCAGCCATTGGATTCTTATACTATTTTAAGAATTACAAAAATATCACGGCTAAGAATTTTATTGTCGCCAATATCGTAATGGTGGCTATTTTGCTGTTTATCTTCAAGTTGCTATTACCAATGACCCTAAAGTTCTTTAGTGCTTCTGAATTGTTCTTTGTTAATGATATCGGATTGCCATTCAACTCGGGGACCATTATTGCCGGATTACTTTTTATTGGTTTATTCTATTACGGACTTCGTCAAAGCAGAAAAAAAGGATTTGTACGCTTAAACACCCTGCTGCTGTGTATACTATTCATTTTCATTGGATTTTCAAGCTGGCTCATGCTTCCCATTCGGGCTAATGCAGGGGTCGTGATCAATGAAAACAATCCGAACAACGCAAGAGAACTACTCGCCTACTACAACCGGGAACAGTACCCTGAAACCCATTTATTCTATGGCCCACAGTTTACGGAAACCTATGCAGGGCTGGATCCGGATAATCCCTATAAGGACGATAAACCCAAATACGAGAAAGATGAAAAGGCGGGAAAATATGTGATAGTGAACAGATATGAGAATGCCGGACAAAACACGGACGATGCTCATAAAGCATTTCTTCCGCGTATGTGGAGCATAGAGCATACCGAGAATTATATCAGCTATATCGATGGCCTCGACTTTTCCGTCAAACGGCAATACAGAGGGGAAGCTCGCCTTATAGAAGAGGTGAATAAATTTAAAGAAGCATATAAAGAGGGTCTCGTGGATGCTGAAGATTACAATACATTCCTCACTAATTTCAGTGCCTACCTCGATATAGAGAAGCCTTCTTTTATAGATAATATGAAGTTCATGTTCTCTTACCAGTTTGGTTATATGTACTGGCGCTATTTTCTTTGGAATTTTGCAGGACGCCAAAATGATGTTCAGGGAAATGAGGACGACCTGAACGGCAACTGGATAAGCGGAATTAAATTTATAGACGAGCTATTTATCGGGAGCCAGGATAACCTTACTACGGATATGAAGAACAATAAGGCCAGAAACACGTATTATTTCCTGCCGCTACTGCTGGGAATTATCGGACTGGTATTTCATTTCTTCAACGACCGGAGGACATTTTGGGTCTTGCTGGTCTTCTTCCTTTTCACGGGCCTCGCTTTAAAAGTGTATCTGAACGAAAGGCCTTTCGAACCAAGAGAACGGGATTATGCCCTGGTGGGCTCTTTCTACGTCTTTGCTATTTGGATAGGTTTTGGTGTATATGCTTTATACGAGATCGCAAAGGAGTACCTTAAACCAAAAATGGCTTTGCCCATCATACTGGCAGTCACCACCCTTGCCGGGCCGGTACTGCTGGCTACTCAGAATTGGGATGATCATGACCGATCAAACAGGTACACGGCGCAATCCATGGGTAAAATGTACCTGGATTCCTGTGATGAGAATGCCATACTATTCACCATTGGTGACAACGACACTTTCGCTCTTTGGTATGCACAGAATATAGAAGGCTACAGACAGGATGTGAGAATAGTAAATACAAGCCTGTTCCAGACAGATTGGTATATAGATGATATGAAGAAAAAGGCCTGGAGCAGTGATCCTATCCCATCGCAATTAACACATGATGATTACAAGTTCGGTTCGCGGGATTTCCTGTTCTACCAGGAAACATCCCAGGACACGCTGGATATTAAGCGATGGATGAATTGGGTAGCGAACGATAGTGAAGCGACTACGATCGCCCTGGAAAGTGGCCAGATAGCCAATTCATTCCCTTCTAAAATCATCAGGGTCCCCGTGGATAAAGAAACTGTTTTACGAAATGGCATTGTTCCCCAGGAGGATGCAGACCTTATCGTACCTTATATTGATATTGAACTTAAAGGTGACATTCTATACAAGAACAGAATGATGATGCTGGATATTATTGCCAATAATAATTGGGAACGACCTATTTATTTCAGTGGTGGTAGCTTTGGTGATGATGATTATTTGTGGATGAAAGACTACCTGCAGCTTGACGGAATCGTGTACAAGCTGGTGCCGATCAGAACGCCCATAGATCGAAGAAATCCATTCGATATGGGGCGTATTGATACAGACAAGATGTACGATATCGTTATGAAATGGGACTGGGGCAATAGTGGTAGCCCCGATATTTACCATGATACCGAAACTCGACGAAACGGAATTTCCTACCGAAGCAATCTTGCACGACTGGCAGAAGCCCTGATCAACGAAGGGAAGACAGAAAAAGCAGAGAATGTGCTCGACCTGGGGATGGAAAAAATGCCCGTGAAGTATTTCGAGTATTATTCCCTGCTCGAACCGTTCATCCTGGGTTATTATGAACTGGAGAAACCCGAAAAGGCCAGGGCAATTTACGAGGAAGTATCGCAGAAATACCAGGAGAACCTGCTGTTCTACAGCGGCATGAAGATAAAACGACAATACAGCCTGGCCGATGAGATCATCAGTAACATGGAGCGCTATCGAAGCATTGTTGATATCGCAATTGTATACGATACCGAGGAATTTGGAAAACAGGAAGCGACAGAGTTTAATGATTACCTGAAATTATTCCGTCATTTCTACGCTGAAAATGAAGGCATCGATCCTGATAAGAAACCGGCAACTGAAGATTCGTCCGGGCTTCAAACCAACGGCATTTCGGAGGACACCTCTGAAACAGATTTACCTTGATTAAGTAGAATGAATTCCTTGTTAGTTAAAACACCCGGATTTGTGCAACGGTTATATCCGAAGCGACTCTGGGCATTTCCAAATGAGGTAAATTCTGTTTTCCTCACTTTCGATGACGGCCCGATTCCTGAAGTGACACCATGGGTATTGGAAACACTCGCAGCTTATGATGCAAAAGCCACATTTTTCTGTATCGGGCGAAATGTAGAAAAGCATCCCGAGATTTTCGATAAGATAATTTCCGAAGGTCATGCTATAGGAAATCATTCATATAGTCATCTGAAGGGGTGGCAAACCTCAACTTCTGAATACATCAATGATTTTGAAATCGCCGAAGACATCATCCAAAATCAGGAGTCATTTTCTGAGGATATGGTTAAATTGTTCAGGCCACCATATGGGAAGTTGACTTCTACCCAGGCTGCAAGCATCCTTAAAAAGGATTATAAAATAGTAATGTGGGATGTGTTGAGTTATGATTATGACCAAAAGATTTCAGAAGAGAAATGCCTTGATAATGTAAAGGGTAATTTAGAGTCAGGAAGTATTGTAGTGTTTCACGATAGTTTAAAAGCTGAGAAGAGTCTGCGCTTTGCGCTTCCAATTTTATTAGATTCTATCAGGAACAAAGGCTGGATGGCGAAAAGTATCGACAATTCCTTATTTCCGCGTGACAGGTAACATATCCACACCGCGCTCCACAAATTGGTGTATAAGTATATCCGGAGCTTCTTTCTCTATTATACTTTCGGATAATGTATAACTTCTTAAAATTACAATTTCTCCAAAGCTCTCTC
This sequence comes from Flavobacteriaceae bacterium, assembly GCA_013043685.1. GTDB lineage: Bacteria > Bacteroidota > Bacteroidia > Flavobacteriales > Flavobacteriaceae > Pukyongia. The sequence goes on along the minus strand of JABDNT010000018.1, from coordinate 98,084 downwards.
TTAAAAATTGCCTCAGTGCCGTACTAAAGGAATCGCCAAGCATTAAAACTTTCAGATCATTAACATCGCTTTTATAACGGTATTCATAAGTGGAGGGGTTTGACTTATAGTAATCGGGGACAGGAAGTTGTTTTTCTAATCCAATACTTTGTTTGTTATTATTTACCAGCTGAATAACCTCTTCGCCTACCTCTATGCGTAACATCCTGGTAAGATCTTCAGAATTTGTCGTTTTCACTTCCCTTTCTACCGCACTTATCGGTAATATTTGAACTTCGGGGAAACCCTTTTTTATTTCCAGCATCAAATTATAATATCCCCAGTAAGCTCCAATATCCGTCCAATGCGTATTCGTTTTATAAAAAAGCTTGTCTCCTTTTTTATATTCGGAGAAGTCCTTTGCCATATCTATGATCCGGTGGTCGTCCGAAAGCAATTCCAGCAATTGTTTTTTCTTTGATATGGTATCGCGATATTTTATTGGAAGATATTCGCCGTATACAGAATGTTTATTCGGTGCGATGGCCATATAATAAGCGACGTTCTTAGATGCCAGCCACTTTTCCCGGTCCGATACTGTTTTTTTAATATGCTTCAGGTAACCCGGGGGAAATAGTTCCAGGCCTATCGATTCAGTGATCACTTCAGAATAACTATTCCCCAGGAACATCCATCCTTCTCTTCCTTCTACCACCTTCTTCGGAATTGGATCCGCTCCAAAGACCTCCCGCTGGATATCGCGATATGAGGTGAAAGAAATATCTTTTAACGGGTATGTCTCCAGAAAATAGCCATCTATCCCATCCTTATACATCATAATATCCTTATACAAACCACGAGTGATTTCCTTTATACCAACGGCCGAATCAGTTTGCTTGAACGTTAATTTCGGAACTTCAACCTGTTTGGCATCAGGATCCTCATCCCATCCAATTAAATTCATCCCCAATGGCAGCCAGAGAATAAGGACGAAAATGACAATAGATATGTATCGGTTTACTTTCATCATTAAAATCTGAAATATATAAATGGATTATACGATTCGGAACCTACATAAACTATCGATAGTAAAAGCAGAACAGCATAGAACAATGGTCTAACACCTACTATTTTTGGACTAAGCACCAATCTATCTATATATCGGTAAACAGGGGTTGAAAACAGTGTTGCCATAATAATGAATACTACCGTGCGCGCATCAAAATGAAGAAACGACAGGTAACTGTTCAGTGTAATATCTCCGGAAGTATACCAGAACATTTTCGCAAGATAGGTTGTCGCATCTCCCAGTGTTTCAGCCCTGAACAAAACCCATCCCACAATCACAGCTAAAAGTGTATAAAAATGTTGAAAGGGTTTCCAGGATTTATTGAGGACTTTGTCGAATCCGAATCGCTCAAGGACAAGTAATACCCCATGGAACAAGCCCCAGATAACAAAATTCCAACTGGCTCCATGCCACAAGCCGGTAACGAAAAATACGATAAACAAATTCACATACGTGCGGATCGGACTTCGCCTGTTCCCGCCCAGGGAAATATACACATAGTCCCGAAACCAGGTAGATAATGAAATGTGCCATCGCCGCCAGAATTCGCGAATGCTTTTCGCGATATACGGATAATTAAAGTTCTCAAGAAAATCGAACCCAAGCATGCGACCGAGTCCGATAGCCATATCAGAATACCCTGAGAAGTCGAAATAGATCTGAAAGGTATAGGCCAAAATACCCAGCCATGCCATAGGAGTAGATAAATCGTTCAGGTTCTCGGCAAAAATTCCATCAGCAATGGTCGCAAATGTATTAGCGATCAGTACTTTCTTTGCTAGCCCTACAATAAAACGCTCAATGCCTATGGTAAAGTTCTTAACCGATATATCCTTATTAGCCAGTTGGCTCGCAATATCGGCGTAACGTACAATTGGACCAGCAACTAATTGTGGAAACATCGTAACATAAGAAGCAAACTGAATGAAATTTCTGTTTGCCTTCACCTGTCCGCGATAAACATCTATAGTGTAAGACAATGTCTGGAAGGTATAAAAGCTAATTCCTATTGGCAGGATGATCTCGGGCACCCCTTCCAAAACCATTGGATCGTATCCGAAAACCGAAATAAATGAATTGAAGTTCTCAAAAGTGAAATTAAAGTATTTGAAGAAACCTAATAAACTTAAATTCGTAAGTAATGAAAGTCCGAGTCCCACCTTTCGATAACCGCGCTCTATTATTATCCCGCTGAAAAAATCGACCACGGTCGAAGTAAGCATAACAACAACCAGGACTTCCTCTCCCCAGGTGTAGAACAACAGACTTGCAATAAGCAATACAAATGTCTTGACCTTTTTAGGAGACAGATAATAGAATGCTAAAAATATAGGGAGGAATAAAAACAGAAAAATTTCACTACTGAATATCAATTCCTGTCTACTTTAATGAGTGGGGGTACTGTTATACAAATTCTTTGACTAAACCAATTAACGTATTGGCATCCTGTTCGCCACTTTGTCGCCATTTCATTTCGCCATTCTTGTAGATCATAAGAGTAGGTAACCCTTTTACGCGTAATGCTTCGGCTAATTCGGAGTTTTTCTCTACGTCAATTTTAATAACTCGAGCTTTGTCGCCAAGAGCAGCCGCAACGTCTCGTAAGACAGCATGCATTTCCTTGCAGGCTTCATCCCACTCCGTGTAAAAATCTAGTAAAACGGGGACGTTGGTCTCTATTAATTCTCCAAATTTAGACATGGCTATTGAAGTATTAGTTGATACAAATATAACATTTCCCGCGAATTATGCGGTATGAGAGCGTTTTTTAAGCTCAATGACGGTTACCTCCGGCCAGATACCCACGCGTCCCGGATATCCAATAAAACCGAATCCACGGTTCACATTTATATAGCGTCCGAATTCTTCATATATCCCAGCCCAGTTCTCGTATCGATATTTAACAGGGCTCCATTTTACGAGTCCGGGAATTTCAATTCCGAATTGCATACCATGAGTATGTCCACTTAAGGTAAGATGGAAATGACGAGCATCTGCTTTTACCTGCTGCTGCCAGTGAGAAGGATCATGGCTCATCAGGATCTTGAATTCATCGTCACCAACACCTTCACATGCCGCATTGAGATCTCCTGCTTTCTTAAAACCTCCAGCACCCCAGTTTTCAACTCCTATCAGTTTAATACGTTCACCATTTCTTTCAATCGTTCGGTTTTCGTTTAGCAACAGGTCCCAACCCATTTCTTTCTGAAGGATCTTCATATCTTCAAGGTTCTGAATCTTATCTTCTGCCGATGCCCAGGTCACATAGTCTCCATAGTCATGATTGCCTAACACGGAGAAAACACCATCCCCGGCCTTCAATTTCGAGAACAAGTCCTTCCAGGGAATCATCTCATTCGTCATATTGTTTACCAGATCTCCAGTGAATAAGATTAGATCACTTTTTTGCTGATTAACCAGGTCTATTCCGTAGGCCACCTTTTCTTCGTTGTCGAAACTTCCGCTGTGCACATCACTTATCTGCGTGATCCGATAGCCATCAAACGCATCGGGAAGATCGTCAAACTCCAGGGTGTAAGAGAGTACTTTGTAATTATACTTTCCCCTGTACATACCATAAAGTAAAGAGCTGAACGGAATTGCAGCCAACCCAAGAGCGATGGCACTTACAAACTTTCTTCGCGAAGGCACAAAAAATGTGTCGTTGATCCCACCTAATTTCGCGAACCCACCAACAACCACACGTACAACATCCTCAGTAAACATAATCAATACCAGCATGAGTTTGGGAAAGAAAATCGCAACCACCAGTCCGAAGGTATACATACGCCATGGGGTCATGGTCCGGGAAGAATCCCCGGAGGTTACCTGATAAATAAAGGCAAGTAATAATAATACCGATATTGCAATATATGCTGCCGAAAACCAGTTGTTCTTCGTAAAGGTTCTAAAAGCCTGGTACGCGTATATATCAATTGCAATATAGATGGCTATAAAAATGATCCATCGCACTATCATAATGGTTCTTTTGGGTTAAAGATAATCCCGATTCTAAAACACTGCGTTCTCCTTCACTTTTTTTTAACGTGAATTCGTATCTTTTGCCTTCAAATTCAGTGAATGAGAATCGCAATCACCATCCTTTTCATTTCTCTTTTGTGCATTAGTTGCAATAATTCCGAAAATATTACAGTTGCCAAGAAAGAAAAAAGCCTGATCGAATATGTTAATCCATTTATTGGAACCGGTGGCCACGGCCATACGTATCCCGGTGCCACGCTTCCATTTGGGATGATGCAGCTAAGTCCGGACACCCGCCTGGAAGGATGGGACGGTTGCAGCGGCTACCATTACAGTGACGATTTTATCTACGGTTTTTCACACACTCACTTGAGTGGTACGGGTGTGAGTGATTACGGCGACATATTGTTAATGCCCACAAACGAGGTTGTTTTCAATAATGGAGCTGAGGGTAAGAAAGGATATCGCGCCCATTTCTCCCATGATAATGAAGAAGCATCGCCTGGGTATTACAAAGTGCATTTGGATTCCACCGAAATAGATGTCGAGCTCACAGTTTCAAAAAGGAGCGGAATGCATCGGTACAACTTCCCGAATGGCTCCAAGAGAATTGTGATGCTCGATCTCCAGCACAGGGACAAACTGCTGAGTTCAGAAATAAAAAAGATCAATGATTATGAGATAATTGGTCATCGTCATTCGGAAGCATGGGCCAAGGACCAACGACTTTTTTTTCATATTAAATTTTCCCATCCAATTATCAGTGAGACGGCTTCTACCCACTCTTTGCCCCAAACCAGAATGGTAGCTTATCATTTCGACCATACCAGCGATGAACCTTTAATTGTTAAAGTAGGAATTTCGGCCGTGGATGAAGAGGGTGCCAAGATGAACCTTGAAACCGAAATTGGTGATAAAACATTCGAGCAGGTTAAGGCTGAAGCAGAGGAACTTTGGGAAACTCAATTAGAGAAGATCGTGATAGAATCACCGAATGAGGATCACAAGACTAATTTCTATACGGCTTTATATCATTCTATGCTGGCTCCTAACCTCTACCAGGACACGGATGGACGTTACCGGGGTATGGACCTCAAGATCCATCAAACCAATGCATTCGATTATTATACGGTCTTTTCCCTCTGGGATACCTTTCGTGCCGCCCACCCGCTTTATACCATCATCGAGCAAGAGCGCACCAACGATTTTATCAATACTATGCTTGCCAAATATGACGAGGGTGGAATTATCCCGATATGGGACCTCTCCGCGAATTATACAGGTTGTATGATAGGTTATCACGGTATTCCCGTTATCGCGGATGCTTACTTGAAGGGTATCCGAGACTACGATGCGGAAAAAGCTCTTGAGGCCATGGTACACAGTGCAACCAGGGATCACCTGGGGCTCGCATCGTATAGAAAATTTGGTTTTATACCGGTGGAAGAAGAGAGCGAATCGGTTTCCAAAACCCTGGAATATGCGTACGACGACTGGACTATTGCTCAAATGGCACAGGCGATGGGTAAAACGGGGGTCTATGAAGATTTCATAAAGAGAGCTCAATACTACAAGAATGTCTACGATCCTCAAACCAATTTTATGAGAGGCCGTTTCCGAAATACCTGGTTCGGCCCTTTCGATCCGTTCGAGGTTAATTTCAATTATACGGAAGCCAATGCATGGCAGTACAGTCTATATGCACCTCAGGATGTTAAAGGACAAATAGCATTGATGGGAGGAAAAGATGAATTCCGACAGCATCTGAATGATCTGTTTTTGGCCGAGACCGAGACCTCAGGAAGGGATCAGGCTGATATCACAGGACTTATTGGCCAATATGCACATGGCAATGAACCAAGTCATCATATGGCTTACCTGTACAATTACGTGAATAAGCCCTTTATGACTCAGGAAAAAGTACATCAAATTCTTACTGAATTATATACCAACGCACCCGATGGTATTAGCGGCAATGAAGACTGTGGCCAAATGAGCGCCTGGTACGTATTCAGTTCTTTAGGCTTTTATCCGGTAACTCCTGGCAGTAACGAATATGTAATCGGCACACCTTTGTTCCACAAAGCTACCATAAACCTGGAATCGGGCAAACAATTCACGGTAGCCGCCGAAATGATCAACGAACAAAATATATACATCAAATCAGCTTCATTGAATGGAAAGCCACTGAACAGGACCTACCTCAGGCATGATGAGATCCTCGCGGGTGGTGTGTTAAAGTTTGAAATGACCAGTACGCCTTCCAACTGGGGAAATAGTGATTCAGCAGCTCCAACTTCTGAGATCACCGAATATCTCATTACGCCTGCTCCATTCATCGCGGAAGGCGATGTGGCATTTAAGGTGCAAACTAGCATTTCTCTCGACAACGTTTCCAAGGATGCGGAGATATACTACAGTCTGAACGATGGTGAATTCAAACCGTACAGTGAGTCTATTAAGATTTCTGAAGCGACATTGTTAAAAGCCTATGCCATCACCGATGGATTACAGAGTGCTGTGATGGAGACCCAATTCTATAAAATAGATCCCAATATCAGCATTACCCTCGATAACGAATATGCAAATCAGTATAACGCAGGGGGGAATGATGCTTTAATTGATGGCATTCGCGGTTCAAAGGATTTTAGAACAGGGGCCTGGCAAGGATACCAGGACACCGATGTTATCGCTGTGATAGATCTGGGGAGTGTAAAACCATTTGATACAGTATCGGTAAATTTCCTTCAGGATCAGCGGAGTTGGATCTTCTTTCCCACTCAAGTAGAATGTTATGTGTCTGATAATCGCAGGACCTTCTATAAAAATCTGCCACCTCAGGAGATAGACGCTGAACTGCCTTCGGAGGAATCAGAGATCCAGACGGTTCAATTCTCAATGGGCGGGTATAGTGCGCGCTATGTCAAGATTGTAGCTAGAAACCTGGGAGACCTGCCTGAATGGCACCTGGGACACCCTTTCGATGGTAAGGCCTGGATCTTTGTGGACGAAATAGAAATTAAATAATCAGACCAATCATGAAAAGAAGAACATTTATTCAGAATGCATCACTCACAGGAATCGGAGTGGTAGCCGGGGCCTCTGCTTTAAGTTGCAAGGAAGAAGTAACCGTGACGGAAAATATCCCGGCTACGACAGGAGGAATTACATTACCTGTGGTGGTAGCTACCTGGAATGTACATGATGCCACGGCAAAAGCCTGGGATGTACTTCAGCAAGGAAAGAGTTCCCTCGACGCGATTGAAGCAGGGTGTATGGTGGAAGAAGCTAATGCTGAAGGGCAGTCGGTAGGCCTTGGAGGTCTTCCCGACAGGGACGGAAACGTCACATTGGATGCCTGTATTATGAATAGGGACGGAAACTACGGTGCAGTTGTTTATCTTCAGAATATAAAACATCCTATATCCGTAGCGAGAAAAGTTATGGAGGATACGCCACACGTGATACTGGCAGGAAAGGGAGCTGAACAATTTGCCTTAGAATCGGGATTTGAGCCGGAAGATCTGCTTACGGAAGCTTCACGGAAAGCCTGGGAGAAATGGAAAGAAACCTCCGAATACAAACCGGTCATCAATATTGAAAATCACGATACTATTGGAATGCTTGCTATTGATAGTAATGGAGACATCGCCGGGGGTTGTACTACAAGTGGTTTAGCGTACAAAATGGCGGGCCGCGTAGGAGATTCCCCTATTATTGGTTCAGGTCTTTTTATTGATAATGAAGTAGGTGGCGCGACCGCGACGGGATTAGGGGAAGAAGTATTAAAAACGGTTGGCAGTTTTCTTATAGTGGAATTAATGCGCCAGGGGAAATCACCACAGGAGGCCTGCGAGGAGGCTATTGGTCGGATTGTTGCGAAAAACGATAGTATTAAGGATTTCCAGGTAGGCTATATCGCTGTAAATAAGCACGGTGAGACAGGTTCTTATTCGATCCATGAAGGTTTTTGGGTTACAAAATATCAAAATGATAAAAATGAAAACAACCCGTCTGATTTCTATAATAAAAAACCCTAAGCGAAGATTTAAAAATCTTTTAATCAATAAGTTAACATTATCTTAAACCTTTGCACTTTTTACAGATTATCGGTAAAAATGTGGGAACAAACGATATTTTTTCATAATTTTGCATTACATAAGTAGGTTGATACGCTTAAGCGAATCGATCAAATTTGGGGCGAAAAGCCATCACTTCTGTGGTGGCTTTTCTATTTTCTCCAGGTTTCAATTTCACCTTAACCGAATTCACACATTCTTCATTTCTATATATATTCATAGAGGTTTCATGAATCTCTTGAAAATATATTTGTTTGAGGGTACCCCTCCGCTGCATTAGTGACGGAGTGTTTTTTATTCAGTGAAATATTTTAGTATTTTGAGGTAGTTTAAGAACTATACTTTGAATGCCCTTTATGATTAGATCGATCTTGCTGCTTTGCATTTTACTTGTTGCCCTGAACTCCCGGGCTCAATCGGTCGACCGAAAATATATCGATAGTGTTAGCGTATCTATTTCCAAACTGGATAAGGAGAACGTACGTGTCCAATTAAAACAGCTCCGGAATAAAATTGAAGTCCTGGACAAGGAAGACGCTATCCCATTATTTGAATATCTCCTTGAAAATTCCGTCTCTTCTTTTGCCAAAATGATTGTATGCGGTGAATATGGTGCGTATCTGGTAACCCGGGACATTCCCGAAAAAGCAATGGAATATTTTACGATCGGTTTAGCGTTAAGTGAAGATCTTAATGAGACTCTTGATCTAATGTGGTTTCATGTGAACCTTGCTAACACCTATATCTTCCAAAATAGACCGGATGAAGCCATGGATCATCTCAATTCGGCAGAACCGCTGGCAGTCGATCTGGAGCTCGTGGATGCGATAACCAGTATCAATTATTCCAAAGGTATGGTGTACGAATCGATTGAAGATTATAACAGCGCAACAGAACGTTATCTCAAAGCCTGGGATAACCTGAATACGGTAGATGACCATCCTGAAAAAGGATTTTATCTCTATGTTCTCGTAGACTATTTCAAACGTATCGGAGAAATAACGCAGCAGGCGAAATTCACCGAGATACTTGCTGCATATTACCAAAAACGGCAACCCGAAACGCCCTTCACACATTTACCGATGAATCATATATTTGATACCGCAGCTACAGAAGCTAATATTCTGAGATATCGCGATGTGATTCGTGTTAGTGACAGTCTGGGCGCATTAAACGCCTTACTGTATAGTTCTCTTTCTTTATCGGATATTTATCTTAAATCGAATTTGACAGAAGACGCAATAGATTTACTTCTTCCCATTATTAAGAGCCTTGACACTACGGATCGTGATCAGCAAAAAATGGCTCTTTACGGGAAACTATCGAGTCTGTATGAGACAAGTAGCGATTATAAGAATGCTCTGTTATACAAAAATTTAGAGGCTGAGCTACGCGATACGCTGGTTTCAGAAAAAACCAAGAAGAATGTAGCTGAGCTCGAGGTAAAATACGATCTGCAGACCAAGGATCGTAAGCTAGAACAGCAAGCTGCATCTCAGAAATTATTATACTGGATCTTAGGTTCTGTATTTGTGATTCTGGGAATAATAAGTTTCTTTTTCGTTAAAAACAGGAAGAAAAATCAAAAACTAGCCCGGCAGAAAAAGCTACTGGAAGCTACCGTAGATGAAAAGAATGTCCTTTTAAAAGAAACTCACCATCGCGTGAAGAACAGCTTTCAGATCGTTTCGTCACTTCTCTACTTACAATCGGAGAATATGGAGGATACCGAAGCCCAGCGGGCCATAAAAGAGGCACAGAACAGGGTGAAGTCTATGGTTCTGATTCATCAGAAATTATATAATAAAGATCAATTGGTGGGAATCGATACCCGGGAATATTTTGATGATCTTACTAAAGAGATCTTCGAAAGTCATCAGGATGATGGTAATAAAGTCGATTATAAGCTTAACGTAGAGTCGATGATGCTGGACATCGAATCGATCACTCCTATTGGCCTTATCCTGAATGAACTGATCACCAATGTGTTGAAACATGCTTTTGACTCGCTTGATTCTGAGCGGCAGTTGGATATTGACTTTCAAAAAGATGGTGATGAACTCGTTTTAACGGTAAGTGATAATGGTAAAGGGATGCCGGAAGAAGTACTCGAAAGTTCCTTCGGAATTAAACTAATGAAAGCACTTGCCAAGAAACTGAAAGCTACCTTACAATTCGAGAATGCCCCGGTAAAAGGAACCGTCGCAACTCTGAACGTGAGCAGGTATAATTTACTTTCATAGACCTGCTTTCACTAAATAATTTTCTGCATTCACTAAATAATTACACTGCTTTGTCTATTTTTAGAATAGATTGGAATAATAAGATTAGATGCATTCATTGAGTATTTTTATCGTTGAAGACGAACCATTAATCGCAGCCACTATAGAAACTGCATTACAAAAGCAGGGATTCAATGTAATTGGTGATGCCGAGAATTATGACGATGCTTTATCCGCTATTCAAAAACAAAAACCAGACCTGGTGTTGTTGGATATACAACTGGAAGGGGAGCGGGATGGAGTTGAACTCGCCATGGAATTCGATAAGAAGAATATTCCTTATCTATATCTCACTTCTCAAACAGATCCAGAAACCGTAGATAGGGTAAAACAAACCCAACCGCTTGGCTTTATAGTAAAACCATTTACCGAGGCAGGCCTTAGAAGCAATATCGAACTCGCCTGGCACAACCTGTCCCTGGCTGGGGATGATTATTTAATTATTAAATCGGAAGGGGAAACCTATAAGCTCAATCAGCAGGACATCCTGTATCTCAAGGCTTTCGACAACTACTGCTTCGTGGTTACCAAAGACCATAAACACCTAGTCCCGAAAACGCTTAAACACACGGCAGAAGGTTTAAATCCTTCTCATTTTGCCAAGTCACACAGGTCTTATATCGTTAACCTTAAGAAGATATCTAAGATGACGATCGACTCTTTATTCATTAATGGTACGGAGATCCCATTGAGTTCGGCAAATAAGGAACACATAAAGGAACGGCTTCGGTCCTAACCACAACAATCGATTCACTAAAAATTATCGGGCATTCGCTAAAAATTCTCGCTATTCCCCATAGTTAGCATTTAAATTTAACGCGAAGAATTCACCTTTTTTGCCCGAATCATAACCACCTATAGCTGTGTCCTCAAAACAGTTGAATTATGAAACGATTAATAATTTTAGTAGCGGCGTGCATTGTTGGCCACACATCTCAATCGCAAGTAGGGATTGGAAACACCGATCCTAAATCCAGTTTAGATATTACAGCTACTAATGTGGCCACGCCTTCAAACACCGATGGAATATTAATACCCAGAATTGACGACTTTCCCGTCTCTGATCCGGGGGTAGATCAGGACGGGATGCTCGTTTTTGTCACCGGTAACGGAACTCCCTCCGAAGGCTTCTACTACTGGGACCAGGGAACGATGAGTTGGGTTTCAGTGGGCGGTGCAACTAGCGATTCGGACTGGTATGAAGTTGGAACCAACAATCCCGCCGATGATATCTCGGATAATATTTACCACTTAGGGAATCTGGCGGTAGGAGGCAACTCAACGTCCACCACTTCACCCTTGTTAGTGCAGGGTGATGTGAGCACGGATTTATCGAATATTTTAACCTCGGTAAATGGCGCCTTTCCAAGCGGTACGTATTTCGGAATGAGCAATTCAGGGGTGCTTACGGGTGCCGGTAATTATACGGGAATTAGCAATTCGTTAGCAGGAAGTAATGACGGAACGATCCGTGCTGTATCAAATTCCTTTCTCAATTCCGGTACCGGGCAAAAGATCGGAATCGAGAATACCTTCAATAGTGCAGACGGTGTTCGCAAAGGCTTCAGGAATTATTTCTCTGCAGGTAATAGCATTTCAATGGGACTGGAAAATGTAGCACCAGGAGCATTCTCCATTAGTGGTGCACTTTATGGGTTAAAAAATGACCTTTCGTCCGGAGGTAATGGGCAGCGATATGGTGTTCAAACGGTGATCAATACAACGGGTTCGGGATCAAAATATGGTGAACAAATAATAATAAATTCCTCCGCGGGTGGGCAACATTATGGTGTTTATTCAGACGTTCAGAAACCATCGGGCTATGCAGGGTATTTCATTGGCCGGACTTCGCTTGGAACAGATCCTTCCACGGGACGCTACTTGATGCCAGCCGCAGACGGTACCACAGGTCAAATGATCACCACGGATGGTTCAGGGCAATTGAGCTTTTCCGATCCCGCTCAGGAGGATATCGATTGGTATGAAGTTGGTACCACCACCGCTCCTAATGCTATTAACGACGACATGTTCACACAAGGGAATGTAGTAATTGGTGCTACTACGAATCCGGCGAATGTGAAATTCTATGTGGAATCGGATCCAGCGAATAATACCACTGGGATTCGTCAAAGTATGGGTGCTGGAACTTCCGGTCTGCTAAAAGGATTCGATAATCTAATAACTGCTAATGGAACCACAAATGTGTATGCTATCTCCAATAGTATTTCAGGGAATAGTACCGGTACTTCCATTCAGGCGATTCGAAACTCTTTCTCCGGAAATGGCGGAACTAAAACAGCTATGTATAATTCGTTCGGGGCCGGATTTGGTGGAAGCGCACGTGGTTCACAAAACGAATTCAATAGTACGTCGATCACAGGTGCTATTGGTAATTACAACTTTTTCAACAGTATTGGATCTACAGCAACTGCTACAGGAACCTTAAATTCAGCCTCTTCAAGTGTGAGCGCTGCCACTTTATTCGGAACGTCAACAACGTTCATCGGTCCCACGGTATCCGGAAGTGCCTATGGTAATTATTCCAATATTCAAACGTCGGGAACAGATTATGGAGTTTATGCTCAAGTAGCGGATAATGCGATAGACTATGCCGGTTATTTCGTAGGGAGAGCTTCATTTGGAACAAATCTGGCAACAGGACGCTACCTATTGCCGGCAGCCGATGGTGCTGCCGGGCAGGTGGTGGCAACGGATGGCTCAGGTCAACTAAGTTTCGTAAACGCGACAGCAGATACCGATGATCAGACCATTGACAACTTTGGGCTTCTGGGTGACACTTTAGGCCTTTCCATTGAAGACGATGGCCAGCCAGTTCAAACAGTGGATCTGTCGAACGTAAATTTCAATGTTTCAAATTTCGCTTTGGCTAAAATGACCATGTCAGCAAATCAATCCCTCCCATCATTCACTTACACAAAAGTGAACTTTGATAGTTCTGCAATTGCTGTAGGTTCGAACTTCAACACGACAACAGATAGATTTGAAGTAAGTGAGGACGGAATTTACAGGATTTCGGCTTCGGTAAAAAGCCTTTCTAATAATGTATCAAATGCATATGTAGAACTACTAATATACGTTAATGGTTCAGCTGTTAAAAGACATATTGAAAACCATCATGCATTAGGTGTAATCTACCGAGATGTGGAAATCGTTCAAGTTTTGACCGCTGGGCAATATGTAGAGGTATATGCTTACACGGATACTACTTTTACTATTGATTCTGGAATTCAGCAAACAACCTTTGTGGTAGAACGAATACGATAATTGTTATTTAGTAAATTCAATTATTTTTTGAGGAACCCTCCATAGCCTTGGCGACGGAGGGTTATTTTTTATGAAGAATTACTGAGAAAATATCTTCTCCCCAGTTGCTTCCTGGTGCTTAAACTTCTTTACCAGGTCCAAAGCATCGGGAACCACATCACTACAGCAGATAATAAGTGAATCTTTTTCCGCATTATTCACCGCATGTGTGATCGCTTCTTTTTCTGAAGGGATTATAGTGGTCTTCTTTTTCGGATCTTTCATTTTAATGCCATCATCCAGTAATTTAATAAGTTCTTCCTCCGATCTGCCTCGCAACCTTTTGTCCTGGCGGATAATGATCTCATCGAACATTTCGGCAGCGATACTTCCTATTTCGTTGGTGTCTTCATCCCTGCGATCCCCAACACCCGCTATAATACCTACTTTCTTGGAGGCTTCCATATTATCGGTTAGTTGTTTTAAGGCCAGCATGCCTGCAGGGTTATGGGCATAGTCCAGTAGTATCTTGAAATTCTGGAACTCGAATAAATTGAGTCGGCCGGGTGTCTGAGAGGAAGAGGGAACAAATGATTCCAGGGCAGCCTTCATATCTTCAATACTAATTCCCCGTACATTCGCCGCGATTACTGCAGCCAGCACATTCTGAATCATAAAAAGCGCCTTCCCACCGAAAGTGAGCGGTACATTTTCAGCTTTCATGATACGCATCTTCCAGGTTCCACGGCAAAGAGTAATATAACCGTTTTCGTATACCGCGGTTATTCCTCCTATTCTTTGCAAAGCCTGAATTCGAGGGTTATTCTCATCCAGGGAGAACAGTGCGAGATTAGAGTTAATACTCCGTCGCATTCCATATACCAGGTCGTCGTCAGCATTTAAAATGGCGTGTCCATCGGGTAACACAGTTTCGGGAATAACTCCTTTCACTTTAGCCAACTGTTCCACGGTATGTATTCCTTTCAGACCCAGGTGATCTGATGCTACATTTGTGACTACCGCCACATCGCAATTCTTAAAACCGAGACCGGCTCTTAAAAGGCCTCCCCGTGCACACTCCAGTACCGCAAAGTTCACGGTTGGATCTTTCAGGACAAATTCAGTACTCGCGGGCCCTGTACAATCTCCGGACATCAATAATCTGTTTTGGATATACACGCCATCACTTGTCGTATAGCCCACCCTGTATCCACTCATCTTCGCCATATGGGCGATAAGGCGGCTGGTAGTCGTTTTACCATTGGTACCTGTGATCGCCACGATAGGAATTCTTCCTGTATCGCCTTTAGTAGGGAATAGTTTGTCCACCACTGGTGCCGCCACATTGCGCGGCAAACCTGTCGTTGGTGCGAGGTGCATCCTGAATCCGGGTCCTGCGTTCACTTCCAGCACAGCTCCCCCGGTTTCGGAAAGAGGCTTGCTAATGTCACTTGTCATTATATCTATTCCACAGATGTCAAGGTCAATAATTTTCGAAATTCGTTCTGCCATGGCAACATTGGCGGGATGCACAATGTCTGTAACATCTTCAGCAGTGCCACCGGTACTCAGGTTGGCTGTATCTTTTAAAATAAGTTTCTCACCTTCCGGCAGCACAGAATCCTCAGCGTATCCGGCATCCTTAATGATAGTCTTTGTAAGATCATTGATCGTGATCATGGTAAGCACCTTCTCATGTCCGTAACCACGCCGCGGATCTTCATTCACCTTATCTACTAATTCTTTTACCGTAGATTCTCCATCCCCTATAACGTGAGCCGGTGTTCGTTTCGCTGCAGCCACCAATACATGATTAATAACCAGCAGGCGATAGTCTTCACCTGTTATGAATTTTTCCACAATTACCCTGCGGGACACTTCTTTGGCTGCATGAAATGCTACCACTGCCTCTTTGTAGTTCTGAATATCCACTGTAATCCCTCGTCCATGGTTACCATCGATTGGTTTTATAACTAATGGGTACCCTACATAGTCGCAAGCATCTTCCAGGCTTCTTTCCCTGGTGATGATATCCCCTTTCGGAACCTCAACTTCCGCTCGTTCAAGCAAGTATTTAGTATCCTCCTTATCACATGCCAGTTCCACCCCTATGCTACTTGTTTCTGAAGTTACCGTAGCCTGAATTCTCTTCTGATTGGCTCCATATCCTAACTGACAAAGGGAATACTGATTTAAACGCAACCAGGGAATTCCTCTGCTGGCTGCTTCTTCTACTATGGATCCTGTACTCGGGCCTAACCTTGAGGCTTCACGCAACTCGCGCATCTCCTGAATATCGGGCTCCATATCGTATGCTTCCCCTTCGATAAGTGCCTCACATATTCGTACGGATGCCTTTGCGGCATAACGCCCTACATTCTCCTCGATATAGGAAAAAACCACATTGTAAACTCCTTTCTCACCATAACCCCTGGTTCGACCAAAACCGGTGTCCATACCAGCTAATGTTTGAACTTCCAGGGCGATGTGTTCAATTATATGCCCCATCCAGGTTCCTTCATCAACCCGCTGGAAAAATCCTCCGGGTGTTCCAACTGAGCATCGATGCTCATACATGGTTGGAAACATTTCCTCCAATCGTTCACGGAACCCTTCAATCTTATTCGATGGACGATCCTCCATCTCTTCAAGATCCAGGACCATTACTATTAATTTATGTCGTCTAACGGACCAGTAATTGGGTCCCCGCATCGCATTTATTTCTCTTATTTTCATTCCTGTTGGCTGTTAATTACTTCTAGCGAAAGATGATAAATATATAATTTTTATTACAACAAAACCCGTATTTTTGCGGCAATAAAGTCATTTTATATGAAGGCAAAAGGCATCTTGATTCCTATCGGTGGAAACGAGGACAAAGGTATAGAAACGGCAGATCATTATAAACTTGAATATATAGAGGAGGGAATCCTTGCCCGGGTAGTAAAAGAAAGTGGTGGTACGCGAGCTTCAATTGTTGTCATACCAACTGCTTCCAACTACCCAGTAGAGGTTGGTGAAAATTATATAAACGCTTTTGGCAAATTAGGCTGTGACAACCTTCGGATTCTCGATATACGTGAACGAGAGCAATCGGAATCGTCCGAAAACCTTGAGATCATCAGAAATGCTGATTGTGTAATGTTCTCAGGAGGAAATCAATCCAAGATCACCAAAGTGATCGGTAGAACTACTATGCACGACATCTTAACCGATAAGTACCGAAACGGAAAGTTTGTAATCGCCGGCACCAGTGCGGGAGCAATGTGTATGGCTGAAGAAATGATCTCCGGAGGAAGCAGTACGGAAGCTTTTTTTAAGGGAACCGTTAAAATGACTGACGGCATGGGATTTGTCCCTAATCTCATCATCGATTCTCACTTCATTCGTCGAGGAAGATTTGGCAGATTAGCTGAAGCAGTTGCCAGGTATCCTAAATTGATCGGAGTTGGTTTGGCTGAAGATACTGGGCTTGTAATAAAAGAGTGTAAAACCTTTGAGGTGATCGGTTCCGGGATGGTAATTCTGTTCGATCCCAGGAAACTGAAACACAATAACGAAGAGATCCTGGAAGAAGGCACACCTATGTCTCTTGTTAATCTCAAGACACATGTCCTTGCGAATGGCGACCGATTCAATCTGAAAGAGAAGAAGGTGAAGGTATTACCTGTAGAAGCACCTTTTGTTTAGGTGTAAATTCCAATTTCCTTACTACCGGTTGAAGTTTTAAACGCGCGATACATACCTTCTGTGTTGAATGGCATAGCAATATTGCCATCGGAATCTACGGCTATCAGTCCGCCGTCACCTCCAATATCCAGTATTCTCTTATGAATTACTTCGGAAGCAGCTTCCTCTAAAGACAAACCTTTAAACTCCATTAGACAGGATACATCATACGCAACTACACCACGGATGAAATATTCACCACTTCCGGTACAGCTAACGGCACAGGTTTTATTATTTGCATAGTTTCCGGCACCGATCATCGGACTGTCACCTACCCGGCCCCACTTTTTATTGGTCATTCCACCTGTTGAAGTGGCTGCCGCGACATTCCCTTCAGCATCACATGCCACAGCGCCAACCGTTCCGAACTTTCCATCTTTCTTCACACTGTGATCCAATTGAAAATCGTCACTATCCTTTATTCCCTGCCATTGCTTGTAGCGTACCTCATCGTAAAAGTAGTCCGGTGAAAGGATTTCGTACCCTAAACTATTGGCAAACTGCATAGCACCTTTTCCTGCCAGGAACACATGATTACTTTTTTCCATCACATCACGTGATAAAGACACCGGATTCTTTATACCGGTAACCATAGTGACTGCGCCAGCCTCAAGATTTGAACCATCCATGATAGCCGCGTCCATTTCGTGGGTGCCTTCCGCGGTAAACACACTTCCTTTACCCGCGTTGAACAATGGGCTATCTTCCAGAAGCCTGACAGCCGTCTCAACAGCATCTAAAGCCGTTCCACCATCCGCCAGCAAACCATATCCCACTTCCAGGGCATGATCCAGGGCCTTCCTGTATTCTGCTTCCAATTGTGGGGTCATCAACCCCTTAATTAGTGTTCCTGCACCTCCATGAATGACGATCGAAAATGGCTGCATAATCCTGTTTTAAGGTTCGAAAATACAAATTACCAACCAATCTTAAGGTTTTCTTTTTGACTAAAAATCTAAGTTTTCATAGAGTCACTAATTTATTTTATTCACTAACTTTAGACCTTACAGTTCTCATAGAATAACATTATGTGTCTAAAAAACTAACAACAATGAAAACATCAACTTATTTCTCTTTCTATTTACTTTTTATGGTATTACTTACCAGCTGTTCAGAAAAAAAGCAATCTTATGCGTCCCCAGATCCTGCCAACCTTTCCGAAGCAGAACTCATCGAAAAAGGTGAATACTTAATTGAAAATATGGGATGCGCCCATTGTCATACTCCCAAACGCCTCACCGAAAAAGGGCCAGTACCCGATATGGATCGTTGGTTAATGGGATATCCGGCGTCCGACTCATTACCAAAAATTGACCCTAACATGATTGAATCAAGTCCATGGCTTCTATTTCATCCTGATCTTACCGCAGCGGTTGGACCCTGGGGCACAAGTTTCGCTGGTAATCTAACCCCGGATGATACAGGTATTGGCAACTGGACATTAGATCAGTTTAAAAAAGCTCTCCGGGAAGGAAAATACAAAGGAATGGACCAAAACAGGCCAATGATGCCGCCCATGCCTGTATTTAGCAGCATGAAGGATGGAGACCTTAAAGCAATGTTTACCTATTTGAAAAGTATTCCTCCTATTGAAAATGTTCCTCCTTCTTACAGGCCACCGTCCCAGTAAGATTTTACCTTGTTCGCATCTGAAGTCGGATCATCTTTTTATGGTGAAAATTGTTTTTTGTTCAGGGTTCTTTTTACTTTTGGAAGAATAACATCTTCAATATATGTCCGACCAGAAACGCCTTTTCCTTGTTGACGCTTATGCATTAATCTTCAGAGGGTACTACGCCTTTATCAAAAACCCCAGAATTAACTCCAAGGGGCAAAACACATCGGCGATTATGGGTTTTATGAATTCTCTCTTGGATGTCATCAAGCGGGAAAGACCGGATCACCTGGCAGTATGCTTCGATAAAGGGGGTAGTGATGCGCGTAACGAAATGTTTACCGATTACAAGGCAAATCGCGATGAAACACCCGACGCCATAAGGTTAGCCGTACCTTATATTGAAGAAATTCTTAGAGCCATGCATATTCCCATTATGGTTAAAGAAGGTTTTGAAGCTGACGATGTAATTGGCACCCTGGCCAAAAAAGCCGAAAAAGAAGGGTATAAGACATTTATGGTGACACCGGATAAGGACTTTGCTCAGTTGGTTTCCGAAAATATATTCATGTACCGGCCGGTTTTCGGCGGTGGCTATGAAACCTGGGGAATTCCCGAAGTACAGGAGAAGTTTGAAGTAAAAGACCCCACCCAGGTTATCGACTTCCTGGGCATGATGGGCGACAGTTCCGATAATATACCCGGATTACCCGGTGTTGGCGAAAAGACCGCTAAGAAATTTATAGCAGCGTACGGTACCATGGAAGGGTTGCTTGCTAATACAGACCAGTTAAAGGGCAAAATGAAGGAAAAAGTCGAGGGTGCTAAAGAACTGGGGCTGCTTTCTAAGAAATTAGCAACGATCATGCTGGACGTGCCAGTAGATTTTAATGAAGAAGATTTTGAGATGTCGGAACCCGATGTCGAAGGAGTTACTAAAATCTTTGAAGATCTTGAATTCAGAAGGCTGACCGATAATTTTATTAAGACCTTTTCAAACGATCAAACCAATTCGGAAAAGCCCGGAAATACTTCAGAAGCTACTAAAGAACAGAAAAAAGCCACTCCTACTTCAGCGGGGAGTGGCCAGTTCTCATTGTTCGGAGGTGACGGTGAACCTTCGGAAGGGGCCAAGAAGTACAATTCGAGGAACACGATTAACGATATTGAACATTTTTATCAAACAGTTCAACCCGGAATAGGAACTAAGTTATTCCTTCAGAATTTGAACAATCAAACCAGTGTTTGCTTCGATACTGAAACAACCGGATTAAATCCAATCACAGCAGAACTCGTAGGTATTGCATTTAGCTGGGAAATCGGTAAAGGTTTCTACCTGCCTTTCCCGGAAGATTTTGAAGAGGCGAAGGAGCTGACGGAAACACTGCGGCCATTCTTCGAAAATGAACAAATAGAAAAGATCGGACAAAACCTGAAATATGATATAAAAGTACTGGCCAAATACGATATTGAGGTTAGGGGAAAACTTTTCGATACTATGCTAGCACATTACCTCATCAATCCCGACATGCGGCATAATATGGACGTTTTAGCCGAAGCCTATCTCAATTATACCCCGGTTTCCATAACCGAACTTATTGGTAAGAAAGGAAAGAACCAGTTATCTATGAGGGAAGTGCCGCTGGATAAGCAAACTGAGTACGCCGTGGAGGATGCCGATATTACACTTCAGCTGAAAGAACATTTTGCCGCAGAGCTGGGTGAAGCAAATACGCAGAAATTATTTGATGAAATTGAAGTGCCGCTGCTCAGAGTGCTCGCAGATATGGAGCTGGAAGGAATTAATCTTGATAAAGATTTTCTGAAAAAATTATCGGCTGAGTTGGATAAGGACATTAAACGTCTTGAAGCAGAGGTCTTTAAGGAAGCAGATGAAGAATTCAATATAGGTTCACCTAAACAATTGGGTGATATCTTGTTTGATAAAATGAAATTGGTTGACAAACCGAAGAAGACGAAAACCGGCCAATATTCTACTGCGGAGGACGTGCTATCCAATTTGGCTAAAGATCATAAAATAATTCGGGATGTCCTGGAATATCGAGGACTCACAAAATTAAAAAGCACCTATGTGGATGCTTTGCCTGAACAAGTTGAACCCTCTACCGGGCGTGTTCATACCGATTATATGCAGACGGTTGCGGCCACCGGTAGATTGAGTAGCAACAATCCCAATCTTCAGAATATACCAATTAGGACAGAACGTGGACGACAGGTACGAAAAGCATTTATTCCCAGGGATAAGGACCATGTCCTCCTGGCTGCTGATTATTCCCAGATAGAATTGCGCATAATTGCGGCGCTGAGCCAGGAAGAAAATATGATTGAGGCGTTTAAGAATGGAGAAGATATTCATGCATCTACGGCCGCTAAGGTCTTCAATATTCCCCTGGAAGAGGTGACGAGGGAACAGCGAGGAAATGCCAAAACCGTGAATTTTGGGATCATATACGGCGTGTCTGCTTTCGGACTGAGCAACCAGACCGATCTATCCAGAACAGAAGCAAAAGAACTCATTGAAACCTACTATAAGACCTATCCGAAATTAAGGGATTATATCGATGACCAGATTCATTTTGCACGTGAAAACGGCTATGTTCAAACCGTTCTGGGAAGGAGAAGATACCTAACTGGGATTAACGGTAGCAACGCGGTGGTTCGTGGTGCTGCCGAGCGAAATGCCGTGAATGCGCCTATCCAGGGTAGTGCAGCAGATATTATCAAGATCGCAATGATCAATATTTATAAGAAACTTTCTGAAGGAAACTTTAAGAGCAAGATGTTACTCCAGGTACATGATGAACTGGTGTTCGATGCATATAAACCCGAACTTGAGCAATTGCAGGACATGATCAAAACGGAAATGGAGGGGGCATATAAATTAGCTGTACCCTTGGTGGTTGATATCGGTTTAGGAAACGACTGGCTGGAAGCGCATTAAACAAAATGCTCCCGCTTCCGGGAGCACTTCGCCTAACATTCATTTTCAACTATAAAAAAAAACTAACCAAATTTATTTATGCGCTTCGTAGAGTATTACTACACTGTCAGCGTATGAGTCAATATTAAGAGTAAATCCATCCGAATTAAAGGATGTTAATGACGCGCTTGTCACACCTAAGGATGTTCCGTTTTTGTCTGCATATCGCAAACCTACACAGTGGCTTGGAGACGCAAATCGGGAAATATCATTAATAGAATTCCCGGAACCTCCTCCATAAATCACCTGTTGGTCTATACTTCCTGAATTGTCTCTCGCATATCCTTTCATAGATCCAAAAGCGTTTGCAATTCCAGCGTCATTGTTGCTGGTTCCATTATCTGCATCTAAAACATATGCGTCTACATTCGAATAGGCCTGGATGGAAACACTGGAAGGTTCAAATGGAAGGCCGCTTATCACCAAAGTTCCTGTTCCGGTAATAATAGCCTTCCCTACATAAACTTTTGGGGAGTCGTCTGCAAGTTGGATCCATTGACTGCTATTCCAGTAATAAAATCCTGGTGTTGACAGACCAGCAGAGCCGGTATTATACACCAACGTACTTTCGGCAAGAACACCACCATTCGGGTTAACTACAGTAACATTATCAGTTACTGAAGTTAACGCGACTCTGGGTAGTAGAACACCTTGTGAGCCTGATTGGATATCAAGTGCGGCCTGGGGGGCCGTATTACCTATACCAACCTGGGCAAGTAGGTTAAACGAGGTGATCAAAAAGAGGGCAAAAAAAGTATTCTTCATCATTTCCAAACTTCAATCTGAAACAAATGTAGGGTGTAGGAAAGAGACTGCAAAAGAAAGTGACTGCCTGAAAATCTGTTTTCGACAGCTACACTCTTTTATCGATGAAATGCACTTATTTTAGATAAAGTGCATTCGCAACAAGGTTGTTTTTATAGTACAAAGCGATATGTAGCCTTGATTAAGAAGGTATTCTGAGGCCGTTCACTCAATAACTGATTATCAATAATTTTCCCGAAGTCATTATTTACATCCCCCAGTCCTGTAATCCCTTGTGACCATACAAGGAAGATTTCTGATCCGGGGATATATTCCCAACGTAAAACGAGATTAGACCGGAATTGTACAAAAGCGAAATCGGGATTTCCAAATTCGTAATCCACCTTTGCATCACCATCTTCATCAACTGAATACACATCATTCGAAAAAGATATCTGATCGTTATTATACCAGGTGACCCTGTCGTTAAGATCTTTAGCAACCGGATCGTTCACATAATTGAAGTTGCTGAACTTGGCTTTAAATATAAAGGGCTGTCCGTAATACTGAATCGTGAGGTTGGGATTGATATTATAGTTCACACGTAACGTCGTACTCAACGATTCGTTATCAATTTCACCAAGAATATAGCGTGGTGTCCCGTTGAAGGCCGATTCCGTTACGTACTGGGTCTTATTCGGATTCCGCTCGAATTCCGTTACCAGGCGCAGGTTCAGGGAGTTGATTGGCTGATAGAAGAATCGCAGCACATATCTCCTGAAAGAGAAATTATCCTGTTTTGCATCGGAATGCACATAACCGGCATGCATGCTGAACTTCTTCCTGCCATCGGTCCCAGAGAATAGGAAAAAAAAGTTTTCCTGGTTCCATCTCCATCGCGGCCCGCCGCGTAAAATTGTATTCGTATAGATCCTTGGCTTATGTGCTGCCCCGAATTCGGTCCACCAGTTATTCTTCCAGTTCACATAACTATTTATCTCGTATTGGATCCTGTTGTAATTACCTTCGAAATCGTATTGTGAAAATTGATTGAATCCAATATTGGCGCGTCGAAACCAGGTGGATGGATTATTCCACAACCTACGAACGTTGGCATATTGGGAAATCTGATCTGCCTGCCGAAGGAATCCTATATCATTGAGTTCAAGTTCGGGTGATCGGAAATTCCCTCCGGTATTGTATCGCCACTTTCCGTTATCGCTACGCCCCCCAATTTCAAAACTTCCACCAGTACCTGAAAGTGAGGTCTTTGTAGGATCGACATTTACATGACTGGCATCTACCCGCTGGAATAAATGCGTGAGGGAGGTTTGTGTACTTTCTATCACTTCAGGGCTTCCATTAACTGTACTAAAAGTAAACTTACCCGTGACATAATACTTCCTGTCTTTCCAGTTGTGTCGCGCATCTAATCCACCGGTGTACGCACTTTCCCTGAGGAAGTCCATATTTTCCTCCAATTTCCTGTTCGTAGCTGTAATTATGCCTCCTACATAGGAATTGTTGTCGTTGAAATCCTTTTGAGCCCTTGCTACCAAATAATTGGTAAGTGGCTCAACCAGTTCTTCCCTGGGCTCTCCAATCTCTTCAAGGCTGTTAAGTACTGTAGGATCATCATTAAGTTTGATCTCCGCATACTCCCTATCTGTCACGCTCTCTAAAAGTCCGATAGCCCAACCATTCTTAGTCTTACCACTGAATTTAGCAGCTCCTAAGATGGTTGTATTAACAGGAATATCGTCAAATTCTCCTAAGTTACTATCAGCTGTGGTTGAACCCTGAGGGGTACGCCCAATTCGACGGGAAAAGAAAATATTATCGGCTCCACCGCCCACACGGAAATCGAATACATTCTTATTTTCAACGAAGAAAGGCCTGCGTTCCTGGAAGAAGATCTCAAATCCGTCCAGGGCTATAGCACCGGGGTCGGCATCCACTTGCCCGAAGTCAGGATTAATTGTCAAGTCAACAGTAAGATCATTTGTAATTCCAATCTTTGCGTCCAGCCCACCAGTTAGTTTTGTATCACTTCCATCTCTGAATGGATTACCCGGTTCCTGTTCGTAAGTATCAAGCTGAGCAACGGTGTACGGTTGTATCTCCAATTGCTTCTGGGGTTTTATACCTTTTATTCCTCTTAATTCTCCAAATTCACTAACCCAGCCCGGAGGATTTGGTGGTAACGGTTGCCACAATGACCTTTCTTCATTTCTGAAGTATCTTCGCGTGGATTGAATTCCCCATACCTGCTCATCGTCATTCCCGAATCTCAGTTGGCTTAACGGGATTCGCATTTCGGCCGTCCACCCTTCTTCATCAATATTAGTATCAAGGTACCATATAGGATTCCAACTGCTGTCGAAATTTCCATTATTTGAGATGAACTCGTCTCCTTTTACACCGGAAACCGATGCAGTAAACGAAAATCCTGTTCTATCATCGCCATAACTATCAATATTTATCTCAACCCAATCCCCAGGGAAATCGTCTCGTCTGCCCATGCGCCTTTCGATGGTCGCAGGATCTTTCTGATAACATTTAAAGGCAACATATAAATTCTTATCGTCATAGACAATCTTCATTTTCGTCTGCTCCGTGGGATCGCTCGCATTATCAGGTTCGAATTCCACATAATCCGAGGTCCATTCTACAGCTTCCCATGCTGCATCGTCCAGCATCCCATCTATGTTAATTTCTTCCATCCCGGCAACCGATGTGGTGGTATACACGCGCATTTCATAACTAAGTGGAA
This sequence comes from Flavobacteriaceae bacterium, assembly GCA_013043685.1. Classification (GTDB taxonomy): domain Bacteria; phylum Bacteroidota; class Bacteroidia; order Flavobacteriales; family Flavobacteriaceae; genus Pukyongia. Next base: position 72,567 of record JABDNT010000018.1, on the reverse strand, counting down.
TAGAGTCTGATGTTACTTCGTCTTGTGAAAAAGACGATTGGAAGTACATTATACCCAGGAGGAGGTATATTGTGCGTTGGATTGTCATTGGTCTAGTTGTTGATTGATGAATGAAAGACAAAATATAAGCCGCAAAGTGACAGATATAATTGTTAATTAGGATAATTTTAACTTTTTTTGAAGCCCCTGAAAACAGCTAAAATTTTGTAGCCTCGTCTTGTATTTCAAATAATTAATGGTACATTTGCAGCCCTTTTTAAAGGGAAACAATGTTTTATTAACTATTTGACAAAAAACGAAATGGACACATTGAGTTACAAAACAGTATCTGCCAACAAGAACACTGTAAATAAGGAGTGGGTGTTGGTTGATGCGGACGGGCAAGCATTGGGTCGTCTTGCGAGCGAAGTCGCTAAATTACTTCGCGGAAAACATAAACCAAATTTCACACCTCATGTGGATTGTGGTGATAATGTGATTATTATCAATGCTGAAAAGATTAATCTAAGTGGGAACAAGTGGGAACAAAAAACGTATATCCGACACACAGGATATCCAGGTGGACAGCGTAGTCTGACAGCCAATGAATTGTTCAGCAAGAACCCTGCGCGAGTAGTTGAAAAAGCCGTAAAAGGCATGCTTCCCAAAAATAAACTGGGAGCACAATTATTCAGAAACCTGAAAGTGTATGTAGGTACAGAACACGATCAGGAAGCGCAAAAACCCAAAACTATTAATCTTAACGACATCAAGTAAGCATGGAAACTATTCACAAAATAGGTAGAAGAAAAACCGCAGTTGCACGCGTGTACCTTTCAAAAGGAAAAGGGAACATCACAGTGAACAAACGCGAAATGGATAAATATTTCACTACTGCAACATTGCAGTATAAAGTGAAGCAACCTCTTGCATTAACGGATAACGAGAAATCGTTCGATATTAATGTGAATGTGTTTGGAGGTGGAATCACAGGTCAGGCCGAGGCTGTTAGATTGGCTTTGTCTAGAGCGATGTGTGAATTAAATGAAGAGAACAGATCCATCCTGAAGCCCGAAGGTTTATTAACCAGGGACCCGAGAATGGTAGAACGAAAGAAGTTTGGGCAGAAGAAAGCTCGTAAGAAATTCCAGTTCTCTAAACGTTAAAATACCCAACCTGTTTGGGTGTTCTATTGGAATGCCCAAACACGGTTATAAGTTCATATTTTATTATTAAGCTGTTAATCCCACCTGCCGGCGGGATGTTAGTTTAGCATCTAAACCTAAGTCGAAAGTCGAACAGGTTGCTATCTAAACAGGAACGTAAACTAAAACAAAATGGCAAACAACAAAGAAGTCAAAGAATTACTTGACGCAGGTGTACACTTTGGACACCTTACCCGAAAATGGAATCCTAACATGGCTCCCTACATCTATATGGAGCGCAACGGGATTCACATCCTAAACCTTTACAAAACTGCTGCTAAGCTTGAAGAAGCTAGTGAAGCTATGAAGAAGATCGCTGCCAGCGGCAGAAAGATCTTATTCGTTGCAACCAAAAAGCAAGCGAAAGATATTGTGGCTGACAGGGCTGGAAAAGCAAATATGCCGTACATCACCGAAAGATGGCCGGGTGGTATGCTTACCAACTTCGTCACTATTAGAAAAGCTGTAAAGAAAATGGCGATGATCGATCGCATGAAACAGGATGGTACTTTCAACACGCTTTCTAAGAAAGAGCGTCTGGCAGTAGACCGTACTCGTGCGAAACTGGAAAAGAACTTAGGTTCCATCAGTGACATGAGCCGTTTACCCGGAGCGCTTTTTATCGTGGACACCACCCGTGAGCACATTGCTGTGAAAGAGGCTCAGAAACTGAACATCCCTATTTTCGCTATGGTCGATACGAATAGTGATCCGCGTGAGATCGATTATGTAATCCCATCGAATGATGATGCATCAAAATCTATCGAGAAGATAGTTACCAGAGTTTCAGAAGCGGTTATCGAAGGTCTTGCAGAGAGAAAGAGCGGTAAGGAAAGTGAGAGTGAAGCCCCTAAAGCCGAAACTCCAGCTCCTGCCCCGGCTCCTGAAGCTGCTGTAGAGACTGAAGCTACCGTAGAGACTAAAGCCGCCACAAAGACTAAAGCGGCCGTAGAGACTGAAGCTGCCAAGGAAGAAGAATAAGAACAAAATTAGTAAGCATAAAGTCGTTTGGTTCTGTGCGTTATTGAACTTTAAGACGATTTTTCTAATACATTAATAAATAACACTATGGAAATGGTAAAGATTACCGCCGCAATGGTAAGTGAATTAAGAAAGAAAACCGGAGCCGGAATGATGGACTGTAAAAAGGCATTAGTAGAGGCCGAGGGAGATTTCGATAAAGCAATTGAGATCCTTCGAAAAAAAGGTCAGAAGATTGCTGAAAAAAGAGCAGATCGTGACTCAAGTGAGGGAGCGGTTATCGCTAAAATTAACGATAGCAAGACCAAAGGAGCTATTGTATCTCTTAATTGTGAAACAGATTTTGTTTCTAAAAACGACGATTATGTGGCCATGGCCCATAAAATGGCGGAGATTGCATTAGGAACTTCATCCAAAGAAGAGTTTATGGCAGCAGATTTCGATGGGATGACCATTGATGAGAAGCTAACAGAACAAACCGGCGTGATCGGTGAAAAAATCGAAATTGGTGCATACAAAACTCTGGAAGCTCCATTTTTGGGATCATATATCCATGGGAATAAGATTGCTGCTATTGTAGGACTTTCTGCCAATGTTGAGAATGCCGATGTGTTGGCTAAGGACCTGGCTATGCAAGTTGCATCGATGGGAGCGACTACCTTATCTTACAAAGATTTCGATGCTGACTATATCGCTGCTGAAACTGAGGCCAGAATCGCGGTCATTGAAAAAGACAATATTGAGTTGGGCCGTCTGGGTAAAACACTGAAAAATGTACCTCAGTATATTTCAAGAGCTCAATTAACGGATGAGGTGCTTTCGAAAGCTGAAGCCGATATCAAAGCTGCATTGATAGCTGAGGGTAAACCAGAACAAATTCTCGATAGGATCGTACCTGGAAAACTGGAGCGATTCATTTCAGACAACACTACCCTGGATCAGGAACAGTGCCTGTTGGATCAGAATTTCATAAAAGATGAAAAGCTTTCTGTAGCTGAATACGTGAAAACGTACGGAGACGTGGAAGTGGTTTCTTTCGAAAGAGTGTCTCTTACATAGAGATATTTCGTAAAGATATTAAGCGGGTTGTTCCTTTACCTGGAACAACCCGTTTTTTTTACTATTTGAAATACGTCAATTTAAGATATGCCGTATTTATATATTTTAGTTCGGCTGAGTATGCTTTGACCCTGTATTGACCCTCCTGGTAGAAATCCACGTCGAAATATTTGATGTCGTGGGTACTATTTACTGTCACCGAAAAATCCTTAAACTTCTCGTAGATCCCCATGTTATTAGCTTTATCAATAAGTATTGTGATCTTGCTGGTGTTCAGTTCTTTAGGGTAATTGTCTACATAGAACCAGATTTTTCCGCCAGCGCTTTTATCGATATTAAAAGAGGTATGTCTTTTAGTGGTATTCGGAATTAAATTGTCATTCTTTGCCGGTGATAAGTGAGAAAAGAAAATCTTCGATTTCGAATAGTAGTCGCCTAACAATGTAGTTGTAGGAGGAGTTTTTTTCTTAGTTCTTGCTGCTATGATATCATTAATCTCCTTAACCGTTTTTATCGGCTGCTGTTCCCCGTTGATTGTATTTATTGAGGAGGATCTTTTCGGAAGGGTTAATCCATTCTCGATAAGCTCACTATGTGCCTTACTATCGATAGCCGAAATATAATACATGCCATTGATCCCTCCCACAAGTCCGATGCCTGTAGTCTTTCCTTTAGCTGTCGCGATACCAATTGCCTTATTCTCTTCATTAAATACGGGCCCGCCACTATTACCGGGATGTATTTCTGCATCTGTCTTGATATAACCGTAATCTTCATTAAAAACATAATCATTCCCACTCATTATACCTACACTGATAGTACTGAGGTCCTTCATCATTAATTCCGCCGATCCTTTGAACTGGGCGGGATACCCATATACGCAAAGTTGTTCCCCCTGACTCACATTATCCGAATTACCAAGAGGAACCGTGGTGAACTTCCTCTTTACAGGATTCCCCTCCATGTCACTTACAATTTTCAGAAGAGCACCGTCATAGGCTCCTGCACCAATGGAAACTACTTCAGCTTTATACAAATTATAATCGTTCTCCCCTTTACCATGAAATACCTGGATCACCGGAACCGTATATCCTGCATTGTACACTTTGATGAGATCATTGCTGTTCACCAGATCTTCCGAATACACCGAGATTGTGGATTTTTTAATCTTATTCTCATAATAATCGTAATCCACATAGCCTTTTACACTGGTCTCGACCACATGTTTATTCGTGAAAAGATATCCGTCTTCAGTTACAATAAAACCTGAGCCTCTGCTCAAATAGCCTTTACCTTTTTCGATCTTTTCCAGTACTTCATCAAACAAAACTACCTTAACCACTCCCTGGTAATATTTTGAAGCGATGAATTTTGTATCCAGGCCTTTTGGCTGGCACGATACGATGATCAAGAAAATAATCAGGTAATTCAACTTTTTCATTTGTGGTTAGTTTTATTTCTTCAGATTTGCACCGATGAAGTATAAAAATAGGAATTGTATGTTAAACATCAATCTCTTAATGAATCAATTACGCTTTCATTATGAAAAATAATTAAGTAGCGTTTCAGATTAATCGAATAAGTAGTCTTGCAGAACTACGCATTTTTGAAGATATAACCTCTTCCATTAATCAGAATTCATCCATAATTTTTCGCTATTTTTGTAGCAACAAAAGCACTATGAGATATAAAAGAATCCTTCTAAAACTTTCCGGCGAAGCCTTAATGGGAACCAGGCAATATGGTATAGATCCCGATCGACTTCAGGAATATGCCAAAGAAATTAAAGAGATTACAGATCATGGTGTTGAAGTCGCAATAGTTATCGGAGGCGGAAATATTTTTAGGGGACTCTCAGGGGCCAGTCGCGGTATGGACAGGGTTCAAGGAGATCATATGGGAATGTTGGCAACTGTGATAAACGGTCTTGCGCTTCAGAGCGCTCTTGAGGATGAAGGAATTCCTACCCGTTTACAAAGCGCCATTAAAATTAATGAAGTGGCAGAGCCTTTTATCCGCAGAAAAGCGATAAGACATCTAGAAAAAGGACGTGTGGTGATATTTGGTGGAGGAACAGGTAATCCTTATTTTACTACAGATTCGGCTGCAGTCTTAAGAGCTATAGAAGTAGGCGCCGAGGTAATCCTCAAAGGAACCCGGGTAGATGGAATCTATTCCAGCGATCCAGAAAAAAATACCGACGCCACGAAATTTGACGATATTAGTTTTGAAGATGTGCTTCAAAAAGGATTGAAGGTGATGGATACGACAGCCTTCACTTTAAGTCAGGAAAATGAACTCCCCATCATTGTTTTTGATATGAATACAAGGGGAAATTTATACAAAGTTGTTTCGGGCGAAAAGATCGGCACAAAAGTAAATTTGTAACTTTGGTTTGATTCTTGGTAAGAATCTTTAAAATTTTACATCATGAATGAAGAAATTAAATTTTTGTTGGACAGCACCCGCGAAGTTATGGGTAATGCAATCAAGCACCTTGAGAAGAAATTCGTAAATATTAGGGCCGGTAAGGCTTCACCTTCTATGGTTTCTTCGGTTATGGTGGATTATTATGGAACTCCCACGCCCTTGAACCAGGTAGCCAATGTAAATACACCCGACGGGATGACCATTTCAATTCAGCCGTGGGAGAAATCACTTATTCCTGAGATCGAAAAAGGAATTATGGTCGCCAATTTGGGATTTAATCCAATGAATAATGGTGAAAGTGTAATCATCAATGTTCCTCCTCTCACCGAGGAACGAAGAACTGAATTGGCTAAGCAAGCCAAACACGAAGCTGAAGAATCTAAGATTGGGGTTCGAAATGATCGTAAACATGCCATGAATGAGTTAAAAGACCTTGATATTTCAGAAGATATGAAGTCGAATTTAGAGATTGATATTCAGGAGATGACCGATAATCATATTAAGAAAATAGACGAGATCTACCATGTGAAAGAAAAGGAGATCATGACTGTTTAAAAAGATGAGTAACGTTAAACAAAATAAAATTAAGCGGCTACTATGCCGCTTTCTTTATACTTTAACAACTTGAATTTCGTTTCTTAGTCCATGCGCCTAACCTCACTCGTATTTTTTGTGCTACTTCCCTATTTTCTAGGTGCGCAAGAACCGGCAATTCAGACGCAACAAGACAGCACAGCCACTCAAACTAAACAAAAAAAGAGCCCGTTTAAAACAGGTTTCTACCCCCTGGGGTTCTTTGATGTAGACCTGAGGTACTTCATAAAATATAACAACTATGAGGGAATCCGAATAGGTTTCGGTGGAATTACCAATGAAAGGCTTTTTGAAGATGTAAAGCTCGGTGGTTACGTCGCCCGTGGATTTAAGGACAAGGATTTCAAATTCAGTGTCGGCGGTAGTGTTCGAGTGAATAAAGAACACAATACCTGGATCAATACTTATTATTTCGATGATATACGCGAAATAGGGACTATGAAATACTTAACGGACGACCGTGTATATTCTGTTTTCGAACCTCGATTATTAAATGTTACCCAATTCTATAAATATCGAAACATTATGTCCAATATTCAACATGAATTTTCTCCGAAAGTTTGGGGTGAATTCAGAGTGGGACATTCAAAAATTGACCAAATAGAGGATTACCAGTTTCTCGACAACAATGTACTGTACAGTGCGTTTGAAACTTCCGAAGTAACTGCCGCGTTGCGTATCAGTCCGAAGACAAATTTCATTACTATCGATGACGGCCGTGTAGAATATTTCGACGGATTGCCAAAGATCAGTGCCCAGGTTACTCAAAGTGTTCCCGGTTTTGGCGGAAGTGATTTTAGTTATACTAAATTCGGATTGAAGCTAGATTACTATATTAAGAGAAAAGACCTGTCTTCCACCAATATCTTATTGGAAGGAAATTATGCGACCGGAGATGTTCCGCTAACCCATCTTTTTCACGCCTATCCCAATAGTCCCACTAAAGACGAAATACTCCAGCGGTTTTCAGTAGCCGGCCGGCGTAGTTTTGAAACCATGTATTTTGGTGAGTTCTTCTCGGATCAATTGCTAACGCTCCAGGTAAAACACAGTTTACGCCGATTTTATTTTTCTGATTCATTTCAACCGGAACTGGTCTTTATTACGCGACATGCTGTGGGCGACCTTTCTAATCCGGAAAGGCACATTGGTATTCCCTTTAAGACGCTGGAGGAGTTTTATTCCGAATCGGGTCTTGAGCTAAACAGATTGCTTTTCGGGTTTGGGCTCAGCTTCGCGTATAGATATGGTTTTTACAACCTGCCCGACTTCGAAGATAATATTTCCTTTAAGTTTACCTTTTATCTTAAATTATAAACTCCTTAACAGCGTATGTACAAGGGTTTTTAATACCTTTGCCCGACTGTAAACAAAGCAGGATTTGGACAAATTATTCAGTATAGGATTTTGGAGTGCCGTAGCAAGATTTATATTGCGAAATCGCACCCTGATCCTTGTCGCCATTGCCATCATTACCGTCCTTCTGGCGTCTCAGTGGAAGCATATGCGATTTACCTATACGGAGGCGAATTTGCTTCCGGACGATCACGAGGTAAATATTGAATACAATAAATTTCTTGCCGAATTTGGGGAAGAGGGAAATTTAATAGTGATCGGCGTAAAAGACACTGCCCTGTTCACTCCCAATAATTTCAAAGCGTGGAACCTGCTTTCGAATGACCTTAGAAAAGCTTCGGAAGTTGACCTGACCTTAGCGGTTGGTGATCTCCAAAAACTTCAGAAAAGAAAAGATTCTGTAGGTTTTGAGCTCGTACCATTCATACAGGATACTGTTTTTTCAGAAGAAAACCTATCGCGGTACAAATACGAATTATTCAACAAACTTCCATTTTATGAAGGCCTGATCTATAATCCCGACAAGACCTCTGTACGAACAGCCATTTATCTGAACAAAGATATTGTTAATACTTCCGTTCGAAAAGATTTTATAGACCAGGTGCTTATACCCCGTATTGAGCAATTTGAAACAGAAAGCGGAATGAAGGTGTACACTTCAGGTATGCCTTATATAAGAACATTGAATTCTCAAAACATCATTGATGAAATAGGGATGTTTATCGGAGCAGCTTTGTTGGTCACCTCCCTCATATTTTTCTTTTTCTTCCGATCATTCAGAGCCACCTTTATTTCTATGGTTACAGTGATCATTGGGGTTATGTGGGCATTCGGCATCCTGGGACTGCTACATTACGAGATCACGGTGCTTACAGCACTTATACCACCACTCATAATTGTGATAGGGATCCCGAACTGTATCTTTCTTATCAACAAATACCAACAGGAGATAAAGAACCATGGTAATCAGGCGAAGTCCCTTCAGCGGGTAATTAGCAAAGTAGGGAATGCCACTTTGATGACCAATGTCACTACCGCTTCAGGATTTGCCACTTTTACCCTTACCAACAGTCAATTATTAAAAGAGTTTGGTGCGGTAGCTTCCATCAACATTATAGCGATATTCCTGCTGAGTCTGTTTATTATCCCTATTGTTTACAGTTACATGGCTGTGCCTAAATACAAACACCTGAAACATCTCAACAAACAGTGGATCGCGAAATTCGTAGACTGGATGGAACGTATGGTGAAAGAACACAGGATCGCCATTTATGTTTCAGCCATCGCCCTGTTGTGTGCCAGTATCATTGGTATATACAATATTCATATTTCTGGCAGTCTAATAGAGGATATGCCCAAGACCAAGGAGTTTTACAGTGATATTAAATTCTATGAAAGCGAATATGAAGGGATAATGCCACTTGAAATTCTCGTGGATACGAAGCGAAAGAAAGGGGTGATGAAACTTGCCACGTTGAAACGCATCGATGAGCTGCAGGATTACATTATGGATGTTCCCGAATTCTCCAAACCTATATCTGTGGCCGAATTGGTGAAATATTCCAAACAGGCTTATTACAATAACAACCCGGAATATTATCAGCTTCCAAATAGCCAGGAGCGCACGTTTATATTATCGTATGCAAAAAGCAGCGCGGATAGTGCAAATTTGTTGTCTTCATATGTGGATTCCACCGGTCAGTTCGCCAGAATTACTACGTTTATGAAAGACACCGAAACAGAACGTTTCGATCGTATCGAGGAAGACCTGAAAGATGAGATCACGAAGATTTTTCCGGAAGAGCGTTACGATGTGTCACTTACTGGAAAAGCCTTGGTTTTTCAGAAAGGAACCAAGTACCTGGTCCGAAATCTTATCATCTCCTTATCCCTGGCTGTATTCCTAATTGCTTTATTTATGGCATGGATGTTCCGGAGTTTCCGGATGATACTTATTTCACTCATCCCGAACTTACTTCCCCTGCTTATCACCGCCGGGCTTATGGGATTTTTAGGAGTTCCCATTAAACCTTCAACAATCCTGGTATTCAGTATTGCATTCGGAATATCGGTGGATGACACCATTCACTTCCTGGCGAAATACAGACAGGAATTAATTGCCAGTGACTGGAAGATCAAAAAATCGGTTTATGCCGCCTTGAGAGAGACCGGGGTAAGTATGTTCTATACTTCCATCGTGTTGTTCTTTGGTTTCTCGGTGTTCACAATATCAAGTTTTGGCGGGACCGTGGCTTTAGGCGCACTTGTATCGGCAACACTCTTGTGTGCTATGTTGGCGAATCTACTTTTATTACCCTCCCTTTTACTTTCATTGGAGCGCAGTATCGCCAACAAAGAAACCTTAAGAAAACCTGCGTTGAAGATCATTCCGGACAATGATGATGATATGGAAGACGACGACTGATTTGTTGTTCAGTTTCCAACTAAAAAGTATCTTTACGCCTTCAAAACTAAACACATGCAGCAATCGGAAATCAGTAAGATATTGCAAAGTGAACCTTCTCAGGTTGAGATCACAGTTAAAGGTTGGGTTAGATCCTTCAGAAGCAATCGTTTTATCGCCCTGAATGATGGCTCGACTATAAAGAATCTACAATGTGTGGTGGATTTCGAAAATTTCGAGGAAGAACTGCTTCGGAAAGTCACCGTAGGTGCGGCTATTTCGTTAAGCGGCACCCTGGTGGAAAGCCAGGGGCAGGGACAAGTTGTGGAGATCCAGGTTTCGAAGATCGAGGTTCTTGGTGAGGCAGACCCGGAAGAAGTTAAACTTACAATTCTAAGTCCGAAACGTCACACTCTTGAAACTCTCAGAGAGCAGGCGCATCTGCGAATACGCACCAACACTTTCGGTGCCATTATGCGTACACGTTCTAAACTGGCTTTTGCCGTGCATGATTATTTTCAGAAAAATAACTTTCACTATTTTCATTCCCCAATAATCACCGGCAGCGATGCTGAAGGAGCGGGGGAAATGTTCAGAGTATCTGCCCTGGATCCTAAAAACCCGCCGTTAAACGAACATGGTGAGGTAGATTATAAGCAGGATTTCTTCGAAAAAGAGACCAATCTTACCGTAAGCGGACAATTGGAAGCTGAAACCTATGCAATGGGCCTTGGAAAAGTGTATACCTTCGGTCCCACCTTCAGAGCAGAAAATAGTAACACATCCCGTCACCTTGCCGAATTCTGGATGATCGAACCTGAAATGGCCTTCTATGATCTTGATGCTAATATGGACCTGGCGGAAGATTTTATAAAATATGTGGTGAAATACACCCTTGAAAACTGTTCCGATGACCTTGAATTCCTCGAGAATCGGTTGCTTCAGGAAGAAAAAACCAAACCCCAGGCGGAAAGGAGTGAGATGACATTGCGTGATAAGTTGCGTTTTATAATTGACAACAATTTTAAACGTGTCACCTATACAGAAGCCATAGAAATATTAAAACGGAGTAAGCCGAACAAAAAGAAGAAATTCAAATTCCTTATCGATGAATGGGGTGCGGACCTGCAAAGTGAGCACGAACGATACCTGGTTGAAAAACATTTTAAATGTCCGGTGATTCTGTTCGATTATCCTGCCACGATCAAGGCCTTTTATATGAGGTTAAATGATGATGGTAAGACAGTAAGAGCTATGGATGTTCTCTTTCCAGGTATTGGAGAGATCGTTGGAGGATCTCAACGTGAGGAACGATATGATGTACTACTGGAAAAGATGAAGGCGATGGACATTTCGGAAGAAGAGTTGTACTGGTACCTTGACCTCAGGAAATTCGGAACTTGCGTTCACAGTGGATTTGGGCTTGGATTCGAGCGCCTGGTCCAGTTTGTGACGGGTATGGGGAATATAAGAGATGTGATTCCTTATCCAAGGACGCCTGGAAATGCTGAATTTTAGTTGCATTGAATGGATTCCATGGTGTGAAACGGTTCTTCAGACGATACCTTTGAGGAAATTATTAAGCTTCTATTAAAAACGGCCGACTTCCTATATTAAGTAGACCGTTTTTTTTAAATTTATATATCACTATATTGAACATATGCTAAAGCAACAGTTAAACTTCAAATTATCACAAAAGCTGTCTCCTCAACAGATTCAGCTAATGAAGCTTATACAGTTGCCCACACTGGCATTTGAGCAGCGTATCTCTCAGGAAATGGAAGAAAATCCTGCGTTAGAAGGAGGAAAAGACGAAGACGATAACTTACAAGACACTTTTGATGACGATAGTTACGATGATACCTATGATGACGGAACGGAGGTAATTGAAACAGATATCAACGTAGATGACTATCTCAGTGACGATGAAACTCCAAGTTATAAACTTTCAGCAAGTAATTATTCTCCCGATGATGAGGACAAACAAACACCTTACGCATCAGGAACATCATTTAATCAGTACTTATTACAACAGCTTAACACGTATCGCCTTGATGAGGAAGCTGAGGAAATTGCGAAGTTCCTTGTGGGCAGTGTTGACGAGAGTGGATATATCCGCAGGGAGATCAGCGATATAGTTGACGATCTGGCGTTTACGCAAAATATTTATACTACAGAAGAGAAAATTGAAGAAGTCCTTAACATCGTCCAGGATTTGGATCCGGCGGGCGTAGCTGCTAGAGATTTACAAGAATGTTTACTCATTCAACTCAAGCGAAAAGAAAGTTCAGTAGAAGTAGATCTTGCCACCAGGATCATTGAGGATACATTCGACCATTTTTCAAAAAAACATTACAAAAAGCTGTTACATAAGTTCGATATCACAGAAGAGCAACTTCGGAACGCCATTCATGAGATCGAGGGACTTAATCCCAAACCGGGAGGAACCTATTCCGGAAATACCCGAATGGTAGAACATGTAGTGCCCGATTTTACCATTAAAATTGTCGACGGGGAGCTGGAACTTACCTTAAATGGCCGTAATGCTCCGGAACTACATGTTTCCAGAGAATACACTAACATGTTAAAGGGCTATAAGGAATCTAAGGATAAGTCGAAATCGCAAAAGGATGCGGTACTTTTTATTAAACAAAAACTGGACGCTGCAAAATGGTTCATCGATGCCATTAAACAGAGGCAGCAAACCCTCTATGTCACAATGAATGCGATTATGCATCACCAAAAGGAATACTTCCTAACCGGTGATGAACGCAAACTTAAACCGATGATATTGAAAGATATTGCGGACAAGATCGATATGGATGTTTCTACCGTATCCCGGGTAGCCAATAGCAAGTATGTGGATACACCTTATGGCACGAAGCTTATAAAGGAGTTTTTTAGCGAGTCCATGAAGAATATTCAAGGCGAAGATGTAAGCACGCGGGAAATTAAAAAGATACTTGAGATCACAATTTCAGAAGAGGATAAGCGCAAACCCCTTACAGATGACAAACTCGCAAAGATCCTCAAGGAAAAAGGTTATCCTATCGCAAGACGCACTGTCGCGAAATACCGCGAACAACTGGATCTTCCAGTGGCTCGATTAAGAAAAGAAATTTGATGAACATCTTCCTCCGAATAGGTGCATATATATTCCATCCGTTATTGATGCCTCTTCTCGGAACCTTCTTCTATTTCATTATTACACCTCGCTACGTGGAAAGAGATCTCCTTTTTGCGAAGTTAATGGCTGTCTGCATCATTACGTTTTTGATCCCACTGGTCACTTATTTCCTTTTGAAAAATTTACATGTTGTATCGAGCATACAGCTGGATGATGTTAAAGAAAGAAAGGTTCCATTGATGCTTCAGTGTTTGCTGCTGCTGCTCGTGATTAAGATGGTATTTGATCCTTACGACAGCCCGGAATTATATTATTTCTTTGTCGCAATATTGTTTTCTGCGATCACAGCCTTACTGTTAGTGTTTTTTAAACAGAAGATTAGCCTTCATCAGATGGGGATTGCCGGAGTTACCATGTTCCTAATTGCGCTAAGTGTACATTTCAAGGTAAATCTATTGATCTGGATAATTATTATGTTTATAGCCAACGGTTGGGTAGCTTCCTCCCGCCTTCATACGAATTCGCATACACCTGTTGAATTAGTTTTGGGATTATTTATCGGGGTTATACCCCAACTTATTCTGTTGAATTTCTGGCTATAGTATATAGAACATTAATCCAACCTTTACCGTTTTAAAATCGACTGTCTGGTTTTCTACAGTAATCGCATCTTTGAAAAACGGGTTGATACTGTAATACACATAGAAGTTGAATGTATTATAACCAAAACTTAAACTGGCCCCAAGGCGAAGCTTTTCGAACTCAGGTATATCTGTTTGATTAATATTATTATTGGTTTGTTTGAATACCGATTTATAATAATATGAATATCCAATCCTGAAGCCGGTATAAATCCTCCAGAACTTATAGGAACTTTCGGTTGATGTCCGCCAGCGAAATTCTACCGGGGCCTCTAAGGTGTAGGTAGAAAAATAATTTGTGGTATAATCGATTTCGCTGTTCAGAATTCTGAAGATAGATTCGTTATCCTCTGCCTCTCCAATAAAAAGTGTCTGACCGTAACGATCTATAGACATTCCGGCTCCTATCGCTATAGCCACATTTCGCCTTTCATTTAAAGGAATGTCTCGTAAGAATCCGAAATGTAGTCCCCCGGACAATCCCCGGGTAGCGACATCGGTTGGAACATCTGTAATAACATTGTAAGTTATACCTATATAGAATTGGTCTTCTCTGTAATTTTGATCGTAAGGTTTTGGAATGCTATCCTGCGCTAATCCAACACAGCCGAGGAGGCAAATAATTATCAACGAGAAAATTCTTTTTGAGAAGCGCATTGGTTAAAGATAAAGGTATTTCAAAATATATAAAACAAAAACGCCCCGGCTTTATTGCCGGGGCGTTTTTTATAATCGATAGTAATGAGTTAATTACTTAATTCGGTTCCGGGTGTGGTAATATAAATGATCTTAAGAAGATTTCTTTCTCTTAAAACCTGTTTTATATCACTTACCAAACCGGTATTTGTCTCACCGTCTACTTTCAAAGCAACATACACCTTATCCTGCAGTTCCGGTAATAATTTACGTCTTGCTTCCTCCAGTGCTAAACCAATATTTTCAATGCTGGTATACTTGTCGCCGATCTGTATCCTACCTTCGGTACCAAATACTTCCTGATAACGCGAACTTGGTTTTCCAGCATAAATATATACTGCTCTATCTTTTTTAAGTTTTTCAACCTGGTCTGCTTTAGGAAGTTGGTTCTGTACCAAAAGATTGGTATCTCTAAGTACGGTTACCACCATAAAAAAGAACAAGAGCATAAACACAATATCCGGTAAAGATGCTGTTGAAATATGCGGCAATTCACCGCCTTTTTTCTTTTTAAATTTTGACATACTCTAATTCGTTTATTGTCCCTTTGTTTTTGGCTCTGCTTCTGAAAGCTTCAATGGAAATAATTTCTGAATAGCTTCGAGCTTTTCTTTAGCAGCATCTTCGTTTCCTTTGAAACTGCCTTCATTTATGGCTTTATTCAATTCTGTAAATTTCCATCCGTATAATCGTTCAGACTCACGGTCTCTCAGGAAGTTATAAGCGGCTACCAGTTCATTCTGAACCGCTATATACATCTTGTACGAAGTTAACCTGTCGTTTTGCACAGAGATCACAGCCTTATCCGGATTATCGGATGAGGATGGGCTTCTGGCTCCTTTACAGTAATTGCAGTATTCCGGACTTCCGGAAGGTGCCCCTCCATTATCCAGGAATGCGATAGCAGCCTGTCGTAGATCTTTTAGCTCCATAAGATTATCTTCCACTAGTAGTTGGTCATCCTTATTCACATTTACTATGAACAGGTTTTTTTCCTTGATCAGTGGTGGAGCTTCCGTTGGAGGTTCAATAGGTGGTAATTGACGCGCAATTCCTTTATCCTTTTCTATGGTAGTAGTTACCAGGAAAAAGATAAGTAATAGGAAGGCGATATCTGCCATAGACCCTGCATTCACCTCTGGTGTTGCTCTTCTCATTATCTAGCTGTTGCTTTTTTAATTCCGCTATATATCATCGATCCTATCGCAATGACAGCAAGGATGTAAAATGTATTCAGGCCGGTTCCCACCCAGTGAGATCCGCTTTCTGAAAGTATTTCGCCATCTCTCATTTCGGTTTCAACTCCATCGGCCATGATGTATGCAACGATCACGACTGCAATAAAAGCTCCGATTGACATCAGCGTCTTTTTCAAATTTCCGGAGAAAGTTTCCTTCAACACATATACCAAAACAATAAACACTGTTAGTGCTAAAGTGATATATGCTATATAAAGCTGAGCATCCAATCCTGTATCATTGACCAATACCATGACCAGGGCCACTATACCGGCAACTGCAAGCAGAAGCGCAACTATTCTTAATATTTTATGTAAACCCATTCTGTTTTGGTTTTGGATTAATTACTTCTTGTTTTTGTAGTCTACCAACATATCAATTAACGTGATGGAAGCGTCTTCCATACTGTTAACAATACTATCGATCTTAGCGATAATATAGTTGTAGAAAATCTGAAGGATAATCGCAACGATCAAACCAAATACTGTGGTTAGAAGTGCCACTTTAATACCCCCTGCTACAAGTGATGGGTTCATATCTCCGGCTGCTTCAATTTTATCAAATGCCAAGATCATACCTATTACTGTTCCCATGAAACCAAGCATAGGTGCAAGAGCAATAAATAGCGAGATCCATGATACATTTCTCTCAAGTTGTCCCATTTGAACCCCTCCATAACCAATTACTGCTTTCTCAGCAGCTTCAATGCTTTCATCCGCACGGTCAAGACCCTGGTAATAAATAGAAGCAACGGGGCCTTTTGTGTTTCTGCAAACTTCTTTTGCAGCTTCAACTCCACCACTATTCAAAGCATCTTCAACACTCTGGGCTAATTTATTTGTATTCGTAGTTGAAAGGTTTAAAAAGATAATTCTCTCGATAGCAATCGCCAGACCAAGAATTAAACACAACAATACGATTCCCATAAATCCTGGTCCTCCTTCGATAAATCTTTGCTTTAGGGCCTGATGCCATCCCTGAGATTCTTCGGTAGAGGCTGCTGCCTCATCATCCTGTATAATTGTAACTGTAGCTGAAGTTACCAACGTTTGAACGTTCGTGGGCATCGTTTGAACAGCTGTTGCGTTTGCGTTGAATGTTCCCGCAAAAAATAGTGCGGCAATCGCCATAATAGAAAATAATTTTTTCATTGCTATCGACTTAAAGTTTGTTTTTAGTTAAAGGTTAAAGATATAAAAATAATTAGTTAATGTGCAATAATTCTATGATTGTGCTAGGCATTCTGCCAATTCTTTGATGAAATAACAATTTCTTCGGATTAAATACCGATGGAATGCCTGAAATCAATGTTTACCGATTGTTTTAAAATTAGTTAATCGCATTATAAATAAGTGCCAACATCAAAGGAACGACCCTAATCTTCGCTGAAATCGAATCACCGAAATTGTAGTATCCATTGGAAATTTTCGTATTGCAATTCCGACATACTCACTTGCTCTATCTGAATGGGTAAATTAGTCCCAAAAACCAATTCTGGCAATGAACATAGATGCTGCGAATCTTTAAGTTACTCGCTCGAAAATTTGCTGAAGCAAGCTTCGACAAATTTTCTCTCTCGTAACTTCATTCGCAGAGAGGAAGGGATTCGAACCCTCGATACGCTTTTGGCGTATACACACTTTCCAGGCGTGCGCCTTCGACCACTCGGCCACCTCTCTAATTCCTTAACCAGTAATACAATAGAAAAGGGTTGCCAAATAACAAAAAAATTAGCGGCTAATAAAATATTTTAAGGGGAATTTTTAACTCATTTCACCCCGAAGGGAAGTCTCAAATATCGTTCGGAAACTTTTCGAAGAAATACCATGGCCTAACAGATACATCAACTTGGCGACAGCTGCTTCGGTGGTGATATCCTTTCCGGAGATGACACCTAACTTTTTAAGAGCAACACTGGTATGATATAGGCCCATATTCACACTACCACCAGAACATTGTGTAACATTGATAACGGGAATTCCTCTCCCGATCAACTTCTTCAAACCGGATAAAAACCAGGTCTGCGTTGTCACATTGCCACTACCATATGTTTCTATAATCAATCCCTGAATTTCATCATACGAAACAATGTGACGAAAAGTTTGAGCATCCATACCCGGAAACATCTTGAGTAGAACAATCCCTTTTCCTAACTCTTTAAACACCCTGAATTTCTTTCGTCGATTGGGTATGAGCAAAGCTTCTTCATTGATGGATAATTCAACACCACTTTCGGCCAACGGCGGATAATTCAACGACGCAAATGCCTGAAAATGTTGGGCGTTTATTTTCGTCGTCCTGTTCGCCCTGTAAAGTTTATACTCAAAATAAAGGCATACTTCCGCAATTCTGGGATTTCCTTTATGCTGCAGTGCAGCGAGTTGTATAGATGTGATTAAATTCTCTTTGGCATCGGTACGAAGATCCCCGATTGGCAACTGAGATCCGGTAAAAATTATCGGCTTGGCCAGGTTTTCCGTCATGAAACTAATTACTGAGGCGGTATACGACATGGTATCACTTCCGTGTAACACTACAAACCCATCGTAGGTATCGTAATTTTTTTCGATAATAGTCGTCAATCTCACCCAATAATCGGGATTCATATTAGAGCTATCGATAGGTTTTTTAAAACTTTTGGTTGAAATAGAACAATCTAAAAGATTTAATTCCGGCACGTATGTTAGCAGTTCATTGAAATTAAAATTCTCTAGCGCACCAGTTTTAAAATCCATTATCATCCCAATGGTTCCACCTGTGTATATCAACAATATTTTTGGGATTTGTTTCATTAAACTCCAAATACTTCTTTTGAATTCTCTGTTGTTATGTTCGCTATTTCCGCTACTGGCATTTCGTATATCTCTGCAACTTTCTGGGTTATAAGTTTTAAATAAGAACTTTCGTTCCTTTTTCCTCTGAAAGGCACGGGAGAAAGATAAGGGGAATCCGTTTCCAAAACAATGTGCTTCAGATCAATTTCACGAAGAAACCGATCGATCTTCCCGTTTTTAAAAGTCACCACCCCACCTATTCCAAGCTTCATATTAAAACCAATAGCCCTCTCTGCCTGCACTTTCGTCCCGGTAAAGCAGTGAAAAATTCCAAAGAGTTTCTCATCCCTTTCAGTTTCCAAAACCTCAAATATCTCATCAAATGATTCCCGGCAATGTATCACTATAGGTAATTGATATTTCTTAGCCAGTTTAATTTGCCTTCGGAACGCTTCTTTCTGAATTTCAAGAGTAGAGGTATCCCAATACAGATCAATTCCAATCTCTCCTACCGCATAGAAACTCCTTTTCTCAAAGGCAGCTTCCACTTTAGCCAATTCCAGCAGGTAGCTTTCTTCCTTCACAGAAGTTGGATGCAATCCCATCATTAAAAAAACCTTGTCCGGAAACTGTCTTTCGAGATCATACATAGCTTCCGTATAGGTGGAATCAATGGCCGGTATAAAGAAGCGGCTTACACCAGCTTCAGCTGCCCTTTCCATCATCGCTTTCCTGTCTTCATCGAAAGCTTCACTATACAAGTGAGTATGAGTATCTGTTAGCATGCGTACAAAGCTAACTAATTTGTTAGCTATCTTTACCAAAAAAACGGGTGACTACACTAAGAAAACTTCTGGAATCGAAAGGATTTTTCAGAATTCCGCTAAGAAAGCTAAAAACAGGGCATTACAAAGTTGAGGTAAAAGTGAATGGCGAAGACGGGCATTTCATTCTAGACACTGGCGCATCAAGCAGTTGCATTGGTTTTTCAAGTGTTGGCCGATTCATTATGCATACTGAAGAAAGCGAAATAAAGGCAGCAGGAGCTGGCGCCATTAACATGGACACCCATATCGCCAAGAACAATATCTTCTCTATAGGTAAAAAGGTTAAAAACAGCATGTCCTTTGTTATTTTCGATCTTGGCCATGTGAATGAAGCATTATCCCAGGTCCGGGAAGATCCGGTTCAGGGAATCTTAGGTGCAGATTTTCTCAAAGAAAGTAAGGCTGTAATTGATTATGGTAGGAATGTTCTTTATTTAAAATAGAATTTAATGCTTTATATTTGTTAGATTAAAGTCCCCCAAGATACTTATATATGAAGGCGTTGCCTAAATTCTTATTCATATTTATATTTCTGCTCACCTCAAGATCGTGGTCGCAGGATATAGATTATTATATAAATCTTTCTGAAACCACCACCGACAGGTATGAAAAACTCATTGCCTTGGATTCGGTGATTAGCAAGGCAGGGAAAACCGACCTGGATGCCTTTATTTCGTATAGCCTGAAATACATTGAAGTTGCCAAAGAAATGGATAGCATAGAAGCTGCAGCAAGGAAGATGATCAACGTGCACTATAGTTTAAGCTCGGTAAAAAATGAGCCCAGGGAGGCTCTTACTATAATTGACGGAATCCTTGCCAGAAAGTACAAGATTCAAGATAGTTATTTGTTAGGAGGATTATACCTGAAAAGAGGAGGGTCCAATTACAAACTTAATCTAACCGACGCAGTGGAAGATTATAAAATGGCCATTGCAAACTTTACTGAAAAAGACTCTCTGTATGTCGCCGATGCTTATCTTTTTAGCGGACAAGCATATTCCAATATGGGAAAATTCGTTCCGGCAGGAGAAAGCTATAGAAAAGCTTATAATTATTTTGAGGCCCTTGGCGATTACGAATATATGTTCTATGCGCAGCAGGGAATAACGACTATGTTCAGTATGAATGGCTTTCACGAAAAGGCCATGATCGAGCGGGAAAAGAACATAAAGAAAATTGAGTCGCTGGGCCTAACTCACCACCTTCCTACCGAATATTATAACCAGGCTCTTGACTATGAAAAGATCGGTAACAAGATAAAATACCTTGAATACCTGTTTAAGGCAAAAGACGCCATTGATAACTCACGGGAGAATAATATGGAGATCTCCAATGAGATGTATATATACGCCGAATTAGTAGATTACTATTGTGAAAGCGGACAAATACCAGCAGCGGAGGAATATCTGGAACTGATCAATAAATTTCACGAGAATTCCCAGGACGATTTAATAACCTCATCTCAATATTTAGGCGCAAACGCTAAATACCATTTTTCCAGAGGAGAATATGAGACCGCCCTCGAATATGCCAAACAAAAACTTATCAAGGCAGAAACATTAAAATACGAGGAAAATATACTTTCATCCCACAAGCTTCTATCAGACATATACAATGCTCAAGGGGCTTTTAAAAAGGCATTAGAGCATGAATTGGCTTATTCGGAATTAAAGGATTATATATACAACAAAGGAGTAGCAAATTCACTGGCGTACTACCAAACACTATATGAGACAGAAAAGAATGAAAAAGAATTGGTAGAACAGAGTGCCAATATTCAACTCCTTGAAAAAGATAATCAGACCTTTAAGAAGCTAATGATCTTTGGTGGTGTTGCCCTTTTATTACTCTTTGGTGTAATTCTATTATACAGGAATCAGCTTTATTTCAAAAATAGACAGGTGCTTCAGGAAAAATTTAGTCAGGAACTGATCGTTTCGCAGGAGGAAGAACGTATGAGGATTTCTAAAGACCTTCACGATGGCCTGGGCCAGAGATTGTTGGTTATAAAGAATAAAATGCTGACTTCCCGGGACGATGAAACCAAGAATATGATCGATGAGACCATAGAGGAAGTACGTTCAATATCAAGAGATCTGCATCCTTTCCAACTGCAGGAATTAGGAATCACCAAGGCACTGGAACATACCGTCACGCAAATTGATGAAAATACCACCTTATTTATATCTTCTGAAATCGATAATATAGATAACCTGTTCAACGAGGAGGCCGAGGTAAATATTTACAGAATCGTCCAGGAAAGTTTAAGTAATGTCCTGAAACATGCAAAAGCGGAAGCGAGTAAGATTTCCGTCAAAAAAATGGCTAACTTTGTCGTGATATCGATTAAAGATAATGGTGTGGGATTCGACTTCTCCGAAAAACTGCAGAATGTGAAGTCTTTAGGACTGAAAACACTTATGGAGCGCACACGTTTCTTAGACGGTCAAATGAAGGTAGAATCGAGATTCAATAACGGAACTACCCTCCAATTTCAATTCCCAATTACGTGAAGAACAGATCTATCATAACCGCCGATGACCATCCATTACTTCTTAAAGGTCTTAACGATTTCCTTATAGAAAAAGGATACAATATTATTGGTTGCGGATCAAATGGAAGGGAGGCTTACAACCTGATCACCAAGTTAAAGCCCGATATCGCTATTCTCGACATTCAGATGCCATTCATGTCCGGACTTGAAATAGCCAAGAAATGCAAAACGAATGGGATAGATACCAAGATCGTTCTCATTACCATCCATAAAGAGAAAGAGCTCTACAATAAAGCCCAGGAGTTAAACATTTTTGGGTATATCTTAAAGGAATTTGCTATCGAAGAGATAGAGAATTGCATAGAAATGGTTTCCGAAGGGGAACCTTACTTCAGCCAGAAGATAAAGGACATGCTAAATTCCAATAGCGCCGAAGATAAAGCGCTGAATGTTCTAACTCCATCTGAAAAGAAAATTCTCAAATTAATAGCCAGGGATAAGACAAATAAGGAGATTGCATCCTTACTCTTTATTTCATACCGAACCGTCGAAAAACATCGGTCAAATATCATAAACAAATTAAAGCTGGAACCCAAGACGAACAGCCTGCTTTCCTGGGCTAAGGAACATCACGACAAGCTACAATAACACAGTGATGTCTAATTAATTACGTGTTAACACGTATTTCAAATTATAGAAAACTTTCCCACTTTTACATAGTGAAAGATCTTATGGTTTCAAATGAAGATAGCCAACGTAAACCGATCGTAAAAAAAGTAGTGTACATTGTTTTAGCTATTGTCATTATTCTTATCGTTTTATTAAATCTATTGAATTATTTTGCTTCATATAAATAAGTCCGTTAAGATTTAACTAACTAACCAATAAAGCCCGGCATTGCCGGGCTTTATTGGTTTAATAATATGAATAAGCTTATAACTCCAGAGCTTTTTTTACATCGTTATTCATGAGCAATTCCACTGGATTTTCAAGCGCTTCCTTCACAGCGACAAGGAATCCTACAGACTCTCTTCCGTCGATAATACGGTGATCGTAACTAAGGGCTACATACATCACTGGTGCAATTACTATTTCTCCATTTTTTACTACGGGTCGTTCCACGATATTGTGCATCCCGAGAATACCTGATTGCGGAGGATTAATAATAGGAGTCGATAACATGCTTCCAAAAACTCCCCCGTTGGAAATTGTAAAGGTTCCTCCCGTCATTTCATCTACCGTAATTTCACCATCCCTCGCCCTAAGTGCCAGGCGCTTTACTTCAGCTTCAACACCTCTGAATGACAGATCCTCGGCATTTCTAATTACTGGAACCATTAACCCTTTCGGGCCGGAAACCGCGATAGAAATGTCCTTATAATCATAGGTAATCTTATAATCGCCATCGATCATGGAATTAACATCGGGGTACAATTCAAGAGCACGAACGACCGCCAATGTAAAAAACGACATAAACCCAAGGCTCACTCCGTGTTTTTCTTTAAATGTTTCCTTATACTCTTTTCTCAATTCGAAAATCGGGCCCATATCCACTTCGTTGAAAGTAGTGAGCATTGCTGTTTCATTTTTAGCAGCAACCAGGCGTTCTGCCACTTTTCTCCTTAACAGGGAAAGTTTTTTTCGCTTGGATTCGCGTTCCCCAGGACCCGGGCTTCCCATCGAAGGAACAGCCTTGGCCGCGTCTTCCTTCGTGATGCGTCCGTCTCTTCCTGTTCCTGTTACCGAAGCTGCGTCAATTCCTTTTTCGTCTAATATTTTTTTAGCAGCAGGCGAAGGTGTTCCCGTAGCATAGGTTTTCGCCTTATCGGCTTCTTTGGATTCCTTAGGTTCTTCCTTTACTTCCACCTCGAGATCCTTGGTCTCCTTGGCAGGAGCATCATTACCTACAGGTTTTGGAGCGTCGGTATCTATTAAACATACCACCTCACCTACGGCCACAGCATCCCCTTCTTCCGCTTTGAGAGTAATGATTCCGCTAGCTTCAGCCGGCAGTTCTAAAGTCGCTTTATCACTATCAACTTCAGCAATTGCCTGATCTTTTTCCACATAATCACCGTCCTCTACCAACCATTCGGCGATTTCGACTTCGGTTATGGACTCTCCCGGTGAAGGGACTTTCATTTCTAATGGCATACGATTCTAATTTTCCTTTTCAGAATTATTGGTTATTACTAGTTGGATCAAAAACACTGTCAATGATACGCTGATGACGCTGCATACTGCGCACAGAACTACCTGATGCCGGAGCGGCATACATCTTTCTGCTACACACCCGCCATTCCCTTGATGGCTCAAAATGCATCAGCATATGTGAATACGCCCCCATATTCTTCGGTTCTTCCTGAGCCCAAACAATATCGGTGGCATTTTTGTATTTCTTAATGGTTGACCTAATTTCATCTTTTGGCAGCGGAAATAATTGCTCTATCCGCACCAGTGCGATATCATCCCTTCCCAGTTCTTCTTTCTTTTCCAGGAGGTCATAATAGAACTTGCCTGTAAGAAAAACCAGGGTCTTCACCTTAGCCGCCTCTGCATCGGGATCGTCTATCAACATCTGAAAACTTCCGTTCGCCAGATCTTCTTTTGTTGAGACGACTTTCGGATGACGCAGTAAACTTTTTGGTGTAAAAACGATAAGTGGTTTCCTGAAATCGACTATCATTTGCCTGCGCAGCAGATGATAAAAATTAGCCGGTGTTGTGCAGTCGGCTACAAACATATTATCTGTCGCACATAATTGAAGATATCGCTCCATTCGGGCCGAAGAATGCTCCGCGCCCTGTCCTTCATATCCATGCGGCAATAGCATCACCAATCCGTTTTGCAGTTTCCATTTATCTTCTGAAGCCGATATGTATTGATCGATCATGATCTGGGCACCATTACTGAAGTCACCAAACTGAGCTTCCCAGATGGTAAGTGTTTTTGGGCTGGCCATGGCATACCCATAATCAAATCCCACTACCCCATATTCAGAAAGCAGCGAGTTGTATATATAGAAGTTTCCTTGATCGCCTTTCAAATCATTGAGCAGCACAATTTCTTCTTCACTCTCTTCAACCTTTACCACAGCATGTCTGTGTGAAAAAGTACCTCTTTCAACATCCTGGCCGGTCATACGCACATCATAGCCTTCTTTAAGCAAGGTTCCATAGGCTAAAAGTTCGCCCATGGCCCAATCAAGTTTGTTATCCTCGAAATACATCCTGTGTCTTGATTCAATAAGGCGGGAAATCTTCCTAAGGAATTTTCTGTCCTCAGGGAGTTTGGTGATCACTTCAGCTACTTCGGATAGCTTATCAATATCCATCGAGGTGTCGAATGTCTTTACCAGACTTTCCTCCTTTGCATAATGGAATCCATCCCATTCGTCCTTCATTATAGCAGTGATCTCGGTTTTTTCTTCTTTACGTGAATCGACCAATTTCTCTTCGAGTTTGTCTTTGTATTCCTGCTCAAGTTGTTTGGTAAAACCCTCCTCAATGACACCCTGCTGCATCAGTTTTTCGGCATAAATATCCCTTGGGTTCTTTTGTTTTGCAATGGCTTTATACAACTTCGGCTGGGTAAAGCGAGGTTCATCGC
Source organism: Flavobacteriaceae bacterium (assembly GCA_013043685.1). Taxonomy (GTDB): domain Bacteria; phylum Bacteroidota; class Bacteroidia; order Flavobacteriales; family Flavobacteriaceae; genus Pukyongia. Next base: position 47,151 of record JABDNT010000018.1, on the reverse strand, counting down.
CTTCATTATGGCCATATTTTCTATATCCCAACAGGTCGATAAATACATCCCGGCCAAACTCCATACGGAAATCAAGCGCAAATAACATGGCATGCACTACTGCTTCAGCATCATCTGCATTCACGTGCATAACAGGTGATAAGGTAACCTTACCTACATCCGTGCAATACGTGGAAGAACGGCCGTCGAGATAATTGGTGGTAAACCCAACCTGATTATTTACTACGATATGAATGGTCCCACCCGTCTTATAGGCATCGAGTTTCGCCATTTGAACCACTTCATAAACCAGGCCCTGACCTGCAATTGCTGCATCGCCGTGGACTACGATAGGAAGTACTTTGCTAATATTATCCTTATGGTGTCGATCTTGCTTTGCCCTTGCAATTCCCTGAACGACAGCTCCTACTGTTTCCAGGTGAGACGGATTAGGGGCAATATTCAAATTGATCTTTTTACCAGAATCAGTTTCACGGTGAGATGTCCATCCCAGGTGATATTTCACGTCACCGTCGAAAACATCCTGTTCGTAATCCTTGCCGTCGAATTCACTGAAAATATCTTTTGCACTCTTACCAAAAATATTGGTAAGTGTACTCAATCGACCACGGTGGGCCATCCCCATTACAAATTCCTCCACTCCCTTTTCCGCCGCATTTTCAATAAGGGTGTCCAATGCGGGGATTAGACTTTCGCCGCCCTCCAGCGAAAATCGTTTCTGACCCACATACTTGGTATGAAGGAAGTGCTCGAAAGAAACAGCTTCGTTAAGTTTTCTAAGTATATGTAATTTGTGTTCTTTTGTGAAATTGGGCTGATTATCGTTGATATTCAGTCTTTTCTGAATCCATTCAATTTCCTCAGGCTTGCGAATATACATATATTCAATCCCGATGCTATCACAGTAGATACGCATGAGATGAACGATGATCTCTTCGAGTGTTGCCTCCCCAATTCCTATGACTTCTCCCGCTTGAAACTTAGTTTGAAGATCGTCTTGTGAAAGTCCGAAATTCTCTATATCCAGTTTTGGTCTGTATTTACGACGTTCCCGTACCGGATTGGTTCGGGTAAATAGGTGCCCGCGGGTTCTGTATCCGTCTATTAACCGGATTACCTGAAATTCCTTGTGCAAATGGTCGGGTATTTCACCCACAGGGCTTTCTATACCCAGGGCTTCAAGCGATCCATTCTCAATTCCGAAATCAAATCCCTGAAAGAACGCCCGCCAACTGGGTTCAACGGTATCCGGGAATTGTAAATATTTATCGTATAGTTCTGCGATGAAAGAAGGGTGTACCGCGTTTAGAAAAGAATATCGATCCATTATAGAGAAAATCGAGGCTATTGGTTTGACGAACAATGCAAAAATACAACAAATCCAAGAACTAAGACTTTTTAAATTATATATTTATATATTGAAACAATTAAAGCTTTGGCAATGAAATTCTATATTAAAATGCCAATATTTCTGTTTCTAACAGTTCTCATGTGCAGCTCTTTTGTCGCTGTTGCCCAGGAAGCAAAACCACCTTCCCAATTCTGGAGAAATGTACGATTCGGAGGTGGCATAGGCCTCAGTTTCGGAGATGGCTTCTTTAGTGGCACACTAGCACCAAGTGCAATATACCAGTTCGACGATCGATTCGCACTGGGGCTCGGACTGAACGGAACGTACAACAATCAGAAAAACACCTACTCCTCCACCATCGTTGGAGGAAGTATTTTGTCCTTGTATAATGTTATACCTGAAATTCAATTATCTGCCGAATTTGAGGAACTCAATGTGAACAGATCTTACGATTCGCGTCTTGGTCTGGAGGATGAGAATTACTGGTATCCCGCATTATTTTTAGGCGCTGGATTTCGTACTAATAATGTGACAGTAGGAATACGTTACGATGTGCTGTACGATGAGGAGGATAGTATTTATGCGAATGCCTGGATGCCATTTTTTCGGGTGTATTTCTAAACTTTCCTGCGCATTAACCAGGTTCCGAATTCGCGAAGATTTTCTTTTCTTTCTTCGGATATCTGAATTTGGTCAAGAACAGTATTAGCCTTATCCGTATAGGAGGCTATTTCTTTTTCCGTCGCATCAACAGCTCCCGAATTTTCGAAAATCCGTTTTACTATATTTACCTTTTCTGAAGGGTCTTTCGGACTAATACTGAACAAATGTTTTAATTCGGCTGCTTCGGAAGATTCAGAACGCTCCAGCGCCGTGAGGTAGAGAAAGGTCTTTTTATTTGCGATGATATCACCGCCTACCTGTTTTCCAAAGGTGTCAGGATTACCGAAAGCATCGAGATAATCGTCTTGCAATTGAAAAGCGATACCCAGGTTTCGCCCAAATTCGTATATACTGTCTTTACAACTTTCGGTTGCACCTGCAACGATCGCACCCATCTTCATGGCTGCGCCAATGAGCACTGCAGTCTTATAATCGATCATTTTTATATACTCCTCTATGGTTACATCATCCCGACGTTCAAAATCCACATCATACTGCTGCCCTTCGCAAACTTCTATCGCAGTTTTACTGAATAACTTCGCCAATTCCCGGAATAGCATAGGTTCATACCCCTCGAAGAATCGATACGCAAGTATGAGCATCGCATCTCCGGAAAGGATGCCTGTGTTCAGATCCCATTTTTCATGGACCGTTTCTTTACCTCGCCTTAAAGGCGCATTATCCATGATATCATCGTGAATCAACGAAAAATTATGAAACAATTCGACGGCCAGGGCCGCATTCATTGCCTTTAGATAATCCTCACCAAAGAAATCACAACTAAGCAGGGTAAGAACAGGACGAAGACGTTTCCCTCCCAAGGTTAATATGTACTTTATCGGATCGTAGAGCTGTTCGGGCTCACGTACAGCAACTGCGTTTTCAAGATGCTCCTCAAGAGACCGATTGTACTGTTTCAATAATTCCATTCAGGCAAATTTTCATGCTAAAATACTGTTTGTAATCATACTTCCTGTCAAAGAAATGATAAAACCCGTTCTAATTACCCTACATAACAAGTATGTTAAAAAATTGTAAAACTTTGGAAACTTTTAGCGTATTAAAAGTTTCCTTTCTTATTTTTGCGCTTCATATGAAAGACAAGATTACACACAAAGCGGCCGAAATGTTCATCACTCTGGGGTTTAAGAGCGTGACTATGGATGATATCGCGAATGAACTGGCCATTTCAAAAAAGACGATCTATGCCCATTTTAAGAACAAAACAGAATTGGTTCACGAGGTAACAATGAGTTTGTTCTCGACAATCTCCTGCGGAATCGATCATATTTGTGACCTCCAGAAGAATCCAATCGAGGAGTTGTATGAAATTAAAAAATTGGTAATGATGCATCTTAAAAATGAACGCACATCCCCTCAATACCAATTGCAGAAGTTTTACCCGGAAATTCATGAAGCCCTAAAAGCAAAGCACTACCAGAAGATGAGCGAGTGCACACTTGGTAACCTGAAACGTGGTGTTGCGATGGGATTATACCGTGAGAACCTGGACATTGATTTCGTTTCACGGATCTACTTTATCGGTGTAAATGGCATCAAGGATGAAGCACTTTTCCCTGTTCAGAAATTTCCCAAGGTGCGGCTATTCGAAGATTACCTGGAATACCACCTGCGTGGAATTGTGACCAAAGAAGGGTTAAAAACACTAAATAAATTCATCAAAACAACTATGCACAATGCGTAATTACTTAGTTATTCTATTCCTGATAATGGGTGTTGGTGCATCCAACGGACAAGGTTCGAAGGCATATCAGTTTTCACTGGAAGAGGCGATCAGTTTTGCACTGGATAGCAATTATACGGCCATCAATTCGAGGAGAGATATTGCCAAAGCAATTAAGTTAAAATGGGAAACCACAGCCACCGGGCTTCCGCAGCTTAATGCGAACATTAACTACCAGAACAGCCTTAAACAGCCTGTTACTCTGATACCCGGGGAATTTACAGGTGGGGATCCGGGAACATTCGTTCCTGTTGTTTTTGGTGTTCCACAAGTTGCCTCGGCAACTGCGACACTTGAACAATTAATTTTCGACGGAAGCTACCTGGTTGGTTTGCAAGCCGCAAAAGCCTTTTTGGATTATTCCGAAAATGCCGATGAAAAGACACTACTAGAAATACGTAAAGGAGTGATCAACGCCTACGGCAGTGTGCTGCTCTCGGAAGAATTGGTTGCTATCTTTCAGAAAGACAAAACCACTGTGGAGCGAAATTTATTCGAAACCAGGAAAGTATATGAAAATGGCCTGGCGGAAGAGGAAGATGTGGAACAGTTGGAAATCACATTATTACAAATCGACACCCAATTGAACAGGGCTTCTCGAACTCTTGACATCGCGCTCCAGATGTTTAAAGTCGCTTTAGGGATAGATATGAACGACTCCGTGAATCTTACCCAAAACCTCGATGATCTTACCCGGCAAAATATCAATCTCAACTTTCTCAATACCAACCTGAATGTGGAAGAGAATGTTGACTATAAAATTGCATTTAACCTTACAGAGCAACGGAGCCTGGAACTAAAACTGGAAAAAAGCAAAGCCCTTCCAACTTTAAATGCCTTTGTGAACTATGCGACACAGGCAAATAGTGACGACTTCACGTTCCTGGAAACAGACCAGCGTTGGTTCCAGTCTTCAATCCTGGGGGTGTCCATGAATGTTCCCATTTTTAGCAGTGGTTTGAGAGGTGCCAGAACACAACAGGCAAGAATCGCTGTCGACCAGGCTAAGACGGTATTAGAAGAGACCATTCAGAATATCAGGCTTGAATTTGAAACAGCCAAAAGTAACTATCAATTCACTATAGAGAACTACGAAAATTCAAAGAAAAACTTGTCGCTGGCAGAACGGATCGAACAAAAGAATCAAGTCAAATTCACCGAAGGAATAGCTTCCAGCTTTGATCTTAGGCAGGCACAGGCTCAGTTATTTAATGCACAACAGGAGTATTTTCAATCCATGCTCGATGTTATCAATGCGAAGACTCAACTGGAGACAGTACTTAACACACCTCAACTAAAAAACTAATAACACCGGTAAAGCAAAATGAAAAAATCAATATTCATTCTTACACTAACTGTTCTTTTAACTGCTTGCAGCGGTGGAGACAAGAATAAGAGCGTGGACGACCTTATTGAAGAAGGCAATTTAGAGAATCTCGTTGTTAAAAAAGACGAGATGCGAACCACGCAATCTGAAATTCAAAATGATTTGGCTAAGCTTGAAGCTGCCATCAAAAAGCTAGACACTACAGATAATGCGGCCCTGGTAACGACCATGACATTAAGAGACACTTTGTTTCAGCATTTTATTGAGATCCAGGGGAATGTGGAAACCAATCAAAATGTTATCATTTATCCCGAGTACCAGGGCGTTCTTACCAGGGTGCTGGTAAAGGAAGGAGACCGGGTTCGTAAAGGACAGGTTCTGGCTCGCATCGATGACGGTGGTCTGGGAAGTCAATTAAGTCAGCTGAAGGTTCAGGAAGAACTCGCTCGTACCACCTTTGAGCGTCAGGAACGGCTTTGGCAACAGAAAATAGGATCCGAAATTCAATACTTGCAGGCTAAAGCGAATTATGAAGCTACCAGTAATTCGGTAAAGCAACTTGAAAGTCAGTTAGGCAAGACGTCGGTTCAGGCTCCGTTCAGTGGGATCATCGATGACGTTATTACAGACCAGGGAACCGTTGTATCTCAAGGGCAGGCTTTGTTCAGAATAGTAAACCTGAATGATATGTTCATTAAGGCTGAAGTTCCGGAACGCTATATCAAAAGTATTGTTCCCGGTAAAGAAGTTTCAATTTCATTACCTATCCTGGGAGAATCGGTAGCATCTAAAGTACGTCAGACGGGAAATTATATCAATCCGAATAATCGCGCATTTACCGTTGAAGTTGATGTCCCTAATACGACCGGAAATATCAAACCTAATCTAACGGCACGTCTTAAGATCAATGACTATACGAACGAAAACGCAATCCTTATCCCATTAAGCGTTATTTCCGAGAATGCCGAAGGTGAACAATACGTTTATATGGCTGTTAAAGGCGATACCGGCAATGGAAATTCCCAGGCAATTCAAAGAACAATTTCAACTGGTAAAACCCAGGGAGACTATATTGAGGTATTGGAAGGCCTGAGCCCCGGAGAAACCATAATAATTGAAGGAGCACGTTCGGTTAAGGATGAGCAGGAAGTGAAAATTATAAACCAATAACGATGAGTGCGAAAAAGAAAAAGGTTAATAAGGAATTTCGTTTATCGAGTTGGGCCATAGATAATCCAACGATTATCTATGTGATGGTTGGTTTATTCTTGCTACTGGGATTAAGCGCATACCAAAACATGCCCCGGGAAAGTTTCCCGGAGGTAAATGAAACTAAGATCTATATCTCTATCCCTTATCCTGGGAATACTTCCGAAGACATAGAACGGCTCATTGTCGATCCGCTAGAAGAAAAGTTGAGAAATGTATCGAACGTAGTGGAGATATTGTCGACCTCACAGGAGGATTACGGAATAATTACGGTAGAATTCGACGAGGACATTGCCGTTGAACAGGCAAAGCAAAAAGTTAAGGACGAAGTAGACAGCGAAAAAGCAAACGAGGATTGGCCGTTATTTAATGGAGCGAAGGTTGAACCTAATGTATTCGACCTCAGTTTGAGTGAGGAAATGCCTATTCTGAACATTAATATAACCGGTGATTATCCGGTGGTTAAGCTGAAGGAATATGCAGAATATCTTCAGGATGAGATTGAAAAACTCCCCGAGATCAAAGAGGTTGATATTCGCGGAGCTCAGGAGCTGGAAGTTGAGGTTGCCGTGGATATCTACAAAATGATGGCTGCTCAGGTAAGTTTCGACGACATCCTGAATACCATCAGGAACGAGAATATGACTATGTCTGCCGGGAATTTGATCACGAGTGGACAGCGAAGAACCATTCGGGTTCTGGGTGAAGTAGATGATCCTTCAGAACTGGAAAACTTTGTCGTTAAGAATGAGAAGGGTCCGATCTATCTGCGCGATATCGCAGAAGTGCGATTTGAAGAGGAAGATAAAACAACTTACGCGCGGGATTTTGGAGATAATGTGGTTATGCTGGATGTTAAGAAACGTTCCGGTAAGAACATGATCGAGGCAGTGGAGAAGATAGATCTCATAATGGAAGAAGTCAAAGCAAATACTGCCATCTTTCCTCCTGACCTATCTGTGACCAAAGCGAACGACCAGAGTGCAAAAACCGATAACCAGGTAAGTGACCTTGTGAACAATATCATCTTCGGTATTATCCTGGTAGTAACCGTACTGATGTTCTTCCTCGGATTCCGAAATGCCTTGTTTGTTGGATTCGCGATCCCGATGTCGATGTTCATGAGTTTCATGATACTTTCCTTACTGGGTTATACTATGAATACCATGATCCTGTTTGGCTTGATCATGGGGCTGGGAATGCTGGTAGATAATGGTATTGTGGTAGTTGAAAATGTTTATCGCCTTATGGACGAAGAGGGTATGCCTAGAATCCAGGCTGCTAAGAAAGGGATTGGAGAGATCGCATTTCCAATTATCATATCCACAGCAACTACGGTAGCGGCGTTTATACCTCTTGGGTTATGGCCAGGTATTATGGGAGAATTCATGATCTTCTTCCCAATCACATTATCGGTTGTTCTGGGATCCTCATTGTTTGTGGCAATATTTATCAACTCTATGCTGGTATCTCAGTTCATGGAAGTAGGTGAAAAGGTATTAACAACAAAGCAACTGATACGATTGACATTGATCATGGTGCCTATAGGTGCGTTTATCTTTATAGTTGGCGGACAAATGCGTGGCTTGGGTTCTTTGATGATCGTGGTAGTCTTACTGTTTTGGATTTACAGATTTGTGCTTAAACAGGCAGCTGTCTCCTTTCAGAAAAGAATTCTTTCCAGAGTTGAGAATTCATACCAGCGATTTCTTGCCTGGGCATTAAGGGGACGAAAACCAGTATTATTTGTTATCGGCATTTTCAGTCTTTTAATTTTTGTATTTGCAGGTTTTATTGGGTCAATGATGACGCAAAGAACCAGTGTTGAATTCTTCCCTGATAACACCCCCAACCAGATCATTGTCTATATAGAATATCCTGAAGGGACGGATATCGAAAAGACCAACGCCATCACCAAACAAATCGAAGAACGCGTATACGCTATCGTAAGAGACGCCGAATATATCGAAGGTGAAGATTATAACTTCCTGGTAGAATCAGCTGTTTCACAAGTTGGTGAAGGTGCGGGTAATCCCATGACCGATGGTGGAAGTGCAGCGGAAATGCCAAATCGTGGTAAGATAACAGCTACTATGAGGGAGTATAAGTTCCGAAAGGGTAAAGATTCTGAAATATTACGAAAGCGAGTGCAGGAAGCTCTGCGCGGCATTTATCCCGGAGTTGCTATTTCGGTTGAAAAAGACGCTGTGGGCCCACCGGCCGGATATCCGATCAATATTGAAATAGAAGGCGATGATTACGACGAATTAATCGCTACCGCTGAAACCATGCGCAATTATATTAACTCCAAGAGCATTGCAGGGATTGACGAACTGAAGATCGATGTAAACAAAGGTAAACCTTCCATGCAGGTAGTTGTAGATCGCGAGAAGTCCGGAGAACTTGGAGTTCCCGCCGGTATGGTTGGCAGCCAATTGAGAAGATCATTATTTGGAGAAAAAGCCGGCGTTTACAAAAAGGATGGTGAGGATTACGATATCAACGTTCGTTTCGATAAAAATGACCGTTATAGTACTTCGGCATTGTTCGACCAAAACATAACCTTTCGTGATCAGGCAAGCGGTAAGATCAAAGAAGTCCCGATTTCAGCTGTTGCAGAACAAAAGAATACTTCTTCGTTCAGCGCCATAAAGCACCGTGACACGCGTAGAGTAGTAACTGTATATTCGGCGCTAGCCCCTGGATTTACAGATGCTGGTGCCGTCGTCAGCAAAATAGAGGCTGAAATGGAGAATTACCAGGGATTGCCCGATACGGTACAAATAGATTATACAGGTCAGATAGAAGAAGAAACGAAACAAATGAACTTCCTTATGGGGGCATTTTTCTCAGGGCTCGGACTCATTATGCTGATCTTAATTTTCCAATTCAGTTCTGTTTCCAAACCTACGATCATAATGCTTGCGATCTTCCTTAGTTTCATTGGAGTATTTGGTGGTATACTTGCAACCGGCGCTTCCTTTGTTATTATGATGACGATGATGGGAATTATATCCCTGGCAGGAATTGTGGTTAACAATGGTGTGGTCTTACTGGATTATACCCAGCTGTTGATCGACCGACGAATTGTTGAAATGGGACTTCCCGATAATGCCTTACTTCCGAAAGAAGAAATAAAGGAGATCATAGTGCGAGGTGGTAGAGCACGTCTGCGTCCGGTGATCTTAACAGCTATTACCACGGTCTTGGGATTGATCCCTTTGGCTATTGGAGTTAACATTGATTTCTTTTCGATGTTTTCTGAATTCGATGCGAACTTTTACCTGGGAGGTGATAACGTGATATTCTGGGGTCCATTGGCCTGGGCTGTAATCTATGGCCTGATCATAGCAACATTCCTAACGTTGATCATCGTACCCGTATTGTTCTATATTGTTCATAGGATAAAACTTCGAATTCGCCGATGGAGAACTAAATCGAAACCTGCGGAAAATATTGTTTTAGATGAAGCAGCATAACAAAAAAACCCTCTCCGTTTGGAGAGGGTTTTTCGATTAATTTAAATTAATTTTCAATCCTATAATCCTTCATTAAAAGGTGTTGGGAAGGAATCAAGGATGTTATCTCCATCACGATCGAGTGGAACGTAAGTCTCATTCAAGCGTCCAAGACGTCTCAGGTCAACTAGTCGATGCCCTTCGGCCAATAGCGAATAGCGTCTTTGATTAAGGATCTCTTCAATTAGCGATGTAGCATCTGTTGGCCCGTCATAATCGGAAAGCCCCGCTTCATTTCTAATTCTATTGATGGCAGCAACAGCCATAGCCGGATCATTATCCACCTGTGCCTCTGCATAGATCAGGATCAATTCCTCGTTTCGAATCATAAATACAGGATCAACATTACTATCGTATACCGCAATCTGATAGTCGGCAGAAAGATTATCGAACATTACCGTTCCTGTTTCGAACAATATCGATTTCTCATCTACACGAGTATCTCCGGCTTCAGAATCCGCGACCCATGAATCGTGAATCATAAATTCCTGTCCGGATTGGTTAGGTACATGGAATTGTGCGTTTGGAATATCATTACCAGTTAGTCCGAATACGTGTGCTACTCCAAGGTTCAGGTCTCCGTTGAGATCGAAGAATGATCCATTCAGAAGTGTACGAACTTCAGCCAAATTCCCTTGATAAAGCGCAACACGTACCGCAATAGCCCTGTTGAACTGGGCAAATGATGACGGCGTATCGAAATTATCAAATCCAGCACTAAGATCGTAATCAAAAGCATCTCCGGAATTAGCCAGGTTCACAAATCCTTCATCAAGTACTGCTCTGATCCCGGTAAGCGCTTCGCTATATCCAACGATAGGCCCAAGATTGTCAGGATCTGCAACATCCAAACGGATTCCATTCTCATACTGACGATTTAAAACCATCAGTAAAGCATAGGCCTTCATAGTATTGGCATAACCGTAATAACCATTTTTGTCTGCATCACTAAATCCGGCTTCAGAATTCTCAACAGCATTCAGTAAGACATTGGCCCCCTTAACAACCTTATACCATGCTGCAAAAGCACGAGTTGTTAGGAACCCATTGTTGTCTAGTGGTCCTTTAAGAAGTTCTCCCGTATATCGGGGGTCAACTCCAGATAGATCGTAATATTCTCTGGCTAAGATACTCATGGTATCATAGTGGAATTCCAGGTCGTTTCTAATCACAGCTTCAATCCCCGCTGCGAGCAGCTGGATATCCGCTTGTGAGGCACCTTCATCGAAACTTTCGACAGTAGGTGCGTTAGGGTTATCAATTTCCTCTAACTCACAGCCAGCAACGACCATGATCAGTGCGAAGAAAAAGACTTTTATATATATATTTTTCATACTGTTTATTTTTTAGAAATTAACATTCAGGTGAAAGTTTACAAACTTCGATGCAGGATAAGGAGTTACCTCAACATTGTTCGCCAGTACATTATTTCCAAAGTTAGAAGACTCCGGATCATAACTGTTATAGTCGAAAATATTAATGAGGTTCCTACCTGATAATCCAACCTTGACACTGTCCAGGAAATCGAACCATTTGTCGGGGAAGTTATAATACAGTGCAATTTCACGTAACCTGATATAACCAGCGTCCTCAATCACAGGATCCGGATTCACGAAAGCCTGGCCTGCACGGTAAGGACCATTGGCCAATTGGCCTGATGGATCCAAGCCAAAATCGTCATAATCCCATGTGGTACCTGCAAGGTCATACAGTAATGTAGTAAGGTTGATCGCGTCACCACCTTCTTTCCAGTGCCATATCCAAGTTAAGTCAAATCCTTTGTAGCTTAAAGAGTTGAACCAGGACATCTGGTAATCTGGCTCGGCATCCCCATAAACGAAGAACCCGTCGCCTTCCGGATCTCTCTCGGCTATTTCGGCAGCTGTGAAATCGGCTGGATTATAAGTACCTACAATCTGTGTAGCAGGCTTACCTTCCTGGATCAGGAATGTACCCAATGAAGCGGCAAAACCACCTTCTGTAAAACTTGGCACATCAAGACGTGTGATCTCAGACTCGTTCTTCCACCATTTGATGTTAGCCGTCCACTGAAGATCTTCCGTGTCGATGATAGCTGCATTCAAATTTAATTCAATACCTCTGTTTTCCAATTCTCCGGCATTTCTTACAGCGCCAGTAAATCCAGATGAGGTGGGTACATCTGTGCGTAGAAGAAGATCGTCGATCTTCTTATTGTAAACACTTCCTTCGAATATAATTCTGCCATCGAACAGCCCTAAATCAAGTCCGTATTCCAATTCAGATTGTCGCTCTGGGCCAACATCCGGATTACCTCTTAAATTAGCCACACTAAGTCCAGACCCTCCGCCACCAATTCCGTCAATGAATTGCGCATTCATTAGAGAGAATCTATCTGCAAAGGCTGAGAATCTTCCAGATTCTCCATAAGCAACTCTAGGCTTAAGGCTGGTTAGGAAGCTATCATCTCCGAATACATCGAACTTATGAATATTGATCGCCAGGTTTCCTTTCGGATAGTAGTAAGTTTTGTTTACGTCTCCATTATTGGTTGACTTATCACCTCTTACACCTCCTGTTGCAATAATCTTATCATCCCAGTTGATCTCGGTCTGTGCAAAGAACCCTGTATCCTTTTGAGGGATAATCGTTTGTTGAGTTCCAACATTTGAAGCTTGTCCCAGGTTAGTTTGAGAACCGTTCAATCCTGTCGAAACGGTGAGAACTGTGTTCCTATGAAAATCCTGAAGGAAGTTACCAAATTGGGTTGTGAAACTCAAACCGTTGTTCAGATCCAGGTTATGTACAAGGAATGCAGACAGGTTGAAGTTAGTGTTCACTGTAGAACCTGAGATGGCCACACCTCCTAAAGAGGATGGATCCCTGAAATAAGAAAGTTCTCTAGGGAAGATACTTGTGGATCGCAGCGTATACTGGTCAAATCCTCCCTGAAGTACTAATTTCAAACGGTTCTGATCATCATCGATAATCTTCAGATTGGAGGTAGCACTCCCGATAAACCTGTTGATCTCTTCACGATTCGTTGTTAGTGCCACAGTCTCCAAAACGTTGGAACCTGCACCACCTTGTGGATACACACCATCCGTTGGTGAAAGGTTTTCCCATGGGTAGGTAAATGCCAAGGCATAACCAACGGTACGGTTTGCGTTACCATTATTAAAGAATCCACGATCTGATTTGGAATTGATATAATTCGAAGTTACATAAAGGTCCAGCCAATCGTTGAATCGTTGTCCGATATTCAAACGAATTGAACTCTTTACATACCCGGTGTTTTCTACCAAACCTGGTTCATTCTTATGTGTTGCCCCGAAGAAGTAGTCTGTCTTATCCGCTCCACCTGAGGTGGTAAATCTTGTTGTATAAGATACCCGTGTATGATCGAATAACTCAGCTTCATAATCTCTTAAGTTTCGAAGATCAAAGTTTGACGGTCCGCCAAAAGCCTCAATCTCGCTTTGATCCCAATCACGAAGACCAAGTAATTGTGTAGGGCTTCTCAATCCAACTACTTGAGAGAAGGACACTTTAGCGTCTCCTTTTTTACCTCTCTTGGTCGTAATAATAACAACCCCTCCCGCTGCTCTCGATCCGTAGATCGCAGCTGCAGAAGCTCCTTTAAGGATCTCGACATTCTCAATATCTTCAGGATCGAGGTCGGCAATACGGTTTGAGGCGTCATCTTGGTTTGTGGAAGGATTTCCACCACCTGCCGCAGCACTCACAACATTATTACCTAAGCCAATCGTTGAATTATCAACGTATACCCCGTCCACAATAAACAGTGGCTGCTGATCACCAAAAATAGAAGTGACTCCTCTTAATCTCATGGAGATACCTCCACCAGGAGCTCCTGAATTGGCTTTAATTTCAGCTCCGTTAAATTTACCATATAGTGCTCCATCCAGCCCGGATTGGTTCGCAATACCAGCTAATTCGGCCGCGTTTATCGAGGAAACCGCGTTGGCAGCATTCTCCCGCTTGGTCGACGTTGCCAGACCGGTTACAATTACTTCTCCAAGTGCTTGTGCCGACTCAGCCATGGTAATGTTGACCGGGGAACCAGTTACATTTTGTTCAATAGTTTCCAAGCCAAGTGATGAAAACACCAGAGTGGCTGGTGTACTGGAAACATCGATACTGAAATTACCGTCAATATCGGTGGTAGTTCCATTGCTAGTCCCTTTCTCAATAACATTAACAAAGGGCAGGGCATTCCCATTCTCATCATTCACACTACCTGTGATGGTGGTTTGCGCCAACATCATACTAGGTAAAACAAAGAGAAAAAACAGGAATAACCTGTGGTAAAAGTTGTTTTGTTTCATAATGTTTAAGTTTTTGTTAAGTTTTTAAAATTAATAAAGTTTTCATGAAAATAAATTATTAAATCAGGATATTCTATAAATATATTTAAATGATTTGACAATCATACCAATAATCTTTCATTTATAGATAGCAATACTCAATTACTTCTTACCTTTGCGTCCATAAATTTTATGGTGCAAACATGTACAGAACGCATACAAACGGACAGCTACGCGCTGACGACATAAACAAAGAGGTTACCCTGGCCGGATGGGTACAAAAAACCCGTGATAAAGGATTCATGATCTGGGTAGATCTTCGTGATCGCTATGGAATCACACAACTTATCTTCGACGAAGATCGCAGTCCGAAACCCATAATGGAGGCAGCCTCAGCATTAGGACGCGAATTCGTGGTTCAGGTTACAGGTACTGTTATAGAACGAGAGTCCAAAAATCCGAATATACCTACCGGCGAGATTGAAATTCTGGTAAAGGAACTAACAGTTCTAAATGCATCATTAACACCCCCATTTACCATAGAAAATGAAACGGATGGCGGGGAAGACCTTCGGATGAAGTACCGGTATCTCGATATCCGTCGTGAAGCTGTAAGAGAAAATCTTGTTTTCCGTCACAAAGTCACCATGGCTGTAAGAAATTACCTATCAGGTAAGAGTTTTGTTGAAATTGAAACACCCTACTTGATAAAATCTACTCCGGAAGGAGCACGTGATTTTGTGGTTCCTTCCCGAATGAATCAAGGACAGTTTTACGCCTTGCCGCAGTCACCTCAAACTTTTAAGCAGCTGCTTATGATTGGCGGCATGGATAAATATTTTCAGATAGTGAAATGTTTCAGGGATGAGGATCTGCGAGCTGACCGTCAACCCGAGTTCACACAGATAGACTGTGAAATGGCCTTTGTAGAGCAGGAAGATGTCCTCACTACTTTTGAAGGGCTAACGAGGCACTTATTGAAAGAAATTAATGGTGTTGAAGTAGGAAAATTCCCAAGAATGACCTTTGACGAGGCATTAAGACGTTATGGAAATGATAAACCGGATATTCGTTTTGGTATGGAATTCGGCGAATTGAACGAAGTAGCCCAGCATAGGGATTTCAATATCTTTAATTCGGCTGAATTGGTCGTGGGAATAGCGGTTCCCGGAGGAAACAGCTACTCCAGAAAGGAGATTGACAAACTTGTCGACTGGGTGAGACGCCCTCAGATCGGCGCTAAGGGAATGGTATATGTGCGTTGTAATGAAGACGGTTCCTTTAAATCTTCTGTGGATAAGTTTTACAACCAGGAAGATCTGGCGAAATGGGCCGGCGTGACCGGTGCAGAACCAGGTGACCTCATCTGTGTACTATCTGGCGAAATTGATAAAACCAGGGCTCAGCTAAGTGCATTACGAATGGAACTGGCAGAACGCATGGGACTGAGGAAGGCAGATGAATTCGCCCCTCTTTGGGTAGTTGATTTTCCTCTATTGGAATGGGATGAAGAGACTGAACGATATCATGCGATGCATCACCCTTTCACATCACCCAAACCAGGGCAAATGGAGTTATTAGAAACTGATCCTGGTAAAGTGAAGGCTAATGCGTACGACCTGGTACTTAACGGTAATGAGATAGGAGGTGGATCCATTCGTATTCACGATAAAGAGATACAATCCAAGATGTTCGATTACCTCGGATTTACACCCGAAGAAGCACGGGCCCAATTCGGATTCCTAATGGATGCTTTCGAATATGGCGCACCGCCACATGGTGGAATAGCTTTCGGTCTAGACCGATTAGTAGCCATTTTAGGGGGGCAGGAAACTATTCGCGACTTCATCGCCTTTCCAAAGAATAATGCAGGTAGAGACGTGATGATCGATGCACCGGCTCCAATCGATTCTGAACAGCTGAAAGAACTTCATATAAAGCTGAATTTTTAGAAGTCCAGCACTAACGAAATATGAAATATTTTCTGTCTATATCATTCCTGATCATTTTGGGCACAGCCATATATGGCTTCAGTGTACGTGAGGCAGATCCTAAAACCGGAGAATTCTGCATCGGTATTTCGATCGCCGTACTTTTCTTTCTATGGATGCCTTTCTTCATTTATCATCGTTGGAAAAATCGCAGTATGAAGGATTATATGCTCACCAAAGAGAACATTGATAAAATGCGGAAAGAAGGCCGTAGGAAAAAACTGTAAATCAGGCCGTTTTTTAAAAAATGTTACAATTTACTTACCTACCACATGAATAATCTTGTACCTTTGAACCATTATTAATTTATTTTTTTATTACAATGGAAGGTACAGTAAAGTTTTTTAACGAATCAAAAGGCTACGGATTTATTACTAACGATGAAACTGGTAAGGACATCTTTGTTCATGTTACCGGTCTAAACGGTGAAGCCCTTAACGAAGGCGATAAAGTAGAGTACGTAGAAGAAGAAGGACGCAAAGGAATGGTTGCGGCACAAGTGCGCGTAATCCATGAATAAGATATATCGCAACTAACTGATTTATTGCTCCGGAGTTATGCTCCGGAGTTTTTTTTTGACCAAAAATTAATTTAAGTTTCTCTTCTCGATAAAAAACCGCTTTAAGATTTCTGAAGATTCTTCCTTAAGAATACCTCCTTTCATTACAGTTTTCGGATGAAGCTTGGTTTTCATTTTAATACAACCCCTTTGCTCATCTCTGGCTCCATAGATAATCTTTGAAATCTGACTCCAATACAAAGCCCCTGCGCACATCTGGCAAGGTTCGATTGTGACGTAAAGGGTACAATCCTTAAGGTACTTTCCTCCAAGGAAATTCGCGGCAGCCGTAATGGCCTGCATTTCAGCATGAGCAGTTACATCATTTAAGGTTTCGGTTAGGTTATGAGCCCGCGCAATAATTCTGTCGTTGATCACCACCACCGCACCAATGGGAATTTCACCTTTATCATAAGCAGCTTCAGCTTCCTGAAGTGCTTTTTTCATGAAATATGTATCGTCAAACGGATTGATCATTAAATGCTTGATTTGGTTAAAGGTTATAGGTTATAGGTTATGGGTTATGGGTTATGGGTTATAAGGTTATAAGGTTAGCTTTTACTAGTTTGGGAGTTTCTCAAGCCATTTAGCATTGACGTTATTTCCGAAACTTCAACTCTAAGCTGGCTTAATTCCTCTTCCTCTATAAATCCCATGTCTGAAGAAATAATTAGTTGATTTAATAATTCAAGTGCCGATCCATATGCTATTTCCGTAAATCGCGCCTGGTCCTTAGACGAATTTCGACCACTTCCTTCGGCAATATTAGAACAAATGGATATTGCGGATCTTCGCATTTGACTGATTAATCCGAATCTCTCCTCCGTTGGAAACTGTTTTGTGATGCTATATACCGTTTTGGCTAATTTCCTTGATTTCTGCCAAACGATTAGTTTTTCAAAACTAAACTCTTTCATACAACTGGTGCCTAAACTCCTAAACTCCTAAACTCCTAAACTCCTAAACTCAAATATACAATTTCATACCGTATCTTTGTTCGGTGTCGAATACTCTGCTAGATAGCATCCAATTTCCATCAGACCTTAGGAAGCTTCAGAAGGAAAAATTACCTCAACTGGCTGCCGAACTGCGCGACTTCGTTATCCATATCGTTGCAGCTAAAGAAGGACATTTAGGGGCAAGCCTGGGCGTAGTTGAACTTACTATAGCCCTCCACTATGTCTTTAATACTCCCGATGATCAGCTGGTCTGGGATGTAGGACACCAGGCCTACGGACATAAAATCCTGACAGGCAGACGGGATCAATTTCAAACGAATAGAAAACTAGGAGGCCTTAGTGGCTTCCCCAGGCGTGAGGAAAGTGAGTACGATACTTTTGGAACAGGCCACAGCTCCACGGCAATTTCCGCTGCACTGGGAATGGCAATTGCTGCGCAATTGACAAATGCTGCCCACAGGCAGCATATTGCCGTGGTGGGTGATGCCTCCATTGCAAGCGGGATGGCTTTCGAAGCCCTTAATCATGCCGGTGTTACCAATACAAATCTATTGGTGATCTTAAATGACAACGCCATAGGCATCGACCCAAGCGTGGGATCCCTGAAGGATTATCTCACCAAAGTAACCTTGGATAATGCCCCTGATACCGATAATATCTTTGAAGCCTTAAACTTTAAATATAGTGGCCCTCTGGACGGTCACGATATTGATAGCCTCGTATCTGAACTGGAACGATTAAAAAACGTGGAAGGGCCAAAACTCCTTCATATAATAACCACCAAAGGCAAAGGTCTGCGACAAGCCGAAGTAGATCAGGTGAAGTACCATGCACCGGGAAAATTTGATGCTAAAACGGGTGATCTTTTCCCCAGGGATACAAGTGGTATGCCACCAAAATTCCAGGATGTATTCGGGAAATCCTTAGTTGAACTAGCCAGGAAGAACGAGAAGATTGTTGGGATCACTCCCGCAATGCCAACCGGCAGTTCGTTGAAATATATGATGGACGTATTTCCAACTCGTGCATTCGATGTAGGTATAGCCGAACAGCATGCGGTCACTTTTGCTGCGGGCCTTGCTACCCAGGGAATGGTAGTTTTTTGTAATATCTATTCTACTTTCCTGCAACGGGCTTACGACCAGGTGATCCATGATGTTTGCCTGCAGGATCTACCGGTTATATTTTGCCTGGACAGGGCTGGCATTGTTGGTGAGGACGGCGCAACACATCACGGAATTTTCGATCTTGCCTATTTGCGATGTGTCCCAAACCTGATCCTGGCCGCTCCTTCCAATGAAATTGAACTAAGGAATCTTCTGTATACTGCACAACTCGGCCTCGATCATCCTATCGCTATCAGATATCCCAGGGGAAGAGGTAATATTGTTGATTGGCGAAAGGAATTTACAGCTGTTGAAATTGGGAAAGGGCAGATGCTTAAAGAGGGTTCGGAAATCGCAATCCTTTCCATTGGAAATATGGCGATCAATGTCACGGAAGCGATATCAGGGATTTTAGAGAATGAGAAGATTGGTCACTTCGATATGTGTTTTGTAAAACCATTGGACGATTCCTTGTTACACGAGATCTTCGGAAATTACCATACCGTGATTACCATCGAGGACGGTGTCGCAGCCGGTGGCTTTGGAAGTGCGGTTGCAGAATTTGCTGCTGGCAATAGCTATAAGAACAATTTGCGAATTATAGGTATTCAAGATGAATTTCCGGAACATGGAAGTGTTGAGGAGTTACATCACCTCGCCGGAATTTCTTCAGATAAAATTAGAGAGGTTATAACATCTCTGCTTTAAAGATGTCCCTTTATCTTCTGAAACAACTGCAAGGCATTTCCATCGGTAAGCATTGAAATATAGCTGCAACAGAACATGGTGTACTCATATACCGAAGCTTCAGCAGGAAGTGGTGTGTCCAGGCTCCTCAGAAGTAAAGAATCATAATGAGTCGCTTGTCCTTTGTAATGATTCTCACAGGCCGTTGTAAAACCATCTAACAGTGTATTAAGAATATTATATCCCGCGATCTCCTTATCCACTACTTCGGAACTCTTATAGATCTTTTGTATACTCTCTGAAATGATATCATCTATTTGTGCCTTGTATCTGCTGTGTGACAACAGGTCGTCTTCAAAGGTCCCGTTCAGCATGGCATTTTCATTCGCAATGAATACATCTACTGCTTCCGATATCAATGTACCAATGGCCAGGGAACGTAAATACGCGAGGCGATCTTTGGTTTGGGTAAGGGCGGTATAATTATCTGTATTTATCCGGTCTTTAACAAGATTGATAAGATATTCAAGCGCGGTTTCCTCTGTGATCCAGCCCAAGTTAATACCATCTTCGAAATCGATGATCGTATAACAAATGTCGTCGGCTGCTTCAACAAGATAGGCTAAAGGATGCCGGCAATAACTCAGATCTCCTGAATTCCCCCTGGAGATCAATCCCAGGTTTTTAGCCACCTCATCAAAGAAGCTCTTATCACCCTGAAAAAATCCGAATTTCTTATCCGCAATATGAGCGGTTGGTTTCTTAGGAAGAGATTCTTTGGGGTATTTCGTAAAGGCCCCAAGGGTTGCATAGGTCAATCTCAACCCTCCTTTGACGCCATTCTTTGTCTCTGTGAGAATTTTAAACCCGTTGGCATTTCCTTCAAAATCGATGAGGTCCTGGTACTCCTTTTCAGACATTGACTCCATGAATCTTCTACCTTTTCCATTTTTAAAATAATCACCAATAGCCTTTTCCCCGCTATGCCCGAAGGGGGGATTGCCTATATCATGGGCCAGTGCGGCAGCTGCTACTATAGCACCAAAATCATTTACTTCGTAACCATGTATTTTACGCAAATAGGGATGCTTCTCAATAATGGCACTTCCTACTTGTCGTCCCAGGGAACGTCCTACAACCGATACCTCGAGGCTATGGGTTAACCGGGTATGAACAAATGAAGTTTTGGATAATGGTATCACCTGGGTCTTATCCTGGAGGCTTCGGAAGGCAGCAGAGAAAATTATGCGGTCAAAATCTACTTCAAATCCACTCCTGGTCAGGTTTTCTTCATTTCGAATCCTCTTCTTTGTGTCCCCGTGCTTTCGGAGCGAAAGCAGCTCTTCCCATTGCATCATAAGTATTAAAATTTTTACGGTCGCAAGATACTATTTTCAATCTGTTCGTACGAAAGGCAATTGGATACAGAAATTAACATTAAGCTAACATTCTTATCACGAATTAGTAACGTACACCTAACACCGACTTTACATTGTGAAGGCATCTTTGCCTCAGATATTTAACTATAACAATGAAGAATCTCGTTACACTAATTTTCCTAGGATTCGTTAGTCTTACATCTGCCCAGAGCTCTGGCTCGATCGTGGGTAAACTTACTGATAAAGACTTTAATAATGAACCCCTTGCATTTGCAAATGTGGTTATAAAAGGCACGAGTACAGGAACAACTTCCGATTTCGACGGTTTGTATGAATTAGCTAATGTTAGCCCGGGAATATATACCATTGTGTATAGTTTTGTCGGTTACGAGACTATAGAAATCGACAATGTTCAGGTTGAAGCAAATAAGGTCACTACCGTTAATGTACCTATGGGCGCAAGTGCAGCGGCCCTGGACGAGATCGTTATAAGGACCTCTACTCGAAA
This sequence comes from Flavobacteriaceae bacterium, assembly GCA_013043685.1. GTDB lineage: Bacteria > Bacteroidota > Bacteroidia > Flavobacteriales > Flavobacteriaceae > Pukyongia. Next base: position 25,843 of record JABDNT010000018.1, on the reverse strand, counting down.
GGAAAGCGAAGTAGCCCTGCTACTCGAACAAAAAAAGGCTACTACTATTAAACAGAGTATTGGTTCTGAAGAATTAGCACGAAAAGGTGTAGGTGATGCTGCCGGTGCAGTTACTAAAATCTCCGGTATCTCAAGACAAGAAGGTGGTAGTAACGTATACGTTAGGGGATTAGGAGACAGGTATCTGAATACTACCTATAACGGATTGGCCATGCCTTCCAATGACATCGAAAAAAAGAATATCGATCTCAACCTTTTCTCTTCCGATATAATCCAGAATGTATCAGTGAGTAAAGCATATGCCTCCGATTTTTATGGAGACTTTGCTGCTGGTAATGTAAACATTTTGGCAAAGGAATATTCCGGAAATGGAATGATAAATATCGACCTTGGTACCGGTTTTAACTCTCGTTCTGTGGGTGAAGATTTCGTGAAAAGTGAAGGGACCAGCAAATTCGGTTTTTACAATCGATATGACAATAATCCGTTTGCCATTGTACTTTCTCATGGCCTGGATCCCATAGATGCCGGTTCACCAATTCGATATACAGGAGCTTTTGCAGGAGGTACAACGATTATCCTTGGCAAAGAGTCCAAGCTGTCCTTCTTCGGAACTGCATCTTTTGATAATGATTTTGAAATTCGTCGCGGACCAGCAGTCGATTTTACTACTGTTGAAAAAAAGAGATTCCCAAACGCCGAAGAATTTGAATACTCGACTACTACTACAGCAATGGCCAATATCATCTATCGTATTGATGGGGATCACAAATTATCCTATAACTCACTTTTTATAAACAGCAGTAGTGATCAGGTTCAGTACTTCGGTACTGAAGGACAGGGTAGGAATCGCGATGCCATACTTGATACAGACAAAGGATTCTACCAAATGAACGTGCAGTTCGACCAGGATATGATCTTCGTAAATCAACTCCTGGGAGATCATACTTTTGGGGAGAATTTAGAGTTAGACTGGGGCGCAGGATACAACGTGGTGGATGCCAGGCAACCCGACCGACGCAGAATAAGCATTGAGCGTTACGATCTTGCCTTCGATAACGATCCAAATACTCAGCCAAGTTTCTTTAACAATATCGTCTTCGATAACCAGCGGTATTTCCAGGAAATAGAAGATAAGGAATGGAACGGGAGAATGAACTTCGGAATAACACTTTCAGAGAAAGTAAAACTTGACATAGGGTATAATGGCCGTAGCAAGGAACGGAATTTCGAGAATATCCGATATGGTTACGATTTTATTGAACCCAATACTCCGGTAACGGATGTATTTAATGTAGATAGCATCTTTGATGTGGAGAACCTGGGTGTTGTGTACAATACCTTTGTGTTTAACCCACTTGACCCAACTATCGGAATTGGAAGCACAAACTTACCCGGAAACCCGGAGAACACCTATACGGGAATCCTGAACATCCATGCCGGTTATGCCAGTTCCACTTTTAATTTTGGCGAGAAATGGATAGTTGTTCCAGGGCTACGACTTGAATCCTTTGACCAGGAAGTAACATACGATGTAATTAACCTTCTTTCAACAGACCCCGGATTCAGGGCAGCTGATGAAGTATACGTCTTACCTAGTTTGAACGTGAAGTACGGCCTGAATGACGATCAGAATCTTCGATTTTCTTTCAGTAAAACCGTTTCCTTTCCAGAATTTAAGGAGGTAGCTCCGTTTGTCTATGAAGACGTAACCCAAAGAATAGGTGGTAATCCCGATCTTCTTAATGATCCGTCATTCTCTGAGATCTTCAACCTGGATCTGAAATACGAGTGGTTCCTAAGTGAAAACGAACTCTTATCTCTTGCTGCGTTCGCTAAACAGATCAACGATCCCGTTAATAAAGTGATCGCCAATGATGCCACGGGAACACAACGTTTCTTCCGAACCGGTGAGAAAGCCGAAGTATTCGGGGTGGAACTTGAAGTTCGTAAGAATATCATAAATGGAGAAGCAGAAAATCCAATGCTGTCAGCTGGTTTTAATGCCACCTATATGCACACAGAACAAGACCTTAGGTCATCTACCGGATTATTTACAACATCCTTCGACAGGGATACAGAGGAATTACAGGGCGCGTCGCCATTCCTGATCAATGCGGATGTGAACTTCAGTCCTGAATTTAAAAATTACAAGCCCGTTGCAAACCTGGTATTCTCATATTTCAGTGACAGGATTGATGCTATCGGGGCAGGGCAATTAGGAAATATAATAGAACGTGGAGTGCCAACTTTGGACTTCATTATGAAAAATAAAATAGGTGATCACTTCGAAATCAATGCGGCGGCAAAGAATATTCTCGATCCCTCGATCGAAAGATCAAGGGAAACAGGCGGAGAACTGGGAGACATCGCATTGTCTAAATACAAAAGAGGTATCAATCTATCCATTCAAATGAAATATAACTTTTAAACAATAAAAATTCGACACTCATGAAAAAATTGACTCTAATCCTAATCGCAGTGCTAGGCGCCTTTGTTTGGTCCTGTGAAAGCGATGATACAGCAGACATCAATATTGAACTTAACTCCGGTGGCGGTGGCGGTGGAAATACAACCTCCAACGAAATTGGAGGAACACAAACAGTAGATCTTACTTTAGAGATCGGCCAGGAATATATATTAACCGAAGCCCTAATCATGACTGCAGGTACCACGCTAACCATTCCGGCTGGTGTGGTGATAAAAGCGAATCCGGGCGCAGGAGTATATATCGCGATCGCCCAGGATGCAAGGATCGTAGCAGAGGGTACTTCAACCACTCCGGTTGTTCTTACTTCAAACGTACCCACTCCATCTGCAGGAGACTGGGGAGGACTTATTATACTTGGACGAGCACCTATCAATTCGGTAGCGGGGGGAAATGCAACTTCCACAAGTGAGATTGGTGGTCTACCATATGGGGGAAGTAACACAGGAGACAATTCCGGGATTCTTCGATATGTTAGGGTAGAATATTCGGGAGGAGCAGCAGACGCTTCTTCAGAGAACAATGGCTTCTCTTTTTACGGTGTAGGTAACGGGACTGTAGTTGAATTCATCCAGGCTTTTGAAGGAAAAGACGACGGAATTGAATTCTTTGGCGGAACAGTTAACGCCAGCAATATTTCAGTTATTGGAGCACAAGACGACTCGGTAGATTGGACCGAAGGATTTTCAGGAATACTAACGGATGTTTATATAGAGCACCGGGTAGAGCATGATAAAGGCATTGAGGCTGATGGATTTAATACCGATATTGGAAACAACTCAAACCCGGTCTTCTGGTCTAAACCAACGATAAACAACCTTACTATCATAGGCCGTGGTTCAACGACTGGAAATGAAGCGGTACGATTACGAGCAGGAACTCAGGGTATCTTCAACAATGTGATCATTCAGGGATTCGAAGAAGCATTCGATCTGGACGCAGAAGGTAACGAACCTACAGGACAGGGAGTCCTTGACGGTGACCTAAGAGTAAATGATGTAACTTTTATTGATGTAATTGTGAAAATGAAGAACGATACAGGTGTAACGTTCGAAGAATCCGATTTCATCTTCGGTGATGGCAACGGAACCGGAACCGATTACGACAGCTGGAAATCCGGATGGACAAGAAATTAAGGATCTCCATCCTTTAATATTAGCCAAACTAAAAAGAGCTTCCTTTGGAAGCTCTTTTTAGTTACTAGTGTTTTATGATCGTTAGTAGCTAACTACTCTGGAATCTTTAATTTTCCAGGTTTTCACTTCAGCGATCTTTGAGTCGGAATAGGTAACTTCCTTCATGTTCTCACCTTGATAAAATAACCAGGTTCCAACTTTTTCTCCATTATCATATTGTGCTACGGCTGTTTTGTTTCCCTGAGCATCATAACTGATCCACTCTCCCTGAAGGGTGTTATCCTCAGTATAATATCCAGTTTGAGCAATTACTCCATTATCGTGATAAAGGGTGGCTTCTATAAGACCATCCGCTAAAACGTAAGCATCTTTTTTGCATGTTTTCTTACATTCTTGTGCAAAAGAAGTGTTTGCAGCAATGACAATTACCAGTAGGGCGATTATTCTTTTCATACTATATAGGTTTTAATTGTCGACTTCTCAAAGATAAAAATCTAATAACAATTATAAAAGGTTTTGGTAACATTATATTAACATTAACACTATAATTGCCTTATTTTCAATTGTTTAAATATTAATATTTAACATTAACTCTGTATAAAACAATTGGTTTCTTAATGATTTTTTAATATTTCGATGATGGTAACGCCACATCCCGACCGTTTCTTTGTAATGTCTTTTAAGACAAATACATCTTTTGAAAATCGTTAAGTTTTTGTCGACTAGATTTCTAAGATGGAAGGCCGCTTACTTGTAGGTGGCCTTTTTTAGTTCCTAAATGTTAATATCGCCACTGTCGAAGTATTAAAATTAATATTTAGGAAACATTCAGTTAACATTGGGGTTAGTTCTTTGCAACGACAAAAACTTAAATCGATTTTTGATGAAACAACCTTACCTATTCCTCATAGTGGTGCTTTGTTTTCTAGGCACTACAACAGCGCAAGAAATTAGTGATACAAGTTTTGGCAAAGGAATGATTAATTTCGTTGCCAAGGACAGTAGCTTCAGTGTAAAATTCGCACCGCGATTTCAGGGTCGATATATTATTGATTGGGAACATGACGGCGACAACTATGGAAGCGGAGAACAGAATTTTCTAATTCGACGTGCACGTTTGAAATTTGACGGTTTTGTATTTTCTCCCAAGATAAAGTACAAGTTTGAGCTGGGTCTCTCCAATCGTGATATCAGCGGTGCCAACCAGTTCAATAGAAACACCCCGCGATATATACTTGATGCGGTGATCAAATGGAACTTCTATGAGAATTTTGAGTTGTGGGCCGGTCAGACCAAACTACCCGGAAACGTGGAACGTGTAGTATCTTCAGGAAACCTTCAGTTTATAAATCGTTCCATTCTGAACAGTCGATTTAACATTGACCGTGATGCAGGTATTCAGCTTCGTCACCACGCAGATTTGGGTGGAGACTTTTTCATTCGTGAAAAAATTGCGATCTCGCAGGGGGAAGGACGTAATGTAACCCAGGGGAATGAAGGAGGACTGCAATACACCGCAAGACTGGAATTATTGCCATTCGGAAAATTTAAATCGAAAGGAGACTATTCTCAAAGTGACCTAAAACGCGAGCCAAAACCAAAACTTATGTTGGGTGCCACGTATGATTTTAACCAGGACGCAGTAAAAACGCGCAGTAACCTGGGTAGCTATATGTTCTTAAGTGACGGTTCTCTTTATATGACAGATCAAACCACTATATTCGTGGATGCAATGTTTAAATACAAGGGGTTTTCCTTCGCAGGAGAATATGCCAACCGAGATGCAGATAATCCCGTAGCTGTGGAAGCCGATGGTACACCTGCACTTGATAGCGATGGATTACCTACCGGAGATGTGGTGTTGATCGGGAATTCAGTCAATCTACAGGCTGGCTATCTTTTTAAGAATAATTACGAGATTGCAGGAAGGTTTACCACGGCGGAATACGATGATATCACAGGCCGGGCTATGGAAGAACAATACACCTTAGGTGTTTCACGGTACGTAGTAGGTCATAAGCTAAAGATTCAGTCTGATTTCACATATGGCACCTCCGGTGGTGATGCAGATTTTCTTCAGTTCAGAATAGGATTCGACATACACCTGTAGTCCCTATTAGAGATAACAATTTGGTAACAAATGAACCTGTAATAATTAAGACATTTGTTCCGGTTTAACAATTATAATTATGGATAATATTTACTTAATGATGATCGTAGCACTTGCGATTCTGGCTGTAGCCGATTTGGTGGTTGGGGTTAGCAATGATGCTATTAACTTCCTGAATTCTGCCATAGGCTCTAAAGCAATTCCGTTTAAGGCGATCATGATAATCGCTAGTCTGGGGATATTTGTAGGGGCTATTTCATCGAGTGGATTGATGGAAGTAGCACGTAAAGGAATTTTTGTTCCGGGAGAGTTCTATTTCGATGAGATCATGATCATCTTTATGGCGGTTATGATCACCGATATTTTATTATTGGATTTCTTTAATACACTTGGATTACCAACATCGACCACGGTGTCTATTGTATTCGAATTATTGGGAGCCGCAGTTGTGATGTCTTTGATCAAGATCAGCAACTCAGACACTGCTGTATTGGGTGACCTCGGTAATTACATCAATACCGCGAAAGCCATGGAAATCATATCGGGTATACTGCTCTCGGTGGTTATTGCCTTCTCTGTGGGTGCTATAGTACAGTATTTGTCCAGGTTGATCTTCACCTTCCATTACGAAAAGAAGATCAAGAATTTTGGTGCATTATTCGGAGGGGTAGCACTTACAGCTATTACCTATTTTATCTTTATGAAAGGGTTGAAAGGAACACCCTACTACGGGGATATGAAAGACATTCTTGAAGGGAATGAATTATATATCATCGCGGGAAGTTTTGTACTATGGACTGCACTTTCACTTCTTTACATGAACGTACTTAAGAAGAACATTCTTATAATAGTTATAGCAGTGGGTACCTTCGGATTGGCCCTGGCATTCTCAGGAAACGACCTTGTGAATTTCATTGGTGTTCCTATGGCTGCCTTCCATTCGTATGAAGCGTGGTCGGTGTCTGGAGTGGAGGCTACGGCTTTCTCTATGGATGTTCTCGATAAGAAGGTTCCTGCCGAACCACTATTATTATTTATTGCCGGTGGTGTGATGGTTGTGACTCTTTGGTTCTCTAAAAAAGCACGTACTGTGGCTGATACTGAGATCGGTCTTGCAACTCAGGATGAAACAAAAGAGAAATTTAAGCCTAATTTACTTTCAAGAGCAGTTGTGAAAGGTAGCACCAAATTGGCTACTATACTGGGTGCTGCTATTCCGAAATCAACTCAAAAAAGGATAAATTCCAGTTTCGAAGTCCCTGTTGTTACACTTCCAAAACATAAGACTTACGAACTTCCGGCTTTCGACCAGATTAGAGCTTCTGTTAACTTAATGGTAGCCGGGGTCCTTATCTCTATTGCAACATCTATGAAGTTGCCTCTGTCTACTACCTATGTGACATTTATGGTAGCAATGGGTACTTCGTTAGCCGACAGAGCGTGGGGTAGAGAAAGTGCAGTCTATCGTGTGGCTGGTGTGCTGAACGTTATTGGAGGTTGGTTCTTTACAGCTTTCAGTGCCTTTGTCGCTGCCGGTACTATGGCTTATCTTATCTATATCGGTAAAGCTCCTATGATCGCGGTTCTGTTGTTGCTTGCTGTACTGTTACTCATTAGAAACTACATTGCACATAAGAAGCAATCCAATGTTATTACAGAACCTGATAAATTAAAGAAAGCTGAAAGCAATACAGTTCAGGGTATTATTGAGGAAAGTGCCGATAATATCGCTAAAGCAGCTTCTCGAACCAATAAGATCTACTCTTCTATTATCAATGGTTTGGCCAAAGAAGATGAAGCTAAACTCAAGAAAAGCAGGCTTAAGGTGGATCAGCTTTCCGAAGAAGTTGACGAGTTGAGAAACAACATCTTCTACTACATTAAGAACCTTGATGAAACAAGTGTGCGTGGAAGTAACTTCTATATCATGGTACTGGCTTATCTCACCGATGTTACTCAGTCACTTGAATATATCGCGAAAGTGAGTTATAAACACGTGCGCAATCATCACAAGACCTTGCGCTATAACCAGATCAAGGATCTGCAGCAGATAGATTCATCTTTTGAGCATTTGCTCAAGGATATTCAGTCTATCTTTAAAAATCGAGAATTTGAACAATTGGAAGATATTCTTATTCGCAAGGAACGAGCTTTTAATGATATTTCTGATATGATCCAGGATCAAATCAAAAGGACAAGAACGGAAGAATCAAGTCCTAAGAATACTACGCTTTACTTCAGTTTGTTACTTGAAACGAAAGATCTTGTGACAGCAATGATGAATCTTATGGAAGAATATTATAAGAGTCATAAGAGTTCGTAATCGCAGATTTGAAATGTTCGAACCCCGGCTAGTCCGGGGTTTTTTTATTCTATTTCCTCCTCAAAAAGTGGATCCCGCTCACCATACAGTAAGTCGGCAATAGAAATGAGCTTCTTAATGGTATCATTTACATTATCGCGATCATTTACCAGAGATGATCCCATGTCCACGGTAACCAATCCCTCTCGAATAAGTTTTTCGATAGAGTCACTCGTTCTGTGTATTTCTTCCTTGGCCTCATTCTTTAGTCTCATTAATTTCTCGTGGTAAACGTCCTTGTCCTTCTTTGTTCTGAAGCGATAAATTATCCGAAGTACCTTAGCAATCTTCTTCCTTAATCTGTTATATTCCTTTCTCACATATTGGTTATCCGATTCGATATACATGGAGACGTTTGGTGTCAGCTCTCTCATATTACGAAGTATCTCGACCATTTTCCTGTTCGCTATTTTTATTTCGGAAACATGTTTGTTTTGTGCCTGAGACAATTTAAAATTACTCTGCGCTAACGAGGCATATCTTATGATTTCGCCATAGATCTTTTTCACTTTTGTGTGATAGAGATCTTCAACATCCGTACCCATGTCTTCTGTCGATCTTTTTAGAATTTCCTTCATCTTCTCGTCAGATTTTATATCCGACCTGTGAATATTAAGGGAATGGGCAACAATCTCAAAAATCGCTTTCTTGAAGAGATATTTAGATTCATTTTCCAGGGAAACAATTAGGGTTTCAGGGTATTTCAGTACTTTTTTACTGAGATACTTAGGCTCGTCTATTTCCTTTTCCGGTAGTAATTTCTCTGGCACGAATCTTTCTACCAGCCTTGCAATAGGTTTCACAAACCAAACCAACAAGAATGTATTACATAGATTGAATATGGTATGAAATAATGAAATGGCTACTGGAATTGCTGCAGCACTCAGATAAGGCGAATCCGAACCTGTCCATTGTGCCACCCAACTAACCATTTTTAGAAACGGATAGAACAAAATAAGCACCCAGACAACGCCAATTATATTGAACAGCAAATGAGCGCGTGCGGTGCGTTTGGCATGGTAATTTGATACAATTGCAGCAATATTTGCGGTAATAGTTGTACCAATATTTTCTCCAAGTACCATAGCTGCAGCTAATTCAAAGGGTATCCATCCCTGGGCAGTCATGATAAGGGTAAGCGCCATTGTAGCACTGGAAGATTGAATAATGACAGTGAGCAATGTGCCTATAAAAAGGAAGATAAGAACAGACCAGAAACCCAGATCTGTATACCGGGTAAGAAACTCCAGCATTTCCGGATTTTCATTGATGTTCGGTACGGCGTCTTTTAAGAATTGCAAGCCAATAAATAAAACCGCAAAACCAATAATAAAGGTCCCCCAATTCTTCAAACTTTCCCTTTTGGCAAAAGTGAAAGCAAATCCAAACCCAACCAGTGGCAGGGCAATAGCACTCATGCTTACCTTGAATCCGAGAATCGTAATAAGCCATGCGGTAATGGTTGTACCTATATTGGCACCCATGATCACACTAATGGATTCGGTAAGGGTTAATAGGGAAGCATTGGAAAAGCTTACCACCATGAGGGTGGTTGCAGATGAGGACTGTATTACCGATGTTATAAAGAATCCCGTGAGTATACCGAAAAATCTATTAGATGTCATGGTTGCGAGTATACTTCGCATCTTGTTCCCTGCGAGCTTCATCAAAGCGTCGCTCATTACCATCATTCCAAATAGAAACAACCCCAGCGAACCAAATAACTGTAACAACTCGGTATATCCGTAATTCATAAAAAGTCTTTGTCGACCAGATAAAAGTAGTAAATATCTTAATTTAGAAAATGATAAATCTCAATAAATGAATTACCTATTACTAATTCTCGCTTTTATTATTCCATATTCCATTGTCGCTCAGGATTTATCCGGGGAAGAATTACTTAATAAAAGTATTGAATATCACGACCCTTATAATAATTGGGGAAAATTCAACGGAACCCTGTCGGTCACTATGGATACACCTAAAGCTTCACCCAGGTTTAGTGCTATTAAAATAGATCTTCCGAACGATTTCTTCTATCTCAAATCCAGAAGAGATACCCAGGAAACCACGTATGCCATTGAGAAAGGAAAATGTTCGACCTCAATCAAAGATTCTACATTAATGCGCAGAACCCCTTGTGAAACTGCGGTACTTTACAAGAATTATTACACCTATCTCTACGGGCTGCCGATGAAATTAAAGGACCCTGGAACTCAAATTGAAGATGAAGTCGTACTTAAAAATTTTAAGGGCAAAGAGTACCTGGTCCTTAAAGTTACTTATGTCGAAACAGTTGGCAGCGATGTTTGGTTCTTTTATTTCGATCCTAAAAGCTATGCCATGGAAATCTATCAGTTCTTTAAAGGAGACCCCGCAAGTGAGGGAAAAGACACGGGTGAATATATCCTTCTTTCAGAAGAACAAATAATAAACGGAATAAAAATGCCAAAAACACGTGCCTGGTATTACAATAAGAATGATGGATACCTGGGAACTGATACTCTTGGAGAATAATCTCTGCACAGTCAATGGAAAGTAAAAATCGATTATCGGAAATCGCCCGATTATTCTTTAAGTTGGGTTGTTTCGCTTTTGGGGGCCCCGCTGCCCATATCGCTATGATGGAAGACGAAGTAGTCACGAAGAGGAAGTGGATGTCGCGCGAACACTTTTTAGATCTTATGGGTGCCACTAACCTGATTCCCGGGCCAAACTCCACCGAAATGACCATGCATTGTGGTTATGAGCGTGCCGGTTGGAAAGGTCTTTTTGTCGCCGGTATTTGTTTCATTTTTCCTGCTGTCGTTATTACGGGATTCCTGGCATGGCTTTATGTTGCTTATGGCAGTCTTCCGGAAATCGCTCCATTTATAAAAGGCATACAACCAGCAGTACTAGCTATTATTGCTTCAGCAATATTAAAACTGGGCAGGAAAGCTGTGAAGAACTGGGAATTGGCCGTTTTAGGAATACTAATTCTCAGTGTAAGCTTATGGGGAATAAATGAAATAATTGCCTTGCTGGCCGGTGGAATTATAGGGGGATTTTATTTTTACCTGAAACGCAAAACAGTAGGTGCAAAATTTGTTACTCCGTTTTTTCTTCTTTTTGTTTCGGCTGAAACTATCTCGAAACTAACTACTTTGAAAATATTCTGGACCTTTCTAAAAGTAGGAAGTATCCTTTACGGTAGTGGCTATGTCCTCTTCGCATATCTGGATGCCGAGCTGGTAACTAATGGTTACCTCACCCGGCCTGAATTAATGGAAGCTATAGGAATAGGACAGTTTACCCCTGGCCCCGTGTTATCCACCGCCACTTTTATCGGTTATCAGCTAGGTGGATTCGGGGGGGCTATTGTGGCAACATTAGGAATATTTTTACCATCATTCCTTTTTGTTTGGATCTTAAATCCTCTTATACCCAGAATGCAAAAATCTAAATTGTTAAGGGGATTCCTGGACAGTGTTAATGTAGCGGCTGTGGCTGTTATGCTTGCCGTGCTATTTGTAATGGGCAAAGAAGCTCTTGTTGATTGGCAAAGTATCCTTATAGCAGGCATTTGTACAGCCCTGGTTTTCGGTGTGAAAAAATTTAGTTCGGTCTGGGTGATCGTTATTGGAATAATGCTAGGCTATATTTTACATCTCTTGTAGCTGTACAAAACTTTGCAAGTCCCGACAGAGAAACAAAATAAAAAAAAGGAGAGCTTCAGCTCTCCTTTTTCAAAATTAATAACACTTAAATTAAGAACCACACATTAAGCAGTCATCGTCTTCTGCATCGCGTGATTTAGCTAGCATTTCACGTAATTCCTGAGGAGTGAGTGGTTTATCGGATACCGCTGAAGTGGCATCCACACTGGCTTCCGCAACAGCGGGAACCGGTTCTTTTTTGGTTTCACTTTTTAAGGTGAACTTGATCGCATCTACGGCACTCTTTGTTCGCAGATAGTACATACCTGTTTTCAGGCCGCTTTTCCAGGCGTAGAAATGCATGGAAGTAAGTTTGGCGAAATTGGCATTTTCCATAAACAGGTTCAGTGATTGTGATTGGTCAATAAAGTAACCTCTATGGCGAGACATATCGATGATATCCTTCATACTGAGTTCCCAAACCGTTTTGTACAATTCCTTTAACTCCTGTGGAATTACATCCACATCCTGGATAGATCCGTTGGCACGCATGATCTCCTCTTTGAGGTCGTCGTTCCAAAGCCCTAGATTTACAAGATCTTCGAGAAGGTGCTTGTTTACCACAATAAATTCTCCTGAAAGTACTCTTCGTGTATAGATGTTGGAAGTATAAGGTTCAAACGCTTCATTATTTCCAAGGATCTGTGATGTTGAGGCCGTTGGCATTGGTGCTACCAACAAAGAATTGCGAACGCCATGTTTCTTAATATCTTTACGCAGCTTGGCCCAGTCCCAACGGCCACTTAATTCATCGTCCTTTATTCCCCAGAGATTGTGTTGGAATTCTCCCTTCGCGATCGGTGAACCTTTGTAGCTTTCGTAAGGTCCGTCTGCTTTAGCCTCTTCCATGGAAGCAGTCACAGCAGCGAAATACAAAGTCTCAAAAATTTCCTGGTTCAGTTTCTTGGCTTCATCACAGGTAAAAGGAAGACGTAAGAGGATAAAGGTGTCGGCAAGACCCTGTACCCCAAGTCCTACCGGACGGTGACGGAAATTGGAATTCTCTGCTTCTTTTACCGGGTAATAATTTCGGTCGATCACACGGTTCAGGTTCTTTGTAACTCTTTTGGTTACCCTGTACAATTCTTTATGGTCGAATTCTCCATTCTTTACAAACATGGGTAAGGCAATGGAAGCGAGGTTACATACTGCCACCTCATCTTCCGAAGTATATTCAAGGATCTCCGTACACAGATTTGAAGAACGAATCGTTCCCAGGTTTTTCTGATTACTTTTGCGGTTGGCAGCGTCCTTATACAACATATAAGGAGTGCCAGTTTCAATTTGCGATTCAAGGATCTTCTCCCATAGCTCTCTTGCTTTAATGGTTTTGCGACCTTTGTCTTCTGATTCGTACTTCGTATACAGCGCTTCAAATTCATCACCATGGGTGTCGAATAGTCCGGGACACTCGTTTGGACACATCAGGGTCCATTCACCATCTTCCTGGACACGTTTCATGAACATATCCGGGATCCACATCGCATAGAACAGGTCCCGTGCACGCATTTCTTCCTTACCGTGATTCTTTTTCAGGTCGAGGAAATCAAATATATCCGCATGCCATGGTTCAACATAAATTGCAAATGAGCCTTTACGTTTGCCGCCACCCTGGTCTACGTAACGCGCGGTATCATTAAACACACGAAGCATAGGAACGATTCCATTGGAGGTTCCGTTTGTCCCTGAAATATACGACCCGGTTGCCCGAATGTTGTGAATGGACAGGCCGATCCCTCCGGCAGATTGTGAGATTTTCGCCGTTTGCTTCAGTGTGTCGTAGATACCGTCTATACTGTCTTCTTTCATTGTAAGCAGGAAACAAGAAGACATTTGTGGTTTGGGAGTACCACTGTTAAACAAAGTAGGTGTTGCATGCGTAAAGAATTTCTTCGACATCAATTCGTAGGTTTCTTTGGCAGCAGCGAGATCGTTTAAGTGAATCCCCACGGAAACGCGCATCAGCATATGCTGAGGGCGTTCCACAATTTTACCGTTCAGTTTAAGCAGATATGAACGTTCAAGGGTTTTAAAGCCGAAATAATCATACCCGAAATCCCGGTTATAGATAATAGTAGAGTCTAGTTCATCTGCATTTTCTTTGATGATCTTGTGTACCTCATCGCTAAGCAGCGGAGCTTTTTTCCCTGTGCGTGGATTGACATATTCATAGAGGTCTGTCATCACTTCAGAGAAAGTCTTCTTAGTATTCTTATGTAAGTTAGAAACTGAAATTCTGGCGGCTAGTCTGGCATAATCCGGATGTGAAGTGGTCAAAGTTGCAGCGATCTCTGCAGCGAGGTTATCCAATTCACTTGTGGTTACTCCATCGTATAATCCTTCAATTACACGCATGGCTACTTTTACTGGATCCACCAACTCGTTCAATCCATAGCACAATTTTCTCACCCGGGCAGTGATCTTATCGAACATGATGGGTTCTTTCCGGCCATCTCTTTTAACTACATTCATTTCTTCTTACGTTTTATGAGGTTACTTAGTTGTAATAGGGTGCTGATGAGGTATGGTTAAACACCGCATAATCAGCAATATATTTAAAAGTCCGCGAGCCTTTAACTCGTTACCGGAACATTTTAGAAATCTGCGTCGAAACTAATTTTGTTCGATTCCTTGTCTTTGTTGGTAACGCCTGCCTTCTGATATTCCGAAACACGCTTCTCGAAAAAGTTTGTTTTACCCTGCAGTGAGATCATATCCATAAAGTCGAATGGATTGGTTGCATTGTATTCTTTTTCGCACTGAAGTTCAACTAATAAGCGGTCTGTTACAAATTCAAGGTATTGAGTCATGAGCTTTGCGTTCATTCCGATCAAACTAGCCGGAAGTGATTCGGTAATAAACTCACGTTCTATATTAAGAGCATCCACGAGAATTTCGCGTATGCGTTCTTTCGGTACTTTATTCACAAGGTGATTGTTGTGCAGGTGAACCGCAAAATCACAATGTACTCCTTCATCACGGGAGATCAATTCGTTTGAAAAGGTCAATCCAGGCATTAATCCGCGTTTCTTCAGCCAGAAGATAGAGCAAAATGCTCCTGAAAAGAAGATCCCTTCTACTGCGGCAAACGCAATCAGGCGTTCTGCGAAACTCGGGCTGTCGATCCATTTAAGCGCCCAGTCAGCCTTTTTCTTGATGGCCGGAAAATTCTCGATAGCCTTAAAAAGCTTATCCTTTTCCTTATCATCCTTCACATAGGTATCGATAAGCAACGAGTAAGTCTCACTATGGATATTCTCCATCATGATCTGAAAACCGTAGAAGAATTTTGCTTCGCTATACTGAACTTCATTCACAAAATTTTCTGCAAGATTCTCATTTACGATCCCATCGGAAGCGGCAAAAAAGGCAAGTATATGCTTGATGAAGTATCTTTCATCATCATTCAATTTATTGGTCCAGTCTGTTAGATCCTGGTGAAGATCGATCTCTTCAGCTGTCCAGAAACTAGCTTCACTTTTCTTGTACCATTCCCAAATATCATGATGTTGAATGGGGAAAATTACAAACCTGTCCTTATTGTCTTCTAAAATGGGTTCTACTGCGCTCATTGTCCTTCGTGTTTTATTTATATAGAAATTTTGTCGTTACTCGGGACTAACAAATATGAAAAAATCTGAGGGGAAAAACCTCCGAAATGAATGTTGGTTTTCAACAAAGTTTTCAACACGTATGTTTTATAAGTGTTACTATCGAAATCTTAATATATGAGCTTAACTATCTGTTTTTAAGCTAAATACGATTTAAGTGCATAGTTATGAACATTTTACCCAAACACTCGTTGAAAACCCTGAGAGGCTTCCGTTCTATCGCGGTTCGTTTAGAATTTGCTAACCTTTTGGTAACCTTAATTTTCAACAACCCCACAAATAAAAATTTAACACCAAAGCTAACTTGAAAAAGCAGATTTTGCTTTTTCCGACTTCAGAAAACAAAAAAATCGCCTTCAAAAAATGAAGGCGATGATATCTTCTATGTCCTAAATTTTATCCCAGATCTTCAGGATCCATTTCGGCAATTGCATCCCATGTTTCATCAAGATCCATGTTGGTTCCTGTTACCTGAATATAGAACCTGTCATCCTGCATGAACTGTACTTCGCTTCGGCTACCATCCTTTCTGTATTCTTCAATAACCTTATTACCGTCTTTCTTGGTTGTTCTCCGTACTTTATACTCATCCTCTTCCTCAAAATCCTGAGAAAACAAGATGCGCATACCCGCTGTAGCCGCTGCACCCATTTCGCCGGCTCCGTCCATTACCTGGATTTTTAATTTTTTGGACTTGTCCTCATTCTGATAAGTTGCTTCAACCTGTGCTATCTGCAAATAAGCTGTCTGTCCAGCCTTGTACCCGGTGCGCTTCATACCGTTGATCTCATCCGGCAACCACTCTTTGAGTTCCTCGTTAGTGAGCGGTTCTTCGTTCTTCAATTCTTCCATATCTTCCTGTACCTTCTCCATTTCCTTAACAGCCTTTCGAGTATTGGAAACCGTCTCTTTCGTTTCCTTGATCTTTTTAGAGACAGGATTTTCACATGCCATGAAAGCTCCGACCATTGCTAATATTAATAATAGTTTTTTCATTTTGAGATTTATTTTAATGGTTATGTTTTTCCGTTATACTAAGATATTAAATATCAAAGAATTAATTAATCTATTTCGGGTTGAATTTATACAAATATACGTGGACTATATAAGGTGAAATAGTACGCATGTAACATACTATAGTACTGCTGAACCAAATAACATCAATTTATATGAATGGTGAGAATTTCAGTTTATTTCAGCTTAGAGGCTACCTTAACCAACTCCGCATACCAATGTTCCCCAAACTTTCTAATAAGCGCATCCTTTACGAACTTATAGACAGGAACTTCTAATTCTTTACCAAGGGTACAGGCGGCATCACAAATGGGCCAGCGGTGGTAGTTTACAGCAGCAAACTCGCTGTAATCCTTCACACGAACAGGATATAAATGACAGGAAATTGGTTTTCTGAAATCTGTAACTCCCGCATTAAAGGCATCTTCAATCCCACAACCCGCAATACCTTTATCGGAGAATGTTACGTAGGCGCATTCTTTCCCATTAACAAGCGGGGTTTCCAATTCATCCAGGGGGGTAATGATATGTGTCCCCTGTTCTTCGATAGCTTGTATACCTTCCGGGCGTAAAAATGGCTTTACTTTGGGATAGATCTTCTTTAGTGTTTCCACCTCAGATTCCGTGACCGGCGCACCCGCTTCGCCTTCAACACAACAGGCTCCTTTGCACGCGCTTAGATTACACACAAAATCTTTTTCAATTATATCTTCGGAAACTATAGCTTTACCTAACTGAAACATGGGATCAAAGATACATGCTTTCAATTATTGACATAACTATTATAAGGTGAATTATTCTTTCAGAAAACATCAAAATTCAAACCGCTTTACCTAATTTTGCAGCCTGATTTCAGAAACATGACCTTAAACGCAAAAGAGATATTTACAGCCAGTATGGTATTATTTGCCGTGATCGATATCATAGGCAATATTCCTATTATTATATCACTGCGGGAAAAAGCAGGACATATTCATAGTGAAAAGGCCTCAATTATTGCTGCCGTAGTTCTTACGGTCTTTTTGTTTGTTGGTGAAAGCATTCTGAAACTGATTGGGATTAACGTAAATGAATTTGCCGTTGCCGGTGCCTTTGTCCTCTTTTTTATCGCCATTGAAATGCTTCTTGGAATTACGTTATTCAAAGATGATGGTACGGGACCTGAAGTCGCCACAATATTCCCTCTGGCATTTCCAATGCTTGCCGGTCCGGGAAGTTTAACAACTATATTATCCCTAAGGGCAGAATATGAAATTCAGAATGTGATCGTTGCCATAATAATCAACATCATCGTTATCTATATAGTACTGAAAACCTCGGCCAGGCTGCAACGATTCCTTGGGAAGAATGGTATTGGTATTATTCGAAAGATTTTTGGTGTTATCTTATTGGCCATCGCTGTGAAATTATTTACCTCGAACATTCAGGAACTATTTAATTAGAATTTTATGAAAGTCGCTATTTACATCTTCATCGCAATTGCAACCATTCTTATCGTGTTTAATATCACCAAGCTGGATTTCGAAAATCTATTTACGGGAGATAGCCTGATAGCCGCAATTAGTATTCTCGCTTCAGCTTGTGTTATTGTCCTTATGTTATTATTGAAAGCTTCCCGAAAGATCGCCGGGAAGAAATAAGACTTATTCCTCCTTATCGGGTTCAGCAGATTCCAGATCCAGCACCTTATTGAGCATGGCATCACCGTCGTTTAGGAAATATTCGAAGGCATTCGGTCCATATAACTGCTGGGCGATATTCGCTTTTAAAGCGATTCCCAGGTCTTCATCATATTTGCGAAGATCTATTTGAGCCTCTTCAAACCGGGAGTATTCTATGAATTCTTCTTTCAGGGATTCCGGAACATCGAAATTATCGGCAAACTGATTGAAGGTCATCCCAAAGAAAAAAGTCCGGTTCTTCTCAAGATATTCAAAGATGAAATAACTAATAAAGCCGCTTCGCGATATGTACTCCAGTGTTTCATTTTCAACACTGGTGTCTTTAGGCACGAATACGTCCGGGATAATTCCGCCACCACCGTATACTATTTTTCCACCCGGGGTTACAAACCGAAGTGAATCGGCCACTTCAATATTTTCAGGATCTTCCAGTTCGCCATTTTTGTAACGGTTTTCATAGTCGCTGTAATAATCACCGTTGCCATTTCCATAGGGTTTCTGAATAGACCTTCCTGTTGGTGTATAGTATCGTGCAATAGTAAGTCGCACAGCACTACCATCTCCAAGAGCCATTTCGCGCTGCACCAGTCCTTTCCCGAATGACCTTCTTCCAATGATGGTACCCTTATCATTGTCCTGCAAGGCGCCAGCTACTATTTCACTGGCAGAAGCAGAATTTTCATTGATCAGGACATAGACATTCCCTTTCTCGAAATCTCCCTTTCGAGTGGCGTAACTGCGATTTTCCTCTCCGTTCTTATTCCGGGTTATAAGCATCAATTTATCTTTCCCAAGAAATTCATCCACCATTTTCTCGGCGGCATAAATATATCCTCCGGGATTATTGCGAAGATCGAGCACTAAAGTCTCAATTCCTTCATCGGATAGCTCATCTAAGGCTTTACTGAATTCATCGTAGGTAGTTTCCGAGAAACGATTCACTTTTATATACCCTATTTCGTCCGTAAGCTGATAGGCAGCGTCCACACTCACTAACGGTACTCGTTTCCGTTTCAGTTTGACGTCTATCATCTTATCTTCTGAAGGCCGGTAGATAGTGAGATTTACTTTCGAATTGATCTCACCTTTCAGAAATGCCGATATACTGTCTCTAAAAATATCCGACCCGAATAACGGCCTGCCATCTGCAAATAAGATCCTGTCTCCTCCTTTGATCCCCGCCTTTGCAGCCGGGCCTCCTTCGATCGCCCGAATTACAGCTATGGAATCTTTGTATGGATAAAAACTTATGCCGATTCCCACGAAATTTCCACGCATATCATCTGCATTGTCTTCATAATCATCTACCGGTATATACACAGAATGCGGATCCAGGTTCTCTAGAATACCATTCACCGTGACATCCACAATACTATCGGTATTCACCTGGTCTACATATTCGTAGTCGATATAATCGATGAGGCGATTGAGTTTATCTTTTTTGGAATTGGTAGCGAAGATCTTCTCGTTGCTGTCGCTGAAATCTAATTTGGAACCAATAAACACCCCTGCGGCTATCGCCACTCCTAGAAGTAATGGAAGGTATTTTTTCTGAATTCCCATCTGGGTTTACAAGTTTTCAATGTGCGTTATAGTAACGCCTGCTTTCTGTAAAAATTTCACGCCGGAGTTATCCTTGTACTCTTTGTGATACACCAATCTTTTAATTCCGGCCTGGTGGATCAATTTGCTGCATTGCTGGCAGGGTGACATCGTTATGTACAATGTGGCCCCCGCACAGGACTGTGTTGAAGACGCTACTTTCGAGATGGCATTGGCCTCTGCGTGTAGCACGTACCATTTGGTATATCCTTCATCATCCTCGCAAATATTCTCGAAACCAGTTGGCGTTCCATTGTATCCGTCGCTTATTATCATTTTATCTTTCACAATAAGCGCGCCAACTTGTCTTCGCTCACAATACGACAAGGTACTCCACTCTTTGGCCATTCGCAAATATGCAATGTCGTATTTTCTCTGTTTCTCCTGCGTCATTCGTTAGGTGATAAGTAGCGAAATTAAAAGTAAGTTACAGCTTCGCAAAACTTAAGGGCGTTAAATATTTGAAAAAGTTTAGAAGGGCCAGGTGTCGATCAACATGGGAATTGTCATTCCGATGACAATTGACGAAATGATTAACAGCCAGTCCCTTTTATTGAAACGCAGCACTCCCTGTACGAAAAATGCAGCCAATAATGTTATCAGAACTATTACAATCTGAGCTATTTCCACTCCCAGAGCGAACTCCAGCAATGGTGCCACGCTTTCATCCTCTTTCATCATATTATAATAACGAGCGAAACCGAAGCCGTGAATGAGTCCGAAAAATATTGTCACCAGGTAAAACAGCATATGCGCCTCGGTTGGGCGGCTTCGTTTTGCATTGAAAATATTATAACCCGCCGTCACTAATATTGTGATCGGTATCAGGAACTCAATATAGGAGCCACTAACCGCTACAATGTCGTAATGTGCCAGCAATAATGAAAACGTATGCCCGACCGTGAATAATGTGACCAGCAATAAAAGTCTTTTCCAAGCACCGAACGAATAGGCCGCACATAGGGCAACAAGAAACAAGATATGATCGTATGCGCTGAGATCAAGTACATGATCCAGTCCTAATTTCACATACAGCCAGAAATCGGTCATGGTTTTGGGGTGTTAAACGGCTGTAAATGTACGAATTGCATTAAAGAATTCATATCTTTATTATAAGACCATGTATTTTATAAAATCGATTCTATGAAGAAACTGATACTCTTTCTTATTTCTATTACGGTATTCACGAATGCAATTAGCCAGGATCCCGACTTATTCCGAACCTGGTATTTATATGAAATGCAAGCTACTGATCTTGCACCAGTTTACATAGTTTCTGAAATTGATCCGCCAATCCAGCCATACATTGCTATTCTACCCAATTTGGAATTTAGTGGAGAGGGAGCCTGCAATACATTTTCGGGGACATACACTTATCAACCTGACGAACTCACTTCCATGGATCTAGCACATTCCATGGATGACTGCGGAATATCGATACACAACAATTTTGAATCTGACTATTTCTTTTTTATGGAATATTTTTGGTTTACCATTATTCCGGATGGTAACGGCTTGTCACTCGAAATTGGCAACCCCCTTTTTGGCTATGCTGTATTTAAAGATTACGAACTCTCAGTAAATGAGTATGAGCTTAGCGCTAAAATTAAAGTGTATCCGAATCCAGTATCCGACATCTTAAACATTACTTCGGAAAAAGTTGTTATAGAATCCGTTTCCGTCTATTCACTTGCCGGCCAGCAATTGATCTCTCCCACTGAAAATTTTGAGAATATTGACGTATCCTCCCTCTCTGAAGGTATATATTTACTTGAGATCTACACAGAAAATGGCAGACAGGTTCAGAAATTTATAAAAGAATGATCCTCTTAATTCTTTGTGGTTGGGCAGCTGAAATCCGCTATGGGTATCCCCACCTCCTTGATTGCCTTAAATCCATCGGCGACATCGATTAGATTATGAATTCCTCGGCTCTTTAAAATAGAAGCCGCGATCACAGAGCGATAACCACCGGCACAATACATATAAAAGGTTTCTTCGGAAGGAAATTCGGCTAAATGTTCGTTGAGGAAATCCAGGGGCGTAAGATGCGCATTCTCAATATGGGCCGAGTTGTATTCTCCGGGCTTGCGCACATCGTAGACAGGTATATCCCCTTCAAGGTCTTTTTTAAACTCTTCTGCCGAGATAGAGCTTATAGTATCGTATTCCTTTGCTGCATTCTTCCATGCTTCAAAACTACCCTTCAGATAACCCAGTGTATTATCGAATCCTACCCTGGACAATCGGGTGATGGTCTCTTCTTCTCTTCCTTCAGGTGTGATCAATAATATGGACTGTTCCACATCGCCAATCAGCGCTCCCACCCAGGGTGCAAATCCGCCGTCGATTCCAATAAAGATAGAACGGGGAATATGTCCTTTTACGAAATCCTTCTGATTACGGACATCCAGAACAATTGCATCGGTCTCATTGGCAGCTACCTCAAATTCTTCGGGCGTCATCGCGATAGATCCCCGTTGGATCACTTCTCCAATATCATCATACCCTTCTTTATTCATTTTCACATTCAGCGGAAAATATTGTGGCGGTGGCAAGAGTCCGTCGGTCACTTCTTTAATAAACTCTTCCCTCGTCATATCTGTTCTTAGTGCATAGTTTGTTTTCTTTTGTCCTCCTATGGTTCCTACGGTTTCCTTGCTTAAATTTTTACCACACGCAGAGCCCGCGCCATGCGCAGGATATACGATCACCTCATCGGCCAGCGGCATGATCTTGTCCCGGAGGCTATCGAAAAGTATTCCCGCCAATTCCTCCTGGGTCATATGGGCGGCTTTCTGAGCCAGATCGGGACGTCCTACATCACCCAGAAACAAAGTATCCCCACTAAAAATAGCGTGGTCCTTTCCGTCCGGATCTTTTAGCAGATAGGTGGTACTTTCCATGGTATGCCCGGGAGTATGCAAAGCAGTTATGGTGATCCCTCCTAGTTTAAATTCCTGCCCGTCTTCTGCAATGATCGCATCAAATGACGGATCCGCACTGGGTCCGTATACGATAGGTGCTCCTGTTTCTTTGGACAAAGTAACGTGGCCACTCACAAAATCGGCATGAAAATGTGTTTCAAAAATATATTTGATGGTCGCATTATCCTCTAAAGCTCTTTCAATATAAGGCGCTACCTCCCGAAGCGGGTCTATGATGGCAACTTCGCCTTTACTCTCAATATAATAGGCCCCTTGTGCAAGGCAACCGGTATAGATCTGTTCTATTTTCATGATTTTACTGAATTCGGATTACAAAAATACGTATTTCGGATAAGTTGATGGTATCAGTAGTTATAAAGAAGAACAAAGCACATGTGAACACCCATGAATTTAAACCATTAACTTCAGAATTAGCTATTATTTAACACAATTAAGGAAGGTTGGTGATTTATAATCTCTTTATTTTGTTCATCAATTTGAATTATAAATTAAACGTTTTTTTATAATGAGACTGCTCTCATTCCTCATCTTCTTGTTTTTTGTATCCACGATCTTTTCTCAAACGACAGGTGATATCTACGGGACTGTTGTAGATGAAAAGAACATACCTGTTTCCGGTGCTTCTGTGTTCCTGGAAAACACAGAAACCGGAGTGCAAACAGATTTTGATGGCAACTATCGGATCTCAGGGATAGTCCCGGGATCCTTTAACCTGGTGGTGAGTTATCTCGGTTATGAAACACAAACCCAATACAACATTATTGTTAAATCCAAAGGGAATCCGGCTTACAACTTCACTTTAATTGAAGCGCCGGAAGCCCTCGAAGAAGTTGTTATAAGCAGTAGGGATAAAATAAGCAGACCCAGGGAAACACCTTTGTCTACTCAAACCTTATCCGCGGTGGAGATTGCCACGTATCCCGGGAGTAATAACGATGTGGTACAGGTGGCGCAAACCCTACCCGGTGTATCACCTTCGATAGGCGGGTTCAGGAACGATCTTATTATTAGGGGTGGAGCCCCCAATGAAACTGTTTACTACCTGGACGGGATGGAAGTTCCCAACATCAACCACTTCAGCACTCAGGGTAGCGCCGGGGGGCCGGTAGGACTGGTAAATGTTTCCTTTATCAGTGAAGTCACTTTATCAACATCTGCTTTTGGAGCTCAATACGACAATCCATTGTCCGGGGTCTTACAATTCAAACAACGAAACGGGAACAACAGGAATTTTACCGGCAATTTCAGGGTAAGCGCCAGCGAAGCAGCCCTTACTCTCGAAGGTCCTTTATTTAAGAAGAAGAACGAGACCTCTAACACTACATTTTTAGCCTCTGTAAGACGTAGTTATCTCGAATTTCTTTTCGAGGCCATTGGTTTACCATTCAGACCCAATTACTGGGACTACCAGTTCAAGTTGAATCATAAAATTGACACTTACAATTCTATTAGTCTTATTGGTCTCGGATCGATCGATGACTTTTCAGTGGAAGCTCCCGAAGATTTTGATGCGGAACAGCAGGCACAGTTAGATCAGGCTCCTTTTATAAATCAACGTACAAATGCCATAGGTATAACCTGGCAGAACCGGTTCAGGGATGGCTCCGGATTTATGCAAACTACCTTGAGCAACAATACCCTAAACAACGAGTTTACACGCTTTACCGATCCTGAGAATGAAACAGGAGAAATCTTTAACAATGATGCCTTGGAAAGCGAGACAAAACTTCGATATGAGATTACCAAGTTCTACGGGGAATGGAAGGTTAAAGGTGGTTTTAACACTCAATATTCGATGTATGAGAACAATACTTCCGACCTGTTGAATGATGCTTTTTTCAACACTGAAATAGACTTTGTAAAATACGGGCTGTTCGCGAACGCTACTCGGTCGTTTCTAAATAATACGTTGGATATCTCCTTTGGATTTAGAATGGATGATGACTCCTTTACCAGTGAGGATAATCTATTATCAACCTTTTCCCCGCGAGTATCGTTGTCTTATGAATTCTCGGAAAACTGGAAGTTTAATGTTTCGGTTGGCCGCTATTTTAAATTGCCCCCCTATACCATTTTAGGCTTCAGAAACAATGAAGATCAATTAGTGAACCAGGACATCAATTACACTCAAAGTGACCATTATGTAGTTGGAATACAGCATTATTTTAGTCCGTCATCCAGCATCTCCCTGGAAGGATTCTACAAACTATACGATAATTACCCGGTATCTGTTCGCGATGGTGTATCCCTGGCGAACAAAGGGGGTGGCTTCGAAATTTTAGGAAGTGAACCGATCGAATCAACAGGCCGGGGCCGATCGTATGGTACCGAACTTCAATTTCAGCAAAAACTGGCTAACAATTTTTACGGAATTTTTGCCTATACCTGGTTCTACAGTGAGTTTACTGGGTTCGACAGGGATGTATATTTACCATCGGTTTGGGACAGCCGTCACTTAATATCGTTTACAGGCGGGTATAAATTAAACAGGAATTGGGAAGTGAGTGCCCGGTATCGTTTTGCCGGCGAGACCCCCTTTGTACCTACCGAACTGGAAGCCACATTAGCAAATTATCCGGAAGTTGTTCTCGATTATGGCAGGTTAGGTGAAGAAAATCTGGACATTTTCAGTCAGCTGGATATCCGAATAGATAAAAAATGGAATTTCGATAAATTCTCGTTCAACTTATTTATAGAAGCTCAAAACGTATTATCTCAGGATAATCCTCAGCCTCCCGAATACGGTTTGGGCAGAGATGCGAATGGCCAAATACTTCAACCCAGAAGCCTGGTTGAGATAGAACAGGACAGTGGCCAGATTATTCCCAGTCTGGGCATCGTGGTAGATTTTTAGCGAAGAATGGGATGCATTGGCAAAGCCAATGTTCCCTTCACGCTCCGCGTGAAAGACACCAAAACAATCATTTCGCTTTACTCCAAAAAAAGAAGCGAGCTTCATTACCTGCGAACGGGATTCATTTGCTTCGCAAATGTTTCCTTCAAGCTCCGCTTGAAAGACACAAAAACAAACGCGTCGCCTCACACCAAAAAGAAAGCGAGCTTCCTTTTTGAAGCTCGCTCAACTTTTCCCGTTTTTTGGTTTATCGTACCTCGGGCGGGAATCGAACCCGCACGGCCGTGAAGCCATTGGATTTTGAATCCAACGTGTCTACCAATTCCACCACCGAGGCT
>JABDNT010000017.1 GCA_013043685.1 Flavobacteriaceae bacterium | reverse complement strand
CTGGATAGATTGAATGGTTTGAGTGATATTGTTCACTACCCCCCTATGAACCCCAAGGCTTTTGGATTTCCCGATACCAAGAATCTCCATTTTGCCATATTCATTCTGCCTTCCGATCATAGCAACGTTCTTCGTTGTTCCTATGTCTAATCCTACGGCAATATTTTCGTGTTCCATGGCTTTACTTTTTTGTTGCTACTACCTGGTTACCAAATTGCAGGTCTATCAGGTCGTAATTGTTAATCAGATTGTCTTGCTTTGTTTTCTTATAAAATGCCTTCAGATTTTGAAACTTTCTGGCAATATCTTTTGGTTTTCCGAAGCGAACTTTCAAATCGTGTTTCCGCAATCTTAATATGATGTTTCCATCGTTTTCAATATGCAATCCTACGATACCGCTCTTCATAAAATCATCCTTTTCTATTTCGAGCAGTAATTGTGTTACTTCGGTTAAATCTGATTGAGACTTTCCTGTGATCAGTGGAACTCTGGCTGTGTACACCGCAGAAAGTGGCATTTTCTTTCCATCTTCATCCAGATAGTAATCTGGAGTTGAAGCCACTCTGGCTATTGGATTTCGCTGCTCAATGCGCGCCCCGAGTGCTCCGTCTACGGTTACAAAAACATCGGCATCCCGGATCATAGGATTCCCTAGCAGCCTTTGCTCCATCTCATTCAAAACTAAAGTTTCTTTGACTATACTCGTAACACTGTCTACATTTTGTATTAACAATTTATTAACTGCATCATGCGTGATAAAAGGTTCATTTTCATCGATAAATTCGATACTGATTTTCTCGAGTTTCCGCTCATTATTCCGTCGTTGAGAGAAACCTAAAAGAAAAACCATCAGAACAAGGATAACCACAAACTTTATGACCCACATATTAATCTTCATCGTTCAGGTATTTCATTAATTTTTGCGCTTCGGAACCAATGTCCCCGGCACCCACTATAAGTTTTATACGGCATCCTGATGCTTTTATTGCAGCAGGTAGTTCCTTTTTTGAGACCACTTTTGTATCCACTCCCCTTATTTTACCCCCTAACCATGAGGATGTTACACCTTCAATCGGCAACTCCCGGGCCGGGTATATATCGAGTAAGATCACCTCATCGAAATTTGAAAGGCTCTCGGCGAATCCATCGATAAAATCCTTTGTTCTGCTGTAAAGATGAGGCTGAAAAACGATCAACTTTAAATCATCCGGATAAAGCTCATTAACCGCCTGACTTAATGCATCAATTTCCGTGGGGTGATGGGCGTAGTCATCAATGAGCACCAGGTCCTCGCGTTTTATCAGGTAAGAGAACCTTCGTTGTACTCCTTTGAAGTTACTTAATGCTTTGGGCAGGCAATGGGTTGGGGAACCTGCTAAAATTGCCATACCCAAAGCAGTAACTGCATTCTGTAGGTTATGATGTCCGGGTAGTATAAATTGTAGATCTTTTATCGTTTCCGAAGGAGTTTTTAAATCAAATTGGTAGCATCCATCCTCAATACGAACATTCCGGGCTTCAAAGTCGGCCGTCTCTTCTACCGCAACCGTTTTACCTTGTAAAGGCAATCCTTTTTTATGTAGTAATTTATCTCTTGAAGGAATTAGATTTGCAAATTCCTGAAACGCACTTTCAATAGTGTGTTCATCGCCGTAAATATCGAGATGATCGGCATCCATTGAAGTTACACAAGCAATATCAGGATTCAGGCTTAGAAAAGACCGGTCAAACTCATCCGCCTCAACAACAGTGATCTCGGTGCCTTTGCTGATGAAATTTGAGTTGTAATTCTCTGTTATACCTCCTAAAAAAGCGGTGACCGGCATGTCACAGTCCGCCAACAAATGACCTAAAATAGCCGAAGTTGTTGTCTTTCCATGCGTGCCAGCCACAGCCAAACATAAAGTGTTCCGTGTCACCTCTCCCAGGAATTGGGCGCGCTTAATTACCGTGAATCCTTCAGATCGGAACCAATTAAGCAAGGTGTTATCTTTTGGAACCGCCGGAGTATAGACTACCAGCGAGTTCTTGTTATTTTTAATTATCATGGGGATTTCGGAAACCGAATCCTGGTAGGTCACGCGGATACCTTCCATTTCGAGCTCCTGTGTGAGTTGAGTTTCGGTTTTATCGTAACCATAGACCTCTTTCCCTTGTAACTTCACGAACCGTGCGAGCGCACTCATTCCGATACCGCCTATTCCGATAAAATATAAAGCCTGTATATGCCCGAGATCTCTCACAATTCTTTTATTAATTTTTCTATTTCATCGACAATTTCCCTAGTTGCATTAGGTCTTGCCAGATTCGCAATGTTCAACGATAGTGTTCTTTGTTTTTCTTCGGAATGCAATAGCCCGGTAAAGACCGATTCGAATTTCTCTGAGGCCTCGCTTTCCCTCAGTAATATAGCCGCCTCTTTTTCTGAAATTGCAGTAGCATTTTTTGTTTGATGATCTTCGGCGACATTTGGTGATGGGATGAAGATCACGGGTTTTCCAACAAGGCATAGTTCAGAAACCGATAAAGCCCCTGCCCTGGAAATAATAATATCGGCTGCTGCATACGCCAGATCCATTCGGTTTAGAAAAGCATGAACCTGAACTAGTCCCCCGCTTCGGTCCTTATATTCTTCTTCATAAAACTTTCCGCATTGCCAGATCACCTGTACTCCTACAGACATGAGGAAATCCAATGAATTATCTATGAGTGTATTGATCTTCCTGGCACCTAAACTTCCGCCTAATACTATTAATGTCTTTCTATGAGGTTCCAGATTAAAAAATGACTGAGCTTCAATCCTGTTCTTAGAGATATCCAACAGATCCTCACGCACCGGATTCCCGGTTAGCACCAACTTTTCAGAAGGGAAAAATGCCTCCATACCCTCATAGGCAACACATATTTTTTGCACCTTGTTCTTTAACCATTTATTTGTAATACCGGCATAGCTGTTCTGCTCCTGGATTAGACATGGAACATTCCTCATGGAAGCTACACGTAACAGTGGTGCACTCGCATAACCACCAGTTCCTATGGCAACATCAGGCTTAAACTTTCGAACGATGGCCTTCGCTTTAAATAAGCTTGAGATCAGCTTGAAAGGGAACATAAGATTCTTCAAACTTAGTTTCCTTTGGATACCTGAGATCCAAAGGCCTACTATGTTATATCCTGCCTGTGGAACCTTCTCCATTTCCATTCGGTCTTTGGCCCCAACGAACAGGAATTCGGCATCACTATGCCTGCGTTTTAACTCGTTCGCAATGGCGATGGCCGGATAAATATGTCCGCCGGTTCCTCCTCCTGATATGATAAATCTATATGGTCTCACTTAATATATCCAGAGGGTTTTCAAGCCCTTCCATTTCTTTTAGTTTTGCTTCTCTTTTAGCGCTTACACTCAGTACCATTCCCAATGCCAGGCAAGTCATCCAGATAGAGGTTCCTCCACTACTAATTAGTGGCAACGTCTGTCCGGTTACCGGGAACAATTCTACCGCTACGGCCATGTTGATCAGAGCCTGGAACACTATAGGCAGTCCAACCCCGATCACAACCAATTTTCCGAACGCGGAACTCGCCTTATGAGCAACGATCACCAATCTGAACAGCAGCAATAGATACAGGAACATTAAGAACATCGCTCCCAGCATTCCGAATTCCTCAACTATTATGGCGTATA
Organism: Flavobacteriaceae bacterium; assembly: GCA_013043685.1. GTDB lineage: Bacteria > Bacteroidota > Bacteroidia > Flavobacteriales > Flavobacteriaceae > Pukyongia. The sequence continues at coordinate 23,666 of JABDNT010000017.1, read as the reverse complement.
TGAAATCTGATGATGACTGCGGTAAAAAATTCTTTTGAATACTCTTCCCGGGACCTAAGCCTGTAACTCCACCCGAAGCGATAGCGATCTTCGCTTTTTCGATCTGGTAATCGGCTTCTGTATCGGTGTTATCGGTAAAATTTTCTATTCGGCTCATCCAGGTGTCCACCCTGTTATCGAAAAGCCCGGGAAACGCCTTGGCCGTTAATACAAATAGCGCTAACATAATGATCCCGGCACCTAGAACGACACCTAAATATTTTAGTGGATACCCCCCAACGAATACAAGAGCAACGACCATAGAAAATATGATGGCTGTGGTAGAGAAATTTGCGGGAAGTATTAACGCCAGGACCAGGAATACCGGAAGCCACAGTGGTAATAGCGATTCTTTAAAGGTGATCTCCCTGTCTTTGATCTTCGATAAATACCTGGCTACGTAGGTTAACAGCACTACGGCAGCTAGAGTGGATGTTTGAAAGGTCACACCAACAAACGGAACCCTGATCCAGCGGCTGGCATTAGCTCCCTCAATAGTGGTTCCCTGTGCCATGGTCACTAATAATAAGACAATCACCACCGGTAAAGCGATGATCGATAAACCCCTGAAATAGTGATAAGGGATTTTATGGACGCCGTAAAGGATCGCAAAACCTAACAACAAATGTGCAAGATGTTTCAGAAGGTACGGTAAAGTACTTCCGTCGCCATACAGGTAGGCCAGATTGCTACTTGCGCTATAAACAGGGAGAAAGGAAAACAACGCCAATAGGCCCGCAACTGCCCAGATCGCTTTATCTCCTTTTATATTTTTAAAGATTCCCTGCATTGGTTCCTATTATAGCTTTCTTACTGCATCCTTAAACTGTCTTCCCCTGTCTTCGTAATTCTTAAACAAATCGAAACTTGCACAGGCCGGAGAGAGCAAAACAGTATCTCCCCTGTCCGTTAATTTGTAGGCTATCTCGACCGCTCCCATCATGGAATCCGTTTCAACAATAATGTCTACGCAGCTTCCAAACTGACTAATTATCTTCTCGTTATCCAGCCCCAGGCAGATAATCGCCTTTACTTTTTCATTCACCAGAGGTAAGAGTTCGGCGTAGTCGTTGCCCTTATCCACACCACCTACGATCCATACGGTAGGTGTTTCCATGCTGTCTAACGCATAGAAAGTGGCATTAACATTGGTGGCCTTTGAATCGTTGATGTACATCACATTGTTTATCTTCAATACTCTCTCCAGGCGATGCTCCACGCCCTGAAAACTCTCCATCGACTCTCGTATGGTTGCCTTCCGTATTTTCAAAAGGGTAGCGACAGTGGATGCCGCCATGGCATTTTTAATGTTGTGTTGTCCTTGTAAACCTAGTGTTGCGATTGGCATAATTTCTTCTTTGTTGTTTAGTTTTATAATTAATTTTTCATCTTCTATAAAAGCTCCTTTATCAAGTGTTTTTGTTACTGAAAAGGGTATTTTCTGAGATCGTATTTCATTTTCTGAAAGCCATTTTGCGATGGTCGCATCGTCTGCATCGAATATGAAATAGTCTGTCTCAGTTTGATTCATAATAATTCGGAACTTCGCTGCTGCATATTTGCTGAAGTCGTATTCATAGCGGTCCAGGTGATCCGGAACAATGTTCAGTATTACTGCGATATGGTTTCGATAGTTCTCTATACCGTCCAATTGAAAACTGCTCAGTTCCAACACATAGTTTTCATAGGCTTTTTCAGCTACCATCCCTGCAAAACTTCGCCCGATATTCCCCCCTAATCCAACGTTCATCTCTCCGTCTTTCAGCAACTTATAAGTGAGCGTGGCCGTTGTTGTCTTCCCGTTGGTCCCGGTGATCCCCACCAGTAAAGCATCCGTATAGGATCCTGCAAATTCAATTTCAGAGATAACTTTAATGCCCTTCTCAATTAGTTTTTGAACTATGGGAGCCATGTCCGGTATACCCGGGCTTTTCATTACCAGATCTGCATTCAGAATCTTATCTTCGGAATGCATCTCTTCCTCCCATTCGATCTCATGATGTTTAAGAACTTCCTTGTACCTGTCCTTTACTTTTCCGAAGTCGGATACAAATACTTCGAAACCTTCTTTTTTACCTAGAATCGCGGTCCCCACACCACTTTCACCTGCTCCTATTACCACCAACCGCTGCATCCTATCTTATTTTAAGCGTTACTATGGTAAGGATCGCCAGGAATATCCCTACGATCCAGAACCTCGTTACGATCTTACTTTCATGAAAACCTTTCACCTGATAGTGATGATGCAAGGGTGACATCCGGAAGATCCTTCTTCCCTCTCCATGTTTTTTCTTTGTATACTTAAACCAGCTCACCTGCATGACAACCGATAGATTTTCCATGAGAAATATCCCGCAGAGTATTGGTATGAGTAATTCTTTTCGCACCGCTATAGCGATCACGGCGATCACGCCCCCAATAGTGAGACTCCCAGTATCGCCCATGAACACCTGTGCCGGATAAGCATTGTACCACAGGAATCCGATAAGCGCTCCTACGAAGGCAGTAATAAAAATGGTCATCTCTCCGGTGTTGGGGATATACATGATGTTGAGATAATCTGAAAATATCAGGTTCCCCGAGACCCAGGCAAACAAAGCCAGGGTAATTGCAATGATAGCCGAACTACCAGCTGCCAGGCCGTCTATTCCATCTGTTAGGTTTGCACCATTGGATACAGCAGTGATGATGAATATCAGGATTGGAATAAAGATGAGCCATATATAATCTTTGGCTCCTTCACCTGCCCAACTTATCAGGCTTTCGTAATTGAATTCGTTCTTCTTAACAAATGGGATGGTAGTTAAAAGGGATTTCTCCTCCGGATAAAATTCCCGGGCTGCAGCTTCAGTAGTAATTTCCGTGGAAACACCAGAATTCTCCTTTTCCAATCGCACCGTAACATCGGGATGCATATACATTACGGCTCCTACAAAAATTCCCAGTCCTACCTGTCCTATTACCTTAAACTTCCCGGGTAGTCCTTTTTTATCGTTCTTGAATTTTTTGAGATAATCGTCTATAAAGCCTATCGTGCCCATCCACAATGTGGTTACGATCAGCATGATCACATAAATGTTATCGAGTTTAGCGAGTAATAAAACCGGAACCAGGGTAGCTAAAATGATAATTATTCCACCCATTGTGGGAGTACCTGCTTTCTCATTCTGACCATCAAGGCCCAGATCACGGATGGTTTCACCCATTTGTTTTCTTTGCAGGAACCCTATGATCTTCTTTCCAAAGAATGTGGCTATAACCAGAGAAAGAATTACTGCCAGTGCAGCACGGAAAGTGATAAACCCGAATAATCCCGCCCCAGGGATATCGAAGTTCTTCTCTAAATACTCAAATAAGTAGTACAACATATTAATTACATGTTTAGGGCGGTTATAAATTGGTTTACGATCTTAAAATCATCGAAGTCAAATCGCTCTCCATTGATCTCCTGGTATGCTTCATGACCTTTTCCAGCAACCAGGATAATATCGTTTCTGTTTGCCATCTGGCAAGCCGTCTTTATGGCTTGTTTTCTATCGGTAATAGAAAGCGTTCTTTTATAATGCTCTGGCGGTACCCCGGCTTCGATTTGCTCTATGATTTCTTCCGGACTCTCACTTCTTGGGTTATCGCTTGTAAAGATCACCTTGGTACTCAAACTAGCTGCGATACTCCCCATTTTCGGCCGCTTATCCATATCTCTATCACCCCCACATCCTACTACGGTGATAAGTTCCTCGTTGCCTGTACGGATGCTGTTTATAGTCTCCAATACGTTCTTCAGTGCATCCGGAGTATGGGCGTAATCCACTATGGCGGTGATGTTCATTCCTTCGGAGACCGTATATTGAAATCGGCCGGCTACACTTTCCAGAGTGCTCATAAGTTGCAATACTTCTATGGTCTCCAGTCCCAGCAATTCGGCAGTTGCATAGATTGCCAGCATGTTGTATGCGTTGAACGTCCCGATAAGCTTAACCCATATTTCGTTGTTATTAATTTTCAGGAGTAAACCGTTAAACTGATTCTCGAGAATCTGCCCCTTATAATCGGCATATGTCTTCAACGCGTAGGTAAATTTCTTCGCTTTGGTATTCTGAAGCATCACAGGCCCATTCTTATCATCTGCATTGGTAAGTGCGAACGCGGTCTTAGGCAAGTGATCGAAAAACGATTTCTTAACATCTCTGTATTCTTTGAAAGAATTATGGTAATCCAGATGATCGTGAGACAAATTCGTGAAGATTCCACCCCTGAAACTAAGGCCCTCCGTTCGCTTCTGATGCACGCCATGCGAGCTCACTTCCATAAAACAAAATTCTACTCCCGCATCTACCATTTCCCGTAGGTATTTGTTAATCGTAAGGGAATCGGGCGTGGTATGAGTTGCGGTAAATTCCTTATCTCCTACTAAAATTCGAACTGTAGAAAGCAAACCGGTTTCAAAGCCAGCAGCCTTGAACAGATCATACAAAAGAGATGTAACCGTAGTTTTTCCATTGGTTCCGGTAACCCCAATCAGTTTTAAGGACTCAGACGGGTTTCCGTAGAAGTTAGAAGCCATGAGCGCCATAGCTTTTTGGCTATCAGCTACCTGAACATAGGTGATGCCATTAATTATCAGTTCAGGAAGACTTTCGCAAATAACAGCCAAAGCACCTTTATCGGTCGCCATTTTTATAAAATCGTGTCCATCGGACTGTGAACCTCTGATGGCTATAAACACATCATTCAACTCAACTTCACGTGAATCGAATTCCAGGTTATGGATTGCCACTGCCGTGTTACCAACTGTTTTTTCAATTGGTACTTTATAGAGTATGTCTTTTAATAAGATCATCGCAGTGTCAATACAATTATTTGTCGATTTCTAAATGCTGCTCCGGGTTCGATCGATTGTCCTTCGACAGTACCATTTCCTTTTATTTCAACCCGCATTCCCAGATTCTCCAGTAGGGAAACTGCATCCATTCCAGCCATTCCCTGAACATCGGGCACATTCGTTGGGCTCGTTTGTGTCTTTTTATAAAAGTCCTGGAAATCTTCTATGATCGCCAGATCCTCTTTATCTACACCACTTACTTCAGCAATAAGAGGTGAATCCGTAAATATTTTTTGTGCAATTCGTTTGAATACCGGGCCGGTCACGTCAGCACCATAATACCCTTTCTTAGTGCTGGGTTTGTGAATGACTACAATGCAGGAGTATTTCGGATTTTCGGCAGGGAAATAACCAGCAAAGGATGAAATATATTTTCGGTCCTTTTCCCAGCCTTCTAACCAATACTCTGTTCTCGCAGTACCCGTTTTCCCGGCCATAGAAAAGTATTCCGAATACAAACTCTCACCCGTACCACGCTTAACAATGTTAAGGAGGATATCCTGGATCTCCTTCAAGGTCTTATCCGAACAGATCTTATCATTAATGATCTCGGTTTCGAAAGTTTCCACTTCCTGGTTCCATGCCCTGATCTCTTTAATAAATCTAGGCTTTACCATCACCCCGTCATTGGCAATAGCATTGTAAAAAGCCAGTGTTTGCAATGGAGTAAGACTAAGATTGTAACCATAAGCGATGGATGGAAGCGCATTCTTACTCCATTTCGAGTGTCCGGGCCCCGGTATCTCAGGAGTTCCTTCACCTATAATGGGTATACCTATCTTATTATTCAAATTCCAACTGTGCAGGCGATCAATAAATTTTTGTGGATTCTTAGCGTAGGCTTCATCTATTATGGTTGCTAAACCAATATTTGAAGAAACCTCCAGTGTCTTGGCAGCCGAGATCTCACCATAGCCACCACGGCGGCTGTCCGTGATATTTCTTCCGTAGAAACGCTTACTGCCATTCTTTGTATCGATAACCGTAGAGGTGTCGATCATCTTATCTTCAAGAGCAGCCATCATAGCCATTACCTTAAAAGTCGAACCAGGTTCATGGCTTTCACCCACGGCATAGTTCAGCTTTTCGTAATACGTACCTTCGGATGTGCGACCCAGATTAGAGACCGCTTTTATCTCCCCGGATTTTACCTCCATTACGATAACCGAGCCATGTTCCGCCTCGTAAATTTCCATTTGCTTCAGAAGGGCATGGTGTGCAATATCCTGGATATTCACGTTAATGGTAGAAACCACGTCAAAACCGTCTTGTGGTTCTATCTCGTTATTGTCGGATACAGGTTTCCACTGACCCTTGGCGATTTTCTGTTTTAAGCGTCTTCCGTTCTTTCCCTGTAAATACTCGTTGAACGCTCCTTCAAAGCCCACCTCGTACACTCCTGGTTCGTTACGTTTCTGGCTACCTACCAGACGTTCTCCTATCTTACCCATAGGGTGCTCACGCACGGTACTCTGATCCATTATAAACCCACCTTTGTATGGCCCTTTATTGAATAGCGGGAATCCTTTAACTTTTATATAATCTGAATAACCGAGGTTCTTGGCAACCAGCAAGTATCTGTTCTTATCGGCACGTGCTTTGCGGAACCTTTGCTGGTAATAGGAAGCTGGTTTTCCGAACATTCTACTGAGTTCTTTGGATAGGGGAACAAGTTGTTCTTTGAAATCTTCAGAAGAGACGGTAACCGCATCGAAGCGAATCTCGTATTTTGGTACTGATGTTGCCAGTAAACTGCCATCGTCTGCATATACATTTCCGCGATTCGCGGTAATCTCGAAGTTCCTGGTTGTATTCTTTTGAGCAAGATCACGGTACTTCTCACCCTCAACAAACTGTATGTTCATCAATTTGAACCCGACAGCGAACGCGAAGACGAACATACATCCGGCGATAAAGTAGAGGCGGTTAAGTATGTTTTTGTCTTCCGTAGCCACCTGTTATTCTTTTATAGAGGTTATTCTTATTTTCTGTGGCGGAGTCACCGAGGGCTTCAGGCCCCGGGCAGACATCGCCTTAATGATCCTGCTTTCCAGCTTCGTTTGCATGAGTTTCATTCGTATATCCACATACTCACTCTTAAGCTCCTTTACCTCATTGCTCAATTCTGCTATCTTATGCACTTTTTTATCGGCACTGTGCGAACTCGCGATCATGATAAGGGCGAGGAACGAGAGAAATATGATAAAGCGCCAGTTTCGGAACGCATCATCGCTTACCAAAAATTTACCTTTTACTACGTTGTAAAAACTATTCTTCATTATAATTTCTCTGCAATTCTAAGCTTGGCACTTCTTGCCCTTGGGTTTTCGCGTATCTCCTCTTCCGAAGGAAGAACGAATTTACCAACAGGCTTGAACGGCACTTCCGATCTTCCGAAAACATCTTTTTCCGGCTCACCTTCAAAAAGACCGTTTCTCATATATCGTTTCACCAGCCTGTCTTCCAGGGAGTGATAGGAGATCAAACTTAATCGCCCTCCGGGTTTCAAAACATCCTGTGTTTGCAGCAGGAATTCTTTTAAAGCTTCTAACTCCTGATTCACTTCGATTCTAATAGCCTGAAAAACCTGCGCCAGTATTTTATTTTCTTTATGTTTCGGAAGAAATCTCCCCAAAGCTTTTTTTAATTGTTCACTACTCTTAATAGGTTCCTTTTCCCTGGCTTCAATAATCATTCGAGCCATGCCCGCAGCACTTCTCAACTCCCCATAACTAGAAAGTACCGACCGCAACTGATGTTGTTCATAAGAGTTGATCACATCATAGGCTGAGAATTCGGAGTTCTGGTTCATTCGCATGTCCAGATCAGCTTCAAAACGGGTTGAAAATCCACGTTCCGCCACATCGAACTGATGGGACGAAACACCGAAGTCACCCAAGATCCCATCGACCTGCTTATATCCATAGAAACGTAAGAAGCGCTTGAGAAACCTAAAGTTTTCGTTAATTAACAAAAACCGAGGGTCGTCGATAGCATTCTCAAGCGCATCTGTGTCCTGATCGAAGGCAATCAGCTTACCCTCTTCTCCAAGTCTTTTAATTATTTCCTTTGAATGGCCGCCACCGCCGAAAGTAACATCCACATATACCCCATTGGGTTGGATGTTTAACCCGTCTACCGTTTCCTTGAGTAGTACCGGTTTATGATATTCCATCGTCTGCGTTGCTAGCATCGCCCATTACATCTTCAGCCAGATCTGCAAAATCATTGGCAGCGTCATCTATGGCTTGTTCATAATTCTTTTTGTCCCATATCTCCACGATGTTGATCGCAGAGGATATCACTATTTCCTTATCTACACCCGCGAAGGATGCCAGGTCTTTGGGAATGTTTAACCTACCGGTATTATCAAGTTCAACGGTCTTTACCCCGGCGGTGAATCGCCTTATGAAATCGTTGTTCTTCCTGTTAAACCTATTCAGCTGACCCATTTTCTGCATCAGTGTCTGCCACTCGTTCATAGGGTACAATTCCAGACAAGGCTGAAACACAGCCCGCTTGATCACAAAGCCATTTTGGGCAACAGCAGCTAACTGCTTTTTGAGTGCGGCAGGTACCATAACCCGACCCTTTACGTCGGCTTTACATTCGTATGTTCCTATTAGATTGAGCATTAGGTTGTTCCGAATTCGGTGATAATAAACCCAAATATATATAACTTTTACCACTTTTTACCACTTTTTACCACTTTGTTGATAAGTTTTACCACTACTGCGCTTCATAGGTGTTAAAGTGTTGTAAACGTGGTATTTAGCTAATAAAAAACAGCGGGCAACTCTAGCTATAATCGACAGATGAGACTTGTTACCCAGTCCTCTTTATTGCAAATTCAGGAACTTCTGGCGCCACGTATGGTTCAACTATTTTTGTGTATTTTAGCGGTTGTTAACCCAGTATCCGAATGACAAACCACTTTCGCGAAGAAGGCAAATTCAATTATCTTGAGGTTGGAGAGGGAACTCCCATTATCGTCCTCCATGGACTTATGGGTGGATTGAGTAATTTCGATGGAGTAACCGATTTCTTTCCTGAAAAAGGCTATCAAATTCTCATTCCGGAATTACCCATTTATACAATGCCTATCCTCAAGACAAATGTGAAGAGGTTTGCCGAATATGTCTCAGAATTTATAGAACATAAGGGCTTCGGAGACGTTATTTTATTAGGGAATTCACTGGGTGGCCATATCGGACTGCTTTGCACCAAATTATATCCCGAAAAAGTTAAGGCCCTGGTCATTACCGGAAGTTCAGGCTTATATGAGAGTGCGATGGGAGAAAGTTATCCGAAACGCGGCGACAGGGATTATATTCAGAAGAAAGCCGAAAATGTGTTTTACGACCCCAAAATAGCCACCAAGGAAATAGTGGATGAGGTATACGCTTCCGTAAATGACAGAAATAAGCTTATTAGAACTTTGTCCATCGCTAAAAGCGCCATTCGGCATAATATGTCCAAGGACCTGCCTAATATGAAAACTCCAACCTGTATTATTTGGGGGAAACAGGACAATGTTACCCCGCCTGAAGTGGCTATAGAGTTTCACGATCTTTTACCTGATTCCGATTTATACTGGATCGATAAATGCGGCCATGCTGCAATGATGGAACATCCGGATGAATTCAACGAATTACTTTACGCCTGGATACAGAAGCGCGGATTTTAACTAGCTTATTATGAAAATCGTTTCGGCAGAATTTGTAGTGAGCAATAGCGATGTAGCTAAATGTCCGGATAACAAATTACCTGAATATGCCTTTATTGGGCGAAGCAACGTGGGGAAATCTTCGCTTATTAACATGCTGATGCAGCGTAAGAATCTTGCTAAAACTTCTGGCAAGCCCGGAAAGACACAGCTTATTAATCATTTCATCATTAATGGTAATTGGTACCTAGTGGATTTACCGGGCTACGGTTATGCCAGGGTTTCCAAAAAAGCTAAAAAAACATTTCAAAAGTTTATTACTCAATATTTCCAGAAGCGCAAGCAATTGGTCCTGGCTTTTGTTTTAGTCGATTGCAGGCATGAGCCACAACCCATAGATCTTGAATTCATGCAATGGCTTGGAGAGAATCAACTACCATTCGCCATTGTCTTTACCAAAGCTGATAAATTAAAACCGAACGCGCTTAAAGCGAATATTGAAGCATATCAGAAAAAACTCCTGGAAACCTGGGAGTCGCTTCCTACCTATTTCATTACATCCTCAAGTAAAGGCTACGGAAGAGAACAGCTTCTGGATTATATAGAAGCGGTTAATAAAGAGATAAACGCTCTTGGATAAGATCTATTAAGGCCTGCTGTGAATCCAATCCCTCAAAATCTTCGGAAGAAATAAAAATTTCGAGTCCCTTGCCAGCTGATGCTAACACAACGGGGAATTCATACTTTGGCAACCACTTGGACCTGTACTCTTTCTGAAATTCGTCTTTATGCAGAAAACGCATATCCAAAGTTGATTTATCTCTAAAATCTTTCCAGGCCGACCTTTCAGAAAATGTGCTATAGGTAAGCTCACATAATTTACAGTCGTAAGTGGAAGGACTAAGCACTTTGTGCATACTATCGAGAATGGCATTCATAGCACCCGAATTGGCATTATACACAAACAACAAACTCATTATTGCTTTTTTAGTTCTAGCTTTTCTGCAAAATAATCACAGAAATCCCGCATCGTAGCCGCCATTTTTTCATCTCCCGTCGCTCTTTGGAAGGTATGGGACATAGCCATAAGGGTTTGATGAAAAAAGACCTTCATTTCATCAAGGGGCATGTCTTTGGTCCATAGATCGATCCTTAAGGCTTCCTGTGCATTATGATCCCACACCGATAATAACAGGGCCTTGGAGGGACTATTGTCAACGCCTCCGTCCGGTGCAGACCAGCGAAGGGCTTCAGGGATCTTATTTTCGTCCAGACTTACATTTATTTTAATTTCTGAAGTATGTTTTGCCATTATTTTGCCGGTTTGTATTTAGAATTCTTAAATATCTCGTCTGTCGGTATTATCATGAGTTGAGGCACTGTCACATCGTTATTCTTCATGTAAGAACGAACGATCTGCCAACCAATATATCTGCCGATCATTCCTGGAGATTCGTTGTCTATTTCCAGGTAAAATTTTGAAAAAGGCGCAGCATTGATAAATCTACCGGGTAGTTTAGGATCGGTACTGTAGAGCAGTTCATTTTCAATAAAATAGCGCCAGATATCCTCTTCATTCTCATTCGCCCATATAATTTCAGCATCCGAGTAACCAATTTTTTCAGCATCGGGAATTTCCGGAAGCCAGATATCCTTTAAATATAATTCCTTACCAAAATAGATCATCTGGGCCAGGAAATTACGCTGCCTGGGTTGACTAATTAATTGCCGGGCATAGCTGGTTGCCACATCAGGTCCTATTTGAGAAGGCTTGAGGTTCTTGGCAACATATTTTTTAACATTTACGTAGAATTCGTGTTCCGCACCCAAATAGGTATCCAGTCCCAGGACCAGTAGGGTATCCGCTACTATTGCCTTATTCTGATAATCCACATCGGAAGTAATGGTTACTACGGTAGGTGCTTCAAATTCGGGGAAATAATAGTCAATGTGTTTGAACAGCGGAACGAGCTGATCTTCAATAATAATTTCCGAAGGAAATGCTTCAGCTACGGCATTGCTTAATTCACGCTGTAACGAATCTGTCATACGGCCTTCCCATATACTGTCGTGAAACTGTTCCGGAAAGAAAACAGGGAATCTTTTTTTCATTTCCGGCAGATCCGAGATATCAGCCGACGCAAATTCCTTGTCGAACCGAAGGATCTCAATGTCCATTGGAATGGCCTCAATCTTTTTTTCCACACTGCTTTTATTACTACACGAGATCATTATTAAAATGATCGAAAGCAATCCAAAGTATTTCATCAATTATGCTTTACAAATTGTTTAACGCTAAGGGCTTTTATAAATTTTGTAATTGCGTTACTTTTGTGCGGCAAAGGTATCACTATAAACCCGTAAATCCTTCATTATGCAGACCGAAAAAGTTGTAGATCACATTGTGAATTGGCTTAGAGATTATGCTGTCAACGCCAATATGAAAGGATTTGTTATCGGCATAAGTGGCGGGATCGATTCTGCCGTAACCTCCACACTCTGTGCCAGAACAGGTTTGGAGCTACTTTGCCTCGAAATGCCCATTCATCAGGCGGAATCGCAGGTAAACAGGGCAATGAATCATATAGCGTGGCTTCAAAAGAATTATGACAAGGTGAAGATGCTTCAGATAAATCTCACTCCGGTTTTCGATGGCCTTATAGAATCTCTACCACCCATAGAAGATGAAGAATCGAGATTTATGTCGTTGGCCAACACACGTGCACGATTACGAATGACGTGCCTTTACTACTTTGCTGCTTTAAAAAAGTATCTTGTCGCAGGAACCGGCAATAAAGTGGAGGATTTTGGCGTTGGATTTTATACAAAGTACGGTGATGGAGGCGTGGATCTTAGTCCCATCGCCGATTTAATGAAAAGCGAAGTGTATGAAATCGCCCGTTTCCTGGGAATAAACCAGGAGATCATCGATGCTGCGCCTACCGACGGATTATGGGGAGATAACCGAACGGATGAGGATCAGATTGGAGCCAGTTACGATGAACTGGAATGGGCTATGAAAATGCAGGATGATGGTAAGGATGCGACTCATTTTGACGGTCGTGAAAAAGAAGTGATGTCTATCTATCTAAAGCTGAATAGAGCAAATCAGCACAAAATGCGACCAATTCCTCTTTGCGAAATCCCTCCACAACTAAAAAAGTAAGGGTTTCAACGAGTTTTTTTTACGTTGAACGAATTTTCCTATGTAGGACAATTCTTTTCTTTAGCTTTGATTTGTAGTATTTGTATTACAAAAAACCTCACACTTCCGACAAACACTATTTGTCGCAGGTGTCTTAGATTTAGACAAATTTGGATATGAAGAAAATTTTTATCGCTGATCATCATCCTGTTACAAGAAAGGGGATCGCTTGTATGCTTAAAAAGAACGATAACTTCGAGATTATAGGCAAAGCGAATAACGGAGATGAACTGTATAAGAGCTTACAGGAAGAGAAACCCGATATCCTTATCATGGAGATCGATATGCCCCACATTAACGGAATCAACGCGTTGCGAGGCATTAAATCGGAATTTCCCGAAGTAAGAGTCCTCATATTCTCTACGCATCCTGAAGAGATTTACGCCCTGCGTTCAATTAAGTCTGGTGCGGCTGGTTATGTCCCCAAAACCGCATCCACCAAGGTATTCATGAAGGCATTAAAACAAATAGCCAAAGGAGGAATTTTCCTAAATGAAGACCTTACTTCAACGTTCACAAGCAGAAATGTAGGTGAAACGAGTGCAATTAGCCGTTATAAGAAACTTTCATCTCGTGAAATTGAAGTGCTCAATCTTTTGTCCAGTGGCAAACGCAACAAGGACATAGCGAATGCGCTCAACATTAATGAGAAGACAGTAAGCACTTATAAAACAAGATTACTGAAAAAACTGAAAGTGGATAACCTGGCAGATCTTATTCATCAGTCACGTATGTTTCAGTTCGGGTAGTTAAAGCACCCTTCTTAACTTTTCAGAAAGTACATCCCTAAGGATAGTATAATCACTGATATTTTCAAGTACGGATTTATCCTCATATTCTCCGTTCTTAACAGGACTTTTGGCCAGTTCTTCAATCTTGGAATTAACCAAATGACGCCTAAGGTTCAGGATAGTCTCACTCACAACTTGAGAAATCGCGTGATTCTTCTGCTTTACATATATTTCCTTTCGTTCCCAGTTGTGTAAACTATATTTTTCTTCCTCCATTAATATGTGGGTGACGGTTTCTGCTTTTTCCGGTTGTAACTGGTTCACGAGTGCGTCGATTTGAAGATCTTGTTCCTGGTTTAATTTATTGATGATCTCATAATACAATTCCCTGAATCCCTCATTCATGAATTCTATTTCATCGTCCTGCAGATCGAGGTAGATCTTTTCGAATACCTTGGTCTGGATCTTTTCAGGAGTAAATGCTATTTCCCCAGTGTCTGTGGTCTCGAGGATCAGGTCTTCAAATTCCTCTTCTTCCGTTCCATAGAGAAGAAGCAATTCAATGATCTTACGTTCCAGTTCAAACTGAATATCTACCTTCTGAACCGATTGTTTTTCCGAAGGGACTACACCCATCGTTTCCAGCGGGGGTTGAGGAGCCCTTTTTGCAGCATCTCTTCTTTCTTTCTGAAGCATCTGCGCCAGGGTATTGAACAACACTTCCTCTGAAATATCCATGATACGTGAGCATTCCTTTATATATACTTCCTGCTTGATCGCATCAGGGATCTTAGAGATACTCACTACCATATCACGGATCGTCTCTGCTTTACGGATTGGATCATCTTTCGCTTCCGAAGCCAAAAGGGAAGCCTTAAAATTGATAAAGTCCTGGGAATTGTCTTCCAGGTAGGACCTCAGCATCTCCAGAGAATTTTCTCTCGCAAAACTATCGGGGTCTTCTCCTTCCGGGAACGTACAGACCTTTACATTCATCCCTTGCTCAAGGATAAGATCCACTCCTCTCAGCGAAGCTCTCAAGCCTGCCGCGTCTCCATCGAATAATACTGTTATATTTCGGGTAAGACGGTTTATTAATCGTATCTGTTCGGGAGTTAAAGCTGTCCCGGAAGAAGAAACCACATTCGCGATCCCGGTTTGGTTAAACTGGATCACGTCGGTATAACCTTCCACCAGGAAACAATTATCTTCTTTCGCTATGGTCTGCTTTGCCTGATATATGCCGTATAGTACCTTACTTTTGTGGTAGATATCACTTTCGGGAGAGTTCAGGTATTTGGCAGCTTTTTTATCACTGGTTAAAATTCGCCCTCCAAAACCCAGAATCCGGCCACTCATACTTTTTATCGGAAATATCACCCGCCCTTTGAACCTGTCGAACTGCTTTTCTTCTTTAACGATCGTAAGGCCAGTTTTTTCCAAAAATTCAAGCTTGTAGCCTTTCTTTATTGCAGTATCGGTGAAGGCGCTCCATTCATTGGGAGAGTACCCCAGCTCAAACTTTTTTATGGTCTCTTCTGTAAATCCTCTCTCTTTGAAATAAGTAAGTCCGATTGCCTTACCTTCCTCGGTCTTATGAAGCGTCGACACGAAATAATCTTTCGCGAATTCACTAACCAGGTAGAGGCTTTCCCGTTCATTCGCCAGTTGTTTCTGCTCATCGGTCTGCTCAGTTTCCTCTATTTCGATCCCATATTTTTTAGCCAGGTATTTAATGGCTTCGGGATAGGTAAAATGCTCATGTTCCATTAGGAAAGCAACCACATTCCCTCCTTTTCCACTACTGAAATCCTTCCAGATCTGCTTTACCGGGGATACCATGAAGCTTGGAGTGCGCTCATCGGTAAAAGGGCTAAGGCCCTTGAAATTACTCCCCGATTTCTTGAGTTGCACGAAATCCCCGATCACCTCCTCAACCCGGGCGGTTTCAAATACATTGTCTATGGTGGTTTTAGAAATCAATGGAAGTTATTCTGAATCAAGTAAAAATACTATTATTTTAAATTTTAGCATTAAAAAAGGCCTCATTAATGAAGCCTTTAGAAAATAATAAAAATTAATCTTATTCCAGGTCGAATCGTAATCCAAGAGATATATTGCGTTGTTCAACCGGGTTGTCCTTAAAGATGGTGTTCAGATCGTATTTGGCATAAAGCCCTACATCTCCCCAGCCTAAATAGGCACTTACACCATAAATGAAGTTATTAGTATTAAAATTACCTTTCTCTTTGCGTTCCACTTCCTGTCCCATATCGTCGTATCGCAATTTCTGCCTGCTACTCAGTTTTAGTCCGGCATAACCACCTAAGCCGACTTTTAGTTTCTTGCGGGTAGAATAGCGAAAATAGGTGTCCTTGTCGATCTTCTTCGATGGGCCAAACTCAAAATGCACTGGAAAAACCAGGTTGTCCAATCGGAATTTCGATTTATCCAGGTCCGATGCAAAGGTTTGCAGTTCAGTTTGTAAGCCCGTATCCACATAATAACGGTTGTCGGTAGGCTTCAATCCATTGAACTGGAAAGAAAATCCATATTTAACCCGTAGCCAGTTACTTTCTTTAAAGACCCTTGTTTTCCATGCCCAACCAAATTCAGCGAACCGGCTTCCCCCTACTTTGTATATATCATCTCCTAATTCACCGTCAACGATCACATTGTTCAATCCAAAAGCAAACACAAAATCACTGGTGGTACGGCGATCGTATTTCCTGGCCTTGTTTTGCTTTCCTATGTAGATAAAGGAATTGTCATCTTCTCCGTCATTTCCAATCTCTATAACAAATCTGTCTCCATCTTCATTTAATACCTCCATATCCTGATTACGCTCTAAAAGTTCGATCTTATTGTCGATGATAGCTACGCGATTCTCAATGTTCAGTGCATGTTTTTCGGCCATTTTTTGTTTCAGTTCATTGGCCTCGGCTTCAGTGATATCTCCATTTTCGAGCCGTTGATTGATCCCTTCCACAGAGGCCTTTAAGGCATCTTTTTCTTCGTCTACAATTCGATCTTTGGTAGCTTCCAATATCTCGATCCTTTCTGTTACCTGTGTGTCCTGGGCCCAAGTGAAAGGCATACTCAGTACCCACACCGTGATTACGGTGCAAAATGTAATTAATCTCATAAGTGTTCAGATTTTATCCGTCTTTGACGGTGTGATTGATGAAAAAATTATTAATTGTTTCGCTCGGCCACGGCGGTCTTTATCTTATTATAACCATCGCCCAAAGCATCGAATACTTTATCCCTGAAGCTTCGTTCCATTTCGAATTCAACATCCTCAAGCAGAGCTGCAGCATCTACTTTTTTTGTCTGTGAATTCAAGATTCTTTGATTGCTTATTTCGCGCTGTGCTTCCATGAGCAAGGCATCGACCTCCTCGGGGGTGACCGTACTATTCGTTTTAATTCTGTTCTCTACTTCCGCAACAACCTCATTTACTTTACTCTCAACAAAACCCCTGTTGTCCGTCGGTTGATCTTCGATTAATCTTGTTTCATTTACTTGTTCCGGTTGCTCCTCAACCTCTGAAGCTGCGATAATCTTTTGATCTATTTTGATTTCATTCTGTTCCTTCGGTTCTTTTTTCGCGATTATCTTCTGTAAAACAGGAACAATTTTCGCATTATCTTTCTCTTCTAAAACTTTCTCATCAATAGCTAGTTCGTCTTCAGAAGTATCAGGCTCCGAAATAAGCTCTTTGAATTCGTTGTCATTTCCAGAATTTAATTCTTCTACATAGGTATCTTCCTGCACGATCTCACCTTCATTCGTCAGGCTATTGCTATTAAAGAAAACCGATGCCAGGATCAATATTCCTATAAAACCTGCTGCAATTGCATACCAGGTATTGCGATTTAAACCCGAATTCTTTTCTTCTCCAAGGCGTGCTTCTAATTTAGCCCATGCACCTTCCGATGGCTGTAGCTCCCGCTCCTGCATCTTTTCCCTAATATTATCTTCTATCTTAAAGGGTGCCATAATTCATAGTATTTTGTTTGTTGATCATCGCCTGAAGCATGCTTCTGGCTCTTGATAATTGCGATTTCGAGGTTCCTTCTGAAATTTGCAGTAACTCGCCTATTTCGCTGTGTTTGTATCCCTCGACGGCGTACAAAACAAAAACTGTTTTATAACCGTCTGGTAAGGCATCAATTAGTTTCTGAATTTCCTCTACTTCCAATTCAGATTCTATATATGCCGAGTGTTCCATTGAGTTCTCAATGACAGACTCATCCTTAAAAAACAACTTCTTTTGCCTGCGCAATTCAGAAAGAGATTCATTTACCATGATCCTTCGAATCCAGCCCTCGAAACTCCCCTGACCTGAATACGAATCGATCTTCGTAAAAACTTTATAAAAACCATTCAGCATAATTTCTTCCGCTACCTCATTTTGCTTTAAATACTGTCGGCAAACACTTAGCATTTTGGGAGAGAACAACTCGAACAATTCGTGCTGAGCTTTGCGATTACCTTTCGCCACTTTCTTAATAAGTGCAGCATAGTTCTTATGTAGTGAAATCAGTTTCAATTTACGCTTCGCTAGTTGCTTCTATTTTATAGACGACAATTAAAATAAAATGGTTGCCTGAAGGTAATAAAAGTATCTTGGTATGTTGGAATCCGAGAATTTTATCGACCGGAATTTAGATAAGTGTTACTTCTTGCGGTCGATCACATAGTTAACCATCAATTCCAGGGAGGACTTATATTCTGAATCGGGGTAGGCAGACAATATTTCTAAGGCACGTTGACGATACTCTCTCATTTGAACTTCGGCATATTCCAATCCACCTTTCTCCTTTACAAAGTCAATGACCTCCTTCACCCGTTTTCTGTCCTTATTGTGATTCTTCACCGAATTAATGAGCCATCTTTTATCTTCCGAACTCGCTTTATTGATGGCATGTATAAGCGGAAGCGTCATCTTTTGCTCTTTAATATCTATTCCTGTGGGTTTACCTATTTTCTCATCCCCGTAATCGAATAGGTCATCCTTGATCTGGAATGCGGTTCCGATTAGTTCCCCGAACTCTCTCATTCTTTCCACCTCAGCATCTGGTGCATTGACTGACTTAGCCCCCATGGCGCAACATGCGGCGATCAAAGTAGCTGTTTTCTGTCGGATGATTTCAAAATACACCTGTTCCGTAATATCCAGGGATCGTGCTTTTTCTATTTGTAAGAGCTCTCCTTCGCTCATCTCCCTCACAGCCACCGAAATGATCTTCAGCAGATCAAAGTCATCGTTATCGATGGAAAGCAGGAGTCCTTTGGACAATAAATAATCACCTACCAAAACAGCGATCTTATTCTTCCATAGGGCATTGATAGAAAAGAAACCCCGGCGGCGATAACTGTCGTCCACTACATCATCGTGCACCAACGTAGCGGTATGAATTAATTCTATAACCGAAGCCCCGCGATAAGTGCGTTCATTCACTTCACCATTGTTCGTCATCTTCGCAATAAGAAAAACAAACATCGGTCGCATTTGTTTTCCTTTCCTATTTACAACGTAATGAGTAATTCGATTTAGCAGTGATACCTTGGAAGACATAGCCCCTGAAAACTTTTTCTCGAAAAGTTCCATTTCGTTCTCAATGGGAAGTTTTATCTGAGAGACTATTTTCATGGCTGCTACAAAAATAAACTAATTTACAGGATGGCCCGTAATAAACAAAGCATGTATACGTCAATATGATGACTTGTACATGCCTTTGATTTGTTTCGAATTGTAATTAAGCTTCGGTTGAAGTCACGCGGTTTCGATGCAGCGACTTATCAATACACTTGGTCATTTCCTTTTTGTTCAGAGGAATCCCAATAAATGATTCTATGTCATTCAATGCCTTTGACGGATTTTCAAGTACGTCCCCATAGTCTATATAAATTAGTTCAATACCAGGTTCGTTTTCTTTCCAACTGTCTACAAATTTCAACAAATTCCTGTATTTATTATATAGCTTAACGGGTAAGACATCCGGGTTCTTACCTATCATTTTTTGTTGTGATTTTAAAACTTCATCCAGATCTCTCGTCATAAACACAACCTTGTATCGATATTTTCCATCAATATGATTCAGTAACGGTGCAACAATCTTAACTGCCTTATTCTGGGCCTGATCCATCCATGTATTATCCTTATGAAGCGACATTACAGGTTCAAATTCGTAATACCCTTTCGGGTTGGATTCATCGGCTTCTCGTTTATCATCTACCAAGCACTCCACACCTCCTTTATCCATCATTTGCATCATTAGTGAAGTTCCCGACCTTGGAAGACCAGATACTATAATGATTTGATTATCCCTGTACTTAAAATTGTTCTTGTCTCGAAGCTCAAGTGGGGTTTTGATCTTCTCTTCAATATTCTCCAACGCCTTCTCTTCTCTATAACTATACGTTTTGGCAGTTAAACGAGCAGATGTCTCGTAAGCAAGTTTTGCATTTTCCAGATCTCCCAGTTTCTCTAGAGCCCTTCCCAAAGCATAGTGAGCTGCAGGATAATATTTCACTAATTCAATACTGGTGAATGCATATTCGGCAGCTTCCTCATATTCTTGCAATTCTAACATGGTATCAGACATCGCTTTATGATATTTCGCCCTGTCTTGATCAAGTTCTATAGCTTGTTCAAAACATTCTTTCGCTATCTGAAAATTCTGAAGGATAAACTGAATATTCCCTATTCTGTAGTGAACTTCAGCATTTGGTTTTAAATCTCTGGCTTCTTCTAATACTTTAAGCGCTTTTTTTGTATACCCATTACCTAGCAGAATATCCGCCTCAATAAAGTAAATATTATAGTTTACAGGGGTTTTTACTTTTTTGAAGGCCTCGAGATAAGTTTCAGCACTTTCATAATCCTCCAGACCAATATATACGGTCATAATATCGACATAATAGGGTGCAAGATTAATTGGCGGCTTCTCTTCTAGAAGTTCAAGTAAGATACTTTTTGCTTTTTCGTAATCCTTTTTCCCTAAATATACACGCGCTAGGTTATGTTTAAGTTCACATTTGGTTTTATGAATGCTTGTTTCGATCTTATCGTCAGGGCGTTCAATATAACCGAGTTCAATTAATTGTTCCATCGTTTCCTCGTCGGAAAGAATATCATCTCGTTCCTCTTTTTCCAATTCAGCAAAATCACCCTTCACATCTTCCCAACTATCGATATACGATGGAGTGGATGGATTTTGATACATATCCATAATGATCTTACCGTCCATATCCTTTCCTACAGGAAGACCGAAATGATGCAATATTGTAGGAGCCACATCTATTAAACTCGCCCCGAAGATCTTTTCATTCTTCTTTATGTTCGGACCGCTTGCCACAAAAATTCCAAACTGTCTGTGATCCAAGGCAGGTGCAGCGGCAACCTTGGGCATAGCCAGTATTCTCTTATTGCCAGATTCGAAACCGTGATCGGACATAATGATCACAGTAGTATCATCGTCAATAAGGCTTAGAACACGCCCTAGCATCATATCCTGAAATCTATAAGCTCCTGTGACCACCCCTTTGTAAAGATCATAAAATTCCTGACGTACTCCATCCAATTTAGGCGGATGATACTTCATAAAGGAATGACAGAAATGATCTATCATATCGAAATAGACCGCCATAAAATCCCATTCTGTTTCTCTCAATAAATAAGTGGAAGCATTGTGTAAGGAAACATTTTGAGTAAGAATTTTCGAAAAAGGTATAAGTCCGTTGTTCTTATCGTCTTGATCGATCTTCGCAGCATCGGGCATAAAAGGAAGAAAGTGCTCATGTGTGATTTCCCAGGGAAACATTCGAAGTTCTTTCAGATCATCCTTCAGATGTTCAGGATGAATGGTGCCATCTTGCATCCCGCGCTGCTGTTTAGGGTCTGCGCTAACTCTCTGAAATTTATCTGTTACAACGACACCATTTATGGGTTCTGCAGGAAAACTTGGCCACCAACCTACTACATTACTTGTATATCCTTCATGATGGAGAATATTCCATATTGCTCTTGCTTTTCTCGAATTTGCCGTGACAGGGCGTAAAGCTTTTTTATTTGGAACAACTTCAACAAATCCCAGGACCCCATGCTTATCCGGCGTTTTACCTGTTGCCACCGTACTCCAAAGCATCGGACTGTAAGGAGGATTCATTGTACTCATGTTTCCATACACCCCATTATCAATTAATTTTTTAAGTGATGGCATCAATCCCTGGGCCAACATTGGACCAATAATTTTCCAATCGGCTGCATCCCATCCGATTAGTAGTAATTTATTCTTTTTCATTTTCTCCGTCCAGGTTGTGTTCTTTCTTTAATTTTCGCCATGCCGTAAAGGCAAGATCACCATAAGCCAAATGGCCCAGGGAACTACTCAGTGGCATATTCGAAAAATCAATTTCTTGTCGTTTTTTATTCATTTATTCTAAATTTTTGTAGAAATACGCTGGAATCATTACATTTACTCCAAATCGATTTTTAAATCTGAGCTATTTTTTTGGTAAAAAAACAAAAGATAACTCGCAAAACCTAAGAATAATATGACTAAAATTACAAAAAACAACCTAGGAAAAAGAATAGCAAAGTATAGTGCTTTGTCTCTTGCCATTGCTGGTGTAGCTGATGCTACTGGGCAAATAGTTTACACCGATGTAGACCCTGACTTTGTTGGTGGTTTGGGAGATAGTTTTGCTATCGATTTCGACGGTGATAGTGTTGATGACGTCACTATCTTACAATCGAACAACGGTAACTACGAGCTTGTACAAGCAAATACTGTAGGTCCAAACGGCGTGGTAGCCAATAGTAATGGATACCTTTATGCTTCTAATCTTAATTATGGAGATCCAATCGATGCTGCTCTCACTTTCTATAGTGGAGGTGCGTCATTCTGTGCAGGAGTTGGATATGCCGGAAGTGCGTTTTGTGGAGAAGGAGAAGGATATCTCGGTGTACGTTTCGATGCTGGTGGAGGAACAACTCACTACGCTTGGGTACGTGTTGATATCGCGGATAGCTCAAACTTTATAGTTCTTGACTATGCTTTCGAATCTACTCCAGACACTACGATCGATGCTGGTGACACTGGACCTCTTGGAATAGAAGATCAGGCTTTCAACGGCTTTAACTACTATATTGCAGACAATAAATTAAATCTTTCTGCGACTACTGCAATGGAGCAAGTAACAATTCATAATATTATTGGACAGCAGGTAATCGATAGACAATTAACTTCGACTTCTGAGGTAATTGATATCGCAGCTATGAAGTCTGGAATATATCTTGCTACTGTTTCTATAGAAGGAGTACGTAAGACGATCAAATTTGTGAGATAATCACCAATTCAGATAATAAAAAAGCGGCTTTATAAGCCGCTTTTTTTGTTTGTAACTTTACTAAGATTTGTTAGCCAGCTGTCCGCAGGCCGCGTCAATATCCTTGCCACGGCTACGGCGAACCGTAACGGGAATCCTATTAGCTTCCAGGGCGGAAATATATCGATCTATCGCTTCATCTGAGGCTTGTTGGAACTCGCCGTCATCTATGGGATTATATTCTATCAGGTTAACTTTGCTGGGGGCATACTTGCAAAACTGGACAAGTGCTTTGATATCGGCATCAGTATCGTTAATTCCGCGCCACACGACATATTCATACGAAATTCTCTTTTTTGTTTTGGCATACCAGTATTCAAGTGAATCCCTCAGGTCTTCCAGAGTGAACTGCTTGGCAAAAGGCATGATCTGTTCCCGTTTTTCCTGAATAGCCGAATGAAGAGAGACGGCAAGATTGAATTTCACCTCATCGTCGGCCAGTTTCCGTATCATCTTAGGAACTCCGGAGGTAGAAACAGTTATTCTTTTAGGAGACATACCCAATCCTTCATCGGATGTTATTTTTTCAACCGACGCAAGCACATTCTTGTAGTTCATTAAAGGTTCTCCCATCCCCATAAAGACGATATTGGATAACGGACGGTCAAAATATAACCTGCTTTCCCGATCGATAGCGACCACCTGGTCATAGATCTCATCCGGATTGAGGTTGCGCATTCGCTTTAGCCTGGCTGTCGCACAGAACCTGCAATTCAAACTACAGCCAACCTGGGAAGATACACA
>JABDNT010000011.1 GCA_013043685.1 Flavobacteriaceae bacterium | reverse complement strand
CGGTGGCATCACCATCAGATATTTCCGAAAGCTGCCCCATATATTGCTTTACTACAGCTTCATTCACCATAGAATTGCTCGATTCTCCCGTGAGCTCAACAAAGAGGTTGAAATCTACCTTCCCTCGAGATAGTGATTTGGAAATTCGATTTCGTAAAAAAAGTTCCTTCTCACGATAAGCAGAAGGAATCCTTGCGTTAAGGTCCATATTCTTGCTATTGAGAGATTTTATTTCTACGGTGATTTTTTTGGATGGCAGTTCGATAACACTTTTGCCATAGCCGGTCATAGACTGGATCATATACTTATGTTTATGCCAGCAAAGGTACACATTTTAGATATGTGGCGGGAAATCCCGATACTGCGGATTACCATAATTATTTAAGTGTATCAAGCGATATGGATCAAGCCTTAATCAAGTTTTTTGATCCTGATATTTCGATACCAGACTTTGTTGCCATGATCCTGAAGTGAAATATGTCCGGAGTGATAAATCCCGAATCCCGGCCAATCTTTGAATTTCGAATTTCGCACCAATTCCTTCCATTCGGGTCCGTTAATAGGGAATTCAACACTTTCCTTGTTGTTCATGGTGACCTTTGCCAGGCTAGTATTGTAATTTATTTCCACCACACATAAATTCCAGGATCCGGCCGGATTTACAAATTCACCCGGATAAGCAACTAGATCGTAAATCGCGCCGGCTTTTCGTCGCCCTTCTCTCAGAAATGAATCGGGATGATTCTCATTGTCCAAAACCTGGACTTCGGGCCCTGTTTGGTATGGCTCTGGAAATTTGGTGTCTTCAAATACACCCCAGAATATGCCGCTGTTGCCCCCTTCCGAAACTTTCCATTCGAGTGACAGCACGAAATTTGTGAACTTTTCTCGTGTGATAATATTCTTTCCTCCCCGATCTGAAGGCGTAAACAACATGGCATCGTCCTCAATGGTCCATTCTGAAGGCATTTCATCAGACAGATAACCACGCCAATTTCCGAACGAAGACCCATCGAAAAGTGTGATCCAATTTTGATTACTTTGGTCGTCTTTGGCGATATCCTTCATCTGGCTACAGGAAAGAAAAGAGCAAAATAAAAATAGCAGAAGAATGTTTCGTATCATGGTTCATTATTCAAGCACCCGGATCTTAATATTTTTATAGTGCACCTCGTTGTCATGGTCTTGAATTCCTATATGTCCTGGGCCTTTAGAGGCATACTCATTAAGGTCCTTGAACTTGCTCTTAGAGAACATATCTTTCCATGTTTCAGAATTTAAATCGTATTCAAGCACTTTGATACCATTCATCCAATGTTCAATTTTCCCCTGGTTCTTCACAATTTTTACACTATTCCACTCCCCCTGCTTTTTCACTCGAATAGGATTCGCTGCAATTAGATCGTATAAATCCCCGGCTCTGTGTTTGTTGATAAGTCCGTCTTTGTGTTTGGCGTTATCCATTACCTGCATTTCCGGGCTGGTCTTCCAGATCTCATCGTAAATGGTATCGCTTTGTACTGTATAAAAAATTCCGCTGTTACCGGCTTCCGAAATCCACCAATCCATTTTTAATTCAAAATTCTCAAAAGGAGTAGCATAAATTATATCCTGCCCGCCATCGGCTGCTTTGTCGGTAGGTCCCAATTCAATTTTACGTCCGCTGACATAAAACTCAAATCGAGGCCTTCCTTCAAAAACAAGAGCTCCGTTCTCGGCCTTCCATTTCCTTCCAATTTGCCCAGGCTTATTGTAGGTGTGCCAGCCTTCGGTAGTGCTACCATCGAACAATAGCTGCCATCCTTCTTCTTTTTCTTTTTCTGAAAGAGTATTGTCAGGAATTTTTCCCTCTTCAGTTTCAGAAGTCTCTCCTTCCCAATTGGCCACACTGAATGCATCCAGATTATCGAATGCTTCCGTGGGGACCACTTCATAAGTTTTACCATCTTTAGACCATTCCAGGACCAGGTAGGGCTCTTTAAACGCTGGATAGTATTCATATTCGAAAATAGACGAGCCCGTATCCAGGTACGCTTCTCCGTTATTGGTTTCAGTGTCATGTATAGCGGTGTTTACAACGAGGTCTTTGTTATTAAGCTTGAAAGTAATCTTGCCGGTGCTTGTTAGCCGAAAATAATACAACCCGGATTCAGGAAATTTGATGCTCCCCATTGCAAAGAGTGCAAAATCTTTCTTCTCACCCCAGAACTGGCTTTTTTCGGTTAAATTCATATCCGCCAGCAAGGTGTCTTCCATCAAAACATCAGGATCGATATCCCCCGGGATTTCAGTATTTCTTACATCTATTAAAACGGCCTCGTATTTACCGGCCACTTCATTTTCTTCCGTATCGTTTTTATTTTCTTTGCAGCTAACTAACACTGCGGAAATCATAAATGCATGTATAAGCTTCCTCATTTTATTGTAATCTATAATCCTAGAATTTTCTTTAATTTTTCTTTGTCAATTTCAGAACCTGCAAAATCATCAAATCGTTTTTGCGTTGCTTCGATAATATGATCTTTGATGAACTTAGCACCTTCTCTGGCCCCCTGCTCCGGACTTTTTATCACACACTCCCATTCCATAACTGCCCATACATCGCAGCCGTATTCGGTTAATTTACTGAATACAGTTTTAAAATCAATTTGGCCGTCACCTAAAGACCGATACCGTCCGGCCCGGTCCTTCCAATCACCATAACCGCCAAAAGCCCCTTTTTTGCCCGTGGGATTAAATTCCGAATCCTTCACATGAAAGGCTTTTATGAATTCATGATAATGATCGATGTATTCAATATAATCGAGCTGCTGTAATACGAAGTGGCTGGGGTCGTAAAGTATGTTCACAGCCTTATGATTCCCTGTTTCTTTCAGAAACCGTTCGAAGGTAACTCCGTCGTGCAGGTCCTCACCGGGATGAATTTCATAGCAAACGGCAACACCGTTCTCTTCAAATTCATCTAAAAGCGGAAGCCAACGTTTGGCCAATTCTTCGAAACCCATTTCCACCAGTCCTGCTGGACGCTGTGGCCAGGGGTGCCAGGTATGCCACAGAAGGGCGCCACTAAAGGTAGCATGGGCCTTTAGCCCCAGGTGTTTACTCGCCCGGGCAGCAGCAATGACTTGATTCCGCGCCCACTCGGTGCGTTTTTTTGGGTTGTTCTTGCAGTCGTTAGGGGCAAAGTTATCGAACATGATATCGTAAGCAGGATGCACGGCTACAAGTTGCCCTTGTAAATGCGTGGATAGTTCGGTGATCTCAAGGCCGTACTCACCAATCTTACCTTTTAATTCATCACAGTACATTTTACTTTCGCCGGCCAATGTAAGGTCGATCAACCTGCTTTCCCAGGTTGGAATCTGTATTCCTTTATAACCCAGGTCTGAAGCCCATTTACACAACCCATCCAGGGAATTGAATGGAGCTTTATCGTCCATGAATTGCGCCAGAAATACAGCAGGCCCTTTTATTGTTTTCATTTTTACTTTGGTTAAATTGATTTCCAGACGTTGCCTTCCAAATGTGATGCTACAACTGTTTCTATAAATTTCATACCGCGAACTCCATCGCG
>JABDNT010000009.1 GCA_013043685.1 Flavobacteriaceae bacterium | reverse complement strand
GCTTAAACCCCATCATATGTTCCGCATCATAGAAATGATACATCGCTTCATCCACGATCCTGGGCCCCTCATCTTCCTCAGATGAAGACATAAGGACGCAGGCCGCTCCATCACCAAATATAGCCGCACTAACGATGTTCACCATAGAATAATCTTCCTGCTGAAACGTAGCCATAGGTGATTCCAGGGCAATAACTGCCGCTCTCTTTCCCGGATTTGCTTTCAAGAAATTATGGGCGTATATCATCCCGGATATTCCTGCGGCACAGCCCATTTCAGTTACGGGTAAGCGAACTACATCCTGACGTAATTTCAATTCATTGATGAGGTACGCATCCACGGATGGGATCATAATACCCGTACAGCTAACCGTTATGATATAATCTACATCTGTGGGCCTCCATCCAGCTTTATCCAGTGCTTTTTGAAGGCACTGACTGCCAAGGATCTTCATTTCACGGCAGTAAATTTCATTGCGTTCTTCGAATGACGTGTTCAAAAAAATGTCTTCGGCATCCATGATGGAATAGCGACGGTCTACGCCAGCGCCTTCGAATATCTTAAGCACCTTACGTTTGAAGCGATCATCCTGGCCTTCCAGCCACGCCGCCACATATGGAAGTATTTCATCAATATTACGGGTATATTGAGGGAGTTGCTTTGCGACAGATTTAATTTTTACACTCATACTCTTTTAATAATCCATTGATAACGGAAGGCCCATTTCCATTTGATGAAATGCTCTGCTTTTACACTTTTCGAGAAAGCTATTAACTCTTTTCTTTTAAAAGCCCTTGCTATAGACACCAATCCGTCATTCCTTGCCGTTTTTGTGCGAACAAACAATGTACTCACTATTTTAAAAAGGACAAAAGCCAACTTACTTCGCTCTAAGTCGTTTATAACTATACCCACTTTCGCATTACTGGCAATTTTTTCTACTAATCTCCGTATGTCCTTATCCTTAAAATGATGTAAGAAGAGTGTGCAAAGGGCTATATCGTATTCTAAATCCTCAAACTCCCGGGAAAAGACATCCATTGTTTTGAATTGGATATTCGGGTAGTCCTTGTTACGAAGGATCGCCTCATCAATAATGAATTTGTTGGCATCGATCCCTGTATAACTGAATGTTATATTTGGTTGTTTTAATTTATTTGCACATACTCGCAACATCTCGCCATCGCCGCATCCGATGTCCAGGATTGAAATCCTCCGATTCCCGGGTCCTGCTTCCACAAGTTTTTGAATCCCATTAAGCGTGATCTTATTTCCTCCCAGCCATTTATTAATTCGTTTCAGGTCGGTAAGCAAAGCTTCCATTTCCGTTCCCTGGAACTGAAAGTCGTCCATGATCTCTTTTTCTTCCGATCTGTGTTTTGAACTGAAGGCTATCATACCAGGGCGGTTCCATGGGTTTTTTTAATAATATACGGTAAGATCGATGGAAACCTGTTCACAGCGGTATATGCAAAACTTGCCGCTGTGTTGTTCAACAAAAGCCTCTGTATGCGTGACCCCGTTCGTAATCGTTCTGCAAAATTCGCTTTCCAGGCCTTTTTATAGGCATGTTCCAGGGAGTCGCGATTTCCGTTTTTATTCCTAATTTCTTTAAGGTATAATTCTGAAAAGAGCTTGGCCGAATGTATTGCCATGGCCA
Organism: Flavobacteriaceae bacterium; assembly: GCA_013043685.1. Lineage (GTDB taxonomy): Bacteria > Bacteroidota > Bacteroidia > Flavobacteriales > Flavobacteriaceae > Pukyongia. The sequence goes on along the minus strand of JABDNT010000009.1, from coordinate 28,370 downwards.
TGCCATTTCCACATAACGGATGGATAAGTCCGGCACTATCACCCAACATGAAAATATGATCCTCTATGATGGATTTTTTAGCGAACGAGATCTGGCTGATCGTTAAGGGTTTTTCAAAGAGAGGAATGGCATTCTCGAAAAAATCTTTTAACCTGCTGTTCTCACTCATGACCTTCTGTTGAAATTCTTCTAAGCTGTCACATGCCCGGAAGGATTTTAAAGTGGTGAGATAACACGCATTTACGGCACCGGTCTCTGTTTGTGAGAGTCCGCAATAGCCCCCTTCGAAATTATGCAATGCGACCTTATTCTCCGGAAAACTATAGTCGTAATGAGCCTTTACAGCCATCCAATGAGTTCTTTCATTCACGAACTTGCGATCCATTTGCTTATCCAGAATCGATCGTTTACCAAATGCACCCACTGCATAGGGTGCCTGGAAGGATTTTTTACTTTGGGTATTTACCACGAATATATTATCCTGAAATTCTACAGAAGTTACCGTATCAATAACAACCTCAGATTTGGGTACTACCTCATTATACAGGAGTGTATCCAGTGCATATCGGGACATTCCAAAACCACCAAGGGGAAGCCCACTTTCTATGGTTTCTCCATGCCTTGTGCTGATTTCAAACTGGTTGATGGGAACTGCACCATGGGCCTTCGGATCGATATTTAACCAGCCCAGGTACGGTAATACTTCGTTGGACACATATTCTCCGCACACTTTATGTTTCGGATAGGATTGTTTTTCAATTAACAGGATCTTCAGCTCATATTTCTGAAGATGTAGGGCACAACACAGGCCAGCTAGCCCCCCTCCTATGATAATCACATCGTATGCTTCAGATGTAGTCATTTAATTTCTTTTTCAGCAAAAAAAATCCCGATGCCGAACATCGGGATTTTTATAAGTTTATAAAGTTCTAATTGCCCTCAGCCTGCTTTTCAGCATCTTTGATCATCTTTTCATTCGGAACGATGGCTATATTCACCCTTCTATTTTGGGCACGGCCTTCGGCTGTGTTATTATCGGCAACAGGGCTGGTTTCTCCATACCAGTTCGTAGTAAACCTGGATGGATTCAATCCCTTGTTTTGTGTGAAATAATTCGTTACTGCATTAGCCCGGTTTTTGGATAGCGTCATATTGTATTCATCGGCTCCTGTACTATCGGTGTGTCCTACCACCAGCACATCGGTGTCGGGATATTCTACCAGGACCCCGGCGAGCTTATCCAGTGTGGTTTGTGAAGCCTCATTGATGTTGTATTTATTAGTTGCAAAATAAACCCCGCTGTTCTCATCGAAAGTAACAACGATACCATCATCTACTCTTTCTACTTTGGCCCCGGGAATTTCTTCTTCAATTTTCTGAGCCTGTTTATCCATACGATCACCTATAATTACTCCTGCTGCTCCGCCAACGACACCTCCAATTACGGCTCCAGCTTCACTATTGCCGCCTTTTCCTACATTGTTTCCAATGATGGCTCCCAGGATGGCACCTCCTGCCGCTCCAATTACAGCACCTTTTTGTTTATTGTTCGCATTTTTTGTGGCTTCGCAACTACCGAAGCTTCCTACAAATAGCACCAAAGTGGCTATTATCGCTATGTTTTTTAATATATGTTTCATTATTCGCTTAATTTAGAAAAGTTCATATAAATGGTGAATGGTTTGCCCTCCAGACTAACGGTCTGTTCCCACTGCATGGAAGATCCCGTGAGTTTTGCTAGTCTTAGCCGGAAACCCCTGTTATCTTCCGACTTTTTCTTTTCATTTGTTGGCTTCAATAAAAAATCATACAAGCCTGTAGTAGGATCTATTTCCTGAATGGCAAATATGAAATAGCGCTCTCCGGTAGGACAATTACTGTCTTCTATTGTATAGTTACCAGTATTGTTATTTGGTATAAAACGCCAGTTACTGCCTTCAAAGCATTCTTTAGAGGTATCATCCAATAGCTGGACGTTAAATGTACCGGATTCGCTGTACGTGATATTGTCTAGACTCCAGTATCCTTTAATAATTTTTCGGGATTCTTGAACGGTCTTTGGCGTGCCACAGGAAAAAAATACAGCAGCCAGGATGGCTAACAAGATGGTTTTTTTCATTCTATCGGTTTTAAGTTGTTGAAAAAGTTGAACTGTTATATGAATTTACTTCATTTAAAAGCATCGTAACTATAAAAATAACAAATTAAACGCTGAAATCAGCAAAAGATATGCTAATATCGTTTAGTACAGACAGTGTAATGAATTATATGATTTTAATATTCCAAGAGGGCGATTAACTCTTGTCTGAATTTTCTCTTGGACAGATAAAGCTGTTCCAGGTTAGCGGCAAAGGGAACCGGCATGTCTAAACTGGCCACCCTTTTAACTGGCGCATCGAGGGATTCAAAACAGTTTTCTACTATCATTGCAGATATATCGGAAGCGATACCGCCGAATTGTGAATCTTCCTGGAGGATGATTGCCTTCCCTGTTTTCCGAACCGATCGGTATATAGCATCGATGTCCAAAGGTGCCAAAGTTCTCAGGTCGAGTAGATCTGCAGAGAGGGATTCCAGGGTCTGTAATTCTTCAAGCGCCCAATGCACCCCTGCACCATAAGTGATGATCGTCACATCGTTGCCTTCACGTAATAGAGCTGCTTCTCCTAATGGCAGCGTATAATAATCTGTAGGCACTTCCTGTCTTATGCTGCGATACAGGGCTTTATGTTCAAAGAATAAGACCGGGTTGGGATCTTCGATAGAAGTGGCCAATAAACCTTTCGCATCATATGGGAATGCAGGGTATACCACCTTTAGGCCTGGAGTATGGGTAAACCATGCTTCATTGGTCTGACTGTGAAAAGGCCCGGCTCCAACGCCTGCGCCGCAAGGCATACGGATCACTACATCGGCATTCTGTCCCCAACGATATTGGGATTTTGCAAGATGATTTACAATCGGATTAAATCCAGAAGTAGCAAAATCACCAAATTGCATTTCCATGACCGATTTAATACCAGTTATCGAGAGGCCCATAGTGGCACCTACGATTGCAGACTCACAGATTGGAGTGTTTCTAATCCTATCTTTTCCGAACTGCTCAAGAAACCCTTCCGTTATTTTGAAAACACCACCATACTCGGCTATATCCTGCCCCAGTATCACTAAATCGTCATGACGTACCATGGACTGTTTCAGCCCCTCGGAAATAGCATCTACAAGGCGTAGTTCTTGAGTTTTATTATTAGGCGTAACTTCTTGATATATATGCTCTTTAAATACGTCAATTAATTCTTTACTTTCAGTAGATTGAATGGTATCCTCTGCAAATGCGATATCAAGGTTTTCGTTGATCTCGTGGACGATCTCTTTTTTGATCTCAACTTCAGCTTCTTCCGTAAGGATATCTGCATTCCGAAGGAATTCTGCATAGTTTCTTATAGGATCTTTAGCCGCCCAACGATCCATCAGTTCCTGGGGAACGTATTTCGTACCACTTGCTTCTTCATGGCCTCGCATTCGGAAGGTCTTGAATTCAATGAGCACAGGACGTGGCTCTTTGCGCATGCTTTCCACAATGGTTTTCAGCTTTGTGTATACCTCGAGTATATTATTCCCGTCAATGATATGTGTTTCCATACCATACCCCTTACCCCTATCGGCCAGGTGTTCGCATTTATATTGTTCGCTGGTAGGGGTTGATAGTCCATATCCGTTATTCTCAATACAGAAAAGCACAGGCAATTGCCAAACTGAGGCAACGTTTAGGGCTTCGTGAATATCTCCTTCGCTGGTTCCGCCTTCACCGGTAAACACTGCACAAACCTGGTTATTCTTCTTTAATAAATTCCCGAGTGCTATTCCATCAGCCACACCAAATTGCGGTCCTAAATGGGAGATCATGCCTACAATTTTAAACTCCTGGGTTCCGAAATGAAAACTTCGGTCGCGTCCTTTTGTAAAACCATTAGCCTTCCCTTGCCATTGCGAGAACAGGCGGTGTAAAGGGATCTCCCTGCCGGTAAATACACCGAGGTTACGGTGCATAGGCAGGATATATTCATCTTTGTCCAAAACTGCCGTAACTCCTGCGGCTATTGCCTCCTGCCCGATACCGCTAAACCACTTGGAAATCTTACCCTGGCGAAGAAGAATTAGCATCTTTTCCTCGATAAGACGAGGCTTCATCATTTTCTTATATAGCGAAATTAATACCGAATTGTCCAGGTCACCGGGATCGTAATCGAAAGAGATCGAAGAAACTGTTGTATGGGCCATTTATTGCAAAAGTGAATTTCAAAAGTAGAAAAAAACCCAGTCTGGAAAAGAAAAAAAGCACTTTTTTTAACTTCGGTATTCGGCTCATTATTTGGTATCTTTGTGTTTCTGAAAAAACAAAGTGATGAATAACATACCCAGTGTGGATCTTGCCGATTTCCTGTCAGATGATCCCGAAAGAAAGAAGAAGTTCGTCAATGAGATCGGGCGCGCATACGAAGAAATTGGATTTGTTTCCCTGAAAAATCATTTCTTGAGTGATGCCCTGGTAGATAAACTGTACCGGGAAGTAAAAGCCTTTTTTGCCTTACCGGTTGAGGCCAAAGCTAAATATGAAATTGAAGGGCTTGGTGGTCAGAGGGGTTATGTTTCCTTCGGAAAAGAACATGCAAAAGGTAAAAAAGAAGGAGATCTGAAGGAATTCTGGCATTTTGGACAGGAACCTTCGGTAGATGCCAACCTGCCGGAAGAGTATCCTTCAAACGTGCAGGTGGCCGAATTGCCTGATTTCAACTCTACTGGTATGGAAGCCTATAGAAAATTGGAGAAAACAGCAATTTATGTGCTAAGAGCACTTTCGCTCTACATCGGACTTGAAGAAACCTATTTCGATCACTGGGTTACCAATGGTAATAGTATTTTACGCCCTATTCATTATCCTCCCATTACTGAAGAGCCTAAAGGTGCAGTGCGGGCCGGAGCGCATGGAGACATCAACCTTATAACCCTCCTAATGGGAGCGTCTACAGGTGGATTACAGGTACTGCGCATGGACGGTGAGTGGATAGATGCTGTTCCTGAAGAGGATGAACTGGTCATCAATGTTGGCGATATGCTCGAGCGTCACACCAATAATAAATTAAGATCCACAATTCACAGGGTTGTGAATCCACCGAGGGAGCAATGGGATACTCCGCGATATTCTATTCCTTTCTTTATGCATCCCCGAAGCGACATGAAACTGAATTGTCTTGAAGAATGTATCGATGCGGATCATCCCAAGGCCTACGAGGATATTACGGCAGGTGAATTCCTGCATCAGAGACTGGTAGAAATCGGACTTATTAAGAAATAATGGATTTACAAGACCAACTGAAAAATCTCTTTCCTGATCATGTACCTTCCGAGGAACCAAAAAAAGAAGAAAAACCAACGGTTTGGCTTCAGGATGATCCTTTAATTTGTAAATATGAGAAACGCAAGGGTAAACCTACAACTGTAATTGAAGGATATAATGGGGCTACTTCCGATTTCAAGCAACTGGCTAAAGAATTGAAACAACTCCTTAGCGTAGGTGGAAGTTTTAAGAACGAACAAATCATAATACAGGGGGATTATCGCGATAGAATTATGGAGTTTCTTAAAGCAAAAGGATTCAAGGTAAAACGTGTAGGAGGATGAGAATACCAGAATCCGAACTCATATTGAATCCCGACGGAAGTATTTACCACTTACATCTTTTGCCTGAAGACCTGGCCGATACTGTAATAACCGTGGGTGATCCCGATCGTGTAAATTTAATATCAGCCCGTTTTGATACACTGGAGGTGAAAAAACAACATCGTGAATTCCGCTCCCATACAGGCACATACAAAGGAAAGAGGCTTACGGTAATTTCAACTGGCATAGGCCCTGATAACATTGACATAGTGTGTAATGAGCTGGACGCCCTTGTGAATATTGACCTTAAAAACCGTTCGATCAAAAGTCAATTGCGTTCACTGGAAATTATTCGTGTGGGGACTTCAGGCGGCTTGCAACCGGATGTAGCTGTGGATAGTATAGTTTCCGGTGGTATAGGAATTGGTTTCGACAATTTACTGCACTTCTACGGAGGTAATAAAGAGTTCCTGGATTATAATTTTGCCAAAGCCTTTATCACGCACATGAACTGGAATCCGGACAATGCCAAGCCTTATGTGGTCCATTCGGATCCTGGTCTTCTTGAAAAGTTTTCTTCTGAAGATATTCTACAGGGAATTACAACTACCAATGTGGGATTCTATGGCCCGCAGGGACGTGTCATGCGATTGCCACTGCACGATCCCGATATGAATGCCAAGATTGCTTCCTTTGAATATGAAGGCAGAAAGATTACTAACCTGGAGATGGAGACTGCTGCCATTTATGGTATGTCCCGAATGCTTGGGCACAAAGCCCTCTCCCTCAATATTATCCTGGCAAACCGTGCTAATGGTACGTTCAGTGCCAGTCCACGCAAGGCCATCGAACGACTCGTCACAAAAACATTAGATATTCTGGTACAATGAAGAATTTCCATATTGGGGGTGTCCCCGAACATTTTAACTTACCCTGGTATCTCACACTTCGCGACAAATCTTACACCAAAGAAGGGATCAATCTGCGCTGGAAAGATTATTACGATGGAACAGGTGCCATGGCCAAGGCGCTAAGAGAAAAAGAAATAGACATGGCCGTGATCCTTACCGAAGGGATTATAAGAGATATTTGTAATGGCAACGATTGTTCCATTGTCCAGGTGTTCGTTCAGTCTCCGCTGATCTGGGGAATACATGTTGCCAAGAATTCGGATTTCAAAAACATTTCAGACCTTAAAGGGAAAACCGCAGCTATCAGCAGGTATGGCTCAGGCTCACATCTCATGGCCTATGTAAATGCCGAAAATGAAGGATGGGATACGGAGGCAGATCTGAAGTTCAAGGTTATTAAAAACCTTGATGGTGCATTGGAAGGGCTGCCAAATGGTAAAGGCGATTATTTCATGTGGGAGAAATTCACTACCAAGCCCTATGTGGACAATGGCCCCTTCCGCCTTTTGGGGGAATGCCCTACCCCATGGCCCTGTTTTGTAATCGCTGTGCGCAATGATGTGTTGTCTAGCGACTTAAAAGAGATTCGCACGATTCTTCGAATTATCAATAATACAACGGCCGACTTTAAAAATATACCGGGGATAGATTCCATGATTTCTAATCGATACGATCAGAAACTTGAAGATGTACGGGAGTGGTTATCATTAACAGAATGGAGCCAACAGAACCTTACAAATGTTCAGGTAGATAGAATTCAGCAAAAACTGTTACAGCTTGAATTAATAGATTCCATACTCCCAGCGGAACGGCTACTTTTCCGGGACATTTAATTTTTTAAAAAATCACGCAACCCTTTTGCAACTCTCGAATCTTACTAGAGTAAATAGTAAGTTTATGACCATTTTCTTAATCATATTGGGGGCCTTGCTAGTAACCAATTTTCTATTGTTGCAGTTTAGCTGTAATGATGTGACCGAGCCAGAAACTCCGGAAGAAGAATAATCACCTGTATTATATACTTCACAGTTGCCAATTAATTGGCTCCTTCCCTATTTCCTTTAAATAAGTGTTTGTTTTACTGAAGTGTTTGTTGCCAAACCATAGGCCTCTGTTAGCGCTTAGTGGTGAAGGATGACCGCTTGTGAGCACAAGGTGTTTGCTTTTGTCGATCTTAGCGCCTTTCTTCTTGGCATATCCGCCCCAAAGTAGAAAAACGATATTTTCCCTTTGTTCTGAAATGACCCGGATTGCAGCGTCGGTAAACAGTTCCCAGCCCTTATTTTGATGGCTTCCTGCCTGATGGGCCCGCACGGTCAAGGTAGCATTCAGAAGTAAAACACCTTGATCTGCCCAACCTTCGAGATTACCATTTTCAGGGATTGGTGCCTGTATATCATTCTGTAATTCCCGAAAGATATTTATTAAGGACGGTGGTTTTGTAATTCCATCCTGAACAGAAAAACATAAGCCATTAGCCTGCCCGGGGCCATGATACGGATCCTGTCCAAGGATGACTACCTGAACGTCTTCAAATGGAGTATGATCGAAAGCTGAAAAGATCCTGGAACCCGGAGGGAAACATTTTCCCGATGTATATTCATGTTTAACGAATGCAGTAAGCTGTTTAAAATAGTCTTTCTCAAATTCTTCCCCGAGAACCCCCTTCCAGCTTTGTTCAATTTTTACATCCATTATCCGTATTTTTGTAATCTGAAATTCAAAATTACAGCATTATAACGGAATGGTTCGTATCGATAGAAAAACATTGCAGGATTTAGAGTTTCCATCCGTTTTGCAACAGATCTCAGAATTTTGCATCACTGAACCGGGGCGGGAAAAGGTCTTGGAGATCGCTCCTTTCAAAGATGCAAATGACATCGCTCCCGAATTACATCGCGTAAAAGAGTTTTCTGCTTCTTTCGACAATGAGAACAGTGTACCCAATCACGGTTTCGAACCCATCTTCAAAGAACTACATATGTTGAATATCGAGAATAGCACACTCGAAATAGGTGCTTTCCGTAGGATACTAACTGTCTGCAACACCACCAAAGACCTACTCGCATTCTTTCGTAAATACAAAGAGTTCTACGAATTTCTATCCGCCTTCTCCGATGAAGTTGATTATACTAGTAGTATTTCTGCCGAGATCAATAAAGTGATAGATCGATATGGAGAGATCAAGAACAACGCCTCAGAAGAATTGAACGCAATTCGTAAACGCTTAAGTGTAATTAAGGGACAGATCAATTCCTCTTTTACAAAGTCTTTAAATCGTTACTCCAAAAGCGACTACCTGGATGAAATTCGAGAAACGGTGGTAGACAACCGAAGGGTACTGGCTGTAAAGTCAATGCACCGTAGAAAGGTGAAAGGAATGGTCATGGGGCAATCCAGGACAGGAAGCATTGTGTATATAGAACCTCAGGAAACCCTGGAGTTTGCGAATGAGTTTAGCAATCTTATCTACGAAGAGCGCGAAGAGATAAAACGAATTCTGAAAGCACTTACCGAATTTGTGCGTCCATATCGTGAAACCCTGGGAAGCTACCAGGATTATCTTTCCCGCATCGATATGTTGTACGCCAAGGCAAAATATGCCAATATAATTGGTGGCGAACTTCCACTCTTAACTTCAGAGAAAAGAATATATCTGAAGAATGCCTTTCATCCACTTTTATTGATCTCGAACAAAAAGATAAAAGCGAAGACCTATCCCCAAACAATCGAACTGGATCCCGGTAAACGAATTATTGTAATTAGTGGCCCGAACGCGGGAGGTAAGAGTATTACATTGAAAACAGTTGGTTTGGTGCAACTGATGTTGCAGTCCGGAATGCTGGTTCCTGTGGATCCCCTGAGTGAGTTTTGCACATTTGGAAGGGTTTTGACCGATATTGGCGATAATCAATCCATCGAGAATCATTTGAGCACGTATAGCTACCGACTCAAAATGATGAACCAGTTTCTGAAGAAATGCAAGAGTGACACCTTGTTCTTAATAGACGAGTTCGGTACGGGTAGTGATCCGGAACTAGGCGGTGCCCTGGCTGAAACATTTCTGGAAGTTTTTTACGAGCGGGAAGCCTTCGGAATTATAACGACGCATTACACCAACCTGAAACTACTGGCTAATGAGCTACCCAATGCGGTAAATGCCAATATGCAATTCGACAGCCGAAGCCTGGAGCCCATGTATAAACTTCACTTAGGAGAGGCTGGAAGCTCATTTACATTTGAAGTCGCTCAGAAGAACGGTATTCCATATAGCCTGATCAATAAGGCCAAAAAGAAGATAGAACGTGGTAAAGTTCGTTTTGACAGGACTATCGCAAACCTCCAAAAGGAACGTTCTAAGGTTCGAAAGACAGCGGCCTCACTTGAAACAACGGAGAAGAAAGCCCGAAAGGAGAGCAAACAGCTTGAGGAAATAAACATCAGGTTGCAGCAGAAACTCGAAAGCTACCAGGAATTATACGACAGTAATCAGAAGCTACTTACACTCGGCAAGAAAGTGGATGTCCTTGCGGAAAGGTATTTCAACAATAAAAAGAAACGCCAGCTTATAGACGAACTGGTAAAACTGGTAATGATCGAGAACAGCAAACGCAAAAAGATCCATCCAAAGAAAAAGCGGGTTGTAAAAGCAAAGGAAAAGAAAGTACAGCAGGAGGTGGAAAAGAAGGTTGAAGTGATCCGCCGGAAGAAAAAGAAAAAAAAGGAAGAAGCCATAAAAGCGCCACCCCCCAAGCCTAAAGTTGCTTTGAAAGTGGGTGACCAGGTTCGAATGATAGATGGCAGGGCGGTTGGAACGATAGATTCGATAGAAAAGAACCATGCCATCGTTAACTATGGAATGTTCACCGCCGATGTAAAAATGGATGAACTGGAAAAAGTATGACGAAAGCAGAAAAACATAAGATCGTTTTATTCGACGGACTATGCAATCTTTGCAATGGAGCGGTGAAATTCATGATCCGGCATGATGGTGACGATCGATTTCGATTTGCTGCCCTTCAGGAGGAAGTGGGCAGAGAACTTACGGCTAAATATAATATAGACAGCTCGAAAGTAGACTCCATCATTCTTATCGACAATGGTAAAGCTCATATCAAATCTACTGCAGCTCTTCATATTGCTTTATATCTGAAAGGTCTGTGGCCTTTATTTCATGGCGCTTTGATATTTCCCCTGTTCTTTAGGGATTTCGTCTATGATATTATAGCAAAATACCGTTATAAGTGGTTTGGGAAAAAGGACAGTTGTATGATCCCTACGCCGGAACTTCAGAATAAATTCCTGTAACTATTTCAAATTCTGAAGGATAAATTCCAACTTGGAATTAGCATTCTCATTTTTCTGAAATGCGAAATTCTCATAACGATTCTCTTCCGCTAATCCAATTTCGAGCCAGCTGTCTACTATAGAAACATATTCGTAGGTGACTTTTCCTGCCAGCAAAGGATCCAAATTTTCACCTCTATGATACGCGTCGTAGATCTTTTTTAGCCCTGTGAGGTACAAATAGTCCTTCGTAAAACCACCACCCCGATGAGCTCTAAGTGAAATGGTATACGCTTCTTCCCTGTTCAGTTTATATTGATTATGCAGCAGGTCGAAAGTTCCGCAGAAATCAAGCCCTTTCCTAAGGCTGTCTGTGGCAAGCACTCGATAGGACAATTCCTTGAGACGGTATAATGTAAGACAGCCACTCATATATTCACTGAATACTGCCATACCTTCTTGTGTCTCCAGGTTTTTAGGGAATCCATTGTGAAATATTTTTAACGGTTGTGCGAGGCCGTTAAAGGTGGTTACCATATGGACGCCAATCTCGTGATTGGCCAAAACTTTTAACTGGTTTGCACTAAACCTGTGATTTTTTTTCAGGACTAAGGTTTGGGTACTATTTTGCACCATGGCTGCCGCCGACAGTTTGGTAGAATATTTTAAGTTGAACTGAAAGTCGTACTTACGCGTGAATTCCTGGAAATACTCCGCAGCTTCAACAGCGCTGAAAACCGGAAACATTTCCTGGTCGTATTCTTCATCTTCAAAATGAAGGATAAATTTTGCGTTTTCCACATCCTTTTCAGTTGGAGTCCCGAAGGATTTTAGTGAATTGAAGTAAAACTTGCTTCCCTTGCCTATGGATTCTATGCATTGGATAAGGCCCGAATAATCGTAAATAACATCACGATAGAAATTCCGTGCTTCTTCATCCTCTATGCTGTCGATGTCTTGTGAAAAAAGTTCTTGCTGAAGTTTATGGGCGTTGAAATCAATTTTCCTGTAATGAAATCGGGGATTAATATTGTATTTGGAAGAGAAGAAATTTCTTTTTTCCTGTTCAATATTAATAGGGTTGATATAATTGAGCAACTCGATCTTCTGGACCAATTTGTTCAAATTGCCATCAATATGAACCAGGTTGGGATGATTTGCTAAAATAGTATCGGTAAACGCCATAAATTAATTGTGCTCCTTGTAAAACGCCTCAGCGTGCTCCTTTAATTTTACCCGAAGTTGTTCCTCGATAGCTGCGACTACTTCGGGAAAGATGATCTGCTGAAGTTCATCACAATAGATCTTCTTAAATTCGGTTGCCAAAACTAAGGTATTTTTGAAGGTTTTGGTAATATATTTAAGAAAATAGCCATTTCCGAAGAAAGTATCATTGATTTTGGAAGTAGTTTCAGGGACACCCGGTAACTGCAATTCAGACAGGGACTTTCTCCAGAGTTCTACCATGCCTCCAAAACGTTCATTATCTATATTGGAAGTCCCCAAATTAATTACAGGCACTTCCCTGTCCCATCTTCGCCAGTTATAGCTGTGCACATCGTAGACAACGATAGTCCCAAATTTTTGTTCCAGTAGTTCGATGAGGGCATGGACAACAGAATAGAATGCAGTATGCTTGGCTAAACTTTTATCGACCATCTCTCTTGAAAGTGGTTCCTTCCAAAGTTTTTTACCCCAGGCATCCTCGAAGATGGCATTTTCCGGATCCCGGTTCAGGTCGTATTCGAATCGGCTGTCGCAACCGGCAATAAGAATAGGATGCGATTTCACCATTTCCCTGGTGCAGGGATCTTCTTCAAACCATCTCTCGTATTGGGTATGGTAACAATTATCCCATAATTCCCTTCTGAATTGGTCACCATCATGCACAGCACCGCACACATAAGGCACATATTCATCTATTTTTAATGTAAAAGAATAGTCTTCGGCCACTGCTTCGAAGCATTCTTCATTTTTAATTCGGGTTATGATTTCTGAAACGGGTAATCTGATCATTAGGCGTCACTCACATGTTTACGAAGTTTCTGCCGGCGTTCGAACGCGGTTACTCTTTCGAGCACTTTATCTTCTATAAAGTCGATCACCTTCTCCTGTACTTTTGTTTTATAGACCCTATTCATGTAGGTAATACCTCCGGGAGACATCACATTTACTTCCACCAGCATCCCGCCAATAACGTCAATTCCAACAAAATAAAGCCCATCTTTAACCAGTTTCGGGCCAATACGTCTGCAAAGTTCTTTCTCCTGTTTTGTAAGTGAGTGCTTTTGAACCGATCCCCCGGCACTTACATTGCTTCTGTGATCCTCTTCTCCGGGAACCCTTCTCATCGCTCCGATGGGCTGCCCGTTCAGCATCAGTATCCTAACATCACCTTGATCGGCTCCTTCAATATAGTCCTGAAGGATAACATAGTTACTGGTTCCGTCCTTATTATCTATATAGAAATCGAGTAAGGAATTAATACTCTTCATCGCTCTCTTTTCAATAAGGATGACACCAGAACCTCCATAACCGTTCAATGGTTTAAGGATCATCTTGTCCGGACCTTCTTTGATAACACTTTTTAGATATTCTTTATTCTTGGTAACATGTGTTCTCGGGATGATCTCATTGTCATCGTCTTCAAAAACCGCTGTATACATCTTATTGTTAGCCCTGCGGATACCGTCAAGATCATTCATGATAAATACATCGTCCTTTACACTGTCGAGGAAATTCAGCATTATCATATCCAGGGGCGGATTACTACGAAGGATGATCACATCGAAACCTGCTAACGGCAACATCTCATCATAAAATTGCGTATTGCCGTGAAATGATTTCAGCGATTTGCTGATCTTTTCAGTTCGTTTCACACATTTACAAAACGCATATGCAACGCTATCGCGAATAGTGAGATTTGCCGGAGTAGTCACCGCCATGCCATGACCTCGTTTAACGAACTCATGGATCATCGCAAGAGAGGAATCATTATCCGGATCTACTTCCTCCCAGGGGTACATTATAAAGCAAACGTTCATGATTGGTTTTTTAGAAAAATAAATATACTAAATCTATTTACTTCGGAAACAATTAATCTTCAATTAGAAAATGACGCTGTCCTGCGAAATACTCAGCACTTTCATCGCCCCACTAAAAAGTAGCATTTTATGAAGTATTACTGGTGTCATTTGCATAATTTAGGGTTTCAAAATATCTACTATGAAAAGTGCAGCTGATTACCTTAAAATCGCAAAAGATTTATTGTTCGAATATGGCCCTCGCATCCTGGCCGCCATCGCGTTACTCCTTATTGGTTTATGGGTGATAGGAATGATTACCAGAGGAATTCGTAAAACATTGCGCAGGCGGGAAATGGAGGAAACCCTTCAAAAGTTCCTTTCCAATCTAATTGGATGGATACTGAAAGTGATGTTGTTCATTGCTGTCTTGAGTCAGCTGGGAATAGAATCCACTTCGTTTATTGCTGTCCTGGGTGCTGCAGGCCTGGCTGTAGGTTTGGCCTTGCAGGGTTCATTGTCAAATTTTGCCGGGGGCGTTTTAATAATGTTGTTTCGACCTTTTAAAGTAGGAGATGTTATTAGTGCGCAGGGAGAACTTGGCAGTGTAAAAGAAATAGAGATTTTTACTACCAAATTGCTCACACCGCAGAATCGATTAGTGATTCTTCCGAATGGTGCCTTGTCTAATGGAACTATAACAAATTACACGGCAGAAGGTTTTCAGAAGATTTTTCTCACCATTGGCGTATCCTATGATGCGGACATAAAACAAACAAAAGAGGTACTTTTAGAAGCTATAAGAAAACAGGAAAATGTTTTGGCAGACCCGCCTCCCCTGGTTGAAGTATCCGGTTTAGGGGATAGCTCTGTTGATTTTGCCGTGCGTTGTTCAGTGAAAAATGAGGATTTTTGGCCAGTGCAATTTAATTTGATTGCCACCATCAAGGAAGAACTGGATGTCGCAGGTATTGAAATACCTTATCCACACCAGGTCGAAATCCATAAACAAGGATGATCCATTTCCTAATTGGGAACTATTGCGAAGTTATCGAATCCCGCATAATCTCCGGCACCATCCTGCCGAATCCTGAAACTCAGGCCCACGGAATTGGATCCTGGAGGAATATTGACCGATACGTTTCCGGAAATCGATAGATCAGCCAGACCGTTAATTAATTGAACCTCTGTCTGCGGAACTCCATCGATGGTGATGGTATAGAAAGCATCATCTCCTGTGTCGAATTCGAAGAATTCATAGCTGAAAGACAGGGTAACTCCTGAACCGGCACCCGTAATATCGATAGTATTGAAGGTGATAGTGGCAAAACCTGATGTACCGTTCACTCCTTCATCATCAAGATCCAATACACCTAAGAAATTATTTGTTAATGTACTTATATTGCTGAAACCGCCATTTGCACTATTTGTGATCCCGAAGTAGCCGTCATTACCATTATCAAAAAAAGGGATGTCACTTGAATACCCCCAACTTGTGTTAAGGTCAAAATTTTGGAATACCCCCTGAAGTGAAACTTCATTCAAACAATGAATATCCTCCCAGGTAGTTCCGTTCCATATCTGTAAACACTGAACCTCATCAACGAAAACTAGCAATCCAATATCGGAGAACGAAGTACTTATTGAATTCCTGTTAGTTATGGATGGAACCCTGGGAGGTAATAAACCACCGAAATGAATATTATCCTGGGTGCTATTAATATCAAGTATGGAAGCAGGACTGGGGCTTGTCGTGTTTATTCCAACCTGAGCATTAAACTGAAAACTTATGAAAAGAAAATAAAAAATTAATAACCGTAACACCCTGATATAATTTCAATTAGCTGTTCAATATTAGCTAATAGTTTTCACGAAATTACCTTGAATAGTAGCGTTTCTCCCCTAATTCATGAATAACAGGCGAGGTGTTACTTTCAATTCATGAAATCACCGGAAAAGAGTGGTTTATTATTTTACTTCTTCGTAATGTTCATCCCAGTCTTCCACACGGGGTTTTCCTAATTTACCAACCGATTTGGCCACGATCATTGAAACGGTAGCATCCCCGGTTACATTGACCACAGTTCTGCACATATCCAATGGACGATCTACAGCGAAAATTAACGCTAAAGCAATTGGAAAGCGATCAGCGGGAAAACCAATCGATTCTAATACGATCACCAGCATTACCATTCCAGCTCCAGGGACAGCAGCTGAGCCTATAGAAGCCAGGAGAGCCGTTAAAACAATGGTAAGCTGATCGCCAAAGGTTAGATCGAAAGCAAGTGCCTGCGATATAAAAACGGCTGCAACAGCCTGGTATAAACTGGTGCCATCCATGTTGATGGTTGCACCTACAGGAAGTACGAAACTACTCACTTCTTTATCTACACCAATATGCTCCTCTACCCGCTCCATGGTCACAGGAAGAGTAGCGGCACTGGAACTGGTAGAAAACGCCAGTAATTGAGCAGGACTGATTTCTTTCAGAAACCATAGCGGATTCTTTTTAGTATATGTACCCACTATTGTGAGGTAGAAAACGATCATTAGTATAAGTCCCAAAACAACCGTTCCGGCATACTTCAGTAATGCGTATAACAGATCCGGATCTCCGGAGGTAACAACCACATTTGCCAGTAATGCGAAAACCGCGTATGGAGCACTTAACATGATAAGGTCCACCATCTTTAGTACTACATAATTCAGAGAATCGAAAAAGTCTTTCAAGGGTTTAGCTCTTTTCTCTCCGATAAGAAGCAACGATATACCGAGGAATATCGAAAAAACGATCACTTGTAGCATAAGAGCATTTTCGCTCATGGCCCTTAAGGCATTATCCGGAACCATGTCCACTAAAAACTGTAATGGGCCACTTTCCTTTTGTTTAGTAGCTTCAGCGATCTTAGACTGCACTCCGCTATCTCCTGCATAAGTTTCGGTAAGTTTTGCAATGGTTTCTTCTGAAACGCCATCGCCTGGCTGCATTAAATTTACCAGCATCAATCCAATGGATATTGCAATCACAGTAGTGAATACATAGGTAATGATTGTTCTAAGTCCGATATTTCTAAACTTAGATATATCCTTGAGATCCGATATTCCTTTAATCAGCGAGGCAAGGATTAAGGGAATAGCAATCAGTTTCAGCAACTTAATGAAAATCGTACCTATCGGACTTATCCAGTCTCCTATGAACCCGGCACCCCAGGATGTTTGAAGCATAATGAAACCAAATACAAGCCCCAGGAGCATCCCGATTAAAATCTGCCAGTGTAGTGCTAAGTTTTTCATACGATTGCGTTGAATTATATTTTAGAAAGTTTATTAAGTAGCCAGAAGTCAGCCAGTACAAGCGCCGCCATAGCCTCAACGATTGGAACAGCACGTGGAACAACGCAGGGGTCGTGTCTGCCTTTTCCTGACATCTCCACGGATTCTCCGTCACTATTGATCGTTTGTTGATTCTGCATTATGGTTGCCACCGGCTTAAAAGCTACGTTAAAATAGAAATCTTCCCCATTGCTAATACCTCCCTGTACACCCCCACTAAAATTGGTCTGTGTACTTCCGTCCTCATTAAAAATATCATTGTGTTGGCTTCCTTTCAAGCGTGTACCCGTAAATCCACTTCCATATTCAAATCCCTTTACAGCATTTATGGACAACATTGCCTTGCCCATCTCGGCATGCAGTTTGCCAAATACGGGCTCCCCAAGGCCAACAGGCATGTTTTCGATCACACAGCTTATGGTACCTCCAATAGTGTCCCCTTCCTTTCGAATTTGCTTTATATACTCTTCCATTTGAACGGCCATATCAACATCTGCTGTCCGAACAGGATTTTTTTCGATCTGTGAGAAGTCGAGTTCCGAATAAGGCTTAGTTAATTGTAATTCACCTACAGCCGATACGTAGGCAGTAATTGTAACATTCTTGAGAAGTTGTTTGGCGATAGCCCCGGCCACGACCCTGCAAGCTGTCTCGCGAGCAGATGATCTGCCGCCTCCGCGGTAATCTCGTATGCCGTATTTCTTGTCGTAAGTGAAGTCGGCATGCGATGGCCTGTACGTATCTTTAATGTGAGAATAATCCCGCGATTTCTGGTTGGTATTCTGAATTACAAAACCGATGGGTGTTCCCGTGGTTTTACCTTCAAATATACCGGAAAGGAGTTGCACTTCATCTTCCTCCTTGCGTTGGGTGACTATACTGGACTGCCCCGGTTTACGGCGTTGCATTTCGGCTTGAATTGCCTCCAGATCGAGCGAGAGCCCAGCGGGACAACCATCGATAATCCCTCCAATGGCCTCGCCATGAGACTCGCCAAAGGTTGTAAGTTTAAAAATGGTTCCGAAGGAATTTCCTGCCATGCGGTGTTTTCAACAAATGTAGCCTTTACAGGTGAATATTAAAAATCTATAAATCGAGTAAGGCTTCGTTTAAAATCGTAACAGGATGTAATGCTTTACGTTGAGTTCCATCCATGATCTGATGCCTGCAACTGGTACCATTAGCCGAAATGATTACGTTGGCATCACATTTATTGATAGCCGGAAAAAGTTTCAGCCCCCCAATTTTCATACTGATCTCATAATGTTGCTTTTCATATCCAAATCCACCGGCCATTCCGCAACATCCTGATGCTATTATAGTTGGTTTGTAATTCTTTGGTATATTCAGGATGTCGAAAGTAACTTTTTGATTACTCAAAGCCTTTTGATGGCAGTGCGAATGAATTTTAATCTTTTTTTCTTCCGTAGTAAATTGATCTGAATTAATTCGTCCTGCTGCTAATTCGGCCGCGATGAACTCTTCGATTAAATAAGTATGTTCAGAAATTAGCTTGGCAGATGGTTTATCATCTGCTAATCGGAGATATTCATCACGAAATCCCAGAATTGCCGATGGTTCTATTCCTAATAAAGGAGTATTCTCGGAAATTCTATCCTTAAAATAATTGATGTTATCATCTACCACTTTTTTAGCCTCTTCCAAAAATCCTTTGGATATCAGGGCTCTTGCACTATCCAAATGATCCACGATCAGGACCTTATAGCCCAGCTTTGTAAGTAAACTAAAGGCGTCCAGAGCGATCTCAGCTTCGAGATAGTTACTGAATTCATCTACGAAAAGGCACACCTCTTTAGAAATTTTAACATCTTCATATACAGGAAGTTGAGATAATTTATTAAAACTTCTGATTGAAATAACTGGTATAGTCCTTTCGGGGGCAATACCTCCTATTTTTTTAATTATTGTGGAAGAAAATCTATTGCGAAACAACCAATTTGATAGCTTGGGAAAACGTGACGCCATCCTGTTGTATTTACTGCTCCTGGCAATTAGCTTTGTGGATAGGGAGATCCTATTCGATCTATTATATTGATACTGAAATTCGGCCTTCACAGCAGCGATATTTACATTACTGGGGCATTCACTGGCACAGGCTTTACAACTTACACAAAGATCCAGGGATGCTTTTAGATCTTTGGAGTCGAATGTATTGATCCCGGTACCGTTGGTTAAAACTTCGCGTAATATATTCGCCCTTCCCCTGGTAGTGTCCTTTTCATCGCGTGTTGCGTGATAACTGGGACACATCATTCCAGAAGAGCCTTCGGTTTTCCTGCAATCACCACTACCATTGCAATTTTCGGCCAGCCGGAGTATCCCTTTGCTGTCTTCAAAATCCATAAAGGTTTCGATCTCAGGTTCCTCCCTATCGGCATTATATCGAAAGTATGTGTCCATACTCCAGGGATCCACGATCTTTCCCGGATTAAAAATTGAATGCGGATCGAACACTTGTTTTATCTTACAAACTAATTCATAGTTCTTTTCACCAATGAGCTTGGGTAGAAATTCACCCCTGACTATTCCATCACCGTGTTCACCGGAAAACGAACCCCGGTATTTCTTTACCAGTTTTGCTACATCGGTAGTGATCTTTCTGAAATATTCTACGCCTTCTTTTTTCTTCAGGTTCAGAATAGGCCTTAAATGCAGTTCCCCGGCCCCTGCATGTGCATAATAGACGGCAGATTGATTATAGGATGACATAAGGGCTGTGAACTCTTCAATATATTCTGGAAGATCCGATAAAGCCACGGCGGTATCTTCTATACAGGCAACGGCTTTTTTGTCCCCTACCATATTTCCCAGCAGCCCTAAACCGGCTTTGCGTAGCTCGAGAGCCATATCAATTTGATCACCTTCCAGAACCGGCCTTGAATAACTACGTCGCGATGATTCCAGATCACCTAAAAGCAAATCGCTTTTCTTGTCAAGATCTTCTTTTGAATTAGCCCTGAGCTCTAAAAGCAGTAAAGCCCTGGGATTTCCCTCAACAAAGAAACGGTAAGAATCATACAGTTTGTTGTTTCTTGTGCAGTCTAAAATAATATCATCCATGAGTTCACAGGTGTAAAGCTCATGCTTCATTGCAATAAGAACGTCATTAAGGCAATCCGATAAATTATGATACTGGGAAACGATCATCGCAGTTTCGGCAGGTGGCAGATCATCCAGTTTTAAGGTGATTTCCGTGGTGAACGCCAAAGTACCTTCGCTGCCACAGAGTAGATCACATATATTTATTTGCCGGGATGAGTCAGAGAATACATCGGTATCCAGCAAAGAATCCAGGGCATACCCGGTATTTCGCCTGTGAATCTCAGCTTTCGGAAATTCTGATCTGATCTCATTCTTTGTGCTTTCAGAAGATAACTCTGCGTGTATCAAATTATAGATCTTACCTTCCAGAGATGGGTCGAGGCTTTTCGTAATAAAAGCTTCCTTGGATAAGGGTTCAAAAATGGCCTCTTCGCCGCTGGACAGAATGGTTTTCATTTTCAACACTTTGTCCCTGGTTACGCCATATTTAATGGAAGTTGTTCCACTACTGTTATTTCCCGCCATTCCTCCTATCATACATCTGTTTGAGGTAGACGTATTGGGGCCGAAGAAAATGCCGTGCGGTTTTAAATATTCATTCAGCTCATCCCTGATCACACCCGGTTGTACAGTTACTGTTTTGTTTTTTACATCAAGGGCCAGGATCTCGGTGAAATATTTTGACACGTCCACAATGATCCCCTCACCTACACATTGACCCGCTAGTGACGTACCGGCTGTTCTTGGTATTAAGGAAGTATTTTGCTGAATGGCAAAAGCGATGAGTTGTTTTATTCCCTTTTCATTCCTGGGATAAGCAACGGCGAGAGGAAGTTTTCTGTAAACAGACGCATCGGTGGCGTACATAGTTTTATGAAGGTCATCATAATAGAAATCTCCAATAAATCTGTATTCAAATGCTGCTAACGTGGCTTCCATAGGCTACAAAGTAAAGGTAGTAAACCCTTTTAATTTCTGTGAATATTCTGTTGAAAAAGCAATGAATAACTTATTGGATCGTTTACAGATAGTATCGTTACGTTGTTTAATTTTGAAAATAATCCTAAACTTGATCATATGAAAAAATTAATGCTCACAATTATCGCCATGTTAACGTTTACATTGACCATTCACGCCCAGGGTATTGCAGACAACGCCATTGGATTGCGCCTTGGAGATAGTGACGGCTTTGGAACCGAGGTGAACTATCAGCGTGCGCTGGGTGAAAATAACCGCCTGGAACTCGGCCTTGGATGGCGTAGCAGTAATGATGTTACTGCTATAAAATTGGCTGCACTCTATCAATGGGTATGGGTGTTAGATGGTAATTTGAACTGGTATGTAGGTGCCGGAGGTGGTGTTGGGCAAGTTGATTTCGATGATGATTTTCCGGGAGATCCTGACGCTGAAACCTTTTTGTTTGCAGCGGGCGATATCGGTATAGAATACGATTTCGACATTCCCCTGTTATTATCACTGGATTTCAGACCTGAATTCGGATTTGGGGACTATCGGGATGATGTGGATTTTGACATAGCCCTGGGAATTCGATATCAGTTCTAAAAAAACAAAAACATATACTGAACCCTCCTCTTCTAAAGATGGAGGGTTTTTTAATGGTGAAAATTCAGGTAAAACCCTGTTTCATAAGTAATTAATAAATTAGAGCTTTATATTCTAAAAATAGTTTCATGGAAACGCATTACGTAGACCTGCATTGTCACCCATCCCTTAAACCGTATAGCAAGAGTTTTAAATACCATCCACCTAAGAGAAATGAGCTGGATGCAGGTCGAAAAAATTCCATCTGGCATTATAGCCCACCCACGGTACTCGAGAAATTCGTTAACAGGATCGTAACGCTCACTAAGTTTACCCAAACCGATATGACCGCCCTGGCCAAGGCCAAAACGAAAGTGGTTATTGTAAGTCTTTATCCCTTTGAAAAACATTTTCTAAGTAAAAGGCTCATAGGTTGGAAAGGCATCACTGACCTGTTGGTCAATCTTGCCGCCAGTATCAGTCAAAAACGCATTGATCATGTTTTACGCCATTCCGACTATTTCGAGGACCTGCAAAGTGAGTACGATTTTTATCTTCAGCTACACAACCAGGTCCAACGAATCGATGATATAACCTATACGTACCGCGTGATACGAAATTTCCAGGACCTTGAGACTAATACTGAAAGAGAGACAGAAACGCAAAAGATCATCAATATTCTAATTACGATAGAAGGGGGTCATGCGTTCAATTCTGGACTTGATATGCATCAGAATACCGGAGATCCTTTAGAGATCAGGAAAAATGTTGCGAAAGTCAAGGGTTGGGTGCATAGACCATTATTCTTAACCTTTGCTCACCATTTTTATAACGAACTCTGCGGTCATGCGAGAAGTATCAGCATTGGTGCCTTGCGTGATAACCAGAATCGAGGCCTTAATAGCGGGATCACCGAACTGGGGTTTAAAGTAATTAATCAATTATTGGATAATACAGATGGTAACCGAATACCATTAGATGTAAAGCATATGAGCAGGGATTCAAGAAAAACGTACTATGGACTTCTCGATACTGCTTACACCAACCAAGCGATACCTGTCATTGCCAGCCATGGTGCCGCGAACGGAATGAGATCCATTATAGAAACCGATACAACTGATTATCCCGACAGGGCTCATCTATTCAATGATATAGATATTAATTTCTACGATGATGAGTTTATTCGAATAGCACGCTCTAACGGAATCTTCGGTATTCAACTGGACGAGAGAAGAATTGGCAGTCCGAAAGCGATAAAAAAGTCTAAAATTTACTTCCCGAACAAGCGCAAACAATTGAGAAAAAAATCGCTACTGGTATGGCGGCAGATTGAACATGTGGCCGAAGTACTGGACAAAGAAGGTCTGTTCTGCTGGGGCATACAGTCGATAGGAAGTGATTTTGACGGAATTGTAAATCCAATAAAAGGATTTTGGACTGCAGAGAATATCAAGGACCTTGGCGAGGAACTGGTTAATAGAGCTAACGATTATCTTTCAGAGCACAAGGATCACCTGAAAAATTTCAACAGGATTTCAGCCGAAGCGATAGTAGCGAGAGTACTGAGGGATAACGCAATGGATTTTATTAAGAATCATTATTAAATGACCAGTTGCAAGGCTTTTTCATAAACTGCTTCGTATTGTGGAACGATCCTCGCTGTATCGAACCTTTGGGCCATTTCTTTCGCCTGGATTTTAAATTTGGCTAAGGTATCATCCGATGACAATATGGAAATAGCATTCGAAGCCATTTCATCAATATTTCCAACTTCGCTTAAATACCCACTAACCCCATGAATATTTACTTCGGGTAAACCACCAGTGTTGGATGAAACCACCGGGACGCCACTGGCCATGGCTTCAAGGGCCGCCAGTCCGAAGCTCTCTTTTTCCGATGGAAGTAAAAACAGATCGGAGAAACAGAGGATTTTATCCACTTCATTACTATTCCCAAGGAATGCCACTTTTTCATCTATTCCTTTTTCAACACAAAGTGCTTCACAGGCTTCTTTTTCGGGCCCTTCTCCTACGATCAATAACCTTGCAGGCATTTTCTTCAGTATCCTGTCGAATATCTCTATAGCATCCTTAACTCGTTTAACCGGCCTGAGATTACTAACATGTGTGATTATTCGTTCGTGGGGCTCGGCCATAAGATCCCTTTGGCAATCGGTATATGGATTAATATGTTTTTCCATATCAATAAAGTTTGGAACCACAATGATCTCATTCTTTATATCGAACAATCTATGTGTGTCCTCCTTCAGGCTTTGAGATACAGAGGTAACTATATCGCTTTTGTTAATACTAAAGGTTACAGCAGGCTTATAGAAAGGATGATTCCCTACCAGGGTTATATCCGTTCCGTGAAGCGTGGTCACCATAGGAAGCGTTATGCCTTCGGCCTCAAGCATCTTTTTAGCCATATAACCGGCATAGGCATGCGGAATGGCGTAATGAACATGCAGTAGCTCGATACCATACTGTTTTACCACGTTTACCAGCTTGCTGGAAAGTGCAAGTTCGTATGGCTGATAGTGGAATAGCGGATATTCATTCACGGATACTTCATGGAAATGTATGTGATGTGAGATAAGATCCAATCGAACCGGTTGCTTATACGTTATAAAGTGTACTTCATGTCCGTGTTCTGTAAGGGCAATCCCGAGTTCCGTAGCCACAACTCCACTCCCTCCAAATGTTGGGTAACAAACAATCGCAATTTTCATATCAATCAGTCTTCTAAATTATAATCTATGGCTTCATAAATCGCTTCCTGTATATTACTTCTCAGGTTGCTTCCAATAAGTTTCCTGTTATCCGCCGAAGGGTAGGTCCTGTTGGACAGGAACACATAAACGATCTCTTCATCAGGATCTGCCCAGGTAAAGGTTCCGGTAAAACCACTATGTCCGAAACTGGTCATGGAAACACATCCACAGGTTGGACCTATATCCCCTAATTGAGGTTTGTCGAAACCAACACCACGCCTTACATCATCTTCACAATAATAACAGGTATTGAATATGTCCAGGGTTTCCGGTTTGAAGTATCTTTTACCTCCATAAAACCCGCTCCAGAGATACATTTGCATAATCTTAGCCACATCATTAGCATTACTGAATAATCCTGCGTGACCGCTAACTCCTCCTAACATTGCTGCTCCCTGGTCATGCACATAACCGTGCACTTTCTGCATTCGGAAATAATCGTCTATCTCTGTAGGCACGATATTATTCTTTGAAAATTTTTCCAAAGGCCTGTAAGTAGTGAAATTAGCCCCTAAAGGACCATACAAATCACGTTGTGAAAGTTTTTCCAGGGGGGTTCCGTAAAACTCCTCCAGGTACTTTTTCAGAATATAAAATGGAAGATCACTGTATTTATAACTTAATCTGCTGCGAAGTTCACTTTCTTTAATGGCTTCGTAAATACTGTCCTTGTAATCTTTTCGGATATAGAGGTCCCGTGCAACTTCCACACTATAATCCTCCGAAGCGACACTCGAATAATACTTATTGGATGGTCTTTTGGTGACCGAATCTATAGTGTTCACATAAAAAGGAATCCATGCCCTAAGCCTGGCATAATGCGACAGCATATCCCTTAAGTTGATATTTGCCTTATTGGACTGCGAATATTCCGGCAGCATTTCAGATAGTTTAGTGTCCATATTGATGATATCACGGTCTACCAGAGACATCACCATAGGAAGAGTTGCGAGAATTTTCGTTAATGAAGCAACGTCGTAAACATCGGTAGAACCCACCCGGTTCTTCTTATCCTGTGTATGGTGTCCAAAATTCTTACTGTAGATTACTTTACCCTTTCGGGCTACCAAAATCTGTGCCCCTGGCATCATCCCACCCCAAAGGCCTGCCTTCGCGAGGGAGTCGATCTTCTCTAATTTGTAACTGTTTACACCAACACTCTCAGGAGTTCCGTATTGCAGGCGTTTTAATGATTTTGTTCTGAAATGGGTGTTCAAAGGAAATTCTTCTCCCAGGGAAACCGGAAGTTTACCATTTGCCTCGCGTGCACCAAATATCAATTGAGCCGATAATTCCTGTGATACCTGGCTGTTCTGATAAGACATTATAATGCCTTCTATATTTCCGGTTGCATTCAGGTCCAGCATCGCATAAGGCCGGGCGAAGACATCAAGTATCACCGTATTTGTTCGGGCGATTTCATAGAGCCATACTAACTCCTTATCGGTGAAATGATAGTCCTGCCACGGATTATCGTTCGATTTATGAAATCCGATGATCACATAATTATATTTTTCCAGCTTATTCAGATAACTATTCAACGTATTCGCCTTTACCCAGTCTACTTTCGCATATTTCCTAAGCTGATCCAGGAAAGGCCTTCCGTTCGCATCTCCCAGGTTCACATAGGCGATCTTTTTCTTCTCAATATCCTTTATAGGTAGAATGGCCTGATCGTTTTTTAGAATCGTGAGCGCTTGCTCCATAGCTACTTCATGTAAGGCGTCATCTATCACAGAATTGAGATCTTCAAACAAATAATTTGTGTTGACCGGCTCGTAATTATTGAGCCCAACCAAATATTTAGCGTACAATATTTTCTTTACGGAATGCCCTAGCCGTGCTTCCGTAATCACTCCCTCCCTATAGGCGGAAACAAGTAGTTCATGAGCCTTTGGAATGTCTTCCGAGATCAATAAGACATCGTTTCCAGCGAGAAATGCCGCCAGGTCGATTTCTCCCGGTTCCTTGAAATTAGACGCTCCTTTCATATTCAGGGCATCAGTGAAAATAAGACCATTAAAGCCCAATTCACCTTTTAAAATGTCGGACACGATCGTTTCAGAGATAGAAGATGGGTAACCGTCACGTTTTTCGAGGGAAGGTACGTTCAAATGGGCAACCATCACGCTACTCAGCCCCTCATTGATCAATTGGCGGTATGGATGCAGCTCTATACTATCCAGTCGTTCCTTGGAAAAACTAATGGTAGGCAATGTCTTATGTGAATCGGTGTCGGTATCACCATGGCCGGGAAAGTGTTTAGCATTAGCCATTATACCGGCATCTTGCATCCCTTTCATGAAAGCCAG
Source organism: Flavobacteriaceae bacterium (assembly GCA_013043685.1). Taxonomy (GTDB): domain Bacteria; phylum Bacteroidota; class Bacteroidia; order Flavobacteriales; family Flavobacteriaceae; genus Pukyongia. The sequence continues at coordinate 1,465 of JABDNT010000009.1, read as the reverse complement.
TGCCTTGCTGGTAACATTGTCCCGATCCTCCCCGAAAGATCGATTTCCGATAATAGGATTTTTCGGATTTGTATTTATATCGACAACAGGTGCGAAATTAACATGTACACCCAATCGTTTTGAGTGCTTTCCAATTCTGTTACCAACCTTCTCCACGATCTTATTGTCGGTGATAGCTCCTAAGGTCATATTCCAGGGATACGCATAAGTGGAATCCAGTCTCATTGCCAACCCCCATTCTGCATCCATACCCACCATAAGAGGTACGTCTGCTAATTCCTGAAATTCGTTATTAAGTTTTGCCTGCCGATATGGGCCACCCTTGGAAAAGATCACTCCGCCGAGATAATAATCACGAATGAGTTCTTTGGTTTTATTAGTGGTTGATTTGGGATCGCTTGAAAATACAACCGTCATAAACAGTTGTCCTACCTTCTCCTGCAGCGACATTTTATTATAAATACTGTCTACCCACTTCTTCTGATTCTCAAAGTCATTCACGTCGATGAGGGGGTTGATTTGCTGCCCATGCACAGATAGGATGATGAACGTAAAGAGTGAGGTTACGAGCAGTTTTTTCATATTTCGAATGTAACAAAAACTATGCTAAAAAACGACTGTGCCAACTTTCTTTGGCGGGTACTTTCCAGTGTTCTTCATATTCGGCTTTTGTATTCACTAAATTGTTAAAAACAATAGTATTTGGGGATACCGATCGGGCTTTAGCCATTTTCTTAAAGTCCGAAAGCGATTTGTGTGCGATAAACTCGCCATTATAAAAAGTAACATTCATTTTATCCAGGAGATCAACCTGGTATGCATTCTCCAGGGATTGAATAAATCGCACTGAAGCATCGATACTGCATCCTGAAGCAGAGGCGTTAGATTGATTCAATCCAATCACTATAAAACGATTGTATTTTACCTCGTATCCTGCTTCGAGATCCGCACCGTGTGCGGTCCATTGAGAGAGGAACTCACGGGTTTTTTCTTTAATTTCTGAAACTTCGAGGTCGGAGAGTTTACGGTTAGCCTGGTATATCCAAATTCTCGAATTGTCCGGGAGGTTTTTAAATTCTGTTACCATTTCTATATATCTTCTGCATTCGCGATCATTTCGGCCACATCCATTACAGCTATCTCCGCTTCTTTCTCACTTGCCTTGATGCCATCTGTCATCATGGTATTGCAAAACGGGCAACCGGCCGCGATTATCTCTGGTTTTGTTTCCAGGGCTTCCTCGGTACGTTCTATATTAACGTCCTTGTCACCTTTTTCAGGTTCTTTAAACATCTGGGCGCCACCCGCCCCGCAACAGAGTCCGCGTGACTTGCACCGTTTCATTTCCACCAGCTCTACCTCCAGTTTATGAAGTAATTCACGTGGGGCTTCATATTCATTATTGGCCCTTCCTAAATAACAGGGATCGTGGAAAGTGATTCTTTTACCCTTGAATTTACCACCT
>JABDNT010000001.1 GCA_013043685.1 Flavobacteriaceae bacterium | reverse complement strand
GAGCAAACCAAACAGCAATGTTCGAAATTTACGGATATAATCCCAAGCTATTCGGTCAGATGGTGTTCGTAGATATAGTAGTAGCCAATATTTGGATGGCATTACTAATTATAGGAATCGGGAAAGCCGTCCGTATTGATAAGTGGCTTAATTCAGATACCTCGGCAATAGAAAGACTAAAGGAAAAAGTATCTCAATTTTCGAAGAAGGTGGAGAGAAACCCGAGCTTCTCCGATCTTATGATCCTGGCCGGAATCGCTTTTGGTACCGTAAGTATAGCACATTTTGGAGCAGGATATATAAGCGGCTATTTTGAATCCATGGTAAACAGTATGCCTCAGGGATTGAGCAGAAACATGTTGAGTTTTATGAGTTCTTCTTTCTTCTGGATGATCTCGATCGCTACTGTCATAGGTGTGTTGCTGTCCTATACCAAAGCTCGTGATTATGAAGGAGCCGGAGCCAGTAAATTTGGTAGTGTGTTTATTTATATTCTGGTAGCTAGTATAGGCATGAAAATGGATCTTACATTGATTTTTGAAAACAAGATGCTTATCGTGATCGGTTTAGTATGGATGGCCATCCATGCCGGCTTGCTTATTCTGGTAGCGAAACTTATTCGAGCGCCATATTTCTTCCTCGCAGTAGGTAGCCAGGCAAACGTAGGAGGGGCTGCTTCTGCACCTATTGTAGCCTCTGAATTCCATCCTTCCCTGGCAACCGTTGGAGTATTACTGGCAGTGTTTGGTTATGCGATAGGAACACTAGGTGCCGTGGCGTGTACTTTCCTGATGCAATTAGCTTCGGCAGCCTAATATTTTTGCGAAAAAAATGGCATCTTTACGCCTTTAAAAAGAAGGAATCAAATGAGATATTTCGGATTGATCTTAGGACTGATGATAGTGTTGACCGGCTGCTCACGAAGTGAGAATCAAATGCAATTGTCCGGTACGGTAAAAGGTTTGAAAAAAGGTACCATTATACTTCAAAAGATTAAAGACACAGTAGTTGTTTCAGTGGATTCCCTGGTCGTAGATGGTGATCCTAATTTCTTATTTACGGAAGAAATAAATAGTCCCGAGATCTATTATCTATATCTGAGATTGGAGAACGGAACCTTACTAGATGATCGAATTCCGTTCTTCGCAGAACCTTCAGAAATCAAAATCGAAACTTCCCTCAAGAAATTTGGTAACGATGTTTCCGTTAGCGGATCGGTAAACCAGGTAAAACTGGATACCTATAAGCAGCTTATGCGCCGTTTTAATAACAGGAACCTGGATGTTATCGAACAGAGATTAAAAGCCAGGCAAGATGGCCAGGATTCCCTGGCTATTTCACTAAGCGCCCAACAGGATAAAATATTAGCTGGAAAATACCTTGCTACAGTAAATTATGCACTTCAGCAAAAGGACTTTGAAGTTGCTCCCTACCTTATGTTAAGTGAGGTTTACGATGCCAATTTGAAATACCTGGACACAGTTTATAAAGTGCTAAGTCCAAAGATTAAAGATTCTAAATACGGTGAAGAATTGTATTCTTATATCGAAGAAAGAAGGAAGGACGAGACTAACTAAGTGCGTTGATCTTATCAATTAGTTTGCGGCCTCGATCCTCTAATTCCTGATTGATCGCTTTAAAATGATTTTTACGGTTTTCCACATCCTTGGCGTTTACCTTTGCAATAAGATCGTCGAAGGTATCGATAGCTTCATCAATGATTTTCTCAGATTTCTTTGTGTCCTTTTCAGGATTGGTTAGTTCCCAGATATATACCGCTTCAATAATATCTCCAAGTACATAGTTGATATCTCTTTTAAGGTCTCTTACGCTTGCCATTTTGCTTGATTTAATTTGGTGCAAGTTACAAAACCTTATGGAATGTAAACTTCGAGTAGCGTTGCTGAAGCTGTTTTTAAGATAATTTTATCTATACAGGCAGGAATCAATACAGTTTCACCTGCAGAGAGTGAAACTGAATCGCTATGAGTTTCAATCAATATGTCGCCGTCCACGCACAAATATACCCGAAATGAGTCAAGTCCGCTCGTATCACGATGCAGTGGTTTAGTAAGTTTAAGTTTATTGGTTTCGAAGTAATCTGAAGTGCATAATTTCACGATCGAATTCTCTTCGTCTTCATAGTCAAGGCGCGCATTCGGTGCATTATAATGTATCGCTTTTAGTGCTAATTCTGTATGAAGTTCACGCATATTGCCGTCAACATCCGGTCTGTCCCAATCGTAAATTCGATAGGTGATATCTGATGTCTGCTGAATTTCCGCCAGCAATGTTCCGCCACCGATGGCATGAACAGTTCCGGGAGCAATAAAAAATGCATCTCCCGGTTTTATTTCTTCTGAATTCAGTGTTGCGGGTAAGGTTCCTTCCGATAGGTTTTTCCTATAAAGATGTTTATCCATTTTACGATTAAAGCCTATGATGAGCCTTGCATCGGGATTTGTATCAACGATATACCACATTTCGGTTTTTCCAAAGGAATTGTGGTGTGAGGCCGCCATCTTATCATCGGGATGCAATTGTACCGAAAGATCCTCCTTTGCATCGATAAATTTGACTAATAAAGGAAAGTCTTCCCCATATAATTTGTATACTCTCTTACCCAACAGGTCCTCTCCATGGCTGCGCAAAAGTTCCTGTAGGTTAGTCCCTTTCAGTATTCCGTTTTGAACTTCTGAAATACTCCCCGAGACACCTGAAAGTTCCCAGCTTTCACCTATTCCATCCTTGTATGGCCCTTTCTCAAATTTAGAGGTAAGCTTGTCGCCTCCCCATATTTTTGACTTTAAAACAGGTGTGAATTTAAGTGGGTATAACTTGAGTGCTTTACTCATTGAGTTGCGTTAATTGCTGAAGCGCTTTGGTTATGTGTGGTTTTGCATCCAAACTATTAAAAGTAAAGATAAGTTTTCCTTGTTTATCAAAGACATAGGTCTCTCTTCCCGGTAAAAGTCCCAGAAATGATTTTTTAACACCAAACATTTTACCCACTTCATTATTCTTGTCCGAAAGCAAGGTAAATGGCAAATTATATTGGTTAGCAAATCTACGATGAGATACCGTGGAATCACGGCTTATTCCTATAACCTTGGCGTTCATATCGGTAAATGCCTCATAACGATCCCGAAATTCACAGGCCTCTTTGGTGCATCCTGGTGTAAAATTTTTAGGGTAGAAATAAATCACAGAAGAAGTCTTTCCTATAAGTGATTTACTTTCAAAAAGATTTCCGTGCTGGTCCTTAAGAGAGAATTCGGGGATTGAATTGCCAATTTTTAATGCCATGCTTAATGCCTAACCAGTAAACAGAACAAAATTTCGTGGAGTTTCATAGAGTTTCACAGACAGTTTAAAATCGCTGTCCAATCTCTTACGAAGCTTTTCCCAGATCACCTTGGCTATATTTTCAGCAGTCGGATTAAGATTTGCAAACTCCGGCACCTCGACATTAAGGTTTTTGTGATCGAAAGCATCTTCAACTTCTTCACGTATTAGGTCTTTCAGCACCTTCATATCGATAAGATAGCCCGTTTCAGGGTCTACCTCACCGGTAACACCTACTTCAAGCTCATAATTGTGTCCGTGAAAATTCGGGTTATTACATTTCCCAAAGATCTCCTCATTCCGTTCCTCGCTCCAGTCTTTTCGGTAAAGTCGGTGAGCCGCGTTAAAGTGTGCCTTTCTAAAAACTGTTAAACTCATAATGATAAATGTTCATAAAATTTATCAAAGATAATCTTAAACCAGGCAGAATAATTTTCGGGATTCAACTTTATATCTTTTTTAACGTCTTCCAGAAGCATCCATTTCCACGCATTAACTTCGTCTTTGTTAATCACAGGTTCATCATTATACCTACCAACCATCACGTGGTCGAACTCATGCTCCGTGAGGCCATTGTCGAAAGGTGCCTTATAAATAAAAGAAGTGGTTTCCTTTAAAGGGGTGGTAAATCCCATTTCTTCCTGTAGCCTTCGGCTACCGGCTTCCAGGGAGGTCTCTCCATCACGCTGATGACTACAACAGGTATTCGTCCATAGCCCCGGGGAATGATACTTATGCAGTGCTCTTTGCTGAAGCATCAATTCATCTTTATCATTAAATATAAATATAGAGAATGCCCGATGTAAAATTGCCTTTTGATGGGCTTCCATCTTAGGCATCAACCCTATTTGTTCATCCTTTTCATTTACAAGGATCACCATTTCTTCCTGCATAGCTTGCTTATTTTTACTTCAAAAATACGAAATAGCATAGAGTAAACACAAACAAAAAAGCGCCCTGTATGAATACCGGGCGCTTAAGTGAGGTTAAAAGATATTCTTAGTTCTGAATAATGAACATAGATCTTCTATTTAACTGGTGTTCTTCTTCCGTACATTCAACACCGTTAGAACATTGGTTCGTGAGCTGGTATTCGCCATACCCTTTAGCGGAAAGCCTGTTACGATCAATTCCTTTGCTCACCAGCCATTCAAGTGTTGACTGAGCTCTTTTTTCTGAAAGTGCCTCATTGTATGCGTCATTTCCTCTTGAATCTGTATGCGATTCTATATGAATTACGAGTTCGGCATATTGACGTAAGGCGGCAAGTATCTTAGCCAGCTCAATCTCGGCATCCGGACGGATATTATAGCGATCGAAATCAAAATAGATAGGTTCCAGTTTCAATCGGCATCCAAGATCATTAGGTGCACAAGGATCGCATTCTAATACCAGGTCGGCCATAACAGTGCCTGATACATTCGGAGTGGTAACAAGTTTTTCATTGTATTCGCAACCGTCTCCAATCGCCCTTACCACATAGACAGAACTGCATTCTGCCATTCCATCGAATGAATAAGTACCGTCAGGTCCGGCTGTCATTGTTTTAACCACAATACTGTTTTCATCCAGTAAGGTCACAGTTGCATTGGCAACAGGTTTGTTGTCCACGTCACTGGTGATAGTTCCGGCAATAGTAACTTCACATCGTTCCTGAACACGATAGATCTCATCGGCCACACTTCCCTTTTCACCATCCCGGTTGGAAGAAACATAGCCAATTCGCTTTTGTTCATTGATAATAAATCCGAAATCGTCCTTATTGCTGTTAGTTGGCGCACCTAAATTCTTGATCTCTCCGTTTGGGATACCACTTTCACCAAGTGGAACCATAAACACATCATAGCCCCCCAGACCACCACGGCCATCACTCGCAAAATAAAAGTTGTTATTCTCGCTTATAAATGGAAAGGATTCTCTTGCTTCTGTATTCAGAACCGTTACATTCATAGGCGATCCATATGCGCCATCCTCAAGAATATTGACATACCATATATCCGACATTCCTGTTGTTCCAGGCATATCGGAAGAAAAGTAAAGTTTTTTCTCGTCAAGGCTAAGTGCCGGGTGAGCGACAGAGTATTCTTCACTATTGAAAGGTAATTCCTCTATATTCGTCCAGTAGGTCTCACTACTTTTTGTTGCCCTGTACAACTTTAAACGAATAGTTTTTTCCTTATCCCTCCCCTTTTTTCCGTCGATGAAGTTGTTGCGGGTGAAATACATAGTATTTCCGTCTTTGGTAAAGACTGCTGAGGATTCATGGAATCTAGTATTTACTTCCCCATTCAGTTTGGTTGGATTGGAAAGCATGCCGTTCTCGTCCATATCGGCTTCGAACAGATCCAGGAAGGGTTGTTGGTTCCATTCATGGATTTTATCTCCTTCGGTTTGAACAGTTGCTGAAGCATATACTAATTTATCCCCGTAGAAAGCCGATCCGAAATCGGAATTTTCGGTATTCACAGAGACTTTTTGAAGTTCAACTTCGTATTCCATGAAGCTGGTGTTGGTAGCCTGTATGATCTTTGGATCACCTCCTTTTCTGATATAGGCTTCCATGAGCTCTCCGGCAACATCATCCTGTCCCAGACTTTTAAGCGACTGGGCCGCTCGATAATAGTACATCGCATCTGCCTCATTCGGAAATTCATTCACTAACCTTTGATACCACTTTGCAGCGCTATCATACTCGCTGTTCCAGTAATAGGTATCTCCCAGATTTTTGAATATTTGCGCTGAAGTATATCCATCCTCAACTACTTTAAGATAGATTTCGCGAGCATCGATATATGAATACTTGTCAAATTCTTTGTCCGCTTTTTCTATCTCCTTCTTTTGAGCAAAGGTTAAACCGGTAAAAAGTAATACCAGCGATAAAAGAATGGATTTTTTAAGTAATGTCTTCATGATTTTTATGTTTTAGAAGAATCTTGGTGTTAGTACTCTTTCTGGTTTATTAAATACATCGAAACGCAGCATGATCTCATACGAACCATCGCTGTAATCCTCCAGATCCGTGGTTTGGAAATCGTATCCGAAACCAA
>JABDNT010000081.1 GCA_013043685.1 Flavobacteriaceae bacterium | reverse complement strand
ACTTAAATGTGGCTTGTGGTTTAGAAATCAGTAACCAATGAGAAGCTTTACCTTAAATGGTGAGGCTTTTTTTGTTAGTGAGCCAGCGAATCTGTGATTTGCGTAGGCGAACTAATCCCGCAATAGTTAGGTTTAGGGTGGATCTGCCCTTTCCTCCCTTTTTTGACCATTCATAATATGTTTATGAACTATCTATTATAAAGATACTTGTATCAATTCAACCCTTGAATTTCATATAAAAAAACCCTTCAGGTTATGAAGGGTTTTGTTAAAAAAATGGTTTCTAGTGCTTTACAATTTTTATAACTTTTGATTTATTAGCTTGTGTAATTTTTGTAAAATAAATACCTGCTGTTAATTCACTGCCAAATTGATAAGTGTCCTTTGGATCGAAGGAATTTGATTGCAATGTTCTACCATTAACATCATATACAACAATATTGATTTGAACAGCTGTATCATTCGATGAAACCTTTAAATTGAAACTACTGTCTGATGGATTTGGCCAAAAGTCTATGTCAAAATCAATAGTATTTGGTAATTCATTATTTCCAAGAACTATTGGTGCCCTGTTAAGCATACAATCTTCCTGATAGGCTATACCGTCATCTGTTGCAATGCCTCCAAAATTCTTTGGAACATAAACTTGACTGCTGGATGATCCTGTATTACCACTAGCATCCATTACCATCATATTAATGGTATAAACCCTACCATTCCCATTGCCTTGACGTTCTCTACGTAAATCTACTGACTTACAATCTTGAGCAATCACTATATCATCTGTAGTGTTTCCATCTCCTCCTCCTGGTGCATTTTCTTCCTCATCACTACTCACAGATGCGATATAAACATCATCTGCGGTAAGAGGAGTACAGTTATCTAACACAGAAACAAAAAACGAATTGACATCAAATGTTTGGTACTTGTGATTTGGTGGCCAGATTATCATGGGGTCCTGAACTGTCATTAACACAGGATCCTCAGTGTCAATCACAGTAATAGTCACTTCACATTCATCTGTTTGTCCGTTACCATCATCAACCGTCCAAACCACAGTTGTTTCTCCAAAATCCAGTACTTCTCCTGCAATAGAATCAGTATTATTAAGGTTATTAGTGATACTTCCGTTAAGACAGTTATCTGTAAAGGTTGCATCAAATTCTGTTCCTTGAACTGTATATGAACACAATCCTGGATCGGTACTTTTAGTGTCGTCTGGAACACATGATATCACTGGTGGTATATTATCTTCGACTGTTACCGTTGTAGTACAAGTTGTTTCGTTTCCAAAAGCATCACTTATCGTTAAGGTAATTACATTTGGACCAATATCGGAACAGGTAAAATCGCTTTTTGAAATGCTTAATGAAATAGGTTCGCAAGTAACTGTAGAACCATCATTAATATCTGAAACATCTATACTAACCTCTCCATTAGCATCTAATTGAACAGAAAAGTCTGCCTTACAAACGGCTACAGGAGGAAATGGCACATCAAAGGCCTCGGTACCATCAGTTCTATCATCTGTATCGCCTTGATCCGCGCTAAACCCTAAGCCTCGTCTCGCAAAAGTAGACCAGATTAAACACTCATTGACCCCACCATAAATCGCCGCATCAGCAGCCAATATAGCATCACGACCGTCTACAAACCCGGGACTGCACGGTTGAAGTTTTAAAGCTTCCGTAACAAGGGTTAACGCGATATTATTTCCACCGGTTCCGTTATATAAATCAGAATCAAACCCGTACTGATCTATCAATCCCCAAGTTAGATCCCATAACATGGTCGCCCAAACTTCACCTAATCGATGAGGGCTACTGCCTGTTGCCTTAATTCTATCATAGGTATATTCATTAACAGTCATATCGGTAGTATACATGCGAGTTCGAATTCCACCACCATTTGCACCATAATCAAAAAGATAGTTGGCAATACCTCTTGCAGTGGTTCCGGTATCTGTTGAAGTCATTGTCAACATCAATCCATAAAAATCACTCCAACCTTCACCCATCTGTTCGTCATTGTCCAGGCAGTCGGAATCGCCAGCCCCGCCTGTCAATCTGTTTGAGATTCCATGGCCGTATTCATGAGCAATAACGAGATTATCAAAGTCTCCATCTTTATTTGGTATGGCATTATCACATAAATACATTTCCATTGATCCATTGCCTCCATCCACAGGTGTTCCAAAGAAGGCATTACACAGCACCCCAAAATGGGCTCTCGCTTTAACATAATCAGTTCCTACGCCACCATTGCCATAGTTGTTCTCCTGGAAGTTTCCGGCGGCTTCATTAAAGCCATATTGATACATAATATCATGAATAATATTATTAAAGTAGAACAAATTTGTTATAGACGAATCTAGATTATCTCCAGTTGTAGGATCAAGCGTAAAATCAAGCGCGTAATCGAATATTAGATTGGCACCCGCATCCGGAGAATAACTATCACTTTGTCTAAAGGCATGTACATTATTTCCTCTTGTGATAGTAAATTCCGCCCCTATAGCACCGTCTGTGTCATGCCAGCCAAATGGCGAAGCTGTACTGTTTGCCGGATTCACCTGTAAAGATCTGGATCCGTAATATGGAGATTCAATTGGTACTGCAAAAACTCTATAACTGCCAATTCCATCTGCTTCATTATACGAAACCACATTGGTATTATAGTCGGGAATATCAAAAAGATTGGCATTATCGTCCAAGGTCGATCCTTCATCGTCATGTTCATGCTCAATAGTACATTCGTCGATCCAATTGGTCTTTTCGAGAATCACTCCGGTGTTTGCATCAACCATAAAGTTATACCAATTTGTACCATCAAGTTCGGCTATGGAAAGATTCCAAGACAATCGAATTCCATCATCTTTCTGATAATAATACATAAGTTGTACTGGAATACTTTCCATTGAAATACCACCCTCATTAAACAAAGTTTTTTGATTGGCACCTTCGGCAGTCTTCATCACTTGTAAACTTGGAGTGCCATAGCCCATTTGCGCCGCTACTCGTTGAACAGCCTGAACAGCCGTTAAGCTTTGTGAATTGCTTTCAAGCTTATTGTTGACATCTGCTAAAAACTTATTGTGCTCAGCAATCTTGACACCTAACGGACTAATATGAATACTTGATTCTGTTCCGTAAATACCAATGCCATTAATGGCCTGACGTAGATACACATTTCTCACCTGACTAATGCTGCTCACATGTTCATGCGTGATTACGTAATTATCCGTTGTAGATTGGATAAGCTCCAGAAGGGAAATCTTCGAGGAGGGTTCGTTTGACGACTTGTCGTCGTCATCTGTCTGCGCGCTAACTGCAAAACCTATGAAAAATATCATAAGCATTGCTACGCTTAATACTTGTTTCATAATTGTAAAATATTGGTTAAATTATTTTTTTGAACTTAAATAGCTGATATTCATAAATATACAACATATTTTTCTTTATTTTAAGTTTTGCCATAGCTGATTGTATGTAAGAAAAACAAGACAATTAATTACCGTTCGAGTCTCGTCCAGACGGGGACTGAGTGTTAAGAAAACATCCAGTGGATGTTTTTAACGAAGGGCCAGCCGGCGCGCGGGCATTACAAAATGTTGTGTTGCGTCACAGAAATGTGGCGAGTGGTTTAGCCCCGAGTCCTCGGGGAGAGCCAATGAGAAGCTTTACCAATTTGGTGAGGCTTTTTTTCGTTAAGAATGTGTCGTCCTCTGAAGCTTCAGCGAAAGAGCGGGCTTACAGTGCACCGTAGCTCAAGCGAAGCTGTGCTTTTTTTGTTTTAGGATGTTAATTGTTCATTCTTAGTATCTTTAAAAACTAACATCCAACTTCATGATCAAATTCTTCAGGCGGATTCGCCAACGGCTTCTTTCTGAAAATAAATTCAGTAAATACTTCCTGTACGCGATCGGGGAGATTATTCTGGTGGTTATTGGAATCCTTATCGCACTCCAGATTAACAACTGGAACGAAGACCGGCAGGCAGCAAAACAGGAACAACTTTACCTAAACAGGTTGTTGGTGGAGAATAGGGAAGACCTTGAGACCTTCAGCTCTAACATAGTCTATTTGAAAGGAGGGATTGGGACTATCAAAGGGCTTTCTACTGCCTTAAAATCAAATGCAATGAGCGATTCAAGTGTGGTAGCAGCCGCTCATGCCTATTTTGAAACCGGGAGTATATTCCCAATCTTTTCCTCATCTACCTCTACCTTCGACGATCTGTGGAGTACTGGAAATCTCAAGATTATTCGAAACAGTTCGCTAAGGGATAAATTGGTAAAACACTATGCCGAGCACAAAGCTGTTTCACAACGCATTCAGATCGGTAATGAATGGGCCTACCCCATAGATGGAAAGATCTCTGCAGATCTTAACATCATGAGACTTGAACCAAATTCTTCGTTTCTTTTTCCAGATGAAACTCTCAATGACAAGGCCGCTGAACTTAGATTAAACCGTGTAGCCTACCTTAACATGGCAGCCGCACACTATTGGCTAAATATGGACGCTATAGACCAGTTGGAAAAATTGATCGAAGAAACCTCCCAGATCATAGGGCTGTTGGAAGAAGAACTCAATTAAGATTCATGAACAAATTGTTTCACAATATCCGATAGGATCGGCTTTTTTTGTTTTGCATAGGTACCAATTGGAGCAATACTTGGAGACTGCGTCCACCGAAACTTTAGTGAAGGTGTGCTTTTTTTGTTTGAATCCCTCACGGTCAATGACTTAAATCATAGGAAATCTCCATAGGATTTTGTACTTGGATTCTCTAGAATGAGATATCATGAAGCTACTTTATATAATTTTAGCAATGGTGATGCTCTGCAATATTGGGGTTATAGAGGGTCAGCCATCCGACAAGATTTATAAGGCTATTGTAAAAATGACTGACGGCTCTACTGTAAAAGGCTGGCTGTACCATGTTTCCGAAGAGGGAATATACCTGCAGAAAGGAAAAACAACGAATGACAATAGAAGTTTCTTCCTTGATAAAACCAGGATAGAGAAAATCAAGCTAATTAGAAAAGGTGAGAGACTTTTATGGGCCGGAATTGGATCTGTGGCTTTTGCTTCTCCCCTGGCAATAGAACAGGGTGTTATAAATAAGTGTCAAAGCGTTGGCTGCGAGGGTGGAACTGGCCTTGCAGTGGTAGGAGCAGGGTTGTTTGGTGCCGTAGCCGGGTCGGCAATTTTCCCCAAAAGGATGAAGTTCGAAATAGATGGTAAGGAGGCCCTGTTTGCAAGGCATTTAAGCAATATTAAAAAGTACGCCTACCAGAAGGAATAAGTGATATTATTCTAAAAGCAATGATATTCGATTATGCGAAACACACTCTATTTGTTGGCATTTTTAATTGGAACCATTCAATTGTCAATTGCACAGGGTCAGTTGCAGGCTGGAATTAATGGGGGTATTCCAACGAGTGAAACAGGTGTTAGTACAAACTTTGCTTTAGCTATGGATCTAGTCTTCCTTACTGAGATCACAGGTAGGTTTGATGCCGGGATCTCTACGGGTTATATAATTGCATTTGGTGAAGAATTACCCCCCGGATCAATTAACATTGAGTTATTCGATATTACATTTATTCCGTTCGCCGCTTCAGGGCGATTTGAATTAGCATCTAATTTTAGGGTGGGTGCTGATCTTGGTTATGCTATTGGAACGAATCGATTTGGCCGAAGTGGATTATATATAGCACCCCAGGCGTCCTACAGCTTTACCGAGAATATTGCGATAATAACAGCGTACAGAGTAGTTACTCAAAACGACTCCGTAGGAGCTTTCCATATGGTCTCTGCCGGTGTGCTTTTCGGCTTCAATATTTAAATTTTGTTTACTGATAGTCGAACCTTCCACAGTAGGCTTCGAGTCTCGTCCAGACCAGGACCAAGCGTTAAAAAAACATCCGGTGGATGTTTTTAGCGAAGGGGCCAGGTGGCGGGGTGGAAAATGTTGTGTTGTGATACTTAAATGTGTCATGTGGTACTGAGAGATCAGTAACCAATGAGAAGCTTTACCTTAAATGGTGAGGCTTTTTTTGTTTGTGGTAATTTCAATGTTCAAATAAAAACTATATTTGTTATGTTAACAGCTATTAATTAGTTAGTTACTATTTTTCTATTGCCCATTTTCGCTAAATAAACAATTAATAACACAATAAGATGAAAACAAAAAATCACACCAAAATTCGGGCGCACGATGCTATCGTCGGTATTCTCTATTTGGCAAGTGCACTTCTTGCATATTTCGTAGATGTTAAATGGATATTTGTTGCAGTCGCCGTTGCTGGTCTGCAGATAATAAGTCCGCTAACCAAGTTTTGTCCTGTTTATTTTGTTCTCAATAAATTAATGCCTGAATCTGACCCCATACAGGGTGGGAGTTAAATGTTTTGAGGATTCGTTCAGAATGGTCTACCCGGGAGATAATTCAAAATAAAATCGTTCAGCCATCAGTCTATAGCTGAACGTTGGCATTCTAAGTATAGGCTTAGGTAAAATACCTCAATTTCTTTCCTGGTGACGATGTTTAATTTTATATATAATGCCTTTTAGAGCTAAAAACGCTATTAGCAGAAATACGACTCCAAGGAGACAAAGTCCGATAACAAATATTAAACCTGCTACGGGTTCTCGACTTGGTTCATGAGCAGAAGGATCAAGAAGATGTGCTAAACCAAACAGTAACCCAAACCCACCAACAAATAGTGAAAAGATCAGGATTACGATATTAAGAAAATACGATTCGCGTATAACAGGAATTTTCATAATTTCAGGATGTTATTAATTATTTCACATTTAAAGGTCACAGCTTATTACTGTAAAATCTTTTGGTAAATTCATGAATCTTCAATCGATCTTTTATTTCATTGTACCTGCTTAACGAAAAATTATAGACTTGACCCTTTTCATCAAAGATCAAATGTGCTCCTGAGGAAAATTTCTTTCCTTCAATCTCGAAATCCTCAGATAACGTACATTCCCAAAGATCTCCATTAGGGAAGAGCCTTAGATCATCACCTTTTTGGCAGGGAACCCCGGCAATATGAGTATCATCTTTCAAGGAGAATAAGTGTAATTTTCCATTATTGTAGAAGCTTACGTGCCAGTAAGCTATCCGTTTTGCTGTTGGAATATATCCTTGTATTTCTGTTTCCTTCGATAAATAAATGAATTCCGGTTTGCCATTCCAATACATAGTGATATCACTATCAGCAGGAATCATATCATTATTAATTACAAAGTCCTCATATAAGACAAAATTCATCAATGAGTCATTTTCATAAAATGTCACTTTCCCTTTTTTGCAGGGATAGCCATTGATATCCTGGGAACTCTCTATTTTTCGAATATCTAACGTTCCATATTCAGGATTGTCATATTTTCCTATATCCATGCATCCAACAATGCAAATGACGGATATAAGAAGTATCAATACATTCCTCATATTATTTGCTTTATTGTTAATAACCTAACAAAGTAAGAACCAGTAAAACAGTTTACAATGATGAGGGTCATTTACACGATTTTGGATGTAAGTAAGACCAATAAGAAGCCCTGCCCAACGGAGGAACGACAGGCGGGTTATCCTTAGATGGAGAGGCTTTTTTGGTTGCCTTGGTTTCTGTAAAAAATTCACTTTTTTAAAGCCCGAAAGGCATACCCGATCACAACTACTTGAGAGAGTATACCAGGCCATACTAATTCAGAGAATTAACTTATCTTACACACCCAAATGCCAATTTCTCCGACTTTGAAAAGTTTAATTACGGTCGTACTTATCCTGTCTCACGCCTTCTGTGTTGCACAGGAACTTCCTCCTATTGCCAACTATCCCTCCAATGTGTACGGAGCAGATAATCAGAATTGGATGATCTCACAATCTGATGATAATTATATCTATGTAGCGAATAACAAGGGGTTGTTGGAATATAACGGAGCAAGATGGACGCTTTATCCTACTCCTAATGAAACCATCCTGAGATCAGTAAAATCCATTGGCAATAGGATATATACAGGTTGTTACATGGATTTCGGGTATTGGGAATACGATAACAAAGGAAACCTAAATTATACTTCGCTGGTCCAGAAACAGGAGTTTGATATGATAGTAGATGAACAGATTTGGAACATCATTAATCATGATGAATGGATCTTGTTTCAGTCTTTGAACAGAATATACCTTTATCACGTGATCGACGAAAGTATATCATTCCTCGAGGTAGAAAATACGATCACCAAATTGTTTGAAATTGAGAACGATTTCTACTTTCAGGTTTCCAATGAAGGCCTCTTCGCTATTGAAAACAAGAAGAGCAAACTAATCTCAGACGACGCAGTACTCAAGGAAAATGTCCTCGTTAATATTTTCATGCGAAACGATGACATGGTATTTTTAACAGCATCCAAAGGATTTTACACCATAACCAATGAGATTGTACAACCCTGGTCGGTACCTGCGGATTCTGTGCTTGAAGGTTTAAGTATCTACAGCAGCATTCGTCTGTCTAACGGCGATATGATTTTAGGAACCATCGCAAACGGAATAATAGTGCTTACGAAGGATGGCGAATTCCGATACCAGATCGATCAATCCAGCGGATTGGGTGATAACACGGCACTGTCCTTGTTTGAAGATGTCCAGGAAAACATCTGGGTGGGCCTCGATAATGGGATCGATTGTGTGAATACCAAAGCCCCATTCAAGAATTACTTCAATCGAAACGGACGACTTGGAACCACTTACGCTTCGACCATCCATAATGGTTTTCTATATATAGGGACCAATCAGGGTTTATTTTACAAAACCTATAACTCAAACGAAGCCCTTACCCTCGTTCAGGGAACCGAAGGACAGGTGTGGAATTTGCGTATAGCTAAAGGTGAGCTTTTTTGCGGTCATAATTTTGGAACGTTTTTGATCTCTGATGGAAATGCTCAGCAAATATCAAATATTCAGGGAGCCTGGGACATAAGGGAAATACCCGGTGAAGATGATTTATTGCTTCAAGGGGGATATGTGGGTCTGTATGTATTGGAGCGGCAAAATGGTTCATGGGGTCTTCGGAATAAAATTTCGGGCTTTGATATTTCGTCAAAGCACTTTGAGATCTCAGACAGCGGCGAAATACTGGTGAGTCATGAATACAAAGGTGTTTATCGACTCATCCCTAACCATGACTTTACCGAGATTGAAGAGTTTAGCGAAATAACATCGGTTCAAAAGGGATCTCACTCAAGTTTAGCCTCTTTTAACGGCGCTATTTATTATGCATATCGCGAAGGCATATTCAAGTACGATGAAACCTCAAAAGAATTTATAAAGGATGAATCCCTGAGTGGAATCTTCGGAGGTGACCAGTATATTACCGGGAAATTGATTGCTGATGAAACGGGTAAGTTATGGGTGTTTACAAAAGACGCCTTAATCTACATTTTTGCCGAAAGACTTAACAACACGCTAAAGACCAATAGAATTTCAATTCCCGTTGCCCAGCGCACAGCTCTTGACGGATACGAGAACATTGCACATTTAGATCATCAGAAGTATCTTATCGGAACCTCCAGCGGTTATCTGCTGATGGATCTTGATAGTCGACCGCAACACTTCAATCAGATCTCCATAAACCGCGTTATCTCAGGTTCTCGGTCAGGCGAAACCACATCGATGGATTTAATTACAGAGGGAGAGTTTCCTGCCGCCCAAAACTATTTTACGTTCGAATACAGTTCTCCCGATTATAACAAGCTTCATACAACGCAATACCAATACAAACTCGCAGGGATCTATGACCAATGGAGCAGCTGGAGTACAAATTCTAGTATATCCTTCGACAACCTTCCTCATGGCTCGTACGAGTTTATGGTTAGAGCCAAGGGTGATGGCGAATCCAACAATATAGCTTCTTATTCCTTTGTGATCAACAAACCATGGTATGTCTCCAATATTGCCATGGCTATTTACACCATTGCAATCATCCTTTTATTCATCGGTATAAATTCTTTTTACAGGCGATATTATAGAAAACAGCGCCAACGATTATTGGAAGAAAACACCCGTGAACTAAAGCTTAAGGAACTGGCTACTCAAAAGGAGATCATCGAGTTGAAGAATCAAAGTTTAAATCAGGACATTGAATCACGCAACCGGGAATTAGCTGTTTCCACAATGAATCTCATTAAAAAGAACAGCATTCTCAATGATATCAAAACCGAACTTGAAAACATTTCGGACCCAAGTAAGATCAGAAATGTTATCAAGGTTATCAATAAGAACCTCAACAATGAAGACGACTGGAAATTTTTCGAAGAGGCCTTTAATCATGCGGACAAAGACTTCTTTAAAAAGGTGAAAGAACTCCACCCGGATCTTACCCCCAATGACTTGAGGTTTTGTGTTTATCTAAGACTGAATCTTTCATCCAAAGAAATATCCCCGCTGCTCAACATCTCACCCCGGAGTGTTGAAATCAAGCGTTACAGGTTACGCAAGAAGATCGAGCTTCCCCGTAATGCGAATCTGAATGATTATTTTATCAGTTTGTAATAAGCCGGGATCAGAACTTCAATTCTTCATGCTTGTCCCAAAGACCCCAATAAGCTCCTACATCTCCTTCCGGTCCAACCTTCCAGGACTCATCGAAAGATGAGAAATAGAACATATCTATATTGTCTTTAGCCGACCAAAGCTGTGAATTGATGAAATACTTCATCGCATTTTCGGCCGAAGGATACGCACCTCTTAGATTGGTCCCCTGGCTGGGCCACCCTGTTTCGGTGATGATCACTCGCTTTCCTTTAGCAGCTTGTGCCGCTTGCCCATACATTTGCTGCATATGATTTAACGAATCATTAATATCAGTACCTTCCCAGTAGGGGTAGCAATTAGATAATATCACATCACAGGCATCCACAATCCGGGGGTGTAGGGTGAATTCATAGTAGGCATCTACATAGCCCACAGGTGTTCCCGGGATTGCTTCTTTAACACGACGGATGTAATCCAGCAGCTGTTCCTCGTTAAGGTCGTTGCGGTACAGGACTTCGTTCCCTACAGCCGCAATATCAACAACGCCTTCACGAGCTAATGCTATAAGAGCTTCTATCTCTTGTTCATTTTTATCCATTTCATCCCCCAGCCAGGCGCCAACCATAGTTTTTAAGCCATGTTTGTGAGCGATCCTGGGCACATATTCATTCCCTTCTATACAAGAGAAAGATCGCACCCATTTAGTATAAGGCTTGATGATTTTAATCCTTCGTTCAACTTGTTCTTCGGAAATAATATCCCCTGGGTTCTGTCCGTCTTCATACATGCTAAAACACAAGCCATGCATTCCGTTTTCCAGGGTTTCTCGCCAAAGTTTCTTTAGTTCTTCAAACGAGTACTTGCTGAAATTAACACCTTCGTAGGAGGTGAAATCAGTATTCTTTAATAAGAAGTTATGCTCTCCTCTATATGACATTTTAAATATATTTATGTTGTTCTTTAATTTTCTTGATTCGGGAATTTCTTTCTGCTTTCAATTTTAGCTCGAATTTCATTGGCGCGTTGTTCTGTAACATCATAGCTCTTCATAACCCAAATTGCTAATAAAGTTCCGGCCATTGGGAAAAAACAGAAGAAGGCGTGTAATCCATCCACAGCCCCTTGTTGATCTATTGTTGGAAGTTCAGGGTTGAATCCGACGATAGCGATAATGACGCCGCTCAATCCTCCGGCTATTGCGAAACCAACCTTCACCATCCACCAATAGATGGCTCCAAATATTCCTTCTCGACGTAAGCCAGAATTTAATTCATCTATATCGATAACATCTGCGGTCATGGACATCATGATAGTAAATAAGCTACCTATACCAAATGAAAAAAGAGGAAGGGCTAAAGTATACATCCAGGGTTTACCTGGCACAAACAGGAACCATAACATAATATAACCTATTACCGAAATGCCTTGTGATACCAAAAAGGTATTCTTCTTTCCAATTTTTTTAGACATCCAGGCAACTGTTGGAATTACTATAAATGTGGTGCCCAATGCACCTAAACAACCAAATAAAGAAACCCATAGACCACTTGCTTCAGCATCACCATTAAATAACTTATAAACAATGACAAAAAAAGTAAGAGCAGCAACCGTATTGAATGAGTTAAAGATTAAGAATGTGGCAATGCATAACTTTCTAAACTCTTTTATTTTAAAAGCCTCAACAAAGCTTGTGAGGATCTTTTTAAGACTCTTACCAATATTGGAAACATTCAGAGGTTCATAATCTTTATCCAGAGTTGACTCACTTTTAATAAAGATAGCAGGTACTATGGCACATATTGCACAAGGAATCGCAACCCAAATCGCAAGTTCCCTTGCACCCACTTCGGCCGATGGAAACCAATCCTGATCATACATAATAACCCAGAACCAAGGAGCTATTACCCAGGCCCATTGTCCTATCCATTGCGCTACGGCCATGATATTGGTACGCTCATGAAAGTCATCGCTCATTTCATAGCCCATCGCCACGTAGGGCACACTAAAAATAGTTAGCCCCAGATAGAAAACTAAAGACCATAAAAAGAAATACCAAAAATTATATTCGAGAGAGTTTTCCTTATAAAGTTGCCACATGAAAATGTATGCTATTCCCATGAGCAAGCCACCAATAAATACGTATTGCCTGCGTCTTCCCCATTTTGATTTAGTATTATCAGAAATATAACCCATTATAGGGTCGGTAATAGCGTCAAATATTCTTGGGGCAAAAAATATTAAACCCCACATCCAGCCAGGGAAACCCAGATCCTTAACAAGGACTACCATAAATATAACAAGTATAGCAGGAAACATTTGATTGGCAAGCATGCCTAATCCAAAAGCAATTTTTTGACCTAATGCTACTTTCCGGTGAGTTGTCGTCTTATTCATTCTAGAGCCGTTTTGTGTATTTTGTTTGCATATAATTGAATGGATCAGAAGACACCCCTACAATTTTTTCGTAAATACACGGTTATTCTGTCGACTTCCGTTGCTCCGGAAGGTAAATCGGTTTCTTCAAGTCCGGGATAAGATTCCTTATTCTTCCAATCCAGAATTGTATTACTAAAAAACATTGAAGCGGATGCATCGGTCTCGTAGACAATCAGCTCATATTTTTCTTCTTTATCTCCACCAAAACGGGTAACTACCTGCCATTCTCCATCTCTTTTGTACGATGTATTGGTATGGTCTGATTGAGGATAATACTTATTATCCGAAGGTTTTAAAACAACCCAGATATCTTTTTCATGACCTTTGGGATATACGCCCATGGAGAGAATTCTGCAATCCACAGAATCTGCCTCGATTGGCGAAATCACTTTCACTGAATTAACGGGTCCTTCCAGCTCCATTTTATTTCCTGTGGAAATCTGTTCCATCTGACTACTGACATATCCTACATCTGAAGAATAACTTCCAAAAATGACCATCAACACTCCCAGGACGCCCATCGGTATACCAACTTTAGGGTTTATAAGAGTTGTTTTGGAGTCTTTTTTACTGAGACTGCTGAGCACTGCCACGCCAATGAGAACAATCCCTACTAATATGATTAATACTTTTGCTGACATTTTTATCTTTTTAGTTTGACTTAATTACAACTTGCCTCGTCTTTCTTCAAGTTCCTCTTTAATTTTTCTTGCTTTTTCTTCAGATAAGCCGTAATTCCACATGACTATAATTGCTAAAGCTGCCGTAATTGCCGGAATTACGATATCTGCGATTCGCAATTGTACCATGGTTTCCAATGATTGCGTGGCGGCATTTCCATCAAAACCTACCCATTTAAGCACGGCTCCACCAACGATCAAGGCCAAAGCCTGCCCCAGTTTCACAGTCCACCAATATATCGCACCAAAGGTACCTTCCTTACGCGGCATTCCATTGTCCAATTCGTCCTTATCGCATATGTCAGCTGTCATACTCATCATCAGGGTAAACAGACAACCCAACCCAAAAGCCATCATTGGAAGTGGTAAGAACATAAGATAAGGATTATCCGGATTGAAGCCCCACCACTTCAATCCATAGCCGATTATTGAAATGAAGGTAGAAATGATAAAAGCATTCTTTTTCCCCCATTTATTTGCCATCCAGGCCACAATTGGAATCACAATAAAAGCAGTAATAGCGGCAAGAATAGTAGAAAACCAGGCTGGCCAGGATCCTGCGGCCGCATAATCACCATTAAACAAATAAAACAAAATGATGAAAAAACTGAAAGATGCCACAATTTGGAATCCATTGAAAACCAAAAAAGTAGCACCACATAATCTTAAGAACGGTTTATGTTTGAATACTTGAATGATGCCTTTGAACAAATTCTTAAATATCCCCAACATATTTTTAAATGAAATTTCTTCGCGATTCTCGATCTTACTGGAATCAATACCTCTGCAGAAAATAGCCGGTAAGACACCAAAGATAATAGCAATTACACCAACTATGATGGAGAGTTTTCTTACTCCTTCGGCCTGCGTCTCGAACAGATTTTCATCAGCGATCAAGACCCAGAACCAGGGTACAACCATCCATGCTATTTGGCCTACAATATTGGCCAGTCCCATTAGTCTAGTTCGTTCATTGTAATCTGACGTCATTTCATAACCAAGTCCGATAAGTGGAGTGGAAAAAGTTGTATTGGCAAGAATAAACACAGCGGATAGAATAAGAAAATACCAAAAATTATAGTCTTGTGTATTGGTCTCATCCATCTGCCAGAGTAAAATAAACAAGAGGCCGGTAAGGATGGCACCAATAAAGATATATGGTCTACGCCTTCCCCATCGAGTATTTGTATTGTCTGAAATATAACCCATTATTGGATCCGATATGGCATCAACTAATCTGGGTAAACCTCCTAAAAGTCCAGCTAAGAAAGGATCCATACCAAAAGCAGTAAGGAGGAAAAACATAAATATTGCCAAAGCCCCGGGCATTAAATTGTTCACCAGGTGACCCGATCCGAAAGCCGCCTTTTGTATGAAAGGAACTTTGTCCTTTGCTGACGTTTTGTATTGTGACATAATTAGATTGTTTTTTAGTTAGTTGCTACTCACTTGATGGGGGAATAACAATCGATTGTATGGCCTGACCGTCTATGCGAAGGTTGACTGATTTCCCATTTAAAACAAGGGTATAATCTCTGGCTACAGGCTCTTCGTTAAAAATAACTACGGCAATGGAATTGTCGGGATTGGTGGCAGCAGTAACCATGAATTTCTCTATATCCGGCTTATCTACATCGATCACTTTGGCCCCTGGGCGCATGTATTTGCTGAAATGAGCCATGGTATAATAGAGTGGAGTGAAATACACTTCATCGCTGTCGGGATCCACAATAACAGGTGCAATACACCAGTTCTTGAACCAGTTTGGACCTCCTTGTTTATCGAGGACCATATTCCAGTCTACCCATCCGTCTACCCAGTTATTCAAACAACCGATGATATCCCTCGCATATCGGTTTACAGGTGAATATTTTGGATGCAGGTGTTTGTCTTCTTCCGGAGCCCAGTCATAGCCCCAGTCTGTGGCTTCCTTTTTCCAGTACCAGCCATCATCCTGCCATACAGGAACCTGTGCATCAATGCAGCCCTCAGCTTCAATAAGGTACTTATCCGGAGCCTTGTTATGCGCATATTGAAGGGCATCAGGAAATACTTCATAGGTACTCGCATACCAGTGAATTGCCGTTCCGTCAAAGTATTTCGAAGAGTTTTCATCCCTATACATTTCATCAACCCATTCATTTAAGTGCTCTCTGTTCTGGTCGTATCCCATGATAACAAGATCCCCCTTCCCATCGGCTTCCAGTTTTGGGCCCAGGTGAAACTCAACAAAATCTGTCATTTCTTTTGGGGTAAAATGCATGCTCTCCCAGTTGTTTCCATTACCGAGCGGTTCATTTTCAACCGTAAAGCCCCAAAGCTCTATTCCCTCCTCTTTGTAAGCATCGACATACTTCGAGAAAAACAGGGCCCAGGTATCATAATATTCCGGCAGAAGCTTGCCGCCAACCCAGTCCTTGTTGTCTTTCATCCAGGGTGGTGCCGTCCAGGGGGAAGCGAAAATTTTAAATCCGTCTTCGGAGAACGCCATAGCGTCCTTTATCATGGGGATAAGGTCGTCACGGTCTTCATCGATGGTGAAATTTTCCAATTCCATATCATTCTCAACCGAAGCATAAGAATAATTCGACAATGAAAAATCACAAGAATTCATATGTGTTCGGGTAAGCGAATAATTCGCTCCATCTTTACTGAAATAAGCCTGAAGTATGGTATCCCGTTGTTTCTTGCTGAGTTTATTCAAGAGGTAGGCCGAGGATTCTGTAAATGCACCTCCAAACCCGGTGATGGTTTGTAGTTCTTTCTCAGGTCTAAGCTGAATCACCAAAGAATCTTTAGATTCAGGAAAATCTGAGATACGTGTGAGCTTGTTCCCTTTTTGTGAAGTTTCATATACCTCGACTTCCAGGGATTTTTCAGATTTCTTTTCAGATTTACAAGCCATTATTGTTGTGAGTAAAATTATTAACCCATACTTTGATAGTCCTTTCATAATTAGTGATTAACTGGAATTAGTGCTCGGGATGGAGGAGGAAAAACTTCAAGTTGCAAATTTTCTTCAATGCCGTCATAGGTCTTTGTAATAGGATTTCCGCCACGGGATAAACCTTTGAAAAGACCGCGGTCGACCATATCCCATAGTGGGTATTTTGCCTGACCGTCAACGGTGAACAACCCGAAATGATTTTCTGATCCCAACCTGTTGTGAGAATCTTTCCAAGGTTCATCGAAAGCTTCAAAATAGAAACATGAAATATTATTGGCATTTGTCCATTCCCGCATATACTTATAAAACAAAGCCTGCTTATACTCGTCTGTGGCCCGGGATCCATCAGGACCATAATAGCCATTAGAAGTGGTAGCCCAACCCGTCTCGCCTATATGTATCGGCTTATCTATCCCAAGGCTCTTCATGTGATTTGAAACGGCATTATACTGATTGATGACAAATTTCTTCGCCCTTGTCATCGCACTATCGATCTTCTGAAGTTTGGTTAGCGATTCCTGATATTCAGGAACCAGCCAGAAGTCCGGGTTATAATGAGAGTTGTGATAGGGATAGGTATGCATGGAAATATAGTCCACAGCATGCATGATTTTTTCAAGGTCTTCAGTGTGATAGGATTCATCACCCCCGCCCCAGGATGCAAAATCATCTGAACAGGTGATCCATAATTCCTTAGAAAGTTTCCCTTTCGCTTTCAGGTCCTGCAAATGAGTAACCCATTTCAGAATAACCTCCGGTTGAACGTAGTAACTCGTTGCCCATCTCACCATGGCTTCATTACCCACAGCAAGAACTTTTACCACATCGGGATACTCGTTGGCCAGGGCTACAGCTCTATCGATTTCAGCAGCATTGTCTGGGCTTTCCACGTTATGATCCGGTTCCAGGTCGGTCCATGCGTTCAGACAGTCTATCCAGGCTCCTAGCATAACATACATTTCAAACCCAGTGTCTTCCGTTTTTAATTCGCGGATCGCTTTCAACACGTTGGATGCATGTGGTAATTGAACATTATAAGTTCGCAACACCTTTATATCCATAGCATGAAGGATTCTAAGATCTTCCTTGAGTTCCTTTAGCGTAGGTTGACTGTCTCGCGATTTCATACGATAACCTCCGTATGAAATCGCTAAGTAATCTGGGTTGCCTAAAATATCTTCGGCCGTTATTGATTTCTGCATTTTTTGTTCTTCTTTATGAGGCGTCGCATTCTCACAAGATACTACAAGAATTATTAGTCCTGCTAAAACTAAGATGTTCCTGATTGTACTCATGCTCTATATTTATTCAATGTGTGCTTTTTTCTAATGCAATTTCAGTTATACTTTTTCGCCTGTAAATTTCTTTACAATTCTTTATTTTAAGTATCCTTTGGGTATATGGACATCGATCCGGATGACTTCGCCCGATCGATTGAACACATGTTCACTAGTATCCGCATTCAGGCTCAAAGTGTTGAATTTTTCAACACTTCCGTCCCTTTTATGAACTTCAAGGCCTTCCGTCTCGGAGATTAGATATACCACTGGTACCTGGCCGTAGGTAAAACACATTGCGTCCTCAGGTATCCTGATCTGCTGTTTTTGATGGGAAACATCTACATAATTGAAATCCTCAGGTTCAGTGAGAAGTTCCGTTTTCCGTAGTAAACAGGGGTTGAAATAGAGCTTGCCTTCCTTAACAAATACTCCCAGCTCACCAAAGCGGCTTAGAATATCTTCTTTAACCTGCCCTGTCATACCAGGCTGCTGTGCACCCTTACCCGAAGGTGTATGTGAATACGGATCTGTAGGGAATGCACCGTAAAGTTCAGGCGGTTTATGAACTCCTATCCCTTCATTTATTTCATAATAGTGTTCCAGGAGTTTTCCAACAACAGTATCACTAGCTCCTTTTTCTATAGCCTTTAAACAACATTCCTGTACCGCCAGAAGCAGCTTGGAGACCATATGCCAGTAAATCGAGCCCAGTCCCTCGTAGCCGAAGAATGTTCCTGACCTTCCTGTAAATGCTTTATGGTTGAATACCTCCTCGAACATATCCAACAGAAGTTGTCGCTCTTTGGTCACAAGTTTGCCGTAAGTTAGCTCATCAAGGGTGTCTAGCGCCTCATCCAGGCGGTTGGCATTGTTGAAATTTCCGTTGAAATGATATTTACCAGTGATGTCCCTTTTAATTATTTGTCCGTTTCCATCCTCCAGCAATTGTGTCAACAACTGAGACTTATTAACAGCTGTTTCCGGGATGATGTTTTTTTCCAGGAAACGTGGAAGTTCCTTATTGGGATAAAGCAAATAGCTGTATTGATCATCTCTGAAAAGAGCACTGTTTTTAAGTCCGTCGAGCAGTGCAAGACATTCATCGGGGTTCAAATGACCTGAACTCAATGCCGCAACCTGGCCTTCCAGCATCTCTTCCAGATAACTGATGGATACACCGTTACCCTTAACTGTCATCAGGTTATAGGCATGGTACATATTGTCATCCCGCTTGTTCGCGTCAATAGTATGATCGAGATACCTGAGAGTAACATCGATAAAATCGGATATGCTATGTAATTGAATGCTCTTTTTATTGCTGGTGAAGGCTTGTTCGTACACCTGGTTCCTGAAATTGCTTGCAGCTATTCCCAGCCCATCGAGAACACTCTTCCTGTCGGTATCTCCGATACTTCCGGACAACAGGGATTCATGAGTTTTAAGAGTATCCGTAACGCTATTGAAGAATTCCAGTAATTCTTCGGAGATTTCGGTTTCCATCAGGGAAGCCGTGTCGATGATCTTACCAAAAAACTTTAAAAATCTTCTTAGGTAGCAAAGTGTTACCATCGAGACGCCATTACCAACCAGGGCATTATTGGCATCATTCCATTCCGGGCGTTGTGTATTCATCCAGATTCCGGCTTCAGGGATAAAATTGGAAACTTTGGCCAGTACGGTCGCCAATATCTTTTCGATGAAGTTGACCTTGTAAATAAAGAAGTTTTCATCTCGAAGAAGGGCTCCGTCGGCACCTAGCTGGGATCGTTTGATGTTGATCTTCTCATCAGCTTCGAAATCAAAATCGATGGTGTCTTTCGGGTTTCTCAGGAGATCTTCATAGCTTTTTATCTTGTAAGGTACGTTAGCATAGACGAACAGATCCTGACCGAAATAGCTCCCCAGTTTTCCAGGGTCGTGATCTTCAAGTATTTCCAGCAGTTTCAGGAGATAGATGATCTGGTGGTCTCCCCAATATCCTATATACGACCAGGGATCATCCTCTTCGATCGCCTCCCAGTCGAATCCTCCTTTGGTAACCCGGTATGGATTGTATCCATCAAAGGTTGTTGCATTCAGAAACTTATGAATCATACTCTCCAGGAACTCCGGAAAAGAAAGCGACAGCGCTTCCCAGTTCTGAAAGATGTCTCGCCAATTCCCTTCATAGTCGAGGATCTTTGAGCCATCGACTTCACTACGAGTGTTGATTGAGAACTTATTCCAGGGCCTGCTGGGGTCTCCGTGCCTTCGACTGAATTTAAGAGGCATATATTCCAGGCTTAGTCTTCTGAAGTTCTTATCATCAGATGAATAGGCCAGTGTCTTTAAATATGAAACCGAAAATGTATCGGGTAATTCAGACAGAACGTCCTGTGCTTTCTTTGTTACTTTCTTATTTGCGTTGGCCAGGTATTTTTCAAAGTCCCACTTCTCAATCTCATAATTATTGTCAAAGATCCCCCCTCGCATAATATTGAAAAGGGTGTTGGAAAAGTGCCTTAAATTCCTGAGTTTGTCAGTGCTTAATTGCATTGCATCTGAAGAGCCTGCAAGTTGGAGTAAGCGTGCTGTGCCAAGGTCAATATCATCCTGAACTTCCTGCATAAGCCCCGAATCAGATTTTATTTTTTCTGAAATCTCAGTGATGTCACAGACATTCTGATTTACATTGGCCACCACCATCCATTGTGTTTCAGATCCAGCACTCAGACTGATATCTGATTCGACGAAATAGGCACCTTTTTCTGCTTTTATGTCTTCTTCCTGATGCAGTGTCTCACCATTTCTGAAATTATCCAGTTGAAGAGAAGAAAGCAAGTATTTCGGATTTTCGATCCCTAGCGACCATACCACATTGCATTTCAGGGCTTCGCTGGGCTCTGCTTTATCGACTATAATAGCACTAAGTGCGAAGATACCGAGACCTGAGTCTGGCATCAACTCACTCCGCTTGTAGGCATCAACCAGGTTGCTGGTTCCGTTTTGAGTGGCTTCACCAACTCCGAAGGGAATAATATTCTGCACGCCATCGAGTACTTTAAGTTCGACTGTTGTGTCATCGTTATTGATCAGGGTCGATTTCCTTACGAATCCATAAATATTGCTGGAATTCCACTGATATTGGTAGGTAAGGCCTAAATCTTTGTTATGTTCTTCAAAGATTACTTTGTTCCCGTAAGAGTTCTTGTAAAGATTCCGCGTAATTGCATATACCCCTTCATAGCGTTCGGAGAAGGGTTCCCATATAAATATCTTGTCATGCTTGCGAACACGAATTACGGTTTTACTTCCGGTAATCTCGACTGATTCAGTGATCTTGTCGTCGGTGTAATAGGGGAAAAGAGCGTGATCTGAATTTTTTCTCCCGGCCGATAGTGCGCCATTACTGGAAATGAACATCCAGTGATTGGAATCACTTACAAGGCTCATAAAGAAAGGTCTCATTAAATGGCAATTGGAAATCTTGTAATAAGTTTCATTATCGATGGTCGTGAGTTCACCCTTGATCTCGCTCTTATCGTTGGAAGCCGGAGTACTTCCTATGTAGATTGGTTCTTTAGTCATTCCTTTTTTATAAGTACCTCCCTTTATTTAGGCCTATCGCGTTGCGGCATCGCCGAATCGCTTATTTTTAATTTGGCCTGCAAAGAGGTTGAACAGCCACTATCACAATATTAAATATGTAATTGAGAAAGGCATTTGATTATTGCATGTCTGAATTGAGCAGACCTATTATCTGAGAAAAGGCCGAACATTTATAGCCGGCCTTTCTATTTCAAAATTAGTTTACTTAGTCTATAATGTCATATACTCTCACATAATCTACAACCATCTCTTGTGGAAAAGGTGTTGCATCTACTGGGAATCCTACGAAGGATCCTCCCACAGCGACATTCATCAACATGAAGAAAGGGCTCTCATTAAATGGCCATTCTTCAACGCCCTGAGGTAAATCATCACGCGTGATTTGGTTAAAACGGACGTCATCGAGAAAGAAATCGATATAATCCGGATGCCATTCGATTGCAAACACATAGAAATCTTTATCAAAGCGCTCGCCTTCAAGTTCATACTCTCCACTGATAGCACCGCCACCGGAATATCCGGGGCCATGAATACTTCCTATGGTTTTAGAGGGTTCCTGACCTCTCAATTCGGTGATATCTATTTCACCTACAAATGGCCACGGGACAGTGTTAGGATCATTATCTTCTTCGACTTCAATATTTGCACCTAACATCCAGAAAGCTGGCCAGATTCCGCGTCCGCCGGGCATTTTAATACGCGCTTCAAAACGACCGTATTTCTGCTCAACCTTATCCTTGGTGGTTATTCTTGCAGAAGTAAATTCAAAACCTTGAAAGCTTTCTCGGCGGGCCGTAATGACCATATTTCCCTGGCCGTCCAAAGAGACATTCTCAGGTCTGTCCGTATAATACTGCAACTCCTGGTTACCCCAGCCATTCTCTCCATTTCCGATCTCAAAATTCCAGTTGTCGGTATTGATGGATTCTCCTTCAGCTCCATCGAAGTTATCCTCGAATACAAGCCTTAATTCAGCACCTTCGTATCCAACCTCATCATCTGTTTCACAACTCCATATAGTCGTAAGTAATACCCCGCATAGCAAGGTTATAGCAATTCCTAATTTCAATTTCATTTTTTGTTTATTTAGTTATTTCAATTCTAGTTTTGAACGAGCGATACATTGTCTATTACAACAACTCCTGTTTCTGCTCCCATATCGAATAACACACGACTATTTGGAAGTCCGAAACTTGCTGTAAAGGTAAATTCAAACGTTTGTGTTGTATCGGTGAGATTAACCACCTCTGTGTCTGCAGTAAATGGAGCTTCATTAAGGCCTATTCCAGCGAGAATCGTACGATTTGCTGTTACTGGATCTGTAGAAGCATCAAACTTTAATGTATACGATTCTCCTTGCACGATCTCAACACTTTGGCTCAAGTTCACGTCAAACGGATTCCCAGCTACTAAAATTTCAGCAAAGTTAAAGCAGTTACCTCCGTCGCATTGAATATTAAAGGCATTTCCGAACCAATCGGTATCTCCTCCTTCAAAGTCTCCGTTGGAAAGAAGATTGTCTCCTCCTCCACCGCCCCCACCGCCGTTGACGGGATCGGAACCTGCGATATATAGATCGTCATAATAATATGTCGAACCATCACCGGCCAATTCAGGAATAAATTCAAAGAATACAATAACGCGGTCATAAGCAATACTACTATCGATCTGACCGGTAAAGTTATATACGAGTTCTTCCCATTGATCTGTCACTGTTGTGTTGACATCGATAAATATCTGGGAGTCTCCACCAATAGCTTGATTCTCCAGAGCTAAACGTACCGGAATATCTGCTTTCGGCGACCAGGTTTTCATTGTAAATATTTCCGAAGTGGAGAAATCGATCGGCTCTTCCAGGTTCAGCAATGTGCCGGCAAAGAACTGAGCTCCATTGGTTTTGGTAGTCCTCACCACACGGCCAGTAGGATTGATGCCACTAGGGTCTGGATTGTCTTC
The DNA here is from genome assembly GCA_013043685.1 of Flavobacteriaceae bacterium. Taxonomy (GTDB): domain Bacteria; phylum Bacteroidota; class Bacteroidia; order Flavobacteriales; family Flavobacteriaceae; genus Pukyongia. The sequence goes on along the minus strand of JABDNT010000081.1, from coordinate 112,018 downwards.
TATAGCAGAATCAGCTCCTTCAAATCCTTGTAAGTCATAGTTCAAGGTTGTAGATTCAAAACCAACCGGCATAGATACTGCATCTGCATTGGAATCATCAACATTTGGAGAAGGAGGAAGGTCCTCCATTCCAACCTGAAGAGATCCCTGTACCACTGCACCGTTCAATGTTGCTGTAATGAATGCAAGCCCCTCACCTACGACGGTTACCAGGCCGGTCTCATCCACCGTAGCCACGGCTTCATTAGAAGACGTATATTCGAAATATGCTGGTGCAGCACTTACTGTCTGCCTTAAGCCGTTTGGAAGATTAGAAGTTACTGAAGCGTCTGTAATGGCGAATGTATCACCAACATTATCGGAAATAACCTGATCCTGTCCTTCCAGGATCGCGGCACTTTCCTGAATGATCGTATTCAGATTTTCGAACTTTACCTCATCGATCCATAATTGATAAGACGAACCATCATCGGCAGCTTCAGCTAACCAGAGCATTCCGCCTTCTCTATCTAGTTTTGCCCCATTTGGAATGGGAATAAAATACTGTTGCCAGTCCGTTCCTACCTGGAGGCCCAAGGCATCAGTTCTGTATCTTTCTCCCTGGAAGGTCAAACCGAAGCCAATGATATCAACATTTTCGCCTTTGGATGCTTTGGCATAAAAAGTGAGTACGTTATAAGCGGTTAAATTTCTTCCGCCTTCCACTGTGAATACCCCTCCGGCAAATCCACCGTTGGGATCACTGGTGTTGGGAACATCAAAACGCAGTGATGCACTGCTTTGGTAAGCAACATCGTTGTCTACATCAAATGCAGTAACGTTCGAGGTTCCAAACGCATCGTACTGTAATCCTGGGGAAAATACATCCAGGAAGACCTCAGCAATATCCGGGAATGACGCCTCAGGCAAATTGTTGTCGTCTGGTTGACAACCCACAATAAAAGCCAACAGCACTGCCGGCAGTAAATAAACAAGTGTCCTTTTTGATAATATCTTTTTCATTACTCTTTATTTTCCGATGTTAATGTGTACATAAGTTCTTATTTCCCACTCGTTTCCGTTAGGGAATCCCTGATCTATTGGATTCTGGAATTCAAATCTCGGTGAGAAGTTATCCGTAGTACGATATATATATCGTATACCCAAACGAGTGTTTGGCAAGATAAACCAATTGGGTTTACCAACCGTTGTAGACAGGTCTGCCATAAACTGGAACGGGTAAGTAAGGTTGAAGTCACGATGGTAGTCAAAAGGACCCCAGTCGTCTATTTTAACCTCCGTTGTCAATTTTATTTTCTTGTAGATAGCGCGAATATCTCCACCATAGCGATAGATCACACGGTCATCAGGCCCGTTTGCTTGTCCGTTTCCACCATAGAAATTAGCAACTAGTCCGAATTCCGTAGACAACTTTGATACAACCCTACCGTTGAATTCCCATAGGTCCTCTGCAGGCGGTGCCCCGTCAAATGCAATTGGGTCCCTGATCCCCTCAAAGAAACCGATTGAGGCATCCTGAGTGGTTGATAAGCTTCGGTAGTTGAAACCAAGGCTGGCCGCAAAAGGTGCATCTTCAGCGCGATCATTGTCCCATTCATAGAACCATGAGCCCGGAGTTGGGTCCCACGTAAGCAAGATTTCACCCGCAGTTGTCTTACGATTGGCTCGCACCACAAATGGATCATCCAGTATGTTCCTGGATCTCGCCGGTGCGGGAGCTCCAATTGGAATAGGATCCACAATCGGCTCCTGCCACATAAAGTTAGGAGCAATCTGTAAATTTCCAATCGTATAGGTTAAACCGGTTAAAAAGTTATACTGGTTTCCACTTCCAGTATCCTTTAATCTCCATCCTGTAAAGGTTCTTGTAGCGTCTGGACCACCATTAGCTACAAGTCCCTGGGCGGCTCCCGATGCATACCAGTTCAATTTACCACCGGTATAGGTAACCTTAGCTTTACCACCCCAGTTGTCGTTACCGTCGATGGTATTTACTAGTACTTGCTGGTTTCCATTCGCATCTGTTTGAACTATCTGATACTCTCTATCATTAAGTGGTTGTCCTGCCCAGATACCTCCGACTCCTACTTCCCATTTTCCGAATTTACGGCTGGTGAATAAGGTTGCTCTTCGGGTTCTTGGCTGAGGAATGGCAATAGAGGTAACGGCTTGTCTCGGTTCCGAAATATCTTCATGGAAGATACCGGTTACCGCATAATCACCAATAGTTGTGCTGTACTTGGCCAGGATCGCCGGGTTAGCCCCCCACCAAAGTTCGGGCCCGAAGGCTACTTTTAATCCTTTGAGCTCCTTTTTACCTTCAAACTCGAATCCGAAAGGAGTAAGACCGTTATATATATCAAGGTTAGGACCATAGTTTGCTTCAGGATAAAGTCCGAAGAAGTCACCTTCATACCCCCAGTGATAGTGACCCGTTCTGTAGAATCCGGTCATGTTAACATACTTACTGTTCCAGCTGAAATCGGCCTGATAGATAGCTACTCTGTTATTATCCGTAATAAGCTGATTTTCACCGGTACTTGACTCAACCAAAATAGGTCTTCCTCGATTCTCGTAAAAGATCTCATTGATCGGATTCGCTGCAACATTCCCTAAGACGTTGGCAACAACATTGGCACGAAGTCCGGGCATAGGATTACCCTCAACTCCGATGAAATAGGATTCCATGTTATCAAAACCTAGTTGGTTAGGATATGTGTTAGGGTCATTCGGAACCGGATCTTCCGGTGTTGTAATCCGTTTACCTCCTGTATTAAAGGTGGTTATTTCTGCGCGTAGCGTACTTAATCTGATCTTACCGCCTCCGCCGGAACCTCCACCTCCGCCAGCCAAGGCCTTATCACCACGTGCGCGAAGTACAGCGTCGATGATCTGGATTTTTCCGAAATGCTCTTCAAGGGATCCCATTGTTGCGCCCATAGTATAAGGATCATATTGATGAGCTTCTTTTAGTGCATAATATGCAGCTCTTGGATATAGGGTATATAATCCGCGTTCGTTAGTAGGCCCTTTGGCACAAATACCGAACCATTCCTCGTTCATGTTGTTCTCTCCCTCAACATGATCGAACTTGTAGCCTCCGTTTTCCCAGGAAGCATTATTATCGTGGGCATCCAAATTCTTGGTTTGACCAAATTTCCACCAGCCATCACTAAACTGGAAGGTAAATCCACCTAGTGAGTTCCCGGTTTTACCCAGGCCTGCAGCATTCGCATAGATCTCTTTCCAATTTTCTACCATATAGTGGGCCTGTGCCTGCTGGTCCTCTTGATTTTGGACAGCGTTGAAAGCATCCGACCCAAATTCGGCAAGCAGTAATGGCTTGCCGTATTCATTCTTAACACGCTCGAATGCATCTCCAAAAGAAGTTCCTCGATACATATTCGTACCGAAGATGTCGATGTCCGTACATTCTTCAGCTATAATGTCAAGAAATAGTAAGTCACCGTTACAAATGGCAACTGGTCTGTCGTTAACGACCTCCTTTATCCATAGAGAACCTTCGTTAAAAAGCTTATACATAGGTCTGGCACGTTTGGTAGACCTCCTGTCCTCCATGGGAATATCTTCGGTTTCGGCACCATCCCAGAACAGACCGTAGTTGTTCTCGTTACCTAGCATAAACAATAAGATACCAGGAGTGTCTTTAAAATCGTTGGCCATTTGTGTGACCTCTTTCTTCAATATCTCCCTAACCCTGGGGTCGGAATAATCGGTGTTGGGCTGCCACGCTCCGCCGATCGTAAGACCATAACGCCCGAAAGTATGGTTAATCATGGTATAGATACCATAGTTCTCGTAAATATATTGAACCCACTTTGGTGGAACTCCAACATACTGTCGAATGACATTTACTCCCATATTTTTCAAGAGGGCCATTTCAGCGTCAAGTGCATCCTTAATAATATCATCTGGTTGGTTCCAAAATTGATACGTAGTTGTCGCTATTGTTTCGCCTATGGGAATGTAATCCCAGTTCATACCGTTTACCATTATTTCTTTGCCATCCACAATGAGACGCTGACCATCTGTTGCATTGGAAACAGTTACCTTATTGGCCTGGCCTAATAAAGATGTTGTGAAAATGAGAAAGAAGAGTCTTAATAAATTTTTTTTCATAGAGATACTTTTAAGAGTGTCGATACAACTTTGCAACAAATATGTTGCACTGCAGTTTATTTTGCAGGAGGATAAATATATAGTTTAAAACTTTCTTAACAAACAGTACACTTAGCAAAAAAACTATACATCTCCCTTTTTTTCGCTTTCTATTGAGAATATGGCATTTTTACTTTGGTATTCGTGTCATATTCATAATCGCACAAATGTTCAGTGTGAAATTGGTAATGTCAATAGTCGTTATGTTAATATTATGTTAATGATGTATAAATGTTGTAGTAATTTTATTTCAGAATTGCTCTTTTTTCGAGTTTTTTGTATTCTAAGATTCTCGTCTTTGGTTTTCGGAGGGTTTTGGTTGTGATAATTATTCTAATCAATCAACAAAATATAAGGAGTCCGGAGCAGGACAATCCGATTCCAGGCGCAATTCTTAAGAATTCAGTAACAAGAATAATATTAGAAAAGAAATTATTAATTAATCTAAAAATTTAGGAAATGAAACAATTTTATCTTTTAATGGCGGGACTAATTGGGATGGTCTCGTTTAGCAATGCCCAGGTAACAATAGACGTTGATGCCAACGATCCGTGGGAAGGATTTATGAATGTATTTGAAATAGACTGTTCTACTTTTGTTTTTAACTCAGGTTGGGCGGTAGAGGATTTGAAAACCGAGATCAATACAGGAGCCAATACTATTACTTTAAAGCCAAACTTCAATACGTACTGTGACGATCCAACCGATCCTTTCTGGGTAAATCAGACTACGGGCGAAGGGAACAAATGTATGGACGCCAACACCCTGGTGGCAGACAATACTTTATTGGGTCAGGAAATCACTTTCCAAGGATTTGTAGTTTCTAATGATCTCGATGCAGGTTACACGACGAAGGCTTATATCAAGGTATTCAATGCAGATTTCTCTGTCTTGAAAGAAGAGTCAGCTCCACTAGTGGCCGGTGAAAACTTCGTGCTTAACTATACCAATGTAGAGACTGAAGATGCCAATGTACAGTATGGTTTTCAAGTGTTAGGAAGAAACGCCAATTGTGCGGATGAACCTACTTTAGGAAGTGTTGTAGTAACTCAATTTACCCTAGGTGTGGATGACGTGAATGCCGTTAACATATCGGTTTTCCCGAATCCAACTACTGATCAGCTAAATATTAGTGCCAACGAAACCATCACTAATATCACTATCTATAACCTCTTAGGACAAGTAGTTCTGCAGCAGACTCAGGATACAAGCAATGTGACTCTGGACGTTTCTCAGCTTCCAACTGGAAACTATATCGCAAGAGTTGCCACCGATTCTGGTAGCCAGAACCTAAAAGTGGTTAAGCGTTAATTAAAGGCTTCTTTACATATATATCAGAATTCTGATAAGATCAGATGAGTCCGGCTAGCCGGACTCATTTGTTTTTAACAACAACTCACAACCCGGTGAGGTATCGATCATCTCCTTTAAATGTACATTAAAGAGATTCCGGATGCCATTAATAGACGTAGTGAACAATGAATACATTCTAGAAGCTTTACCTTAAATGCCCGTGCTGAGCGAAGTCGAAGCAGTGAGGCTCTTTTTCTTTGTGATTGATTGTAGTAGAAGTCGATCTTTTATTTGATTATAAATTCCTGAGATGATTCCCAATTTGTCTTCAGAGTTTGCCACTTTGCGAGATCGCCTTTGATTATAATGGTTTTACTATTTTTAAAAAAGCTCCATAGCCCTCCTTCTATGGCCCCAATAACCGTTGGAACTAAAAAAACCCACCGGCCGTCGTCGGACCAGGAATAATCTTCGTCTATGGTAACAGTGGCAATACCCAATAAAGTACCTGCAACGGCTCCAACAAGAAAATTGTGTCCAATCGATCGTTTTGTTTTAATGAAGCCAATGGATCTGACGTCAATCGTCGTGGATTCTCTTTTTCTAAATAGTTCAAGGGATGTGTCAGAAATTGTAATGATCTTACCTTTCTCGATCTTCTTTCCCTGCATATCAAATACACGAACAAATACATCGGATCGTTCCTCAGTCTGTTGAGCGGAATTGGTATTCGAGGTGATAGTTTCATCGCTGCTTACCGAAACTTTTTTATAAGTGTTACAGCTTTGTAACAGCATCAAAGAAGTTAAAATGTAAGCGAACCATTTAATGTTTTTTGTTTTCATGAATCAATTCTTTAATATCTTTTTAGATCCAATAGTTCCGTTTTCATCCTGGATCTTACAGTAGTATAACCCCTGGTCTAAACTTGAAATATCAATTGTATTCGTGTCGGTAGCTGAAAAGACCAGTTGTCCTAGTTGGTTGTAAATAGCTATTTTCTTAATTGAGTCAAATTTACGGTCTGCATAATGGATACGCAGCATTACCTCCTCTATAGATGTCGAACTTTCCTTGTCTGACTTCGACGTATTCGTCTGTTTGTTCACATGACCATTTATTGGTTCTAGCATTAAACCAAAAGGTCCCTTTAATTCTATAGGTATCCCTTGAAGTAATTGTTAAAGACCCTCCGCAATCAATAACTTCTCCATCAGGATATCCATCACAATAATTCTTTTGAGAATACGATTTGTTATTGGTTAAATCACTATAAGCACTATCGGGTAAATCATATGTTCCTACTCTGAGCGTATCTTTAAATAACAGGACTATTATATGTTCCCCATAGATTTTTCCATATATCTCGGTGAAATTTAAATAACAGCCTTTACCAGCATTTCCGGGCAAGTAAAGAGACCACTTATTTCTTTCTGCAATTTGGAATTCTATTAATTCTCCATTTACAATAGCTGACATAGATCCAGTTAAATCAATATTATCTTCAGGAACGTCATCTTTACTACAAGTAATATTAAGCATCACTAATATTGCTGCTAGTAACAAAGTGAACTTTGTTTTCATAACTCAATTCTTTAATTTCATTGCTTCAATATCTTTTTAGATCCAGTAGTTCCGTTTTCATCCAGGACTTTACAGTAGTATAACCCCTGGTCCAGACTTGAAATATCAATTGTATTCGTGTCGTTAGCTGAAAAGACCAGTTGCCCTAGTTGGTTGTAAATATCAATTTGAATAATTGTGGTGTTCGATTCAAAATTTAGTATGCCTTTCGTTGGGATGGGATATATATTAAACCTTGTAGAATTATGATCTTCAATACCTAAAGGGCCCAAATTTTCAAACCATGCTATTTTATAGGCTTCTGGCCAAGCAGAAAGCACATCCATGTCACCATCGCCATCTAAATCATCTGCATAAACGGAAGTTGGCACTTCGTCATCTATTGAAATTATTTGTTGTGGTCCAAAACTTCCCAGACCGTCATTTTCGTACCATGCAATTTTTTTGTCAGAATATGAAACAGAAAGTACATCCATGTCACCATCATCATCTAAGTCATCAGCATAAACTGAACCTGCCCCTTCAGCATTTGTTGAAATTATTTGTTGTGGTCCAAAACTTCCCAGACCGCCATTTTCATACCATGCAATTTTATTGTCAGCCCATGAAGCAGAAAGCACATCCACATCTCCATCTCTGTCAATATCACACGCATAGACTGATCCTGGCTGCTCGGCCTCCAATGATATGATTTGTTGTGGCCCAAAACTTCCTATCCCGTCATTTTCATACCATGCAATTTTGTTGTCAGAAGTTGAAGCAGAAAGTACATCCATGTCCCCGTCTCCATCCATATCGGCTGTATAAACCGAATTTGCTCCTAATGCATTTGTGGTAATAATTTGTTGTGGTCCAAAACTTCCAAGCCCGTCATTTTCGTACCATGCAATTTTGTTGTCAGAAGTTGAAGCAGAAAGTACATCCATGTCTCCATCATTATCTAAATCAGAGGCATATACTGAACTAGGAGAAGCTGCTTCTGTGGAGATATATTGTTCAGGACCAAAATTGCCTAATCCATCCGTATTTTCAAACCAAAATAATATGTGATTTATATTATTCGCAACTAAAATATCCATGTCATTATCTCCATCCAAATCTGCAATATGAAGGGAATGTGAATCAGCACCGATTGTTGTATTAATCCCATTTTTTGGACCATAATTACCTTGGCCATCCATGTTTTCATACCACACTATTGACCAATTACCACTGGTTCCAGCTATCACATCCAAATCAGAATCGCCATCAATGTCGGCTGCTTTGACTACCCTGGGTAACACGATAGGACCGATTATATGTTCATCAAATTGAATCTGGGAATTGGTGGTTAAGCAGATCAAACCAACAATTAAGAAAAGTATTTTTGTTTTCATAACTCATTGTTTATAGATTAGATTCAAGCTATACCCACATAAATATCAGAGCGTTCAATGCATCATTTCTGAGAATGAACTCTTTGAATTTTATGGAGGAGATAGCACAGCTGTCTGAGGAGGAGAGAAGTACAGACTTACAAGCAATTAAATTACTGTATACTAAAAAACTAAGCAATGATATTGATCATTGTGACGGTTATTAACTGGGAACAATAGCCTGACTATCAACTAACTATTAGCGAGTTCGAGTCTCGTCAAGACGGGGACTGAGTGTTAAGAAAACATCCAGTGGATGTTTTTAACGAAGGGCCAGCCGGCGCGCGGGCATTACAAAATGTTGTGTTGAGTCACTTAAAGGTGACTTGTGGTACTGATTTGGATGACTTGTCCACCGAAACTTTAGTGAAGGTGGAGGCTTTTTTTGTTTAAATTTTTCTCTGTAAATGACTTTGATCATTTGATATTCCGTTAGTTTTTCTTAATTAATTTGCATTTAAAAAGTGAATTATGAAAAAACAAACAATACTAATGCTGGTTGTTCTGGGTTTGGTTCCCATTTTGGCCTTTACGCAAGTTCAGGTGGGCAGCGATATTCTCAGTCCAGGTGACGGTGACATTCTCGGGCTTTCCATGAATGAAGATGGTACAAGGGTTGCAATTGGAACTCCCTTATATGATGGTGTTCGGGGAAGGTTAAGAGTGTATTCTTACAATGGTTCGGAATGGACACAGACAGGACAAGATATAATTGGGGAGACTGCAGTAGATTTTACGGGCTTCTCTGCTGACCTCGATGCGCCTGGAGACAGGCTCATTGTTGGGTCTCCCAATCACAATACCAACCAGGGTAGGGTTGTAGTCTACGATTATGATGGCGCCAACTGGGTACAGGTTGGCAGTACCATCCTGGGGGCCAATCCTTCTGATTGTGGACGTAACGTATCCATTTCCAATTCGGGTACCGTTATCGCCGTTGGAGAATCTGGAACCAATAATGGTACAGGAAGGGTTCGTGTATTTGATTTTGATGGAAGCGATTGGGTATTAAAAGGACAGGAACTCAATGGTCAGGAGGGAGGTTCCGCGTTTGGTTTTTCATTAGACCTGAATGACACAGGGGATCGAATTGCTATCGGTTCTCCCAACTTCGAGGAGGGCTCAATCAGGATGTTCGAGTTTGATGGAAATACTTGGAACCCCTTAGGCCAGGAGATCAGTGGAGACGCAATGGTCGACCGCTTTGGCGAGTATGTTTCCATAAGTGGAAGTGGATACCGGATTGCTGTGGGCGCTCCGGGGAGTGATATTGCCGGCGAGAATTCCGGACTCGTAAGAGTTTTTGACTACAATGGTCAGCAATGGCAGGTGGTAGGACAGGATATTTTTGGACCTAGTGGTATTAGTTGGTTTGGACTGGTCAGCCTGACCAACTCGGGAAATGCTTTAGCTGCTACAAAAGGGGGAGCGAATGATGCTTTTATTTACGAGTTTGAAAACAACGGATGGGTTCAAAAGGCGCAATTGAGTGATGCCGCCTCTGTTGCCTTTAACGGCAACGCAACCAGGTTCGCCGCCGGAGGCTTCGAGCTAACACGCATATATGATCTCTCAGGCGTGTTGGGTACAGAACAAATGGAGCACCAGCAAGGAGTTACCTTGTACCCTAATCCGGCAAATGATCTGATTTACATCACAGGAAATGATGACTCTTTGGATTTCGAGATATACTCAATGCAAGGATCGATGGTTGCAAAAGGTAAGGCGGATGAAGAAATTAACGTGTCTCATCTTCCTTCTGGTATTTACATAGTAAAACTATTCGATAGAAAGGCTGCAAGTTATCATCGAGTGTTGATCCAATAGGATGTGCTTATAAACAAGGCATCTATAATAAATGGAATAAAACATGCCCGTAAAAGGCCTATCCATAGGGACGCTTTGTCCTCCGTCCGCGTGCCGCTGAAGCTTTAACGAAAGACGGGCTTTTTTTGTTTTATCCTCTGATGTGATGCTTTGTGATTCATTAACAAGCAAAATCCGATCACTACTCTTATTCTACACTTTTCTGTCGATTAACACCTTTATGTTTCATTTTCAATTTGTTACAATAATTTATTATCTTTCAGCAGACAGAATACTGTTTTTATTCAATATGGATTTTAAAATAATATAATTATGAGAAGAACATATTTCATTAGCTTTTTGATCATACTCTTTATATCCTGTTCGAGCGGTGGGGATAAAAAACTCACGTTTGGAAGTCTGGATTTATATTATACCAGCGATATCACAACCTATGAAGCAGAAGATGTGGGTGACTATTTTTCTGGTATAGGATTTGGTATTGGAGATACTAAAGAGGTAGTAAAATTGAGTAAATCCAACGACAGGTATATGGTCCAGTTCGTTATGCCCGATGGACAAGTTAAGCTAGAAAACATATGGAAGCGCTACGGTCAGGGAATTTCTCAGAATGTTTTAAAAGGAGCTCCGGTGGATGTTGATCTCTGCGATGAAAATTTTAATTCGTTGAAGTTTCTGGGATCTGATTAAACAAAATATTTCGAAGCTTGGCTCTTAGCCTGGTAAAACTAACCAATGATACGCTTTACCTTAAAAGCCTGTGCTGAGTGAAGTCGAAGCAGTGAGGCTTTTTCTGTTTTTGGGATATCTATGTTCGTAGATGATTCTTTTTTTGGTTAATTGGACTACTCCATAAGGTGCCGTCTTTATTCTGAAATATTGCCTGAAGCTTTTTCCGATTTTATCGCTAACATAGTCACCTTAATTTCTGCTATTTATGATCATCTCTCCTTCATTTATCGTGCACCGGGTCCCGCGTCCTTCAGAATTAATTAAACTTCTCTAATGCTCTATAGAATTCTAAAGTGGCTATTTTATCCTGCGGTTAATGGATATTTCCGTGGTATATCTATAAAGGGCCGATCGAATATACTGGAATCAGGCCCCATTATTTTCGTAGCGAATCATAATAGTGCATTTATGGACCCCATATTGCTCGGGATTCATATTAAACAATCTTTGTATTTCCTGGCCAGGGGCGAGGCATTTAAATCGAAACTGTCTTCCGCGATTTTCAATTTCCTGAATATGATACCCGTGTACAGGCCCGAAATTACCCCGGATGAAATACACAAAAACAAAGAGGTCTTTGAACGCTGTTTCGACCATTTGCAAAAAGGGAAGACGCTATTAATATTTCCTGAAGGGTTCAGTAAGACGGTCAGAAACCTGCGCCGGCTGAAAACAGGAGCCGCCAGGATTGCCCTTGGGGCGGAAGATCAGAAGGATTTTAATCTCAACGTACAAATTGTTCCCATAGGTATTAACTATTCAGATCCTCATACCTTCAGAAGTGATGTTTTTATCAATTTTGGTCGCCCCATCGAGATTGCCAAGTTCAAGGAGGATTATTTGAAAAACGAAAAAGATACTGTACTTAAGCTGACAAAGGATATCAAAGAAAGATTGAAAGAACTGTTGGTGATCGTAAAGGACGAGAAACTTAGCAAACTGGTAATCCAAATTGAAACCTTGTATAGAAATCGGTTTAAAGACCCGACTGATATATATGAAGAGGCAACTGAAAGTTTCAAATTGTCTAAGGACATTGCCATGGCCGTGAATTTTATTCAAAAAGAATCTCCCGGGAAAATGAACGATCTCAGATCAGAGATCGATCGATATTTCAAAAAACTGGATCAACTCAAGTTAAGGGACGAGCAAATCAAAACAGGGAAGAATCGTTTACGGCTGCCATGGAATGTTTTTTATTTCATATTTGGTGCTCCAATTTGTGTCTATGGATTTTTAGCCAATATTTTACCGTATACCACAGTGAGGCTGTTATCTGCTAAAATTCGAATTAGAGAAGATTTTATCGGTTCATTGAAACTCGCTCTCGGTGCATTCGTCTTCCTGATCTTTTATATCCTTGAAACTGTATTCTTCGGATGGATGATCAATTGGTACTGGTCTATTTTATTCGCTTTATCCCTATATCCTGCAGGCTTATTTACTATTAATTATATCGGGAACTTTTATTTGTTCCAAAGTGATTTTCGTTACGCACGTTTATTTAAAAGGAGAAGAGATTTGATCGAACAATTAAAACTCACCCGTCTTGAATTAATGAAAGCACTGGAAGAATTACGAAAATTGGATCTGCGAAATCTCAATTAACTCCACTGCCATTACTATTCAACTTTTCAACGATTTACCACCGCGACCCATAGGGGATAGATTTTTTAAAGTTTGTTTATTGTCAATGACCAGTATCATTGCCTATTTTCAAAATTATCTCTAATATGTTAGATTAACTTAATGGTTATGAAAAGGGTATGGATACTTAGTTTGATTGTACTTTTTATTTCTTCGGAATTGTATACACAGGAGAGAGAAGTGAAAGTGAAAGTCTACAAGACGTGGGTCACTACAATTGATGGCGGGAAGATCAAAGGGTATTTACGTTCTGCCGATGGAGAAGGAATTATCGTAAATACCAGCAGAGACCTAATGGGGCAGGATATAGTTAAATTACCTGCAACAGAATTAAGCGAGATCAAAATTCGGAAAAAATCATCGGTCCTCATAGGAACTGTAATTGGATTTACGGTAGGTGCTAGTTTTGGTGCTGTGCTCAACGACTCGGATGATTCGGGATCTGGATGGGATCTGACCCCTGACTACTGGGACGCACTAGCTGTAGGTGGTACGGCGGCAATAGGTGCTGGCCTTGGGGCTTTGGCTGGCTCAGGGAGAAGATCATTCGAAATCAATGGAAACCTGGAAACCTACAACGAACAACTATCGCTGCTTCAAAAATATTCTTACCTCGTTGAGTAAGGATGAACAAGACCTATAAAAAGGCTTCACCTTAAATGCCTGTGCTGAGCGCAGTCGAAGTAGTGAGGCTTTTATTGTTTTAGGAAATATTGTTTTTAAAAATGAAAACGAAGGTTGTTAAACCTATTACCCACCAAGCCCTCCAAAAAGACTAATTAAAAGCCCTACCATCATTTCTCCCATATTAGGTTCGTGTTTAGCATACATAGGGAAATCTGAAATTTGATCTGCACTATCTTCGGAATAGAAGTAATTATATTGGATAGTTCCTTGTGGGGTAATTATCATTTTCAATCTGCCATATTTGTCGAATACTATACTATTTCCAAGGTTATCCGGATCTATGGCTGAGTATTTGGTCCAAACCAAACTTCCATCTTCACGCCTAAATTGACTTTTTTTAACCAGATGATCTTTCCCTTCAAAATGTCCAATGTTATATTTCGTAACTAAAGACAATAATGGCCAACTATCTGGCAGTGGGTCTATGCCTAACTCAACATCAACATCCGATTTAAACTCATCCGCCTGGGACAGAAATGGAATTAATGGAAACAAAACAGTATCAAAATAGGTTTTTATATAGCCCTCGTCCGATTTAATATAAACATAGCCCAAAGCATCAAAAAATATAGGATCAGATTGTTCGTCAGGATCAGTTGCCAAAAACGACATTTTCATGATATTGGGCTTTGATTGAAACTCAGTCCGATAAAAAAACTGACCTTTCATTATCATAAGGTTCTGACCATCGTAGTTTGTTAGTAGAGCTGTTATATAATTAGCCCAAGGAGGGTTTTTATCAACATCCTGGCTAAAAGAGAATGTTATGTTTATTATAAGAAGACATACGACAAGTGATGATTTAAAAGACATAGTAGAAATGTTTGTTTAGAACACTTTATAAAAGTGTTACCTGCTCTGCATTAATAGATTAAGTTAAAGATACTCTTTTAATATTGATTTTAATTTTCAGAAGAAATCATCCGGATTGAACTATAATGTTATGTGGTATTTAAATGGTTCCTCAAAAGTGTATCTTTATATTCGCCATGAGATGATAAACAAAAAATTTAAATGACATACCATGTTCATAAAAAGAAAATTCAATTTAAAATATTCAGCGTTATTAGTTATAATAGTTGTCCTAATATCAGGTTTTACCACTCCCGAAAGGACGGGTAAAAGGATTATTAAATACCTGATGTCGGGCAAAGTAGAGAAGATTGAGAAATACTTGATGGAAAAATCTGAATTCATAGATTTTGTGAATAGTATGAGTCGAAAACCAGGGCAGGAGCAAATAAATATAATGTTGGAAAACTATGAAGAAGCACAAGAAGCATATTTATTAGATTTCGTTAGTCTGAATGATGAAGCCTGGGGAGACTTGCAGGTTGATCGTATTGAATATGAATATCAAATTGGCAAACCCGGCAAAGACGAAACAATCAGCTGGCCGGAATCTAAAGATTATGAGCCTAAAAATTCTCCCGATGAACAGCTCAAGGTTAATTTTTCATTTCATTTAAAGTCCGACAACAAAAAATACCTGGGAAGCTTGGATATGATTAATTATAAGGGGAAATGGAAGTTATTTCATCTACTAAAACCATTTACAATAACTGAAGTGGATTGATCTAAATATATAAGGCTTAGATAACCAACTAAGTTTGGTGCGACAATGAGAAGCTTTTCCTGAGCCCGCATCGAGCGGAGTCGAGATGATGAGGCTTTTTTTGTTTATGAGTGCTGTGTTCACAACGTCGGCTTAATCAATTAGCATCCGCCAATACAACGATGTGATGAACCATTTTACTTATGGTATGAACTATTAGACTCATAATTATTAAAAAAAATGGGATTACTTGTTTAAATAATAAGTATAATTCAATTATTTAACATAAAAACTAATAATAATATAAATACTTAAATAATTTAATATTTATTTTGTAATATGCAATGGGCTAAGAAGCATAAGAAGTATGTTAAAACATTATGAACTAATAACATACTATTATGAAAGCCAAAAAAATTTCATTTTACGTGCTTGTGTTGTCAACGGGCATTTTCTTCAGTTTGAATAGTTGTCAGAAGGAACCAACTTCGATAAATCCGGATAATGACCAGCAATTTTATGTATTAAATTCGGCAGACGCATCTATTGTACCCAATGACATTGGAACAATATCCATAAGCAATGTAAAACCCGGTATTTCGCAAAGAAGACCTAGCAAATCAACAAACGGTCATATAAGAACACATTCTGGCCTGGCCTATAGTTTTTCTGCTAAAGAAAATTCTGGTGGAGTGCATGGGCAGACTCAGACCATTTCCGGATGGCCGGGAGTGATAGAAAGTATGCATGTTAGATCTAATTGCATAACGGTGATTGATAACCGTGCCTTTTATGGAGGTGTCATCACGCAAATCGAAGTAGGGCCATACCAACCTTTCACTGTTGGATGGGAAGTGTATTTTGCCGTTGAAGACAATGGAGAAGGTAATAATGCGGAATCGGATCGATATGGAATAGCAATATTCTTGCTTCCACCTGGTCTTGATGTAAATGAGGTATTACCCATCGAATTCATAGAATATTACGGCATAGAAACATGGTGTGATGTCTGGCCAATTGAATATGAAGAAGGGCAAATTCCATTTTTAGACGGATTAGCACCTACAAATGTGCAGGTAAAGTAATTTCGGCTATTTGAAGTAATCTTACTTGCTTTGAGGTCAGTGGATAACTAGTGTTATGAATCTTCTGATGAAAATCAGTATCGGAATGACAAACCTATGAAAAGCTTTTCCTTAGATGGAGAGGCTTTTTTTGTTTTTCGGATTAATTTTCAGCTGATATTTTTGTGGAGTGATGGGTTTTCGAATTAGGTTATATATTGTGGTCATGATATAAATCATATTGGATTTAAAAGGCAAAGCTTAATTTAACATTCTGATAAACAGACTGTAGCTTGATTTTTAACATGAAAATTTTCTTAAATACTTACATTTTTACCAATAATAAGCAATCACATTACTTATACCTAACATACAAATTATGAAAAAAAACGACTCACTCTTCATGGTTGCAAGAACCGCCCTCGGACTCTTTTTGATTCTGTACGCCCTTAATAGGTTTTTTCATTTTCTACCTTCCAGTTACGGTGCAATGCCTGAGGTAACGCAGGATTTTTTAGACTCTGTAGCGATCTATCTACCCGCCTTGTATATTTTTGAGATAATTATCGGGTTGTTTCTGATCTTCAATAAGTGGACCGCCTTTATCCTTATTGTTCTGGCTCCATTATCTGTTGCTTTTCTCATCTTCAGTATTTCAAATGGAGAATTCTCGAAAGCTTGGCCTGCATATGTTGTAGGGCTTATAAACGTGTTGCTTATAGTTAGAAGATGGGATTCCTACAAACCGCTTTTTAAGTAAGAATTCGTTGAGGCTCATAATTCACGGTGGATATTCTTTCATTTGATTCTACAGGCCAGTCTGAGCCGAACTCCACAATTGTTGTTGATTCATCTTATCCGTTAGCCATTTCATAATTCGTGTAGAAATCGGCTGACATAATCACTCCTCATGGGTTAATTGAATTCAACAATGCATTTATATTGGCTGAATTGTAGAATGCAGATTACATTCAATTCTATGCTCTTACACCATCTCTAATAGAAACTAATGTGAATGTGACGCATGAGTCAATTTAGATTTAACAGTCTTAATAGAAATTATAACAAAAACAATGACAATTATCATAAAGAATATCAGGAGTTTATGATAATCGTCATAAATCATTTCTAAAACCAAACATAGTTTTGTATCAAAAGTTACAAACAAAAAATCAATGAGGATATTGAAATCCCTAGTGGCAATCCTGCTGATCCTAATCCAGGTAAATACTCTTCAAGCCCAGTCCGCTGCAGAAATAGAACCAGAAATGGCATTAAAATCACTTGCATGTGATCCTTTGACATCCAGTTTTGTGATTCAAGGAACTTCTTCACTCCACGATTGGGAAATGATCTCAAATGCCTGTAATGGAAAGCTCGAATACAACGATGGTGATAATTCTATAAATCTTGAACATATAAATATCAAGGTAGGTGTAACCACTCTGAAAAGTGGAAAAAGGATAATGGATAAAAAGTGTTACAACGCATTAAAACATGAGAACTATCCAAATATTATTTATCGTTTCAAAAAAATTAATTCCATTTCTAAAAATGGAAATTCTAAGTTTAAAGCAAGTTTAAATGGTTCGTTGGATATCGCCGGGGTTGTAAAACCGGTGAATATTGATGTTGATATTGAACTGAAGGATGGAATTTTAAATATTAAAGGAAGTAAGCCGATGAAAATGACCGACTATGATGTAGAACCACCCACGGCTTTGCTCGGAACATTAAAAACTGGAAATGATATAACAATTGTCTTTAACTTAAACTTTATAGTGTTATGAAACACCTAATAAAACAACTACTAGTCTTAATTATTATGTTCAGCGTTGTTTCTGTCTATGCTCAGAATAAACGTAGTCTGAACAACTACAGAGAACCTTCTAAGGAGGGTATTAATGTCTTTGAATCGCCTAAAGATACGGCTGTGATCAAAGCATTCGACGGCGTTCGTGTAAGAATCGGTGGTTCCTCCACCCTTCAATTCCAGGCCATTGACCATGAGAATGGTCGTCCGGCTGAGAGCACAATCATGCCCGGCAGTCCTTGGTTTAGCGATGACGGCATGGGTGGAAATGCAAATCTTCCTTTAAAGGAAATCGGATCCAACTTTAACCTGGCCACTGCTAACCTTGATTTGGATGTGGAACTTCATGATGGACTGCGTATGCACTTACGTACCTATTTATCTTCCCGTCACCACCCGGAAGCATGGGTAAAAGGAGGTTATATCCAAGTAGATAATCTTAACTGGATTCAGGAAGGATTACTAGGTGATGTAATGGACAAGGTGACGGTTAAGATCGGACACATGGAAGTTAACTACGGTGACCAGCATTTCAGACGTTCTGATAATGCTCAATCCATTTATAACCCATTCGTAGGAAACACACTACTTGACGGATTTGCCCAGGAAGTGGGTGGAGAGTTCTATTATCGTAATAATGGATGGCTTGCCATGGTTGGATTGTATAATGGTAAATTGAACCAGGCGGTGAGTAACCCGGAAACTACTTCTCCTACTTTGGTTGGAAAACTGGGATGGGACAAGCAGCTTAGTGATGATCTCAGGTTGAGATTAACTGGATCTGTTTACAACACTGCTCATACTGCCAGGGTATATCTCTATGGTGCAGACCGGGGAGGTTCTCGATACTATTTCGTAATGGAAGATGCCAATGCCTCTTCAGGTGGTCGAGGATACTTTACATCAGGTAGGATTGATCCGGGCTTTACCAATGAAGTTACAGCCATTATGATTAACCCATTTGTTAAATATCAAGGTCTTGAATTCTTTGGTTTGTTCGAAACAACAACAGGTCGAGCTGATTCAGAATTTGATGCTTCGGGTAACAATACAGACAGAAACTGGACGCATATTATGGCGGAAGTACTTTATCGATTCGGTAATAATGAAAACTTCTACGTAGGTGGTCGTTACAATACCGCTTCAGGAGAGATGCGCGGGATGACAAGTGATGTAACTATTAACCGCTTCAATATTGGCGCAGGTGTGTTCTTTACAAAGAATGTTCTTGCTAAGATCGAGTATGTAAATCAGGAATATAGTGATTTCCCAGAAGGAAGTCAGTTTAACGAAGGGAAATTTAACGGAGTCGTAATAGAATCCGTAATAAGTTTCTAGTTTAATTTTTTTGTTAGATGAAGGGGCCACATATTGGCCCCTTTTTTTTGCTATTTTGTAATTATTATCAATTCAGAGTAGCTTTTTAAAGATCTTCTTAAAACGACCGGGTAAAGGTGCAGTCAATCTGAGCGGCTCATTGGTAAAAGGGTGAACAAACATAATTGAAAAGGCGTGTAAATACATGCCTTTGCCCTTTAAGATAAAGGGTTCAGGCGTATAATCCTTATCCCCAAGTATTGGGTTTCCTAAACCAGCCAGGTGAATTCTAAGCTGGTGTCTTCTTCCTGTTTTAGGTTGAAGCCTAACGAGATTCAGGTATTTAAACCGAGATGAATCCACAGTGGCTACTTTTTCAAAATAGGTGATCGCTTCTTTACCACCTATGGGTTCTTTTAAGGTTCCCCGGGATTCCATAGCACCTACGGTCACAGCATAGTATGTTTTCTCGATCTCTTTTTCCTCAAAGAATTTATTTAACCTGCGAATGCTCTCGGCGGTCTTGCCAATTAACAAAATCCCTGTGGTTGCATAGTCAAGCCTATGAACCGGTTGAGGGGTAACAGCATCAGCCTGCTCACTTTTAATGAGGTTTTGTGGTAGCGCGTTGGCAATAGTTCGAAAGCTGTTGCCACTAACCAAAATTCCCGAAGGTTTATATGTGGCCGCTAAATAATCGTCTTCGAAGAGAACCTTAAGTTTTAGATTCAATTTTTTGTCCGACCCGTGAACCTCTAACGGGGTAAAAAGAATGGTCTCGCCTCCTTTAATAATGGTCGCTGTCGTTGCTATTTCCCCATTGACCTGGATTTGTTTTTTCTTAAGCGCTTTTTTTAACGCGGATTTGGTAGGAATCGCGTCAAACAAACCAACTCCATATTCCTGTAGTCGTTGGGGAGGTGTCAGCAGAGGGACAATGTGGGAGTAAGATGTACTCATATAAAGTGAACAGTTGCAATAATTAAAGTTAATGATTTGAACATTGTGGATGAATACCGAATAAAAATTCGAATAATCCCAGGGGTTGATTCGAAATAGATAATTGAGGATCATATCCGGAAGTACGCGCTGAGCGGAGCCATACTAGATAAGGGTTTGAAAGTCATTTTGGAAATTGAGTTCTGGAAGGCAGACTATCTCGGTGATTTATATTATTATAATTTCGAGTGCTAAGCAGGAAAAACTATTATAATATGAGAGTGTTGGTTGAACATGGTTACATTATGTCCATATTGATACAATTTATTGCTTCCAGTTTTTTTATAACTTTAAGATATGAATCATTTCCCTGGTAAGTCCCTTATTTTTTATTTTGGCGGCATGAGTTTATTTTTCAAAACGGGATTTCCCTTAAAGAACTACTTCAGTTTTAAAAGAGAGTCCGTTAAGATCAATTCTTTTACTACTCGGGATATTTTAATAAAAACCATCAACTAAAATCATTTTAGATTATGACACGAATTTATTGTATTATTTGCCTTCTCTTTACTCTAACTACCGCAGTCTCTCAGGAAGGTATTGAGGGAACAGTCGACAACTATACCAGCGGTGAAGCTGAAATCTATTCTGGAATCAAAACACCTATAAAAATTGGCACCATTGATGAGAACGGAACCTTTCAGATCCTCCTGGATAATACGTACAAAGATCAGCTCATATCTTCCGTAGATGCCGATAACGCAAAAGATTCCCAATGGAAGACCTCTTTGCCTAATCTAGAACGCAGTTATGGTAGCTGTTACAATGGTGAACTTGACATCAAGGGTGGAGACCAGACCATGATAGCTTTAAGTCAACTTGGGGTTTTTTCGGTTGCCAATTTCGAGGAACAAAAACTTTATGGTAAGATAATGTATGCCAGCGACCTGGAATTCGCAAAGGCAATTATGAGCTTCGGGCAGTTTAAAGTAAAGAAAGGGTATCAATTGGATTGGTACTATTTTGAAAGTGAGGCGTCGGTTAAAGGCAGTTGTAGTTTAGAATTTTATCCTTCAGGCGATGAAACTTCATTTACTCAAACCAGCAATTATGATCTCGAATTCAAACCAGGTTGGAACCTTGTGAAATACGAGATAGAGGAAGTTTTTACCGACGAGAGTGGAAAAGAATACATCATGAAAGATCATTCGATGGTGCTGGATAGCCTGCCCGATGATGTACAGATAATTTTTCTTGAATAGAAGCGCTATAGCTTTCGCTCCAGGGATTTACATTACCCTTTCACATGATAAGAAAAAGTGGAATAATTCTCCCCCACATTTTCGCGGGCTTCTATAGCCAGGCGGAGTTGGAAGCCATGGAGAATTGGATCCAGAATTAGACCAATGAGAAGCCTCTCCTTGGATGGAGAGGCTTTTTTTGTTGATTTCGTTTTTCAAAAAGTCAAAAATAGTGACCTGGTAATAGTCACTTTATTCTGAGTTGTTCCTTTATATCTTCCATCGCATGTTCAGGTTCCCGAAGCGTTATAGCATTGATTTAATCTTCAGAAGATAATGATTACTTTCTTATAACGGTTTTGTAGGATTCCACGATTTCTTAAAGCGCTGCATATACGTCAGTACACAAACTATGGATGTGGACATTCCCATTAGTACCATGGAAAATAACATGACCAGGACACCTGCATTGTAGTTCAGTCCCCAACCCGTCAAAATCTCCGACGCGAATACGGTATCGATCTGATACATATAGACGGCCATAAATGCTGTAAAGATTATCGTAGCAATAGCGCCGCTCATAAATCCGGCTTGCCATAGATCCTGGTATTTATAGTCGGGACGGTCCCGCATGTGAGTTTGAATCGCCCTGTAGATTCCACCCCCGAATAGGAGTGCATTGAAAATACTCAGTGCCGGATATTGGTGCAATCCAAATAATTTCATGAATAGAAAATATGCGATAAGGGAAATCGCGATAATAATTCCGTACTTATTATACGTTCGTAACATAGCTTTCTTTTTTTTGGTTTGGCTCAATATGCATAATTTTTTGGAGCTTCGGGACTTCGTTAACAAAGTTTAGCGTTATGTTGTAAAATATTAAGAGTTTATTAGCGACATCTGCCGTATAAGAATTAATTAAAAACTGATATCTAGTTTCTCTGTAAGTACAATTTCTTGACACTATCAAAGTTGGGCTTGCTATACTTCTATTAGTTTCTATATTCTGGAACCCGGCTACCATGTACGCGGCTGGTGGTATTGCGCTTACGATGGCTGACCAGATTTAAATGTTTAACTTTATTTTAAATAAGTTAAACACAAAATAGATTAGATTTGAATATGAAAAAGAAAAAATTTAATCCGATCAGGGAAATCGTTGCCGATATGCACGTTGACGGCGTGCGATTTAATGAGCAGGTTCTGGCTGCGTTGAAAGCTCAGGAATTGAACAGAACGACATTATTACGAGGTACCGCAGAAATAAAGTCATAGCGGCTTCACCGAACTCATACGGTTGAGAAGTTACCAATTCAAAACATCTCTCGAATGACGCTGGTTATTGCGGTGTAGCCAGGAAAAAAAGTGGCATCCAAAAGTTCTGATATAGGGATTTTGGTTTGGAGAAAGCTATTTTGTAAAAGCCCTTTCCGTTTGGAAAGGCTTTCTTCGTTGGATGCACTTTATCTTAATAAATCCATTTAAAATAACTAATAAACCCACTTCCTGTGATGGGAAGTGGGCTTATAGTTAATAAGTTTGATATTATTCTGTGAGGTCGGTTACTTTTACAAAACCTGGACTCATCACATCTGAATGGCCTTCACTTGACCACATAGGATGATTTGGTGGGTATACGTTACATAGGGACACAGATCGAGGAGAGGCAAGTATCAATCTGTTTGAAATTTGATCATGATCAAAGCCTCCGGATCCCATTTGGTAATTATCGGTTACTTCAAAGTAGAGCCGCCACATCTCTGTGATTGGAGGTATATTACCGGAGATTTCTATAACCTCGGTAATTATAGCTCCATACACAGCTTTGTTACCTTCAGCATTAATACATTCGGTTTCCATGGCCAGATGCATGGTAAAATTGGGTCTTATAATTTGTAATTCAGCTGTTCCATGGCATCCTGTATCGTCGAGATTTGCGAACCAGGAAAGAATCATCGGATCCTTACATTGAGGCTTATAAAATCCGCTGGAATGGGCAAAACCTTCATTATATCCGGGACCCCTGTTGTTTGAAATTTCCTGTATTTTGTCGATCGTGACATTGCTAAAATCGGCCACATCCATGTTCTGGTCGAACACATAAACAACTTCGTTGCTTTGCTCGTCAATTGGTTCGAAGGATTCATCTTTACTACACGCTGTGAGTAAAATCAACCCTGATAGTATTGCTAAGAATAGATTTTTCATGATTAATTAGATTAAAGACATTTAAATTGTCTGATTTTACCATACTGTGTATTTCGCCATATTCTGCGAATCGAAATGGATTCGTGATATAGGCACCTAAATATCGTCAGTCAATACCTGGAAGATTTCCTCGAAATATTCATTATCGTATTTTGTTGAATCTTTCAGAAAAGTACCGGAAACACAGTTCCGGATTATTTTTTACTTCACTTTTCCAAGTATCACAACCCAACTAATAGGGGAGTCTGATGTGTTCAGATTATGATAAATACCTATATTTATATAACAAATAATTCATGCAGATAGCCCGAAGAGGAGAATACAAACTATCAACTTAAAAAAGTAGATTATTTACACAAATTATACAATGATCCAGGTCATGAATAATGATGATTACGAAATGAATTAAGATCTATCCCATCCCTCACTTACAGTGGGTCCTATAAAATAGGAATGTACGTCACCAGCAAAGCCAGGATGATAAATATCACCACAAACGGAATTATGAGGTAACCCATAACATCGCGGGCCTGCACTTTAATTCCTTTGCCCATTATTGGCAAAACTATCAATAAAAAGAAGGGCTGTAATAGATTGGTTAGTGATTCTCCATAGGCAACCGAAAGAGAGGCTTTGGCCACCATGACATTTACCTGGCCGGGATCTAATCCTGCACCAATTTCCTTGACCGCCGTTAAAATACTGGGGCCAATAACTGCAAATTCCCCTCCCGCCGAAGGAATAGCGAAATTAACCACCCCACCGGAAAGAAATGCAAAAAATGGATAGGAATCCACGGTAGCTACAGACGCCATCATATCTGCAAGCCGTTCTCCAAGTCCCGTGTACAGCATTATTCCCATAATAGCCGCGTAGAAAGGGTATTGAAACAGGATCCCTGATATGTTAGCACTCGCACGTTGCATCGCAATACCATAACGTATGGGAGTCTTATGAAGAAACAATCCCAGGATAATAAATATGAAGATCATTACATTCAGGTTCAGATCAATGCCTTTCGTGGAAAAATAATAGACGATATACACCAATCCCATAGCAGCGACCACATACTGAAGAATCCAACTGTTGTTGAGTTTATCAGAGAGTGCAGGCATCTCAAGACTTGAATCTTTGGCTTCCGATTTGATGGATGGTTCAGCCCCGCTTTTTTTATGTAATAGGCCAGGCAGATCGATAACCTTTTTTGGGGCTAATAGCCAGAACAACAACGGGCCCATTACAAAATACATCGCGATAATGCTCAGGTTCAGTATAGAACCTAATGTTAATGAAGTAGGTAAAGTAGTGGTCAATACCTGCTGCTCCAACAGGAAGTTATTTTCTGTATTGAGCAATAGCGGAATAGAACTGGACAAACCACATACCCATAAACCCCCCGAAAAATAAACGCATGCAATGAGATAGTAATAGTTCAGCCCTTTGACCCTCATTGCGAGTTCCCTCCCCAGGACAGCCGTAATCACCAGCCAGCCCCAGCTAATCAATGAAAATAAGAATCCGATAATTATTACAAACACATACACCTGTTTAGGGGTGCGTATATACCTGGCTATAAAATTAATACCCTTGTTGGCAACCGAAGATAAGGCAATGCTGTATCCGGTAATTAGAATGAGGGTCACCTGCATTCCGAATTCCAGCAAGATCCAGAAACCTTTATACCAGCTTTCTACTGTTTCTATGAAGGAAGCTTCAACCCACAATATGGCAGCTAAGGTTGCTATGAGAGTTAATATTAAAGCAAAAACGAATGAATTGGGCATGAACTTCTTGAAGCCCTCGGAGAAATAATTACCTAGCTTGGTGATCATTGGTTGGTGATTTTTCCAAAGATAGAACTAAAGTTATAAAAATAAGCCTCTCCTGACATATGTCAGGAGAGGCTTCAATATTTCACTATATGATCAAGTAATTTCTATACAGAATTTCCTAAGATCAGTGATAGCCCTAATTTACTGCAGCCGTCATTTCTTTGGCCTGGTTCAGAATAAGGGCATAGGCAACACTGTTGAAATTATTGTTCGCAATTTCCTTGAATAGCTCCATGGATTTCTCATCATTACCCTTCATCTTGTGGGCTTTGGCCTTCCAGAATTTAATATATACGTTGTCCTCATTTAATTCGGCCATATGTTCCAGGGCCTTATCGTAATCACCCTTTTTGTAATTGACGAAGGCATGGACCCTGTGATAAGATCTTAGTTTATTAGGATCATTAACAGTTTCCATTGCAGCTTTGATCATATCTGCCTTAGCGGCTGCGGCTTCGTAATCACCTTCTGTGACGGAAGCCATGGCATCCCAATAATGCATATTAGCTTTTTGATATAGCGTAGTTATCGGGTCATCAGCCTCTTCACTAAATTGGTTCGACATAGGTTTCATCATCGCAACCAATTCCTTCAGGTGGTCCGCATCACCATAGTGCATGGCGATCATAGCACAATCCCTTGCACAACCCATTTTCGCTCCATTTTTATTACTTTCCGGGATATCCATTTTATCAAACATCTCGGCACCTTCCTGGAGGAATGCCAGGGCTTTTTTATAATCACCTTCATATAAATAAGTATAGGCTTCAAAATTGTAAGATCCGGTTCCGAATTCACTAACCTTCCTTGCGTCTTTAAAATTTTGACGTGCCAGCTCATAGTTCCCCATAAATGTATTGGCATGGCCGGCTTTCGAATGTGCAACTTCATTCTCAGTATCCAATTCGGCGGCTTTCTTATAGCTCGCAAGCGCTTTACCGAGATCGCCCTGGGCACGATAACAGTCTCCAAGGCCAATACGGGCTTGAGAACTTTCCGGAAGTTTATCAACCACCATCTGCATATATTTTTCTGCTTTATTGAAATCCTTGGTTGAAGTAAATAGGTAGGAAGCACCCAGGCTGGATATTACAGAAATGAAGTCCTGATCGAGCTCATGTGCTTTCATCCAGTGTTCCCTGGCTTTTTCAACTTCATCCATGCCCACATAATATCCGGCTAAATTGTCCATAGCCCGTGCCGAATTCGGGTATTTTTCAACGAGGGCTTTGCTTAATTCCAATTCCTTGGCCGTATCATTATCCAGATCGGCTTCTATCAGATCCATCATAATAATTTCGGCCTCATTTGCCTTATCGCGCATCGCCAGGAACTTATCCCTGTTTTCCGACCAATCTTTAACTGAATTACTGGTATATGCCGTGTACATATGACCGCTTACGAAATCCGGGTCCAGTTCGATCGCTTTTCTGAAATGTGGCCTGGACTTGATGAAATCACCCTGGTCGTACAATTTTAAACCTTCCATGAACTCCTTCAATGCCTCTTGGGAGGTCTCACCAATCGGGATGTCATTCTCAGGGAATGTTACTTTGGATTCTTCTGAAGATTTACATGAAATGACGAGCAGCAACGCTATCATCATTATGAACGTAGATAGTTTTTTTAGGTGTGACATAATTGTTTGATTTAGTTAGTTATTTCTGGATTGAACACATAAGTTACTGTTTTTCAATAAAATACAATGTTATTTCACGACCGAATAGCGTAAGTTCATTACTACATCTTCGTGATGGACATTTCTTAAGATTTCCATTGTGATAAACAAGACCCAATTAATCAGTATCTTTCGCCTTCTGACTAATAGAAAAATCATGAAACGCCTTAGCATTACTGTTATTTCTGCCTTTCTGCTATTTTTGTCTTGTAAAAGCAAGGACGGACTTTTAATGGAAAGCGAATGCGGTAAATGTGAAGATGCAGTTATACGAAATTACGGTGATCCTGCCCTGGATGGTTGCGGATGGGTCGTGGACGTGTCTTCAACGATTTATAAACCTGAGAATTTACCTGAACAGTATAAGATAGACAGCCTGGATGTTATGATTGGATATAAAGTTCTGGATAGCGTCAATTGCGGGTTGATACGAAATGCCCATCCTGGTATCTCAATTACTGAAATAAAGAAGAAAAATTAAACAGCGATAAAGTCGCACGAATTAAAAATCCCCGTTTAACTAATTTGATTAGTCAAACGGGGATTAGAATTAGTGAGTATACCTCTTGTAAGGTGTTATTTCTTAATTAATTGCTTCGCAACCTGGCTCTCATCATTGCTGATTATAACAAAATAAGTTGAAGCAGCGAGCGCAGAAACATCGATACTAACCTCTGTTCCCATATCGGTAAGATCCTCCTGCTGGATCAATCTTCCGGTTATGTCATATATGGCAATTCTTTCCAATTCCAGGTTCTGAGGATTGCTCAATTGAACGTACTCAAAAGCGGGATTAGGATAGAGTGCGAGACTAGACAATAAAGAGGCATCATAATTGGCCAGGATAAACTCAACGGTTAGCTCAAATGAACAACTTCCTTCATTACCGTCTTCATCTTCTCCTGTAAGCGTGATAGTATATACACCTTCGTCCAGTAAAGTTCCAGGGTCAGGGTCCTGGCTGATCGTTACTGATGGACAGTTATCTGTGGCGGTAACTGTTCCGGTATAATCCAGCAGTTCGTACTGCGTACCCTGCGGTATAACTTCAGTGAAATCTGCCGGGCAATCAGTTACAACAGGATCTGTTTCATCTACGACTTTCACAATAGCTATACAGGTATGCGACAAGCCATCACCATCGGTAACAGTTAGCAACACATCATTGTCACCAAGATCGTCACAATCAAATGTGTCGATGTCAATAGTATAATTCGTAATTCCAAGATCATCATAACTTCCTCCGTCAACATCTGCCGGTACAATTGTAACAGTTCCGTTCGTATCTAATACGGCGGTGTAATTCGTACACACGGCTGTAGGCGGGACCAGAGTACCTATAGGCACGAGGCAATTTCCTACGGCATCTATATTGTTAAGGATCACGGCTGTAGGTTGAGGCCCGAAACCTTCATTGAAATTAACACCTACACCGGTATTATTACAATAACTCATTATGGTTCCACCTCCGGCAGGCAGCCCGGGCAGCGGGCAGCCGCCTTCTGTAAATCCGGCACAGCCGTCGATAGCTGTATTATCACCGTTCCAGACACAGGCGTGTGTGTGTCTTGATCCCATAAGGTGACCCATTTCGTGCGCTATGAGATATACATTGAAGGAGTAGGTTGGAATGGTGTTAAAGCTCGTTCCAAGGAAACCACTTACACAAAGACTGTCATCGGTGTTTGCCGCGCAAAGACCAGAGAACCCTGCAGCCTGACCACCTATATTCTGTACTTCGACCAGGTGCCCAAGGTCGCCATCAAATCCATTTTGTGGCAAATTAGCTTTGAACTGGTTTAGTTTAGTAGTAGTATTGGTCCCGGTATATGGATCTAATTCGGTCCAGACGAACATGCTGGACGTACGTGCGCTGATACCATCATTGGCATAAAGTGCATAACACTGCGCAAAAACACCTGTTAGAAAGGCAACCGTATTGGGTAGATCACCACCAAAAGAACCCGCAACAGTCGATCCCGCTTCAATGTAGATCTCAATAACATCTCCCGGGTCACGATTCCCTGGGTTTGAAAGTTGTTCGGCTGTGTATCCTTCGTTGTCGTCTTCAGTAAAACATTCAAATGATTGAGCTTGTCTTAAGTCGGTATCCTTATAAAGGATATGATCGCTACTCGAGTCACTAAGCCTCCCTAAGGTGAAGTTGCCTTCACTATTGGAAATAAAGCCAATTACTTGTGTTTCGAAGATACTGATGGATACCAGAGAGTTCTGGTTTCCAGCGATCACTCCACGATAATGTACACCAAAATCGACAGTATTAGCTAAATCAATTCCGGTATCGGTTACAGCAGTTAAGGAAGGAGAAAAAACCTCTACCTGAATTAGATCCAGAGCTACGGTTTCCCCAGTTGATCTAAATGGTAAAGTAAGACTCATTCGGGCAGGACTCTGACGGCGTAAATTATTGATCATCTCTTGATCCATTTCAAGAATCACCCCGTCATTTACACTCTCTGCGTAATCATTGCTCGAGCTCCTTGTTTGTTGATTAAAAATTTGGAATTGCTGAAATTCTCCCGATCTCGCTATTTCGGCGTTTACTGCTTCAAATACTTTTCCAATTCTCCCTTCTTGAGCGAAAGATAAAAAGGGTAGAAAAAGAAATAGAATAATGAATTTTTTCATGGTATTAATTTTATGTTGATCTATTAGGTAAACAAATGTAAAGTTTTAGTTATAAAGTATATACGAACCTGAATGTAACAAATCGCGGTTGTATAAATGTTTCCGAAGTAAATACGGAAAGGTTATTGGCACTGTTCCGGATCTGGGAATCGATATTTAATAGGTTGGTCGCCTGAATTTCATACTCCCATTTCGCATCCCGATCTTTTCGATATGACAGGGAAGCGTCCCAGGATTGAAACGAATTGATTTCACCGTCCTCATCACTCAATGAGTTATAGGTATAATTTGTCCTGAAAGTAAACGCTTTTAAAATATATGCGTCAAATTCAATCGAGGGGGCATTTGTAATGAACTTTGTTTCATTAGTTCCCTGGTTGTTCGTCGAAATGCTATATCGGTATCTTACACTCACATTAGGTGCGTACCTGAAATTTGTCCGTACCCCAGGTGTATAACTTTGAGTAAATCCTTCGTTCACAGATCGCCTGCCCTGGATGAATTGGTTGATCTTGCTGTAATTGAAGTTTGCGTTCAAACTGGCTCGTATCTTGCCAAAAGTACGTTGCACCCGTCCGAAGGCAGTAAAAGTCTCATCGGCGAAGTCGGAATTAAAAAAAGTACTGGTCCTGATCACATTCTCGAAATTCGTCAGACTTCTTATCTGATCAATATTTTTAGAATAAGCTACACGGGCAAAGACATTGGTATAGTTGAATAGGTTAAAACTTCGGTAGAATAAACTCAAATTGTGAGAGAGTGCATTCTGCAATTCCGGCTTACCAAACTGTATGCTGTTGAAGTTATTTAATACAAGTCCCTGTGCCAGGCGGGTAACATCTGTGAACTGGTTCTGCATATTGTAATTGAACGTTAAGCTCTCACTCTTTTTTAGTTGGATCCTGGTTTCGAAGTCCGGTAACAGTCTAAAAAAATTGTCCTCAAAGGTTTCATTGAACTGACTATTCTTGTTTGCATAAGCGTGGACCGAAAACCCTGGTGTAATAGTAAATTTACCTGCTTTAACCCTATAATGAACTCCAAGATAGACATCACTGAAATTGTATTCGGTATCGTTACCAGCCCGGCCATCATTGATGGTTGGTGTTGGATTAAACCGGGCCCCATTCTCCAGAAACTGGAAAATATCGGAGTTGAATTCTTGTCTGCTTAAAATAGTTCCAAGGGTGAAGTTGATATTGCTTCTGTCGTTAAGAATATTATACCAGTCGAGCTTTGCGTCCACCTGGTTCGATTTAATTCGCCTGTTCTGCCCCAGGTTATAATTATTGAGCGTCGTATTTAGGCCTAAGGCGTCTGCGGTGTTGTCAAAAGCATCCCTTTCATCAGGATCCATTGCATCGTTATTTGTTGGGTCATTCTCCAGTAATGCACTGTAGAAAGGATCTTCATCTTTTATCAGATGTTGCGCTTCAAAGGCGAAAATATTGGTTTCGTTCAGGGTGTAATAGTAGTTTATATTTTGGTTAATGCTGAAGGGTTTAACTTCCTCGAACTGACTGGTATTTCCAACTACCGATGAAAATAAATTCTGCACCTGGGTATCGTTCGAAAAACGCCCCAGGACATCGTAGTCCAATTGATTGTTCACATTGGGACTGTAGGATGCACTTAGCTTTAGTAATCCCTGATCCGATCGCTCCCTGCTTCGTTGTTCCGTGGCTTCATCGGGAATTCCCAGGTCTGAATCGGTATATTGCACAAAGCTTGTCTCCTTAGAAAGTATTCTACTGCTATTAAAGATGAAGAATCCGCTGATGTCAAGGGCTTGATTTGGGGAATAGTTGAAATTCGTGGCCGCAAGCTTCGATTCAATCTCCAGCGCATTACCCTGGTTGGTTAGGAAGTTAAGACTGTTATCACCTAAGTTGATATTGGTGCCACTGGTCCTGCTAGGAAGCCTGAAACCGCCACCAAAACCTCGTATATCACGTCTGGTTAGTGCCACTTCACCAGTGTTATTGAGGTCACCAATGAAATTTAGGCTGAACTTCGGACTATAATAGAACAATTTGGGTTGAAGTAAATAGAGTTCATCCTCCGGAGAGAAACCACCACCAGCAGTCACATTACCGAACCAGAATTTCTCTTTGCCCTCTTTGAGTTTGATATTCAAAGCTACATTGTCCTGGTTATTGGAAACCCTGCTTAGTTGACCAACTTCCGAATAATTACGCAGCACCTGAATTTTATCAACTGCCTTGGAGGGAATATTCTTGGATGCCAGCTTTGAATCTCCATCGAAAAAGTCCTTTCCGTTCACCATGAGTTTATTCACAACCTTGCCTTCCACTTCTATCTGGCCTTCTTCGTTAATTTCCACGCCTGGAAGATTTTCCAGCACATCTTCTAGTTTCCTCTCTGTTCCTGTATTGAACGAATCGGCGTTATAGGTAAGCGTATCACCACTAACTGAGACAGGCATTTCATAGGTAATGTTAACCTCATCCAGTGTATTATCCGCACTTAATTCAAAATTTCTTGTAATATCTTCTTCGCTGGTATTAATAATAGTCTCGACAGCTTTCATTCCTATATAACTGACCTGCAGTTTGTAGGTGCCGTTCCTTCCCAAACGAAGGACATACCTTCCTTCAGGATTGGTCACCGCATAGGATTCCATAGTGCTGGTGTTCTGATCAATGGCGATTACATTGGCCAATTCGAGCGGACTACCACTAATACTGTCCTTCACAACACCCTGGAGTTTCACCTGGGCAAAAGATACAGTTGCTGTGAAAAGTAACACAAGAAGGAGAATTTTTTTCATGAATTTCGAATCGGTCAATTTTCTGTTTTATCCTGTTTAATGCCTGGTCCTGGAAATCCTGTGCACTAAATTTTGTGGACAGCAACATAATAATGGCGAAAATTCCTAGATTGATACGGACACTTGTTGAACAAATTTACCAAAAGATTGAACATTGCTCTTCTGTTTGTCAAAATATTAACATTAAGCAGTACGCGATGTGATTCAGAGGGATATATTCAATTTTAGAAGGCTAAAGGAAAGATCAGAAGGCAATTGAGGCAGTACCGTATCATTCAAATTTTCTGTATTCAAAGTGATCCACAATTTCCTTCATGGCGAGATCACCTTTTGAATCTCCGTAATAGGTAATAGAATTATACTCCTCCAAGGATATTTCTGATTGCACTCTTCGAGGCTTCTCTTCATTATTACAGTTAGGACCCAAAAACTTACCGGTGAATACATTATTCTCGAACTTTGCCCGGGTGCATATTAAATGCACCCCTAAATGGTTGGCAATATCTTTCAACCAGATATCGAGAGAAGCGGACACAATATAAACGGCCCCTTCCTTTTTATCATCTTTTATTGAAGCCAGTGCACTTGTTCTAAACTTCTTTTCTGTAAGCATATTGTTCAAAAACTTCTCTGACATTTGAGCTAATTCGGCTCTCGTTTTTCCTTTAAGGAAGTGGGATATCAGCCTTTCTTTGGCGAAAGACCTTTTGCTAAGCCTGAGGAAGGTTAAGACGAATATTGGAGTTAGCACCAGGTAGCCAAAATAAAGTTTATCCTTTCTGATAGTAAATCTCAGGAAATCAAATAAGGTGTCCTTACGTGAAATGGTGCCGTCAAAATCATATAAGAACAACTTGCTCACAATGACATCTTTTTAAAGATAAATTCAGGAATGTTCCTAATTATGAACATGATATAACGCCAAATAGCTGCAATATAAATGGTGTTCTTTCTTCTTTTATAACCTTTATATATCAATTTAGCTGCCTTCTCGGGCGAGATAGTTAGCCTTTTAGGCAAATCCAGGCCAGCTGTCATTTTGGTATTCATGAAGCCTGGCTTCACAGTTAAAACATGAATTTTATGGCTGAATAAATAGTTCCTCAAGCCACTTAAATACGCTGTGAAACCTGCTTTTGCGCTCCCGTAGATAAAATTGCTCTTCCGGCCCCTTTCTCCAGCTACGGAACTTAATGCGATGATCGTTCCAGTCTGCTTTTTTATCAAATCCATGGAAATCGCATTGAGTGCTAATACTAATTTGGAGTAATTGATTTTCAGGATCTTGTCGTTATCCATTTTGTGACTAAGGTCAATATCGGGCTGACTGCCTAAATATCCCGAGGCACAAAATACCAGGTTATAATCCAATTGTGAAAAATCAAAGTCGGGGAGTTCTAAAAGGTCATAATGATAGATGCCCGCATCAATCCCGTATTTCACCTTCAAATGTTGTCCGAAAGGCTCCAGGGTATCCACATTGGAAGAGAACAAGTACACCTTTTTCAGGCCTTCCTTTTGAATCATTAACTCAACGAATTCTCTTGAGATTTCCGAATTTGCCCCTAATACTATCATATCTTCGAGTTTATCCTTATGCTTTGCAGTGATTCAAAATTTGATTCCGGTAACTGCAAATAATTGGTTAATCGAGGATCTGATACGCAGTCCTTAGCGCGATAGATCCTACCTTTATGTTTTAGAATGATGGCATCCATTTTAGGGACTAATTCCAGGGTTTTTTGGGTCACCTTAAAATCCAGTGCTAAGGTATACCCTTTCATTGGAAATGAATTAATGGCTTCCGGAGAATTCTCGCCAAAAAGCTTCAATACCGCTAGAAATGAAGCCTGACGACTAACGGCAATTAATTCTAATATTTCACGCAATACCTCTTTACTGGTTTCTAATGGAACCACAAATTGATATTGAATGAATCCTTTCTTACCATAGATCTTATTCCAGCCTTCTATTGAATCCAAAGGATAGAAGAAGGTATTATAAGAAACGACAGCGCTTTTCTTTTTGCTGCGCTGTTTATAGAAATATAACAAGTTGAAGATCTTGACCGTCCACCAATTCAGAGTAAATGCGGGGAAAAAGAATGGAATTGAGAAGCTTTTCTTATTCTCAACAAGCAACGGCCTTTTTCTTTTGTTTTGATCCAGGTCATCGATGGATGCATGCTCCCCCCTTAAAAGTACAGACCTGCCTAAATTTTTCTTTTTCTGAAGACAGTCTATCCAGGCTACAGTGTATTTCCAGTCTTTGGAATCCTCGAAGAGGTCGAAGATTTCGTCCAGGTTTTTGGCTTTAATAGATTCCTGGGAAATGTATGAGGTTTCGATTTGAAGCAGTCGGAACCTTACGCGCAGAATAATTCCGGTTAATCCCATCCCGCCAATGGTTTGCCAGAATAATTCACTGTTCTCTTCTTTTGAACAATTTATAATTTTATGATCACTGGTAAGTAGCTGAAAGGAAATCACGTACGATGAAAAACAGCCATCCTTATGATGATTTTTACCATGGACATCGGCAGCCACAGCACCCCCAACGGTTATAAATTTAGTTCCCGGTGTAACGGGTAGAAATAACCCTTTTGGAATTAAAAGATCTAATAGGTCAGAAAAAAGTACTCCGGACTCACATTCCATTTCCAGGGTATCCTCGTCGAGTTCCAGGAAATTAGTAAGGTAGCGCGTACTCACGATATTTTCTCCCAGCGAGGCATCACCATAACATCGCCCGTTGCCGCGCGGAATTATCTTTTCAGTTTGATTGAAAGTAATTCCTGGATCTTTTGAATTTAAGATCCATTGTTCACTTGAAATGCTGGTTGGAAAGTTTCCCCAGTTGCTTATTTCTTTTTTTTTCTGCAAAAGACTATTTAAAGTAAATTATCAGTGCAAAGGTACTAATCCACAATAGAATTGTTACCTGAATAAATAGATCCTTATACAGTAATCGGGTAGGGGATTCGGTACTACTATAAACGAATGTTTGCTGTAAATACCTCAATACTCCCAGGATAACAAAGACGGACGTTATATAAACGTGTTTAAATCCCAGGCTGTTCTCCACTGCAGGAGAAACCGAATACATGATATAACACACTATGGTTATTGTTACCGTGCTCGTTAAAGCTGCGTCTAAAAATGATAAATTATATCCTTTCAGGGATCTTCTGGAACTACCATCCGTAGAGAGCAATTCACCTCTTCTTTTTCCCAGTGCAAGGACAAGTGCCAGTGCGAACGTTAATAGAAAGGCCCATTTCGAAACAATAATGCCGGTTACGAGCCCACCCAGAACAACTCTCAACACAAAACCAACGGCGATAATGCCTACGTCTAGTATAGGAATCGACTTCAGGCCGAAGGTGTAGAGCAAATTAAGCACAAAATAGACGATCAATGGCCAGGTGTCGTTCAAATCGAATCGATAGAAAACAACCAGGCCTAAACCTATGATCAATGGAACGAATAGCAGCAACGCCGTTCTTTTACTGAGTTTTCCTGAAGCCAGTGGTCTGTGTTTCTTGACAGGATGCATACGATCTTTTTCAACATCCTTATAGTCATTCAGTATATAGATCATACTCGTAGTGAAGCAAAAGGTTAAAAATGCAAAACAGGAATCTACGAGTAGTTCCCGATTCAGAAGATTGCCCGAAAAGAATACTGGAAGGAACACAAAGAGGTTCTTAATCCATTGATTCAACCGTAATAACTGAAAGATAGCTTTCATATGGATTGATCTGTCTTTTTATAATGTACCAGTTGAACCGTTTTAATATTCGCTGCATTTCTGAAGGTCTTTGAAGACACTTCTTCATATCCCGGGATAACGGGCACCCCGTTTTTGAATTTCTCCGGAGTTAACCTGAGATCCAGGAATACAAAATATTCCTTTGGACTATCTTTTTTAACTAATGTTAAGAAGGAAACAAAATCTTCCCGCCGATCCATGAAATTATTCTGGTGGAGGTAATAGTCGAAATAGAATCCGTCTTTGCATAAATAAAGAACAGGAGCATCGTTATTGATTGCCTTAGCCTCTTGAGCAATTTCCCTGTAGGAAGTAGCTGAATGATAATATGGATTGCTTTTTAGAAATAACACTAGAACACTATATATAATGAGTCCATTAACGATCCCATTTCTAATCTGTGAGCCTTTTATTCTATCGATATAAAACGCCAACATAATGATAATGGGTCCTGTCATGGCAATAAAATATTTCAAGCCCATCATACTACTGGAAAATGTGGATTTCAAGTATGGGATAAGGAAATAGATCAGTGCCCATAAAAAGATGATCAATAATTCCTTGGATCGCTTCCCTACAAAATCTTTGACCTTGGGAAGCTTTATAAATAATTTTAAAAGAAAATACAGACCGGTTAGGAAAAACAAAATTAAAGCAATGCTTGATATGATATAATCATTAAAAAATCCCTGGAAATATTCTATCAATATCTCAGGAGTAGGTTTAACACGCCATGACCCGAGGGTCTTGGTAAGATGCTTATACATGGTAGGTGCCCAAAACAGAAATAACAATCCCGGTATAACGAACGCCAACCCGTAACGCAACAGATTTGCTTTGATATCTTTCCACTTTACCACAAGAAAAAGTATGATA
Source organism: Flavobacteriaceae bacterium (assembly GCA_013043685.1). Taxonomy (GTDB): domain Bacteria; phylum Bacteroidota; class Bacteroidia; order Flavobacteriales; family Flavobacteriaceae; genus Pukyongia. The sequence goes on along the minus strand of JABDNT010000081.1, from coordinate 74,917 downwards.
ACTTGCGATGCAACTACAAATAATCCGAAGTAATGCGTATATATCAGTGCTGTTGTGACAAGACCATATCCAATGATGTTCTTCCTGGTAAGAAGGCCACGAGTAAGCTTCACATAAAAGAAATAAGAAAAATTCGACAGCAGAAACAGTAAAGCATATGCCCTTACCTCCTGGCTATACTGTATAAGAAATGAGTTTACTACAACCAAAAGCATAGCATATAAAGCAACTTTACTATTGAATAAAAGTTTAGCCAATTTATAGATGGAAAATGCCCCAAATACTCCGATCAGTACATTAAAAACACGTAACGAGGTGTCGTTATAACTAAATATCCTGCTCCATAGATTGGAGAGTATATTGTGCAATGGCGGGTGAATATCGAGCTTTAACCTGAAAATAACATTGCTGATAGATCTACCCGGATTAGCCATGTTAGCCGTATATAATTCATCATTCCATAACCCCGCATAGTTTAAATTGTATAACCTGAGCGCAAAGGCGACAATTAGAATGAAATAGATAATTGTAGTAGCACTAATCTTAACAGCAATGGATTTCATACTTAGGAAGAAATGAGTAAATGGTTATTTCCTGTTGCAGTACAAATGTAAAAGTATTTTGGTGATTAAAGGACCAGATAGCCATTATGTAAAAGTATATTAATGAAAAACCCGGCTTAACACCGGGTGTTTCATTCCCATAAATTGGGATATTACTCGAATAGAGCAGATTGTTGACTTAAAGTTACACAATTAAATACATTAATCACAGCCAGCAAGTACGGCGATCAAACGATCTGCCATTTCCCGTGCTTTAATGGAGTAAAAGGTCTTGGTAGCTTTAATTGATTCTACTTCAAGTTGTTCCAGTGTTCGGGTGTAGGCTTCTGAGGAGATAGGCTCGTATTGGTCACATTCCATGATACGGATAAACCTGTTTATAACAGTTTCAAGTTCGAGCAGACTACCTTCAGCTTCGAACTTTATCTTTTTTTGCACAGTGAGCTTGCGTTCTTTCTCTCGCTGAAGTTGTTGTTGCAACTCCTTTTGAGTCTTTAATTGTGCTTCCAGGGCTTTTTGCTTCTGAATTAATTGTTGCTGTTGAGCTAATAACTCCTGTTCCTGACTTACCAGGTTGTTTTCGTCCACCATTAACGTATAGGTAGGATCGGGTTCATTGCACAAATCCAAAGATATTAGCACTGACTTCGTTGTAGAAAGGGCACTTTTAACATAGAAGCGCGCCACTTCATATTTATCTTTGCTAAGCGCCTTATCCAGATGATCCAGGGTGTCATAACTGGCATTATTTGCCTCTGTACACCCACAGGTTTCGGTATCTACATATACCTTCTCTATTGCCTCTTTGGCTCTCAAAGCATATTGTTTGAGATGTTCCAGGTTATTCGATCCAAGGGCCTTTTCAGTATGCTCCACAGCATATGTGGCATTCTGATAAGCATCGCCACACCTCATGGCGAAACCATTAAGCGATAAAAAAAGTATAAGTATAAGTAGTAACGTAGTTTTACTATTCATAAGCAATTGGGGCATAATTACAGGCCGAAATTGCTAATAAAAACGATAAAAAGCAAAATAATTCGATAAAAAGCAAAATAATTAACATTTAAAGAACTTAAGTATTTGATTATTAACTTAGTGGCGCAAATTACGATTGTATCGAGAAAATTATGACGATAAGGGTCTTATCAAAATTTAAAAAGGCTGTCCAACTTAATTCCATATCTTTCATTATTGAACTGAAAGTATTGAGGTTAACGGTAATTTCGGTGCAATGCAACTAACTAATTAACCAATGAAGAAAACCTCTTTTTTCACTGTGGTGCTGTGTCTTGTTAATTCAGTTATATTCAGTCAAACCACCCACACTATTTCAGGTCAAATTTCAGACACTAACGATCAGGGCATCCCTTTTGCAAATGTGCTTCTTATGAAGGCGAGCGACTCTACTTTGGTCAAGGGAAGTTTGACCAACGAGGATGGAGCCTATTCAATAAATGAAATTCCTACCGGAACGTACTATGTGCAGGGAACATACCTGGGATTTCAATCCTCCAGAACCGATAATTTTGAACTGCGATCACATTTGGAGTTACCTGTTATAATATTAACTGAAGGTGAGGCTCTTGGTGAAGTAGTGGTGCAAGCAAGGAAGCCGCTCTACACTCAGAAAGTGGACCGACTTGTGATCAATGTGGAAAATAGCATTGTTTCTTCCGGAGGAACCGCTCTGGAGGTTTTAGAACGTTCCCCAGGAGTAGTCATCAACCGTCAGAGTAATGACATTTCGGTGGTGGGCAAAGAAGGCGTAGTTGTCATGATCAACGGAAAAATTAGCTATGTTCCAACTTCGTCATTGGTTCAGTTGTTGGATGGAATGAGTGCAGACAATATTGAATCCATTGAACTGATCACTACACCGCCTGCTAATTTCGACGCTGAAGGAAATGCGGGATTCATCAATATTGTAATGAAAAAGAACAGTGATCTGGGCCTTAACGGATCATATTCACTTTCGGCGGGCTATGGCAAAGGAGCAACTTCCAATGATAACATCAATTTCAATTACAGGAAGAACGATTTCAATCTTTTCGGCAGCTATTCTTTTTTACTGGATAAGAGGGATCAGATCATTAAAACCAGCCGTGAATTTCGCCAGGACGGTGATTTAATTTCCAATGCCTCCGTGACCGACAGGGAACCTACTCAACGAAATCACAATGTTCGATTGGGTGCCGATTATCAGGTTTCGGATAAAACCATATTGGGAGTCATTCTCACAGGATTCGATAATAAATGGACCATGGATGCCCTGAACAACAGTATGGATGCGGTAAATGGAATGCCTGTTGGCTTTGTGGAACTGGCAAATACCGAACGAAATCAGTTGAAACATTTTGGCGGGAATTTCAATATAAAACATGACTTTACGGAAAATCAATTCATTAGTATGGATGTGGACTATTTGTTCTACGAATTCGATAATCCTACTGATTATACCAACAGATTCTTTGATGGAAGTAATACGTTCCTGCGTACTGAATTATTGGAAAGCCGCAAAGAAACACCTCTAACCACATTGGTTGGAAAGCTGGATTATAGTAACAGGCCAACCGATAAATTCAAGTTTGAATTAGGAGTAAAGGGGATAAAGAACGATTTTGAAAATGACGTGTCGGTCGCTAACCAAATAGATGGTGTGTTCGTTTTCGATCCTTCCCTTACTAACTTCAGTGTGTTGGATGAAAGTATCCTTGCCGGTTATGTCTCTGGTGAATATACTATAGACGAAAAGACCAATGTTAAAGCCGGGGTTAGATATGAGTATACAGATTCAAAGCTGGATACCGATACCGAAGGTACTGTTGTGGATCGCCAGTACGGAATCTGGTTTCCCAGTGTGTTCTTAAGCAGGCAATGGACCGAAGATCTCAGTATGAATTTGTCCTATTCCAAGCGGATCACAAGACCAACATTTAACGATTTGGCCCCTTTTGTGATCTTTTTTGAACCCAATACCTTTATATCGGGTAATGCGTCGCTCCAGCCGGCTATTTCCAATGCTTATAAATACGATATCAATTTTAAAAATTACTTCCTGTCTTTTAGTTATACCGACCAGGATTCGTCTATAGCGAATTTTCAGGAACGGATCGATCCGGAAACCGGCCGGCTTATATTTGAGGCGGCTAATCTTGACTACACCAGGACATTTTCTATTATTGCCGGAATACCGGTTAAGATCAGTGATTGGTGGCGAACACAGAATAACCTCACCTTTGTGAATCAACAGGTACGATCTTTTTATTTAGAAGAACCGGTAGAACAGGAATTAGGTATTTTTTCAGTCAATAGCACACATTCGTTCAAGATATCCGATAGCTTTTCGGCAGAACTTTCAGGGTTCTACAACGGGCCCGGTTTCTTCGGGAATGCCCGATACGACGAGGTTTATGGTATCAATTTAGGTCTTCAGAAAAAATTCAGCGACAAATGGGGTACCTTAAAATTCTCAATTAATGATATTCTGGACTCTGTAGAGTTCAACGGAGGTACCGATCTGCCGGAGCAAAATATTCTAACCCGAAACACCTTTGATTTCAACAATAGAACCTTCACATTAACGTATAGTCGAAATTTTGGTAACAAGGAGTTGAGGTCTGCGAGAAACCGCGAAACCGGATCGGAGGAAGAGCGCAGGAGAATTAACTAGGACCGAAGCATTCCATAGTTGAAAATTGATTAATTTCCTGAAATTTATATCTTTAAGGCATGAGAAAGTTAGCCCTGATTTTACTTATCGCATTCATTTCAGTACCATTTGCAACGGTTACTGCCCAGGACTCCATTAATTGGATCGATATTACTGATCTTGAAGAAGAAATGTCCAGAAATCCAAAACCGGTATTTTTTGATGTATATACCGACTGGTGTGGATGGTGTAAGCGTATGGATAAAACCACCTTCCGGAATAAGAAGGTTGTGGATGCTATCAATACCAACTTCCATGCTGTAAAGTTCGATGCGGAAATGAAAGAGACATTCACTTTCCAGGGGCATGAATTCAAGTTTATCGATAGTGGAAGGCGTGGACACAATGAATTGGCGGCTGCCTTATTGAATAATAGAATGAGTTATCCAAGTTATGTCGCTCTAAATGAGAAATTCGAGCGAATTACTATTATAAAGGGATATCAAACGGTGCAACAGTTTATGCCAATTCTTACCTATTTAAGTAATAAGCATTATCTACAACAAACCTGGGAGGAATATAAGAGTTCACTGAAAAGTGATTAATTTTTTCAGGAGAGGACCTTTTCCGAGAGATAATTACACCTCGAAATTAGAAAACATGGTAACTCCCTGTGTTTCATTTACTTCAATGACCTAGGTCATTGCGCATATTTTATGTTATAATTAACTTAAGTAGTTGCAAAACGAGTTAGTAACGTAAAATTTTTATCATGAAAAAAATTGTATTAATCGCATTACTCATTGGATTTATTGCTCCAATGATTGCGCAGGAACCTGAACCACTCGACGAAATTATTGTAACGTCAGTGAACTATAGGTATTTAAGTGCAGTAGAAAACTCCAAAGCTCCTATACCCGTATGGAGTGTCGAGAAGGAAGCTGCTATGTTTGATGTAACCGATAGTGATGTATTTCTTGATGATTTCAACACTTACCACGTAACATTCCGTATTCCGGATGGAGTTCTGGTAGCAGCGTATGACCAGGATGGGGAGATTATAAAAACCATCGAGCGTTATAAAAATATCCAGATGCCAGATGAGGTTAAATTAGCTATTAAGGACAAATATCCTAACTATGAAGTAGTAAAAGATATATTTAAAGTGACCTACTCTCTAAAGAAAGGAGCTAATAAGGAATATAGAGTTAAATTGAAAAATGGAGACAAGATTATTCGAGTCACCATCGATGATGCCGGTAACTTCATGTAGGACAATTTAATTTATAAGTAAAAAGGAAGGCGATCTGCCTTCCTTTTTTTATTTGGTAATATACTATTATTCTATTCTGATATAATTTTCCGAGGATTCGAGATCCCCATTACTATCACGTACAATCTGACTGTATCGCTCTTTGCCCAGGTCAAGTTCGAAGCGAAATACCTGAACAGTATCTACTATTCGCATCATCGCATCGGATGCATATTCGAGCTGTTCCTCGAGCATGCCGTCTTTCACTTCGTAAGATCCATAACCAAACCATTCATTCGAATCGGCCGGATTAAAGCGCGTCCACATCACCTTGCCTTTCGTATAGACCTTTACCTGACGGTAGCCGTTTAAATTCATTATGGTGTCCTTCACCTCGTTGTCTTCGTAAAGAAATTGATGTTCCAGTTCCCAAACTCCTTCCAGGGATAAACTGTTATTATTAGCCGGATCATTTTTGTCAGCTGAGATAAACGCCATCGCGCCTATAACACAACCAAGGATAATAATTGCTTTTTTCATATGAATGCCAATTTAATTGATGTTGAAGATATTAACACACTTAAGGTACAAAAAAACAGTTAAACAGGCCCAGATCTTACCGATTTAATGTGGGCCATTATCTCTAATTCTTCAAAAATAACCAGTTACAGATTTTCTGCCGGGAGCACCAGGGTATTGAATAAGCGGGCTTTTGTTTTTAAAAATGTATTTTGAATACTAACCTGCTTCAATTTGCTTTCGATAAGTTTCTGTTCTCTTGTGTTGACAAGAAAGATAGAACTTTCGCCAAAGCTGAACTTTCGTTCCTCGGCAGTGAGTAATTGCTCATAGTTCACCACGATTTCTGAAATGAGACGGTTTTGTGTCTCTAATGATTCCAATTCGTTATACAAGGCGGTGATCTTATTCTGGAGCGTTAATTGTGTCGCTGAAAGCTCGAAGTTTGCATCCGCTACCTTTAGTTTTGCCAGCTTGTAATCTCCGCGTTCCTTCCGAAGAAACAATGGCACCGCTAATCGCAGACCTCCTTTATATTCTGCCGTGTTGAATGAATTTACTGTTTCCGGCGTTTCGGAAATGAAATTGTAATTCAGGTCGATCACTGGGAGAAGTTTATTCCCCTTTAAGCGCCTGTCAATCTCCAACCCGTCAATTTTGTAATTCAAAGACCGTAATTTGGGATGAGTTTCAAGTGTAAAAGCACTCAGGGGAGTTCCCGTTACATTCAGGGTCATATCTATCTCCGCTTCTATGGTATCCGAAGGGATTACATCCGGTTGTAATTCCAGCGGTATATTGTTATTCAACCACAGAAAATTCGATAACTCTAATGAGCGCTTCAAATATTTTATCCTTGCCTGTTCCAGGCTAAGCGACCTGTTTTGATAGCTAATTTTAGCTTCTACAGTATCGATAGCCGCCATGTCACCAACTTCAGAACTGCGTTTTATACCTTCAAATCGCTGCAATGCATTATCCAGGATATCGTCAAAAATTCTCACTTCATTATACGCCCTGAACCACTCAAAATAGGCAAGTGAGGCCTGGTAGAGTATATCATTCACCAGGATCTCACGATCAGCTTCGGTTTGATCCCTGAAAATCTTGGCTTTTTTTAGGGTTGCCATCCGCTCATTCATCAACAATCCCTGGCCCAGGGAAAATGAAACTCCCGCGCTATATAGGCCATCAACAGGAACGGTTCGCTCCGGATTGATGAAATTTCCCTCGTTCTCTTCGAAATTCGCTTTTAGTTCAATTCCGTACCAGGTGGGGATCTTGAAGGTAGCGTTCAATAGATCATAATACTCAGTTCCTTTAAACTTCTTCCGGTTGTAATCCAGCTCCACTTTGGGATCGAACCCTCCACGGGCTTTCATCACCTCAGCTTGTGCCATATCGATAGTTAGATTGGCTTGTTTTAATACCGGGTGAAATTTCTTTACATAACCCAAATACTCTCTGAAGCCCAGGACAAGGGAATCGGAGGTCTGTCCATTGGCCGAAAGGAATGCAAGTAGCAGAAAAATAAAAAACCTGGTTTTCATTATTTATCTTTTTGAGCTGTTTTCATATCGGGTTCAGGCTGATAATAGTCTGGTGGAAAACCATTTAACTTTCGCCATAACTCGAACCAAATTGGCACATCATTCAACAGGGCCAACGTATTGGCCCCACTGCCTACTCTTAGGTCCGATGGCCATTCGTGATCGGCACTATCCGGCGCGATCAGGATCCTGTATTTACCATTCTCAGAAATATAGTTTTCAATAGCGACTACTTTTCCTCCGTAGGTTCCGTAGGAAACATTGGGCCACCCACTGAATACTATCGCAGGCCACCCGTCAAATTGAATTCTCACCTGTTCTCCAATTTTAATTAATGGCATATCAATGGGATCGATATAGGTTTCTACCGCCATTTCAATATCTGATGGCATGATAGCTACCAATTTTTCCCCCTCCTTGAACGTTTCACCAAGCCCACCTTTAAGTGCCTTATTAATAAAACCACTTTGCGGTGCCCTTATGTAATAAAGGTCATTTCTTATTTGATAATTGGTACGAGAATTCTCCAGCTTGGTAACTTGTCCTTCTGCGTCAAACTGGTTGGACTGGGCCGTGAATTTATCACTGTTAGCCTTGGAAATTTTCTCTGAAAAGGAAGCATTTACCCGGCCAATTTCGACACTTGCATTTATGACTTCATTTTTACTGGCAAGCAATTTGTTCTCCTGAGAAATCAGTTTGGCCTGAGTCTCCTGCAATTTGAGTCGCTTAGCCTCCACATCGGTCATGGCTTTTAAACCTTCCTGTTGAAGGGTGAGAGTTCGATTAAACTGTGTTTCCGCTATCTTAAGATTAGTACTTGCGGCTTGCAGATCTATGCTATCACTTTGTACTTTAAGTTTAGCCTGCATAAGTTTATTCCGAGCCTGCTCCAATTTTAAAGTACGTTCACGGTACAAAGCCCCAATTTGAGCATCAAGTGCTTTTACTTTTTCTTTATACGAACCCACAGACAATTCCTTGGCCACAATTTGCTGTCCGGTTCTTTCCACTAATTGCGGATCAAAGTACTCGTTCTTTACTTCAGAAATAAATAGAATGGTATCCCCCTTGGAAACAAAATCGCCTTCCTGAACATACCACTTCTCGATCTTCCCAGGAATAGGTGACTGTATGGTCTGTGGACGCTGGTTGGGCTTCAATGTTGTTAAATATCCCTTTCCTGTGATATTCTGGGTCCAGGGAAGGAATAGTATAACAAAGGTAATTCCTGCGAATATCTTCAGAAAACGGTTGAAGTACTTAAAATGCCGCTTATGGAAGACTCGCTGTCCGGATCTGAAACCGCTTATGTCAACTGTTTTGTTCAGCTTATTATTAGTTATATTGAGCATAATTTCTACTTAGTTGATAATTCTACCTTTTTCAAGTCTGAGGGACTGGCTGCATTGATTCTTCCAGCCCGGATTATGACTTATTACAATTAATCCCCACGACTGTTTTGAGTCGGTAAGGAAACTCATAATTCGGATTTCCTCTTCTTTCTCAAATTGGTCCAGAGGGTCCTTAAGAATAAGAAGCCTTGGTTTGGTTACTATACTTCGTGCTAACAAGATCTTTTTGGTAACCGTATACGGAATTTGCTTGCCTTCCGGGTAAATAATAGTATTTAGCCCTTTGGGCTGTTCTTTCACAAAATCAGTAAGACCAACATTATCAATGGCCCAGTGTATAGCTTCGGGGGTAATGTTTTTATTTCCGAAGGTAATATTCTCAAGCAAGGTGCCTTCGAAAGGAGACTCCTCTGTTAAGGATTGGCCGATGCTTGCACGATAATTATTTAACTGAACCGCTCCCAGAGAAATATCATTCACGTAAATATTTCCATCGGTGGGTTGAATAATTCCTGCAATTAGGCGCAGTAGGGTGGATTTTCCCGAGCCACTCTTTCCTTCTATCAGTATCCTGGACGAAGTGTTGATATCCAGGGAAATGTCGTTCAGTATCTTTTTCCGACCATTGTCTACATGGTAATTCACATGGTCAAGCTGAATATTGAATTCTTTGGAAATATCGAAGATAATTTCCCCGTCCTGAGGCTCAAGATCCTTATCCACCACCTGTCCTATCTTTTCAAGTGACGTTAAAATATCATATATGGATTCCAGGCCTAATATTAGTTTTTCAACAGAACTGATGACCAAGATTATTATGATCTCCGCTGCCACAAATTGTCCGATGTTCATCTCCTGGTTCAATACAAGGATTCCACCGATGAGCAACAATCCTGCTGTTACCAGGACTTTGAAGCCTATCATCTGGATGAATTGAATCACCAGTATCCTGAAATGACTTTCTCGAGATTCCAGGTAGTCTGCCACAAGATCGTCGTTTTTGGTCATCGCCAGGTTAGTCTTACCTGAGAGTTTGAAACTCACGATTGATCTTGCTACTTCCTGTATCCAATGGGCAACTTTATATTTATTCTTAGACTCTTTCAAGCTGGTTTCCATACCACGTTTGGCCGTAAATTTGAATACAACATAAATAAGTAATAAGAGCAGAATTCCGTAAATAATAAAAAACGGATGATAAAAGGACAGTAAGAGTAAACCAAATATAATCTGCAGTAAGGCTGCTGGAAAATCGACCAAAATCTTGGAGAGTCCTTTCTGAACCGTGAGAGTATCGAAAAATCTATTCGCAAGCTCCGGAGGGTAAAAATCGCGCAGCTCACTCATTTTGATCTTTGGAAAACGATACGCGAATTCGAAGGAAGAACGTGTGAAGATCTTTTGCTGAATATTTTCGATAATACGTATTTGCATTAGCTGTAATGCTCCCGCAAAAGCCACTCCCAAAGTAACCAGGATCACCAGAATGATCCAGGATGTGCTTATTTGGGCACCCTGAATAAGGTTGATTATAGCCTGAATTCCAAGGGGAAGTGAAAGGTTCACAATACCGGCGAAAACAGCATAATAGAACACCTGCAATATATCTTTCTTGTCGAGTTGCAGCATATTGATGAGTCGCTGCCAGGGTGACATAATAGTTTTACGCATGGATTACTTATTTAATAGTTTAAAAATTAGATCGATAAGAAAATCGGCCGGAGAAGTGTTCTTATCACAGTCGGTAATGGATTTAAAATGATCCTTCAGAAATTGCTGGTGCAATGCAGTTTCAATAATAGTACTGGCCAGGCTTGTAGGATATTGGTAGGAATGATCTTGTTCCCTGATCATCTCTTCAAGACGATGTACCAATCTTTTATAAATGGCAAAATAGCCTTCCTTGTTCTCCGCATCTACCTCTTTGGTCAGGTAGGATTTCGAGAATTCATTAATCACAATCTTATTCAAGAGCACCTCGTTAATATGACTATATGTAGAGTCCTCGACTATTGGCCGACATATAATTTCAACGGCATTTTTAAGTTTTTCTGAATTATCTGAAATATTATGTGTTTCGAAAACCAGCTGATATTCTATCCAGCCCCAGTACCAGGAAGTGAGATAAAGAAGTAATTTATGCTTATTCTCGAAATACCGGTATACGGAACTTTCATTCGATCCGATGGACAACCCCAGCTTTTTAAAAGTGAGACCGTCGAACCCGATTTCATCAATTAGTAAAATACTATACTCGATGATCTTTCTGCCCAATTGAGAGGACTCCGGGTCTTTCAGATACAGTTGATCATTCACTGAGATCTTTAAACTGCCTAAGAGCTGCTTCATAATTAATCAATTTGATCGCGAATATAATAGTAATACTATTAGATATGAGAGTATTTAACTTATTTTAACAAATGAAGTGTATTCTTGCTTTGTAAAATGACTTATTTTTACCAACCTTATAATCAATCTTTTAATTGTCAGCTGTATATGCTAGAAGTGATAAAAGCCCGCAGAGCGGTATTTCCCGCTCAATATAATTCCGAAGTCATCAGCAAGGAAGAAATTCAAACAATCCTCGAAGCAGCCAATTGGGCTCCAACACACAGAAGGACAGAACCCTGGCGCTTCAAGGTGTTTTACGGTGAATCTCAGCATATGTTAGGTGAATTTTTGGCCCAAAAATATAAAGCCACTTCTGAGAAGTATTCCGAATTCAAGTTTCGGAAGATATTGGATAAGACAAAACAATCGGGTTGTATTATTGCAATTTGTATGCAAAGGGATCCCTTGGAATCCGTTCCGGAATGGGAGGAAATTGCGTCTACTGCAATGGCAGTGCAAAATATGTGGTTGATGGCTCAATCTATGCAGATCGGGGCCTACTGGAGTACTCCGGCATATAAGCAGTATTTTGGGGAACATGTTCCGCTGGCAGACGGCGAGAGATGCCTTGGCTTCTTTTTCATGGGGAAAATCAATGGCGAATTACAGGAAGGAGAAAGAAAAACCCAGATTGCCGATAAAACCATATGGCTGTGATCAGATTCAATTTTCGGCTGTATATCAACTCTTCACTATAATTTACCCACGGTAAGCTATGGCTGCCTGGAAAGATTCAAAAATCGTCAACGTTAAGTGCTTCCCAGTTAATGAAAATGATTCTATATTTGCAGCAGCTTAAAAATTTGCTGATGATCCACAGAAGGAAGATGTTGTATATCGGTCTGCTAATCGCAGCAGTTCTAATCATTGACCAGGCGTTGAAATTTTACGTGAAGACCTCGTTTCCATTGGATGGTGGTTTCAAGATGTTAGGCCTGGATTGGGCTCAGATAAAGTTCACGGAAAATTATGGAATGGCCTTTGGTCTGGAATTAGGTGGTAAGGCAGGAAAGATCATCCTGGGGGTATTCAGAATACTCGCGGGCTCCGGATTGTTATACTATACCTATAAATCCCTTATTCAGGAAAAGCGGTTTTCTTTTGTTGTATCCTTAGCTTTGATTACAGCTGGGGCGATAGGAAATATTATCGACGGACTGTTCTATGGCGTTATTTTTTCCGAATCCACCGGAAACACCACGGCAGAGTTCCTCCCCAAAGAAGGAGGGTATAGCACGTTCTTCGACGGCCATGTAGTGGACATGTTTTATTTTCCTATAATTGAAACCTACTGGCCGGACTGGGTTCCATTTGTTGGAGGTGAGCTGTTCAAATTCAATAACTACATCTTTAATTTTGCCGATCTATCCATTACCATAGGTGTAGTATGGATCATACTCCTGGGAGCATTTTCAAAGAAATTCTCTTTGTAGTTAAAAGAGTAATCCTCGATACTCCCATACCTTCCAGCAAAACAACAGCAGGAAAACACAGGTGGCAAACAGCTTCATAAATGTAGATGCCAGGAAACCTACAAAAGATCCAAATGCCGCCCATACCGCTTTTTGTCCATGCGTTTGATTAAAGGCCATTTCACCCACAAGCGCCCCGAGGAAAGGCCCTATAAGTATCCCAAATGGAATAGGGGCTAAGATTCCTACAAATAATCCGATAATTGTGCCCCAGGCACCAGCCCTGCTACCACCAAACTTCTTTGTCCCTACAGCGGGAATTATGTAATCCAGGATATAAATAACTATAGCCACAATTCCGGTAATAATTATGAATGTCCAATCGAACGGAAGAGATGGCGAAAGATAAAGTACGATGAGACCGCACCAACTAATAGGCGTGCCAGGGATAACCGGAAGTATGCTACCTGCAATTCCGATTAACATAAGAAGAAAGCCAATAATTATTAAAATGATATCCATACGCTCATTAGATGTTAAAAATACGCTTCTGTTACAATTTTATAACTAAAAAATTAGTTAAAACTAAATAATTAGTTATATTTGATATCCAAAGCAGTATGAATATGAAACAACTCACCAGAGCAGAAGAAGATATTATGCAGATCCTCTGGGATCTTGACGAGGCCAATGTAGCCGGGATCATTGACGAACTCCCAGATCCAAAACCAGCTTATAATACGGTTTCAACGATAGTCCGAATTATGGAAAGTAAGGGTTTTGTTGCCTATAGAAAAGAAGGCCGGGGCCATATTTATTTTCCGAAAGTAAAGAAATCGGAGTATAGCAATCAATCGATAAATAAATTGGTTGACGGATATTTTCAGGGTTCTTTTAAGAGCATGGTATCATTTTTTATGAAGAAGAATGACATCAGTATAAACGAGTTGGAAGGAATTTTGAAGGAGATTAACAAAGAAGATAAGTCATGATACATTATGTAATTCAAACCGTTGTTTTTCAACTATTGTTCCTTCTTATATAAGATCTGTTTCTGAAAAGAGAGACTTTTTTTAATTGGAATCGGTTGTACCTGTTACTTACTCCCTTATTAAGTCTGGCACTGCCCTTTATTAAATTGGAAAGTATACAGGACACCATTCCGAAAGCACAGCATTCAGAGCAAATAGATGAGGCTATTCAGGTAATGGAATTGCTCCCCAAAATGATTCCGGGCGAACATGATGGTAAGAAAGTGAATGTAGAATTTGCGTTACCCATTATCTTTGAAGTAGAGTAAGACAACGGAGATTGTAAAAAAAGCCGAAACCTGGATTTTTCGATTTTTTTTATCGAACAAGTTTCCTTAAAATTTGTACTTTCGGAGGGTATTCAGACCGAATGAAAATACCTCTCTCCATACTGTTCCTGTTGTTTATCACAACCTCATGTCAGTTTTTTGAAACGGAAAAGATATCTACCGAAACGTTCTATGAAGAGGAACTGAAGACGATCAACTGGAACGATGTAGATCAGTATCCGGTATTCGCCTCATGCGAACAGTTTTCCGATAAAAATGAACAGCGGGATTGTTTTAGTCGGGAGTTGATAAGTTCTTTAAGTCAGGCGGCATGGGACAGTGCAATTGGCCTCCATCAGGAATTACATGATACGATCTGGTTAAGAATTGATGTATCTGAAACAGCTGAATTGAAAGTTAGAGAAATACAGATCGACAGCGCCCTAATGCGCACATATCCTTTGATGAAGCAAGCTTTGCTGGACAGGATTGATTCTGTGAAATTAATAGCACCCGCCTATAAACGGGGTATCCCTGTTAGAACGGAATTCTCACTACCTATAGTGGTTGAAACGGAATCTTTATAGACCGAATTTATATCCTACCGAAATATCCAGGGGAAATTCACCATTACTATCCACTCCTAACCCGAAGATGTCATTATAAGTGAAAAACAACTGTCCTTTACCCAGTTTTACATCGGTACCCAGGCCAAAAGTAGCTGGAGCATTTATATCTCCTCCTGAAGCCGATTCAATTCTGGTTGTGGTTATTCCATTATTCATGGTGGTTACTTCAAAGTCACGCGTAGAGTACGTATACGCAACGAACTTACCATTCACAAAGACGTCCACATTTTCAGTCTTCACAAACTTGAAGCGATAATTCAGGGAGAATTGAGACGCATTGTAACTGAATTCGCTATTCTCGAAGGTTTGTTTAAACCTGAGAACCACAGAATGCCTTCTCAATTTCACTTCGTCCACAACTTCCAGATCGGCACCGGCTGCAAACAAGATGGCATTGCTTTCATTTTGTGTGAAGATCGCATTGGATACCCCTGCAAAGGGCCCTAAGCGCAATTTGATCTCGATATTCTCTATAGAATCATCATAGGATGGATCTACACGTTTATTATAACTTCTGAAATACTTCTTGAGGCTTGCCAGGGTTAATTTTGTATTATCGATATCCCCCGGGGAATCATTGGTAAACAGCTTCAAAACATCTTTATATTCTTCACTGTAACCATTTTCGGATCGGGTATTCTTGAGTTCGGCAATATCATTACCTTTCTTAATAAAATAACGGTAGTCCTCGCCAATGGTGTTCCACAGGAGCTGTATGGTTCCTTCTACCTCGGTTTTCAATGAATATGTTTGACCGTCAACAGTATATTGCTGCTGTCCGAATGTAAATGCGCAACTGGCTATGACAAAGCCAAAAATAAGGAGTAGGCGTTTCATATGGGCTAGATTTGATTCGGTTAAAGGTAAAAAAAATATTGAATTAGTGCCTGAATTCCCGCCCTTTCCAGGTGTAACCGCCAAAAATGCTCCTGATGGCTATGTAGCTGGAAATGAATGGATAAATCACAGCGAGTACAATGATCATGAGAAAATTGAGTTTTTGGCGCAGGAAAAGATGTGTTTGGGCCATGAAATAGAGATCCAAAACAATTTTAGAGCACCCTATTTGAATGATGAGATCTTTGGACTGCCAGTTAAAGGGTAAAGAAAGCAGCGCAATTCCCAGGATTAAGTTGGATACCGTGATTATAATAGCAATTCCTTTTGCCGTCCAGTTTCGTTGTCTTGATGTTTTAGAACCCCAGCGTATACGCTGCTGAATAATATCACGCCAGTTCTTCATGACCGGCGTTTTAACAATGACTGCTCGATCCTTAATAAATCTTATTCTTTCCGGATGTTTTCGACGTAAGGATTCCATCAAGAAAATGTCATCCCCACTGGCTATTTCCGAATTACCTGTATACCCACCTGCCTGCTGAAATATTTCTTTCTTATATGCCAGGTTCGCCCCATTGCAAAGCAGTGGTGATTCGTGTCCGAAACCTCCCATCGATACACCCTGAAGTGCGATCCCTTCCACAATCTGGTATTGCGAACTTAAAGACCATAAACGTGATGCCTGAAACGATACCGGGCCGCAGACCATTACCGGGTCTTGCTTTTGAATAAATGAATCGATCCTTTTCAACCATTGATTTGGAATTATACAATCGGCATCGGTAGTTACAATCCAGTCGTTTCGGGAAGAAGTGATGGCAGTGGTAATAGCATCTTTTTTGGGGGAGGCGGTTTTACGTTTGTTAGGCTTGATTTTCCAGTCCAAAGTACTGTTTTGAAGATGCTCCTCAATGACCATAACAGAACTATCGGTAGAATCGTCGTCTACCAGTATGACTTCAAATTTGTCCCTTGGATATTCAAGTTCATTTAGTGAAATCAATAAAGGAATGATGCGATCTGCCTCATTCCGAAAAGGGATAACAATGCTAAATTGGTTAACCGTGGTATCAGCCATTTGTTTGAAGCGCCTTAGCTTATAAACACCATAAGTGAGGTAGAAAATGGCAAGGAAATAAATCAGGGTCGCTATGGCTAATATATGCACCACGATCATTGTGAGACAAGTTTAAATTTTCCAACAAAGAATGCTCCAATGATGGCTGGCAACACAAAATTCAATATCCACATGGCCATCGCCGTACACAGAACAGGGATCTCATCATAGCCCGCAACAGAAAAGATCCAGAGGGCCACCCCGCCTTTTATGGCAACTTCAGAAAAGAAAAAGGACGGCAACACAGATGCGATCAGGTACATGGATGTAATAAGCGGAGCTGCATTCAGGAACTCAATATCAGTTCCGAAGAACCTTAATAGAAAGTAAAACGAACTGGCAAACACCACATACCGCGTGACCGATAGTAAGATCACTTGCCATCGTATTCTCAACGAAATCCTTCGGGTGAAACCAACAAGGTTCTCAAGGCTGAGTCCTTGTATAAGTAATTGTCTCTTTCTGAAATAATATCCCGCCATAAGCATGGCGGCGATCAGGAACAATAGCGAAAGAGGCTTCCAGGCCGGAACTTCGATATTGTAACGATATAAGAAATACAATAAACCGGGAAGGCCGAATAAGATTGTTGCTAGCATTTGGGAAAGGTTCGACAATAGGTTCAGAGCCATGATTTTTTTGCGTTGTTGCTTGGGAAAATACAAGGGTTTTATGCCGTATTCACCTATTCGATTCGGGGTCCAGAGTCCCGCACTTAATGCGGATAAACACTGCTTAACAGCATCTTGAAGCCTGATCTTTTCAATCTTAGTTACCAACATTTGCCATTTTCTGATTTCCAGCAGCCAGTTCAATACTGCAAGAAGCAGAAAGAATAAAATGTAGAACAGATTTAATCCGGATAACGCTGTTCTAAACGTATCCCAGGCGGTATTCTCAAGGGATGATAGTCGGCTGTAAATGAACCAAAAAGTCGCGGCAAGTATTAAAACTTTTAGGGCAATCAACCCATAATGCTTAGCTTTGTTGGAAAGGTGAGACATCTATGGCTAATGTAGTGAATTCGGAAAAAATTATTCTTGGAATTGATCCTGGAACCACCATTATGGGTTTCGGTCTAATAAAAGTGGTTAGTAAAAAAATGCAATTCCTTCAATTAAATGAACTTAAGCTGTCTAAATACGATGATCACTATGTTCGGTTGAAACATATTTTCGAGCGCACCGTGGAACTTATAGACAGCTTTCATCCCGATGAGATTGCTATTGAAGCTCCCTTCTTTGGTAAGAATGTTCAGTCGATGTTAAAGCTTGGCCGTGCTCAGGGTGTTGCCATGGCTGCCGGTCTTTCCCGCCAGGTTCCCATTACGGAGTATTCTCCCAAAAAGATCAAGATGGCGATCACAGGTAATGGTAATGCCAGCAAAGAACAGGTTGCTAAAATGTTACAGAGCCTACTCGAACTGAAGGAACTTCCCAAAAACCTGGACAGCACCGATGGACTGGCCGCTGCAGTGTGTCATTTCTATAACGCCGGAAGAGTTGATGTGGGCAAAAGCTACACGGGGTGGTCTGCTTTTGTCAAGCAAAACGAAGACAGGGTTGATTAATTTTGAGCGATTCAAACACATATTGCCACAACTGTGATACCCCGGTCCGCGGAAAGTACTGTTCGGCATGCGGGCAACGAACTTCCGTCCATAAAGTTACCTTTAAAGAGACTTTCCAGGATTTCTGGGATTTTGTGTTCTCGGTAAATGCTCCCTTGTTCAATACACTCCGATTGCTCGTCAAAGATCCTGGTAAATTATTACGTGAATATCTCGAGGGTAAGCGTAAGCGATATTACAAACCGGTGGCATTCTTCATTTTAATGACCGTTATTTACCTCGTGACCAGGGCGGTTATTAATTACGACCCCTTTGGAAATACCACCATTCAGGTAGACGACAACACACAAAGTCAGTTATTAACCCAGGCTCGGAACTTCATGCTGTTGAATATAGACAAACTTCTTTTTGTTTTTGTGTTTACAATGGGCCTGTTGCTTAAGTTGTTCTTTTATAAGAAACGAAGTCTTGCCGAATTTATCGCTATCTCCTTCTATCTTATAGGAATCTATACAGTGCTAACCACCCTGAATATGTTTTACATACACTATGTAAATCCGAATTTCCAGTTTCTTGCCATGCTGGCCATGCTGGTTTATTTCTGCTATGCCTTGGTTTCCTTCTTCCAAAAAGGAAAGATCATCGTACTTATTAAATCGCTCTTTATTTTTGTGGTTGGATTCATTTCATACGGCATGATCGGCTTCGCCATTTCTTTTTGCATTATTTATCTGAAACAGATGTAAATGTCCGGAATTTATATCCATATACCGTTTTGCAAACAGGCTTGCCATTATTGCGATTTTCATTTTTCAACTTCGCTAAAGAAACGTGAGTTCATGGTGGATGCATTATGCCGTGAGCTGGTCCTTCGGAGAGAAGATCAAGAAGATGAGATTCAGACGATATACTTCGGAGGTGGCACGCCCAGTTTACTCACTTCCGAAGAGTTAAACCAAATCTTCAATACACTTAAAAATAACTTTAAAATAAGTGCGAATCCCGAAATCACGCTCGAAGCAAATCCGGATGACCTGTCTGTCGAAAAAGTAAGGGAACTCGCTCAATCACCCGTGAATAGACTTAGTATAGGAATTCAATCTTTTTTCGAAGAAGATCTTAAACTTATGAACCGGGCTCACAATGCCCGTGAGGCATTGGAAAGTATTTCGGCAGCAAAGGGACATTTTGATAATTTCAGTATAGATCTCATTTATGGTATACCTGGTATGAGTGAAGAACGATGGCTTGAGAATTTGGACCAGGCATTAGACCTGGAAGTGCCTCATCTTAGCTGCTATGCGCTTACCGTAGAACCGAAAACTGCGCTAAAAGCATTTATTGACAAGGGTGTTGTTCCTCCGGTTGATGATAATGCAGCACAAAGGCATCACACAATATTATTGGAGAAAACCGAACAAAGTGGATATGAGAATTATGAGTTCTCCAACTTTGGAAAACCAGGATACTTCTCACGGAACAATATGGCATACTGGCATGGTAAGTCGTACCTGGGTATTGGTCCGTCTGCTCACAGTTACGATGGGAACTACCGAAGCTGGAATGTTGCGAATAACAGTAAGTATATAAATAGTATTATGGCGGGAGAGCTGCCTTACGAACGGGAAAAACTAACAGTTAAGGATAAGTATAACGAATACGTGATGACGCGCCTTAGGACAGCCGGTGGGATTTCTGTTACTGAAGTAGAAGCATTATTTGGGTTTAAGTACAGAGAATATCTTTTGCAACAGGCCGAGATCCATATGAGCAATCATCTTTTGTTCAGAGATCAGGATACTATTGGCGTATCAAAAAAGGGAAAATTTCTGAGTGATGGAATTGCAGCTGACTTATTCTTAGTAAATTTAGATTTCTGAACATCACAATAAAACCTGAAAAAAGTACGTAATTACAATCAATGATGATCGCATCGCTTCAGCATAATAACATTACTTATAACGTGGATTTGTCCAAACCGTTGGATATTTCCATCCCTTTGGACGGAACTTCAAGAAATCCTATCGCCTGGTATCTTGATAAACCGGTTATAGAACCGGTGACTAACGAAGACTGGACCGGTAGTGTTTCCAAAGGAGCTGCGATAAATTTTAATAAT
Source organism: Flavobacteriaceae bacterium (assembly GCA_013043685.1). GTDB lineage: Bacteria > Bacteroidota > Bacteroidia > Flavobacteriales > Flavobacteriaceae > Pukyongia. The sequence goes on along the minus strand of JABDNT010000081.1, from coordinate 54,648 downwards.
ATCAGGTTTAACCCACATGCCCATGGTACCCATACCGAATGTCTTGGGCACATTACAGAAGAATTCCACTCTGTCCAGAAGTCATTGAAGAATTATTTTTATATCGCTACGGTCATATCAGTTGCACCTGAACTTAAGAATGGTGATATGGTGATTTCTCGAAAGCAATTAAAGGGAATATTGAAAGGGAACTCTTCCGAAGCCCTGGTGATAAGAACGCTGCCTAATACTACTTCAAAAAAATCCCGAAAATACTCGCATACAAACTGGCCCTACCTGGAAGAAAGTGCTGCGAAATTCATTCGTGAAATTGGTGTTGAACATTTGCTTGTTGATTTACCATCGGTAGATAAAGAGAAAGATGCCGGGAAGTTAAAAGCACATAAGGCTTTTTGGAATTATCCTGAAGATCCTCGTTTAAAGGCAACGATAACAGAGTTCGTCTATGTCTCTAACCGCATAAGTGACGGTACATATCTGCTCAATCTGCAGACCGCGCCCTTCGTGAACGATGCAACACCCAGCCGGCCTTTACTTTATAAAATTACGTATTTATGATCGGACTCCTTAAATTAAAAAAGTTAACTCAAGCTGAAGTGAAAAAGAACAGATAAATATGGAACTTCTCTTTTTAGGATTAGCCGTTGGGGCCATTGTAGCTTATTTCGTTTTTGTGCGGTTCAACACCAGCCGAAGAAAACGAAAGTCTCATGCTCAGTCTATCGTACTCATGGAACGCATTCGGACAGTTTGCAAACTCATTACCGTCGAAGGAGATTTTTCTGAGATCTATCACTATGAAAATTTAAAAAGCAAGTGGGTTAATTTATTGTTAGGAAAGAAAAAGGCACTTGTTGTTATAGAAGCGAAGGCTTATGTGGGATTCGATCTCAGTCAGTTGAAAATGGATGCAGATGTACCAACAAGGACAGTAAGGCTTAGCAATTTTCCTAAGCCAAAACTAATGACCGTAGAAACTGATTTTAAATATTACGACAAGAAGAATGGATGGGCGAATCCATTTACGGCTTCAGATCTGACCGAGATCAATAAAGAAGCTAAAAATCATATCGTTGAGAAAGTTCCAGGAAGCGGATTATTGGAAGAAGCGTCGAAACACGCCTTGGAAACTGTCGAGCTAATCGAGAAACTTGTGGAGACAATTAATTGGAAATTAGATTATTCTGACTTATTATTGGACGAGAAAGACCCTAAATCACTTTCAGAAACCGATGAAGAATCTTAGCCTGATCCTTTGTTTACTAACCTTTCCTATGGTCTTTGGCCAGGATTATGTGCGGGTTGATGCAACTATCGAGTTATATCCTGAAACTTTCGAAAATATTGAAGATCTCGCCGCCATGATAAGCAGGGATTTCAGTACCGATGAGGAAAAAGTTCGAGGTATTTACAGCTGGATCATCAGAAATGTGGCCTATGACCCGGATGAATACAAGAAGTTCAATTACAATTTCAAAAATTACAGGGAGCGTAACAGTAAAGAAGAAAAGGTGCGGGAGCAGACCATTAACCGAACACTAAGCAAAGGCATAGCCGTTTGCGAAGGATACGCCATGTTATTTGAAAAACTCTGCAATATGCAGGGAATCAGTAACTATTTGGTACGTGGAGACATTAAAACTCATTTTAACGATATTGGCCGGCCCTTTGAAAAAATACATATGTGGAATGTGGCGGTGATCGATGGGCAGGGATATTTGTTCGATCCTACCTGGGGCGCAGGCAAATACCAGGGTAAATTTATCAGGGAGCCCAGCTATTTCTATTATAAAACTCCTCCCGAATTATTTATTAAAACGCATTATCCAGAACTTCAGGAAGATACATTCCTGGGATCCATGGTCCCAAGGGACGTATATGCCAAATGGCCATTGATTATCATTGAAGAGATGACACAGGATGATATTGAAATGCCGTTAACGGGCATTATCGATCCTGAAACCAGCCTGGGACAGATAGAATTCGGGATTCGCTGGGATACCTCGGTTGCAGTTTCTTATTCCTTCGGAAACGAAAAAGTTGAAGTTGCAACATCGGATGATAACGGACTATTGCATTTCGCGATTCCTTTTGAATTGGGGCAGCGAAACCTGCTGATTTATTTCAACGATGAACCGGCAATCGCCTATAAGATCAAGTAGCATGAATATTGAAGAATTTCGTGACTATTGCCTGTCGAAAAAAGGAGTTACAGAGTCCTTTCCATTCGATGAACACACCCTGGTCTTTAAAGTGATGGGCAAAATGTTCGCCTTAACCGGGCTTGAGCGTATACCAAAACAGGTAAACCTGAAATGCGATCCGGAACGTTCTGTTCGATTGAGAGAAGAGTACGACGGGCTCATATATGGTGCCTACCACATGAGTAAGGTGCTTTGGAATACGGTGGAAATAGAAAGTAATGTGCCTCGGGATCTCATTTACGAACTAATCGACCATTCTTATGAATTGGTGGTAGACGGGCTTACCAAAAAACTAAAGGAAGAACTTCGAAACCTTTAATTCACAACCCTCAGGTTACAATTGAACAAATTATATGTACCTGTTCTCGATATACATCACAACTTCCAACCTCTGACTTCCGACTTCGGACTCCTGACTTCCGGCCACTACCCACAAGAAGTGTCGGAAATGATCTTCCAATCGCCATCGATGTTCTTGAAGATAATCATAAAAATTCCCTCTGCATCACCTGCTTCCCGAGTAAGGAAATAACGCCCCATAACATAATAGCTGTTGTTTTCTATAGGAGAAATCTGCTCGATCTTAAAATTTAAGGTGCCCGAATACGATTTATCCGGGTATCCTTTCTTGTATCGCTCCAGAGTTTGTGTCCAGCCGTGGGTGACACCTCCAGATCCAAAGAATTTCAATGAATCACTTTTCCAGTATCCCTCCATAAAACCTTCCAGATTATAATTATTCCATGCGGTTTCCTGTTGTTTCAAAACTTGAAGAATAGCTTCCTTATCTTCAACTTCCGTTTGCGCATAAGAATTCAAAGTGATAATAGCTAGTAGTGCATAAAGGACGAATTTCATAATCTCAAATTTGATTTAAATATATACATAATCAAATCAACAAATCGAAGAATCCACTAACTAAAAATCTTTACGGTTAGCTTTTCGCTCAATAAACCAGGCGGGGATCACAACCCAGAGAATGAGTATGCCAATAGACAGGAACATTCCAAAATTGGTTCCAAAGAATTTCTGAAACAAGGCCCCGGTATAGCCCATCAATGCTGAAATATCCAGTTTGAGTAATATTAATACCCGGGAAAGATCTATGGGATTGAACATCGTAGCAGTTAGTGAGAATGTATCCAAAGGATAGTCCTCGAAGATCATCAGGGACATCAGGAAGATACCGTCGTAGATCACGGCCATAAACAACCATAGTAAAATAGCGTAGCCGAATCCCTTGATCCTGTTCTCGTTGCTGAGCGCAATATTGAAAGACAATGCTGTGAATATAAGGGTGAGGAAGGTTCCGGTGATCAAAAGCAAGGAGAAATCCCAGATGGCATCCGAACGGAATATTCCGTAGAGAATAAACGGAATACCCAACCCGATGATCAGGCTCATGGATAAAGAAAGTGCTACACCCAGGTATTGTCCCAGGAAAATCAAGGAACGTTTTATGGGTTGCGCCAAAAGTAGCCCCGTAAATTCTTTTGAATTATAGTAATACATCACGCCAAAAATGGTCCCGATAAGGGGCACCAGGATAATGATCACATTCATTAGGGTGATCACGGCTTTCGATACGTTGTTATTAAGAAATAGCAGTACAAATCCAAGGACTAAATAAAATACGAAATAAACATAGCTCCAGCGGCTTCGCATAAGATCGTAAAAGCTGTATTTCAGTATTTTAAGCATAGGATTGCGTTAAGATGGATGCGATCGCGTGTTCGAAATCGGGTTGGTTCGTTTTCTCCTTTAATTCTGAAATACTTCCTTTGAAATAGATCTTACCTTCCAGTAGAAAAACAATTTCATCGGCTACTTCTTCTACAAAATTCATGATATGGGAAGTAATGATAATGGTCTTCCCTTTCTTTTTTTCGGTATCTATTAGTTCTTTCAGGCGAATCAGTGAAATAGGATCGAGACCGGATGTTGGCTCATCGAGGATTATGATGGGGCTGTCGAACATAAAAGTGAGTAGGATATTCACTTTTTGCTTCGTCCCACCGGAAAGATTTCCCAGCTTCTTGTTCAAAAATGGCTCAAGCTTAAAGAGTTCCACCAGTGCACCGTCATCTGCAGATTTTTTTTGTCGAAGATCCTTGATCATATTGATGAGTTCTTTCACCGTAAGGTTATTCGGAAAATTGGCGATCTGAGGCAAATAATCTATGTTATTGCGGTATTTCCATTCTTTTTTAATGGACTTTCCTTCCATTATAATATCCCCCTTGCTGGGCAAGACCATGCCCAGTATACTTTTTATAAAGGTGGTCTTCCCAGAACCATTGGGCCCCAATACCGCCACGATCTTCTTTTCCTCGATCGCGAGATCTACACCTTTCAGCACCTCGTTCTTGCCGTACTTCTTATAAAGTCCCCTAATTTCGATCATGGACGATTTGTTTCATTTTCGGTTGGATATCTAGAAGGTTATCAGGCGTAAAAACCGGAGACACCTTTTCAGAAAAATCAATAATATCGGTAAAAAGACTTCGTAGTAAAATAATGGCTTCCGGAGTTCTGTTCACCACGTAAGAGAATAACTTTACGGGACGATACGGAACATCTCCTATTCCATCCTTGTCGAGGTCATAACCTGCGTAATTACTCCAGTAATTTTTCTCGAACTTATTGTCGTTTAATTTGCTGTTATAGGAAAGATCGAAGGAGTTGTAAAGGAAATTATTTTCAGTAAAAAGGTTGGCATAACAAGCCCCTCTCGATTTAATAGCCCAACCATTGCGTATAAAGTCGTTATTGGAATAAGTAATACGATTGGACCCTTCAATATTAATTCCTACAGTATTTTCCTGGAAAGTATTACCCATGATCTCCGAATCATTTATTTCCTTCAGTAACATCCCATATGCCGCCGATCCCCAATTATCCCTGAATACATTGTTGTACATCTTAATCTCTTTAGAAAACATCACCGCAACACCGGCTCCATTATTTTCGAAGGTATTGTTGGAATATATGTCGTTGTTGGAAAACATGAAATGGAGGCCGTAACGCACGTTGTTGGAACTGATATTGTTCTTTATGATACAATCGTCTGCGAATTCCAGATATATACCATCGCGAACATGAGAGATAATATTTTGCTCTATTTCAATATTTTTACTGTACCATAGCTGAATCCCGTTGCCCGAGTTGTATTCCTCTTCAGCATCGCCTATTATGTTGTTATGGTACACACGGCCATTTTCAGACTTTTCAAGGTAAATTCCGAAGAAGAGTTTTTCCAGGACCAAATTCTGTATAAGGAAGTTCTTACTTTTAATAACCCGTACTGCGGCATAATCAACAGTATAACTCGTGCCAACATTGATAATGAATAGTCCGTCCACCGTAACATCATCGGAAGTAATGGTGATGATCTCCCCTTTAAGTTCGCCATCGATAACCGGGTAGTTTTCTCCTTTTAGTACAAGGGGTTTGTCTATTAATATATTGACTTCCTTATAGGTTCCTTTTCTCACCAAAACGGTATCGTAATCATTAGCCGCCTCTACTGCCTTGCCGATTTCACTGTAAGTGCATTTTTTGCATACTTCAATGGTTTTTGCAGGCACAGATTTACCCGCCAACAACACTATTATTATTGTTATGTATCGAAAAAACTTCAATGTGATGTTGGATCGGTTATCTGATGATTAAAAATTTCGAATTTTCTTTAGCGTAAACTTTATGTGGTTCTTCAGCAGGAAAGGTAAAAGAATCTGAGCAATTTAATGCATAATCTGTGTTCTGAATTGTAAAAATTACACTTCCTTCAAGCATCACCAAAAAAGCATCCCGCGGGGAGCTATGCTCGGGAAACTCATAGTTCTTTTCCAAAGTGATCAGAAGTGTTTCTGCGTTCTCGTTTTTGAATATTTTCTGAACGGATAGTCCTTCAAAGGAAGTTTCTTTGATTTGTTTTTCAATGCTGAACATATCAGAGATTTTTAAAATATTGTAGTAATTCATTCCAGTTGTAAAGTTTGCCTTGTTTATCCTGAATCAACTGCTGGGCTTCGGCCAGTGTGCCAATAGCGGAAAGATTAGCACCCATTGGGCTGGGCATATCTTCAGAAATTATAAAAGTCGCTGTTTCAACTTCGATGAGGGACTCCGGGTTATTATAGTCTGTAACTAACAACAAGCCAATGTTCTCTCGATCAATTCCGGTGATATAGTTGATCATACATTCTGAAGCATCGAAATTGAATACTTTGCCCTTGTCGGTTATCAATTGTGCAGCATGCTGTTTATCAACGATGGTCATCCGGCAGAAATGGCAGGCTTGTTCTCCGTATGCAATTTTCGAAGGTCCGATCGCGCAACACAGGAGCGTAGCGACTAATGGGATAAGTAAGAACTTATTCATGATGTTGCGATTTCACGGGGTTTTTGACATGTGGTGCCTTTCGATTTCTCCATCCAACCACGGAGGCAACTATGGTTAGTAACATTCCAGTGAACATCAACCATGCCCCTGTAGCAGGTAAAGAGGTAACATCGAAATTCAGCATTTTAGTATGCCCGAATAATGGTGGTTTGTAAGTCATAGGTGTTCCGTCCGGATTTGCAAGTTTCATTATGGCGTTTGGATCTAAATTTGTGCCGTAGTCTACCATCCAGGCATTGAAATCATACATCCCCAAAACTCCAAGTATTGACATAAAGATGAACCAACCAATAAACCATTTATAATTTACTTTTTTAAAGAACCCCAGTAGCCCAATCAATACCCCTAGCCCAATCATGATCCCTATAACTAAAGGGAACGTACTAAACTCCCACATTTCTTCAGGTTTGGGTAGAGTCTTCATTCCTATGTAGTGATTTAGCCCGTCGATATTCTGGATATCGAACTCATTGACTCCCTGTATGCCATCGATATGAATGTTCATGCCCAGTGGATCTGGATACTGGGGGGCTCCGAGCATAATGGTCCATAATGGAAATACATACAACCCCATCAAGAACAGGGGACCAACCATCATAATAATACTAGCTTTTTTCATTGAAATTTAATTATGGATATGAGCATATTAAAGCTCCGTGACAGCAATTTTTTAGTGAGAAGGCGGAAGTCGATTCACTTCCGCCTTCAGGAAATATTATTAATCACTAATCAATAAGTATTTCCAATTCAAAATCAAACTAATCTTCACCGAGCGACCAGGATAATTCAATATTAGAAGATGCAGGAGAAACTCTCACATATCCTTGCATTTCCTGGTGCAGAGCGGAGCAGAAATCGGTACAATAGAATGGCCACACGCCAACCTGTTTAGGCTCCCAGAGCGAGGATTTGGTTTGCCCTGGCATAATCAACAGTTCTGAAGTATTTTGACCAATAATTGAAAATCCGTGAGGTACATCAAAATCTTGCTCATGATTCGTAATATGGAAGTACACTTTGTCACCTACCTTTACACCTTCGATATTGTCTGGGGTAAAGTGACTACGTATCGTACTCATGTAAATATGTACTTCGTTTCCATCGCGTTCTACCCTTGCTTCAGATGGATTGGCTACAGCATAAGGGTGCTCGTTCTCATCCAGTCTATAGATCTTTTGTGATTTGGAAGCCAACAGTTCAGCAGGGCAACCCGCTGCATAGTGAGGTTCCCCATGTGTTGGGAAATCATAGAGCAATTGCATTTTCTCACCAGAGATATCATATATCTGAGCCGAGTGCTCCATTTCAGGACCGGTTGGCAAGTAGCGGTCTTTTGTGATTTTATTCATGGCTACAACATATTTTCCAAAAGGCTTACGAGAGTTACCACCGGGGATCATCAAATGCCCGACCGAGTAATATGTAGGTTTTCTATCAATTACTTCCCAGGTTCCCAATTCCCATTTTACAACCTCTGAAGAAATAAAGAATGTTGTATAAGCATTGCCTTTACCGTCGAATTCCGTGTGCAATGGACCGAGGCCACCACTTTTTACTACCCCTGCCATTACATCCTCGTATTTTAGAATAGGAATTCCATAGGCCTCTCCATCAAACTTTTCGTTTTCAATGGCCTCCAACATTTTTGTAAAGGAGTGAATCGTAAGATCGGCAGACAGCTTTCCTGCACCAATGATGTATTCCCCTGACGGATCTACATCACAGCCATGAGGAGATTTTGGTGTTGGCAAAAAGAACACTGCGCCTGGAACTTGTGTTGGATCGACGGTGACAACCTCTTTCACCATCGTTGAGGTTCCTGTATGTGTGCGATCGTCATATACATTATGTGCATAATTTGTCGCCATTTTTGAGCCTCCGCCATTGTTCACATATTCCTCAAACTTTTTCCAGTTAATCGCTGCGATAAAGTCTTTGTCGTTTTGTGACGAATTGACTTCCATCAGCGAATTGGCCTCTTCTGTATTATAGGTGCTGAAGAAATGCCAGCCGTGAGATGCGCCGCGCCCCGGATGCGAAAGGTCATAGTTGAAACCTGGCATCATAATCTGGAATTTTAGATCTAAACGACCGCTTTCCTGATCTACACTAATAAAGCTTAAGGCACCTTTAAAATTCCCTTTATATTCGTTGATTGGCATATCTCTTTGCGGAACAGGAACTGCAAATCGAGTACCTGCGATTACATATTCTGTGTTTTCAGTGATGAAAGCAGAACTGTGGTTACCTGCACTATTTGGTATTTCAATGATTTCCTCAGTTTCGAAAGTTGCAAGGCTGATCCTCGCTATACGAGGAGTATTGTTGCCGTTCACAAAGATCCATCGACCATCCAATTCACCGTTTGTTTGTGAAATATCAGGGTGGTGAAGGTCATCCCAGGGAATAAAACCGTGAGAGGTGTTCAGCATCGGCTTGGTTTCTTCTGAATATCCATAACCGGAGGTCGGAAATTGGGAGAATACCGGAATTTCCTTGAACATTCTTCCGGAGGGTAGTCCATAAACCGTTAGGTTTCCACTATATCCACCGGATAAAAATGCATAAAACTCATCCTGTTCTCCAGGAGCTACGTACACTTTTTCAGCCGCGCTGGAAGCCAGCGCTCCGTTGCTCGACTTATTTGTGCCCTGTTGGCATCCAGACATAATTAAGGATAGAGCCAGTACAGTAACAAAAAAATAATTTGATTTCTTCATTTTGATTTGTTTAGATTATGATTAGTTAGCAGGTGGTAAGATAACTGCGTCAACAACGTGCACGATACCATTTCCTGCAGGAATACTTGCCAGTATTTTGGCCCCTCCCACGTAGACCTCACCGTCCTTAACTTCGACTGTGGTATTCAGATCACTGGCTTGTCCGAGTTTTTTGAATTTTTTCAAAAAATCCTTCGAGTAATTACCCGGAGTTACATGATGCTTCAGGATTAGTGCTAAATCGCCTTTGTTTTCGGGTTTCAAAAGGTTATCAACTGTACCATCTGGAAGGGCATCGAAGGCCGCATTAGTAGGAGCAAAGACCATTAAAGGTCCTGCATTTACCAAGACATTCTCCAGATCTGCGGCTTGTACAGCTGCTACCAACGTGGTATGATCTGGTGAACCAATTGCGATTTGAAGAACATTAGGAACTGCTTCATCATCTTCGATAAAGGCTTGTCCTTCTTCTTTATTCTCTGAAGTGGTATCAGATCCTACCGTGGAGTTATCTTGTTTATTTTCGTTTTTACATCCCAATAAGAATAAGATACTTATACAAGAAATGAGTAAAAATTTAAGGTTATTAGTTTTCATAATGTTGTTTATAGTGTTCTAAAATATTCAAGTATATCTCTCGCTTCATCTAAGGTGATACTCTGATTAGCCATTGCTGCTCCGTTAAATTCTATAAGGAGATCCTTTGCACATCTATCCTGTTCCACCATCAGTTGAGGATCGAGAATCATGTTCATGATCCATTCCGGACTTCTGCGATTCAAGATCCCTTTCGGTGAGGGACCAATAAATCTTTTGTCTACTTTATGGCAGGCGGTACAGTTGGTCTTAAATAATTCTGCTCCTCGCGCCACCATTTCCTGGTCAATCTCATCGCCAAGTGGCATGTCTTTAACCTCTCCAACACCCTTATTGTCCAGGGTGATTCGTTCCGAGGCCGGCACTTCGTCCGACGATGCCTCAGACTTTGCAGGTTCTTTTTTAATCTCTTTTTTACCGCTAAGTTTGATGCTATCCTCTTTTTTATCTTCTTTGCCTCCGCAGCTTATTAAAATTGCGGCGGCAAAAATCATCAATAGTTTGATTATGTGCTTCATATTAGTTTGATTTGATTATAAGGTCAAAAGTATCGTCCGAAACACTGCTAAAAAATGACAATTATCATATAAAAAGATATTTTTATCTTTTTATAATTTAATATATTTGTCCATCTATTCTGATATTAGTCTATGCTTACGAAATCTTCAAAATATGCGGTTAGGGCCATTAGCTATCTGGTCGTGAATTCTTCTGAAAATCAGAAAATTCTGGTGAAGGATATTTCCAATGATTTACAGTTGCCCAAACCATTTTTATCAAAAATTCTGCAACGACTTTCAGCAAAAGACTACATATCCTCCTCTAAAGGTCGCGGTGGCGGATTTTACGTTACTGAAGATCAGCTCGATCACTCCATACTTGATATTATAATTGAAGTTGAGGGTAAAGATCGTTTAAAGAGATGCGCACTTGATTTTGATAATTGTGATGAGGCCCATCCGTGTGTAATACACCATATGATCGCTTCAGAAAAGGGAGGACTATGGAAGGCCTATAAAGAAATTAAGCTTAAGGACTTAAAAAGTTGAATTTTGATTGTCACTTCACGCCAAAGCCATTAACTTTCCGACTAATTTATTTTGATTGATGGTCGATATAACCGTGCTTACCGATTACAGATATTACAAACCTGAAAAAATCACTCCTTATATTCAGAATATTCTCGACGAATATCGCTATCTGAAAGTTGCCATGGAAGAGCTCGGATATAGCGTAACCAGGACATACTGGGATAATTCAGATTACGACTGGACCCAGACTAAAGCAATCCTTTTCAGAACCGTATGGGATTATTTTGAGCGAATTGATGAATTCCAGATCTGGCTCGAAAAAGTACGTGCACAGACTTTGCTTATCAATCCATTCTCTCTTGTTCAATGGAATATCGATAAACACTACCTGAGGGATCTTTCTGAAAAAGGAATTGTGATCGTACCAACGCATTATGTTGACAAAGGTTCATATCAGACATTAGCGGAAGTATGTGATATCAATTCCTGGAAACATGTCGTTATTAAACCGGCTATTTCAGGCGCTGCTTTTCATACGTACAAGATCATGGCTTCTGAATTAGCAGCAAACGAAGAATTGTTCAGGAAATTAGTTATGGAAAGAGACATGCTGGTTCAGGAGTATCTCTCAACTATTTCAATAAACGGTGAAGCGTCACTGATGGTCTTTAACGGCGAGTTTACGCATGCCATATTGAAAAGGGCGAAAATAGGCGACTTCAGGGTGCAGGATGACTTCGGTGGTACGATCCATCCATATGAACCTACCCCTGAAGAAATTGCATTTGCAGAATCTGTATTCAACGCCTGTGATATTTTACCTGCTTATGGCCGGGCAGATATTGTGTGGGATGAAGAGGGTAATCATCTTCTCTCGGAACTTGAAATTATAGAACCTGAATTGTGGGTACGCAATAACCCTTCTTCAGCAAAGATCTTTGCAAAAGGAGTAAAACGAATGATGGAATCCTGATCTAGGCACCGGAAGGCAGATGTTCGGTAAAGAGCAGATCGGGATCGGGACATAATTTTTTCCACTTCTCAATTTCCGAAGGAAACGCCACCCCATTGAAATTATCCGTATTTCCTAAAAGATCTGTGATAAGCTGAAAGTGCAAATGCGGAACCCAGTGTCCGTTTTCATTTTCATCACCGATCGTTCCCAGCTTATCTCCCTGCTCAAGGGTTTTACCTTTCTCTGTTAACTCTAATGAGCTAAGGCTTAGATGTCCGTATAAGGAATAAAAGACAAAACCATCCAGTTCGTGCCTAAGCACTATGGTTGGGCCATAATCTTTATGGAAGTTGTTGTTATGAGAAATCACAACGATCCCGGAAAGGGGAGTATGAACTGCGGTGCCAGCCGGGATCCAAAAATCGGTTCCAAGGTGAATATTCCTAAATTCTTTAAGGCCGTCATGTTCCCTTTCGAAGGCTGGAGTATTGTAAAAAGACCGTTGTTCGAGATAACCATTAGCCAACAAAGCATTGGGATGCTGGTCCTGAAATTTCCTTAGCCTGTTAGCGGCTCTCTCCAGGTCTTCGTGATGGGGGTCTGCCTCAAAAAAGGATCCGTTCAGGCTCATATCGGGCGCTGCAATCGTTGAGAAGATCAAATTCGGAAAGAGGAATTTAAGTGAAATTGAGTGGTTCTCTGCTAATTGTTTAAATGCGGTTATATCCTGGAAATTCAAGTTATTTTATTTTTGGGTAAAGAATAATAAAATTTTAAATGGGTAATTCAAAAAACCATTGGTCGACACTTAAGCGTTATTCGTCTACACTTAAAGAGTGTTTTACCTAAATATAACGGTAAATTACAGTTTTAACTTGCATTTTTGAAGTTAAAATAAAACTTACCAGGATTGAAAAATTTAAAAATAATGTTGATCGAAGATGACCAGATAGAGGTCATGAAACTGATGAGGGCCATAAAGAAGATCGGCGGGGAGCATCATTTCGTTGAAGCAAAGAACGGTGAAAATGCACTTGAATTATTATCACACCAGGAGAATATTCCGGATCTCATATTCCTTGACCTAAATATGCCAAGGTTAAACGGACTGGAATTTCTAAAAATATTGAAGAGTGACGAAATTCTTCGTTATATTCCCATTGTTATTTTAACGACCTCCAGTAACCGAAAGGACGTCCTTGAATGCTATAAAATTGGGGTAGCGGGATATATTCTGAAACCACTTAAATACGATGAATACGTTAACAAAATAAATAAGACACTCGATTATTGGAGTAGTAACGAATTAATAAAAGCGTAAATGAAAGGAATAATTTTTACAGAATTTCTTGAATTGGTAGAAACTAAATTCGGAATTGGGATGGTAGATCAAATCATTGCACAATCCAACCTTGAATCTAAAGGTATTTATACATCGGTTGGAACCTATAGTTTTTCCGAAATGCTCTCATTGGTAACAAACCTGAGCAACAATAGCGGGATTTCGATAGATGATCTTTTCCTTGTCTACGGGGAGCATTTATTTGCGGTTTTAAAAACCAGCTACCCGGGTCTTATTGAAAGCTATAAAGATCCAATAGAAATGTTATCATCTATCGAAGATCACATACATGTGGAAGTGAGAAAAATTTATCCGAAAGCTGAATTGCCTACTTTTACTGTTGAGGACAGGACGGAAAATTCAATTGTATTATTATATAAATCGAGCAGAGCTATGTATAGTTTTGGCTTGGGACTCATGAACAAAACCTTTGAAAATTTCGGCACAACGGCAGAAATAATCATGGAAAAACTGAATGAAAGGGGCACAGAAGTGCGTTTCAGTATAACGAAAAATGAGTAAGGAACAAGAGCTTATATTAAAACGAGCTCTTGAAAGGGAGCGAGCAGCCCGCAAGCTAGCAGAGAAGATCCTGGAGGATAAATCTGCAGAGTTGTTTTCCCTTACAAGGCAATTAAAGGTATCCAATAAGAAATTGGAACGTCTGGTCCAGGAAAAGACTTCAGAATTAAAGGGCGTTTTTGAGAATATTGTTGATGCCTATGTAGTGATAGATCTATTGGGGAATGTTTTGAAAATGAATGTCGCTGCCGAGAATCTCTTAGGCTATTCCCTGGACAATGATATAGATATAAACCTTTCTAAGTTAGTTCATAAGGAAGAAGTAGAAAATGTTTCCGAAGCATTTAAGATTCTTTACGATAATGGAGCTATTACCGATTTTAATGTGCGAATACTCACGAAAACGGGCAAGCAGAAACTGGTTCATATTAACGCCAGCATTATTTACGATGCTGAGAATAATCCGATTGCTGCGCAGGGAATCGTCCGCGATATAACTAAAGAAAAAGAAGCACAGGAACAATTAATTGAATCTGAGAATCGACTCGCTACGTTAGTGAGTAATCTCGATAGTGGTCTCTTGCTCGAAAGCGAAGACAGAAAGATCGCTTTAACGAATAAAAAGTTCTGCGATTTATTTGGCATTCCTGTACCCCCGGAAGCACTTATTGGACAAGATTGTTCGAATGCAGCTGAAGAAACTAAAAGCTTGTTCAAAGATCCAGAAAATTTTGTTCTCGGTATAGAAGAATTACTCGAAAATCGCGTAATAATTCTGGGCGACGAATTAATCATGGCCAGTGGCAAGATACTTGAACGAGACTATATTCCGATCTTCGTGGATAAAGAATACAAAGGACATTTATGGGCGTACAGGGATGTTACCCTCACCAAGAGGTACAGGAAGAGTCTCGAAGCTCAGCGCGAAAAATACAGCAACATCATTGCAAATATGAACCTTGGCCTGCTCGAAGTAAATAACGACGACGAGATCTTAATGGTAAATCAGCGTTTCGAGCAGATGAGTGGATATCTTGAACATGAACTATTAGGTAAAAAAGGTGCGGAAATCTTGTTGAAGAAATCCGCTCAACAAATATTGCTGGAGGCTAATAATGAGCGTATCAAAGGTAAATCCAATTCTTACGAAGTAACTGCGATTACAAAATCCGGGGAGGAGCGCACATGGCTTATAAGTGGAGCGCCCAATTTTAATATCAATGGTGAAGTTATCGGATCGATTGGAGTACACCTTGATATAACTGAGATGAAGAATTTGGAGAAGCAGAAGGAAGTTTTGCTCCGTCAACTCGAGAAAAGTAATGATGAACTTCAGGAATATGCTCACGTGGTTTCACATGATTTAAAATCTCCTCTGCGTAGTATTTATGCACTTGTAGACTGGATTAAAGAAGATAATTTGGGCAAGTTCAACGAAGAAACACAACATAATCTTACGCTTATTGAGAATACCCTGGAAAAAATGGAGAAACTCATTTCCGATGTCCTTTCATACTCCAGTATTTTTTCTGCCGAGGAAATAGAAGACAAGGTGAACCTTAATACTGTGGTTAAGGACATTTGCGACATCCTGTTTATCCCGAAACACATTGAAATAAAAATCAAAACTAAACTACCCACAATTAAAGCCAACGGAATTCGAATGCAGCAACTGTTCCAAAACTTGATCAGCAATGCAGTTCGTTATAATAATAAAGAGAAGGGGTTGATAGAAATTGATTTCGAAAATAAAGAGAAAGAGTACCTGTTCAGGATAACCGATAATGGAATGGGAATTAAAAAGGAATATCACGATAAAATCTTTCAAATGTTCCAATCCCTAACTGATGAAAAGGATTCCAGTGGAATAGGCCTTTCCATTGTAAAGAAAATTGTTACAGCTAATGGGGGCTCTATTTGGCTAGAAAGTAAAGAAGGCGAAGGGACTACTTTTTATTTTACCTTGAAAAAACAATAAGTCATGTCGGAACCAAATCTTTCGTTAATTGAAGAACTTTCTGGTAATGATATGGAATTCCGAAAAAAACTTATTGGGATCATTAAGTCTGAATTGCCAGCCGAAATAGCGGTTTATAGGGATTGTGTTATGAGCGATCATGTTCAAGCGGCAGCTATTGTTCATAAACTTAAACATAAAATTAGTATTTTGGGGATGTTTGATGGTTATCAGGTTGCTGAAGATTATGAAGAGGAGTTGAAAGAAGGTCGTTGGGAAGGACATGAGAAATTTAACGAATTACTTGAAAAGATGTCCCAATTTATTATTGAACTATAATTAAAGCGGAAATGAAATGTATCATAATTGACGATGAAGCTGCGGCTAGGGCTATTATTGCTCATTTATGTTCCCAGGTTGAATCGATAGAAATTGTAGAAGAATTTCCGAATGCCATTCAAGCCATAAAATTCCTTAACAAGAATCATGTGGATCTGGTTTTTCTCGATATTCACATGCCGGATTTCACGGGATTCGATTTTATTGACACGGTAAAAAATCCTCCAAAAATAATTCTAACTACTTCAGATAAGAATTTTGCAATTAATGCTTTCGAATATGATTGCATTGTGGATTATCTTGTAAAGCCTGTTACATTGCCCCGATTTCTTAAGTCAATTCAAAAGGCTGAGAATTTTGTCTCATCGGTTACTTCCAAATCCGAAGTTTCTTCCGAGACGGAAAAGGAACTGCCAAATAAAGAGCTCTATGTTAATATAGACAGGCGATTAATTAAGATTGATTTTGAGAAGATCTACCTCATTGAGGCAAAAGGGGATTATATCCTTATAAAGACAGACGATAAAAATTATACAGTACATTCCTCACTGAAGAAAATTGAAGACAAACTTCCTGAAAGTTTATTCTTAAAGGTACACAGATCGTATATAATAAATATCAAGAAGATAATTGATATTGAAGATAATAGTGTTCTGATTGCCAAAGATGTTATTCCTATAAGTCGATCGAATAGGCCCGAGTTGATGAAACGTTTGAATTTACTTTAGTTTGAACGAAACACGGGAGCTTTTAAAAACTGCCATCGTATACTTAGTCCAACTTCCGTAAATTTAAACCCCGTGGCTGTTTCTGAAGCGATATTACTGTATTTTGAATATGCATTTATTAATAAACGCCCCGATATTTGATAACCTGCTTTTCCCTCAAATCTAAACAGAGATGAAGCCTTGTCTTCGTCAACAAATTGAAATCCACCAGCCCCGTTCAAAGAATAATTCCATTTGCCGCTACTTCCGCTCAGATCGAAGAATATTTCGACGGCCTGATATTTTGACGGACTGAAATATAGCTCAGGGACCTGGTCTTTAAAACCAAGAAATTGATAATTAAGCCCTCCTTTTAATAGTGGTCTGTCAGTGAATTGATAATACAATGAGGTAAAAAGTAAATTTCGAACATTGTCATCGGTTTGAGAAGTATAGGTATAACCCGTATACCATCCCAGCCCAAAATTTGTCCCCATATTGTAATTAACCATGAAATTGTTCATAAAGATCTTTTCATCTATCAGGGTTGCGTTGAAGTTTTGTAATTCTCTACCGTAACCAATTTTTAGGTATTGTTTTGGAAGTGGACGGGAGCTCACGAACAATGAGCCATTTACATCGGAGTACGAATTCGTCTCTGCATTGGCCTTTAGAAAACCCAAACTACCTTCCAGCCAGGTGTTATTAATGATCCTCTGCTTTACACCAAATGTGATATTCGTGTTATAGGCCATGGCACCATTATCCAAATTTTCGGTGGTTCTATAGGTGTAACCTAAAGATCCTTTTGTATTAGCTGAAATTGGCAATTCTAGATAACTGCCAATACTAACAGCTTCGTTATTGCCATTGTCCTTAGAGTAAGATACTGTATTTACAGATACAGGTGCCATACTTTTTTCAAGTATACCTAGTAATGAAAGTGCATCTTTTTGATTTGGATAGAACTGGAGCGTCTTCGAAGCATATTTATGGGCCTTCTTAAAATTTCCCTGAGCCCTGTAGGCATTCGCAATTCCTAAATTACCATCGAATGAAGTTGAATCTTTAGCCAATAAATCTTTATAGACCTGGATGCTGTTTGAGATCTTACCGGTGTACATTCCATGCATTGCCTTCAAACTTTTTACCGTGGTTGATCTGGGATATAAGTCTTCCAGTTTTTCAACGCTTTCCTTAGCTTTCGAATATTTCTTATTCCATATCAACGCTTGTATATAACGTTCATGAGCCATTAGTATTTTTGTTGAATCATGGCTAATTTCGGCCAGTTTATTTGCTTTGGAAGCCCATTGTAAGGCGAGTTTTTCTTTTCTGCGTTTGTGAGATATCAAGGAAAGTCCTGTAAGGGCAGTAATACTATCCTTGAGGGTAAGGTATTCCGCCTCTGCCTCGTCCAGATTATTATTTAATAAGTGAAGATTGATCATACTTAGTCTAGTATCTTGGTCGTTCGGAAATTCTTCCAGGTTCTGGTTCAATAACGCTAATGCCTTGTCTGATTGATTATTCTCAACCTGTTTTGATGCCAATCCCAATCGAATATATTTTCTACTGATCAGTGCGTTAGGATTCGAAGACTCGATCTTCAACGCCCTTTCGATATACTCTAAGGCCATATTGTACTGCTTCAGATTTGAAAGAGTGTTTGCGTAGCCCAGAAGAATTGGAAAGCTATTTTCGTTCTGCACGATAAGGACTTCATAATACTTCTTCGCATTTTCAAATTCTTTATTCCATAAAAGGGATTCGGCGAAATTAAGTTTTAATTCAAGGTCTGCAGGATATAGTTCGAGCAACCGGGCGAAGACGTCCCTGGCAAGTTCAGGTTTTCCATTCAATCCTATCGCTCTGCCATAGCATAGCCTGGCTGTTTTGTTTTCAGGATATTCCCGGATAACCTCAAAAAAGAATTCCTCAGCATCTTGATATTTTCCTGCTTCCAACAGATCGAATCCCGGATTCATTTCCTGTGCTGAAATCATGGCAAAACATAAGGACAATAGTGCTGTAAATGTTGCTTTCATACGTTGAATTTTCTATTTGCAAGGTAAGATCAGAGTGGTCAGTTTTAATCTATACTTCGCTACCGTTCACCGACACTAATTGGTATATCGGAGTGATTAACATGTGCGCGAAGGTCAATTAGGTATTGCGCGATAACAAATACTTAACTGATTTTGTGGTTTCTGTGTTCTGTGAAATTGAATTTGAAGAAAATGCCCCTTTATATGTAATAATTTACCTTTCGTCTACACCAAATTTCAACTCATCGATATTCTCCTTTTTAGCTATTCTCTTACAGGATATTTGCAGTAGAAATAAAAAAACATTCAAATGAAACTTGTGGTAAATAACAGTATGAACAAATTAAGGGTGGTTTACAAAAACAACAATTATACAATAGATAACACATTGTCTATAGTTCATAACCTGTACACGAAGGATTTATTAAAAAGAGTCAATTAATATTTAAATAAATAGAAATGGCATTAAAAATTACGAAAACAGACGATGTATACGAACTACAGGGTAGACTCTGTAGTAGCCAGGCACATGAAGTGAGAAACTTCTTTATTTCAAAACTTCAAATCGACGGTAACTTAAACATAAGTCTTTGTAAGCTCGATGATCTCGATCTTTCCGGTGCTATGATGTTGGAAAGATTAAAGGAAGAGGCAAACAAGAGCGGGAAAATGGTTCAGGTCTTCTCCGGACCAAACAGGAAAATCCTGGGCCCATTCCTCATGATAGATCAAACGGTTTTATCCGCAGCTTAATAGTTTACCTATGATATCTTTCGCTAAAAAAATACCCTTCCAGCTGAAGTCCGAGCAAATTTTTATGCTCAGTGGATTACTGGTTAATGCAGGGAATTATGCTTATAATTTGATACTGGGACGATACCTCGGGCCCACCGAGTTCGCCGATGCAGCTATTCTCATCACATTACTTTTGGTCTTGTCCTTTGTAGCGATGACATATCAACTGGCGGTAGCCAAGTTCACCCTGGAATTCGATTCTGAAAGTAGCGTTCGATTTGTAAAATGGATGTATCGAAACGCAATTATTCTTGGAGTAATTCTAGGATGTGGAATGGTGGTATTTGCTTCTGATCTTCAAAAGTTATTTCACACGGTTTCGAGTGAGATGTTCACAATTTTTGGTTGTGTTATTCCCTTGTATTTCGCCATGAGTGTGAACAGAGGAAGATTTCAGGGGAACAGTAATTTTGTACAACTTTCCGGCACCTATCAATTCGAAATGATTACAAGATTGGTGGTAACCTTTTTTATTTTATTCTTTTTTCAGATCAGTTCTTCGGTAGGAGTGGCAATTGGAATCGCCGTTTCTATGATTGCAGGCCTTTTTCCATTTAAATCGATGGCCGGATTCAGAAAAGTAAAGGGTAAGATCTCTGCTGCAAACCAAAAGCGGATATTGAGTTTCTTGATCATCTCGGCTAGTTATGAAGGAACGTTAATTATATGTAATAACAGTGACATTCTTCTGGTAAAGCATTTCTTCGAAGCTTATGATGCTGGTTTATATGCGTCTTTAGCACTTATAGGAAGGGTGGTATATTTCATCACATGGATGTTTGTAATGTTGTTACTTCCGAAGGTTATTCAATACCGAAAAGAGGGTTTGAATACAATACCCATACTATCAAAATATTTATTTTACATCACACTATTGTGCATTGCAATCGTGAGTTTCACCTTTATATTCCCCGATTTCGCAGTTCGAATATTATTTGGAGAAGGATTTCTGGAGATTTCACCTCTTTTGGGATGGTATGCGTTAGCCACCGGGTTATTTGCTATATCAAATGTATTTGCGTATTACTTTCTATCCTTAGATCACTACCGGCCAATTTTGTTTGCCGCCGTTATGGGTATTGTTCAGATCATACTCATTCTGTTCT
This sequence comes from Flavobacteriaceae bacterium, assembly GCA_013043685.1. GTDB lineage: Bacteria > Bacteroidota > Bacteroidia > Flavobacteriales > Flavobacteriaceae > Pukyongia. The sequence goes on along the minus strand of JABDNT010000081.1, from coordinate 33,920 downwards.
TTCACAACAATCTGTTCGAGGTCGTTTTAATGCAAATCACGGCAATGGGGGTATTACTGGCTCTGCAAGTTGGTTATTTTCGTCGATTTGCCAGATAAGTTCAAAATAGTTTTGTCGCTATTCCTCTACCATTTATCTACACTAAACGCCGGTCTGTCGAATGATTCCACGAGCAGGGGCTTTATTAAAGATATTTGTACTATTCAAGTAATTAACTAAAACAAGAAATAATGAAATTAGGAATTGTAACTTCATATCCACCCAGTAAAGTAACTTTAAACGAGTATGCTTTTCATCTTCTGAAACAATTCAGAAATCATAACAGGGTAACAGAAGTGGTATTGTATACCGATGTCTCTGAAGCTGAGACAGGATTGAACTCCGAGATAGACGGTTGTAAAGTGTCTGTGGTAAAATGCTGGAAATTCAATAGTGCCAAAAATGTAATCACAATTGCCAGGGCGATAAAAAATTCGAGACCCGATGCTATTCTTTACAATCTTCAGTTTATGAAATTTGGAGATCGTAAAATCCCCGCAGCATTGGGTCTTTTTTCGCCATGGCTGACGAAATTGATGAAAATTCCAACCATTGTGCTCTTGCATAATATAATGGAGGCCGTGGATCTGAACAGTGCCGGTTTCACACAAAGTAAATGGAAAAATGCCGTGTACAACCGTATAGGAACTTTTCTTACGTCAATTGTTTTAAAAGCAGATAGAGTTGCGGTGACCATAAATGATTACGTTTCTAAATTAGAGGGGAAATACCTTGCTAAAAATGTGGTGCTTATTCCACATGGTACATTCGAAATTCCGGATACACCAACCTATGAAACAGAATCCGGGCCATTGAAAATAATGACCTTTGGAAAATTTGGCACGTATAAGAAAGTGGAATCCTTAATTCGTGCAGTTGAAATAGTACGCAAGGAAATCAAACAACCACTTGAAATTGTAATCGCCGGCACTGATAACCCCAATACACCGGGATATTTAGAAGGAGTAAAAAACTCATTTAGCGAAGTTCCTATGTTGACATTTACGGGCTATGTGGAAGAAGAAGTAGTTCCCAGAATCTTTTCAGAAAGCGCTATGGTTGTATTTCCTTATACATCTACAACAGGCAGTTCAGGTGTTCTACACCAGGCGGGAAGTTATGGTAAGGCAGTAGTTATGCCCAATCTGGGAGATCTGTCGAGATTGGTAAAAGATGAAGGCTACCGCGGTGAATTTTTTGATCCGACCAGTGATGAAAGTCTTGCAGCAGCAATAAAGAATTTAGTCACAGATGAGGCTTACCGTTTGGAGATCGCGAAAGCGAATTACGCTGCCGCCACGTCCTTTCCAATGAGTAAGATCGCCGATATGTACGTAGATGAATTCCATGCAATTGGTATTAAAGAAATCAACCGCAATAAGATAGCCGCCTAGTGATTTGATTTAATAATTGTAAACGCTGGCTTTTTCGCCCCACTTATGGTGACTAATCCAAAATTCGATTGTTTGATTTTTCTCCAGGGAGAATTTCCCGAAATGATTTTAGGTATAATTTCAAAATCAAATAATGTCCATGAGAGATAGTGAATGCTATCTCTCTTTTGGATTTTATAGAATGCCTCGTAATACTCAGCTTGATCCTTTTCATCATTACCGAACGGGCTCCAAAAACTATAATTCGTAGATAGGCCGAACTCCTGGAGAACCATTGGTTTACTCGTATTTGATCTTATCCTGGAGATCGCCGATCCCAGCAATTTGACATCCTCATAATAATGAAAGGAAATATAATCTACTTCATTTACCAGGTTTAAGGCAGATTCGGGATTTGACCATCCCACGGTGACTGGATGTTCAGGGTCTATATATTTTATATATCTTAACATCTGAGTGAGCCATGACTTTACAACATTGGAATTTCGATTGTCGAAATCGAGATCAGGTTCATTCTTCACATCCCATCCCAATAAGGCCGGATGTTCTTTCACCGAATTCACTATCGTCTTTGCATGTTCACGGGTGGCCGTCCATTCCTTTATGGAATAATCGCCATAGAAATCAAAAAGCGTTATTATCACGTTTATATCCTCGGCGTTGGAAAGATCGAGCAGCCGGGATAGCTTGTTTAGTTTGCCTCCTCTTACATCGGCTCCTCCAAAATCTTTATAATTTACAAAGATACGAATGGTGTTTAGTCCCAGATCTTTTATCAGGGTAAGTTCCTTTTTAATTGTAGCCTCATTAAATTTTTCACCAAAAGTATCCCAGGCCGAATCCTGAGGATAGTAGTTTATTCCAGCTATTGGCTCAATTAAAGGAATTGTTTCCCGGATCATTGTTTCAGTTTCTTCAGAAGAAGTACGCACCAAATGGCGAATACGCCAAAACCCATCTTCAAGCAGCATTATAACTTTGTAACTGGCCGTATTATTTGCCTCATAGACAAACTCGTCATGTTTAGTTACCCTGCTGAAGCCCGTTACATCCTTATCGATAAAGGAAATAATCTTACCATCAGCGCTGAAAAAATCTATTTGCAGATTATGCGATAAGGTGGTTGATTCAATAGAGACTCCTGTTTTTTTGTTTAGCTCTATTAAATTGTATAATTCCTCTCTGGCATTAGCTGTATAGAGGTCGGCAATTCCTGTATCTTCCAGGGAATACAGTGCATTATTTCGAATAAACCATGCTAGTTTATAGTCGTCGACGATATCTTTTACAACCGTGGGTGAAATCTCGAGACCCTTATTGGTTGTGATGTCCCATTTTATTTCCGGATGATAATTTATATCTCCTCTAAGATCTCCATGAAAGATCCCGGCTTTGTCTGCTCCGCTGTTGAGATAGGAATATACTTCCCCGATTCCGAATAACAATAACGCATTAATAAGCAAAAAAGCAGTCAATATTAAAACGCGATATATGAATCTGTTCTTTTTCACTCTGATTTTAGTTTTAATGTCCTGGAAAGTCCAAGCGCATTAACCGTAATTTCGTTTTCTGCCAATTCAAATTCGTGCTGTCTAAGATCGAAAACTACCACCCCGTTAAGAGATGATTTTCTTGTAATGAAGCGATCACCTGTATATAAAGAGACCTCGGTTCCATCGGGTGCAAGTTGATCCATATAACTGGTAAGTGGCCCCACGAATAATTTTCCACCATCTTTGGAAAAATGAACTTTTAAATACCTCGTAATACTCTCGAATTCTATAGTTATTCGCTCGCTTTCGGCAATTCCCGAAATCACCCCTTTGATCTTCCAGGATACAGAGTGATCAGGATGGAGTATCTGTGCTTCAGCCACCCCGTTGAGGATAGCTCCTGATGTACTTAGTTTATGACCATCCGATGTGATTATTGTAAACGTGACCACGGTGCCATCGGCAATAATATTTCCGAAGACATCTTTTATTAACGAAGTGCTGAGTGACACAATTTGATTCCCATCGGCATAATTATGGGTGCGCATGGCAAAAATACCGAAATCAACAGGATAAGAAGGACGTATTTTGGTCTCCATCTCCTTCGAATTTACTCCTAAACATTCTGCTGAAACGAATACTTTTTCAGCTTTTTCGGTGCTGTAAATATTCTTCCATGCATAGCCGTTTACTACATACAGATCCGTTGAAATGATGGTTTCATCTATTTGCTCCCGCATCGAAACCAAAGTGCTGTCAGGAAGCAGATTATCGAATTCGTCCGTCGGCATTACCACCATCATGGAAAAGTCTTTAGCGCCTGCAGTCATACTTGGCGGACCGAGATAATTTTCCATTATCACTCCGGAATTTGTTTTCGAAGTAATAGTAATAGTTTTAGAATCCAGTAATCGTTTATTATGAATTAAACGCAAATCCAGGTCTCCAGATTTTCGCGCAATCTCTTCGGGAATCACAAAATTCATTCCGGTTTCAGTGATTTGTCCCTGAAGAAGACTGCTTCCATATGCCGAAATCACCAACAAGTGTACAGTATAAGTCGATTCATTTTTACCTATTGTGTCTGCCAGAGTTATACGATAATCGATGGAAATAGGATCCCCTGCTATGAATTGATCATTCTTAATCAATAGTTCTCCGCGAGTTATCATAATAAGGCTATCCGAAGGCGGTAACTTCTGAAATATCATGGATGAGAATAACAGCTGAAGCAATAATAACACGCTAAATAAAATAATATGTTTTCGACTCAGTATCATTTATCTTGGATTTCCAACGTAATAGTTCAAATTAAAATCGATAAATCTGAAGGGTGATATTGCCTCTTGTAGTTCAAGGTAATACTGTGTCTCTTTCCGTTCAGGTATCAACTTTTTACTGATCTCATTATTAGGCAGACCATTAACAAAGACGTATTGGAGTGAAGAACTCAGTAAATCAATAGATGAAATCTTCGGAATTATATATTCGAACCTATATTTTCTCTGGGCTCGCACACTTTCTTCCAGATACTTTTTTTCTACCCATATCAATTTGCGATTCCTATCTCTGAAGGATACTAATAGCTGTGGTATGGTCGCATTTTCAATACCCGAATTGTAGATTATACCTTCAGCTTTGCCTTCATTAAGAATTAAATCTGCTATTGCCAGGTCATTGTGCAAATCGGTTGTTGCGATATTCGCCTCTACTTGTAGATTGAAAGAACTGATATCGTCTTTTATAGTAACAGGGGTGAACTGTTTTGGATTAAAAGTAGCCGGCAGTGACTTGGTTTCTTCACTCCATATCGCATCTTCAAAATCAATTCGAAAAACGGATGTTTCTTTTGGCAATAATTTATGTTTCAATATATCTTTAGCATTATAGGTGGTTAATTCCCTGTTGTCTTTCGAATACAATGTTCCTCTCATAGAAACATCAGCCGGAATATTATCGATATTCTGTATTTCACCCACAATATGATAGGAATTGTTCGCATAAACAAGACTGGCCGACAGGACTTCAATAGCCGGCTGTTTTAAAACATCTTCATGATAGGTTTGTTCTGAAGAAATCCGTCTTCGCCCATGTTTAAAATAGTTTGCTTTTTTTCGAATAAATAATTGATCCGGCGGGATATCAACATCTATATCCGAAGGTTCCAGGAACCAATTACCTTTGATTTTCCTCAATTGGTGCTTCACAGATTTGTTATAGGTCTCCAATGGAGTTATCCATTTCATTTTGGCTTCTGCGGTCGCTGTGGAATCGGTTTCCGATAACATTTTCACTTCAATTGCATCTAATTTCGCATATGAGCTAAGAAGCCCGTCGGTGACGGAAATTTCCAACATGTATTGATCTAGTGTTTTTTCACTCTTAGGATTAATCAAACCATACGATTTTTCAAATTCTTTAAAGTCCAATGCGTCGTAATAGGCAATAACCGTATTTTCCGGGGATATCTGAGTTGCATTTTTCATATAAAATGAATAAACCCCAAACAAAACAAGAACTGAAATAGTCACAGCCCATATTCGGCTTACGGCCATAAGCTGGCTATTGTATTTAAAGAATTCTTTTTTGAAGGCCATATAAACTGGTTGCTCATGATTACCAATTTTGAAGGACCTTTTCCATAACTGATTTATGTTTAGAAAAAATGCAATAATTACAGTTAATATTGGAATTATCCCCCACATCAATTTCTGATAAAGCGGCACCTCTTTCTTTGAAATTTTAGAGGGCATTGGAGAAACACCTTCCCTTTCCCAAACCATGATACCATTTTCAAGTCGCTGAAGTCTGTGCCATCCGGTAAAATATAAGATGGGATCATAGAATTTATCGTTCGAGAAAACGTACTTGAGATGATATTTTTCGGGGATCGTTAGAAATTGTTGCAACGACCCGAGGCCTTCAACTCCTCTGAATTTTGAATTCTCCAGTCGTTCGACAGCCCTTGAGGTCAGCTCTGGCAATCGCCGAGCAGAATGATAATTACCGTCTATGGTAGAAGCCTTGGTTTGTGTGGAAAGCCAGGCCATTTGATCACCAAAGCCCAAAGGCAAGTACCGCCACTTATCATGCTGGTCCTGATTCAGAAAGTTGACCAGTGGCAGCGTATCGATCTTTTTGGGTTGAGATGGTCTGAAATATCCCAAACTCATCGAAAAGACCGTCATAAATAAAAAAACAGTTAACAGAATTCCACCGCTCAAACGGTGATAAACTGCTCCCCATTTATTTTGCATATATCGTTTGAGATCTCCTTCAACAAAACGATAGGTAAATTCCCCGAACATCGGCAGTGCCATAATTGAGGCCCATAACGTGAATCGATCCAGCGTTAAGATATTGAAGGCGTTTTCACCCAGAATCTTCAGTGGAAGGGGAGTGGTTCCCCCTGTACCCAAGAGAGTTAAGAGCGAAAATGAAAGTCCGAAGAACAGATAACGTTTGCTGTAATAACGATAGAACAGGTAAGGTAATAGAATAAGTAATACACCCCATGGAATTAAAAAGAATACCAGCCCGGATGAACTTACCTCTATAAAATTATCCCTCGAACCATGTGGTATTGGAACCTGGGTAATCGGATTGTCCTTTGTGTTGATCCAATAGGGGAGTATACAGATAATAATAAGCACTAATGAACCCAACCCGAATACCAGAATCCTTTTCAGATGGGTATAGAATGATTTCACAAAAACCTTTAATGTAATTTGTTCCCATCCCGAAACCCTTTCCCGGGACGCATCCATAAGTACCATCCCAATTAGTGGAAAAATAAAGAATACCATACCAAATATGGGTGTGACATGATGGGAGGTAACCGTAATGGACAGCAACGAAAACGAAGTGACCAGGTACCAGTATTTACCTGTTTTAAGCCATAAATAGATTTCCGGTAAGGCATGCAGTAATATGGAAATGCCAATGATGCTTGGTAATTGTCCGAATAAATGAAGGGTCTCTACAAATGAAGATGAAAATACAGCCAATATGGCTGCATAACCCCCAATAGTCCTGTTCGAAGTGAGTAAAAGAGTAAATCGATAGACACCTGTAATAAACAGAATCACCCCTGTGATGGCTATCACAAACATTCCGAATTTTAATCCTCCCAGACCCGAAAGTAATGCGATAGCCTGATGCACCAAAGGAGGATAACCCATCACCGTGAAACCAGTATACCAACTTTCGTTCCATGGTTCGAACCAGCTTGTTGCGTAGTGATTACCAAAAAATACATGGATAAGTGCATCATAAGTGGATTCCAAAGTGAAGAACATCGAAGTCCCATGAAACGCTATCCCGAAAACTAAGGCAACTATCAAGTATTTATTGGATCGATTCTCCATTAAAGTGATAATAAAAGCATTAAGGTTTAACGATTCCAAAGATAGGGGATTCGTTCAATGGTACGTCTGTCGATAAACGGCATTCGTCTATACTAATCTTTCACCCGTCGAAAACTCGACAGAATACCTGCATGTTCGAGATATGTTTGCACTGTAATTATTGAAATAAATCTTAATCCAAAACTTATGAAAACTGGAATTATAATTCCTTGCTACAATGAAGAAAAGCGACTTAATAGTAGAGCCTTCATTGATTTTATTAATGAGAACCAGGACTATCACCTCTGCTTTGTCAATGACGGCAGTAAAGATAACACTTTGGGAGTACTTCAGAATATGAAAATGGCCGCTCCTTATGGGATCAGCATCGTGGACGTTAAGAAAAATGTTGGAAAAGCTTCTGCTGTCCGCGCCGGCGTTCGTTATTTGTACAATAAAAAGGATATTGCCAATATTGGTTTTATCGATGCAGATTTGTCAACGGATTTCAGGGATTTCAAGGATTTGGTAAACACCTTGAAATCCAATGAGAACATGTCAGTGGTATTTGGCTCACGCAATTCTGGGGGGGATGGTATAAAGCGAGATTTCGTTAGAAATCTTTTATCCAAGACCATAAAGACCTTCATTCTTTTCATCCTGGGTCTGCCTATTAGAGACACTCAATGTGGTGCAAAAGTATTTTCAAGAAGCATTGTACCTGTTGTATATGGGGATGCATTTGTTAGCCGGTGGTTGTTCGATGTGGAGATATTCCTACGTTTGAAAAAATACCTCGGCAAGAAGAATGTTATGAACCATATTATAGAACAACCGCTCATGAGATGGGTGCACGTTGACGATTCAAAACTGGGACTGAAAGATTCCTTAGAGATTCCAGCAAGATTACTCCATATCTGGACAACTTATAATTTGTTGCCAAAACAACGACTTGTTCAACCGGCTCCCGAATTGATCTCGAATATGGAGATCTTCGAAACAGCACCAATGACAATCGCAGCATAATAAACTAGTTAAATCAACAATTATGAAAACATATCCAATTAAATTCAATCCCATACTTAAAGAAAAGATATGGGGTGGTACAAAAATTGTCTCTGAATTCAAAAAGGGCAATTCCAATCGCCCGATAGGTGAAAGTTGGGAGATATCCGGCGTGGATGGAAATATTTCCACGGTTGTAAACGGCTATTACAGTGGAATGACGCTGAACGAGCTGCAATCAACATTTACTTCCGAGTTTCTAGGAGAAGAGAATTATTCTCGATTTGGAAAGGATTTTCCCTTGCTAATAAAATTTCTTGATGCAGCTTCGGATTTATCGATCCAGGTTCATCCCGACGATGAAATGGCCAGAGAAAGACATGGAGGATACGGTAAAACGGAAATGTGGTATGTGATGGATCACGAAGAGGATGCTTCGGTAATAATGGGATTAAAGGATCAACAAACCGATTTACCTGCTAAAGAATTAGACACACCTGCAATTGAGACAGTATTTAAAAGAGAAAAAGTAAAAAACGGAGATACATTCTCCATTCCAGCAGGAATGGTACACGCCCTGGGTGCTGGTGTCATGGTAGCCGAGATTCAGCAGACATCCGATATCACTTATCGAATTTTCGATTGGAACCGAAAGGATTCTGAAGGAAAACAAAGACAACTTCATATTGATCTTGCACAGGAGGCGATAAAGAACTGTGATGATACAAAAAGCGTTTCGTACAATGCATCCCCTAATTCCGTGGTGAAAACCGTGTCTAACGAATTCTTCACTACCAATTTGGTTGACGTACGCTCTAAATACATAAGGGACCTTTCAGAGGTAAATTCATTTGTGATCTACATGTGTGTAGAGGGACGTATATCTATCACCGTCGATAATCACACAGAAATAATAAGGACAGGAGAGACTGTTTTATTGCCCGCCAATAGCTCACAGGCGATATTCTACGGTCCAAAGGCACGACTTCTGGAAGTGTATGTGGATCCGCTGATGCACACACCTATGGAAGCAGCAGCCTAAGAAATGCCAAACTCCAATTGAATATTCCATTTAAACACGCTTCCGGGGCTTAGCGTTTTAAGTCCGATCTTATTATTGAATGCGTCAGGAACGCAAGACATAGGTTCTACGGCAAAGGATCGTTTGTCTATTGGGTTATAAAGTTGAAGATAACTTTGCTCAGGCACTATTAATTTCAACTCGCGATCGTGACTTCTAAGCAGAATTTGTGAATTCGTTAGGCGATAAGCATTGTCCACTTCCATATTTGACGGATTGAATTTGGAATCATTTACCGGGTTCGAATGATCCGGGATCATATTTGCATTCGTCAGGTACTTTTTATCCGCTTCGAAATGCAGGCTGAATTTCTCCTGGTCATCAGTTACAAAGTAAGGGTGCCATCCAAGTCCGAAAGGCATTAGATCTTTACCTGTGTTCGATACTTTGAATTGAAGTTTTAGCCCATTTGGGCTGATGCTATATTCTAATTCAAGAATGTAGGGAAACGTGTAGCCGGGACTTTCGGTGTGGGTAAATCTAAGGACAAGCGAAGTATCACTTTGAGAGATCACCTCAGGACATTGCGTAAAAGCGAATCCGTGAATGGCGTTACCATACTTCGAATCATTCCTGTCGAGATGAAAATGCTTATCACCAAAGGTATATGATCCTTGCGCAACTCGGTTGGGAAATGGGAACAGTATGGCGGAGTTGCAGAATTCTTTGTATTTTTCAAATCCTTCCTTATCAATAGAAACGCCTTTAATAATAGCCTTTTCCTTAACAACTAATTCCTGGATGCTCCCTCCGAATGCAGGAACTATTTTGCATGATAGCGCATCATCTGTAAAATGATAGAAAGGAATTTCGGATTCAACAAAATTACAGGTCACTTTATGATCTACCGCTGTTTAGTTTCGGAGTAATCTAAAGTACGCTTTTTTGTTTTTTATAAAAAGCGTCTGCCTGCATTTGCATGAGTTCCCTGGCGATCTTACGCTTGTAATCGTAGATTTCCTGCTCTTCAGCGATATCCGCGTAGACGCGGTTGTTCACATCCCTGTCTGTAGTCACCAGTACATCACGTTGTGACTTTTGCTGGGCCACCCAGCTCGCTACAGCGCCTTCCTGCTCGGCAAGTTTTAGATCGTAAGCTCCTTTTGGAGACAACAATTTTGCGAGTATTGGTGATGTCTCAATAGCGAGGAACAACAGGAATATAAATAGCGATGGAATGATGGGAAGCTTATTCAGGGCATTTACTCGTGCCATAAGTCCGTCGAAGCCATCGATCACGGGCTGTGTTTCTGATACTTTTAACTGGTACTGCTGCGAGAGTTCGGCGACTTGTGTTTCAGCAGCCGCTATTTTGGCGGCATTAGCCGTTCTGAGTTCCTGCAGTGCCGAGAGTTCGGTATCGTGTTTTTCCCGTTTTTCCTTGTATACGGGTCCTTTTCCTACCAACAAGGTTCCTTCACGACCTTCGGCTTCCGAGATATAGGTTTCGTAGTATTGATTGACAGCTGTTTCCTTATCGATAACCTCTTGTTTCAAAGCATCAATTTCAGAATTTAATGCCTCGATAGACGGTTGATACTGAAGGGCGAGTTGATCCTTATTTTCGAGGGTCATCGTATTTTTTTCTTCCAGTAACACCTGGTTGATCTCTTTCTCAAATATTTTCAGTTCCAGGGGTTTTGCGATCACGATCGCGATAATGATCGCAAGAAAGATTCGTGGAGAGGCCTGGATCAATTCATCGAAGAAACTATCACGTTTCTTTAGAGTTGAGACGATAAAACGGTCTAGATTAAAAATTAACAGACCCCAAATTAAACCAAAGAATACAGCCGTGTAATAGTTATCAAATACGGTATACAACGCATAGGCGGAAGCAATGGTAGCCATAACTGCTGTGAAGAATACAGTTGCACCGATTCCGGCATATTTGGTGCGTTCTCCCGGGGAACATTGTTCTAATATATCGGTGTCTGCGCCGGAGCAGAAAATGAAAAATCGTTGTAGCATAGGAACTTACGTTTTGATTGATGAACTATTAGAACGTGGTTTTTGTGCAATTGTTACAAAAAAAGCCCTCAAAAATGAGGGCCGGATTTATTTGATTCGGATTATTTATTCCAAATGCGTACTTCAGGCTTTCCATTTTTTCCTTCCATAACCCTTACTGTTTTGATTGCATCACTATCCTTTACAATTTCCTTTGCTCTGGCAGTTGATATCTTTTTATCGTTCAAGTAAAAGGTTGCACCTTGTGAGATCACTTCCGATAAATCTATGATTGGAGCATCGGGAGCCGGCGGCGGTGGGGGCGGAGGTGGAATATTATCATCCGTGTCGCTAACTCCTTTGATCACTTTGACAGGTTCAGGTGCATCAGACACATTGGGTGGCGGTGGTGGAGGTGGGAAATTAGGAAATGGTTCCGCGTCTGCTCGCTGTTTCGGCGACATCTTCTGATAGATATATTCCATGCGGTTCAGCTCCTTTTTCTTGATGAACATATTGTCCTTGGACATGTTATTGTATTTCCTGGCCAATTTATTGTACTCCTTCATTTCCTCCCGGGTGGCACTGGTTTGTACAAAGTCTTCTGTTGAATTTATTTCAGTTTCTATTGGAATCTCTTTACGTTCTATTGGAATTTCTTCCCTGCTGCTAAAACTGAGTAGCGTCAACGCAATAATAGGGAGCAATAATAGGGTTCTCACCCACATTGTCTTTTTCGATGTGTTTGTCTTCATAACTTTAAATCGTTTTTTGATGAATGAATAATTAATGGCATTTGCCAATATTGGTGAACCGGCGTCTGATGAATACGCCAAAAGTATTTTTTGATAGGTAGTGGTGTCTACACCATTTCTTAAAACAGAGTTGTCTGCCAGGAATTCGTGATTTAACTTCACGGAATGTTTGATATAGTGGAGTATCGGATTGAACCAGAATATCACTGCCATAATCTCCACCAGAATAATGTCGATACTATGTAGTTCCCTGGCATGGGTAATCTCATGATCCATAACTTCTCGCGGGATCGAATTGTCTTCGAATCGCTTCCTGTTAAGGAATATATATCGGAAGAATGTATGTGGTACGATCTTCTCATTAAGGAATACAGTAATAATATTCCTGGTTCGTTTCTTCGGATTGAAACGGATCTTTCGGAATATATCATGGAGGTTTTTGAAGAACCGTGTCCCGAAATACAGCACGCCTAGTCCATAAACCGACCATAGTAAGACGGACCAATTAAATGCGGCCTCTTCAACAATTCCGCCTTCTAACAACGCTGCAGAGGTAAGATCTGCAGTTCCAGCCGGCATCTCAACATAGGTAGTGAAAGTGATTAACGGAATACCTGCGGAAAGTAATAAAGCCCCTAACAAGTAGAATCGTTTGAAAACATGTACGCTGGTCGATTCCAACAGCGTCTTATAAAATGCGAAAAAGATAGCGAGGCACAGCGCCGATTTCAATACATACATTTCCATGACTACTTCTTTTTAATTTGCTGATCGATGATTTTTTTGAGTTCCTCCAACTCTTCCTTGCTGAGGTCGGTAGATTCGGTAAAGAAGGAGGCAAATTGTGTAGCACTATCGTTAAAGAAATTCTTAATGAGGCCGTTAACATGCTTCGAGAAATAGTCCTTTTTCTTTACCAATGGAAAATATTTTCGTGATCTACCTTGCTGCTCATAATCCACAAAATGTTTATCCTGCATACGTTTTAATAAGGTCGCAATTGTCGTTGCTGCCGGTTTTGGATCCGGGTAGGCTTCGATAAGATCCTTCATGAAGGCCTTTTTTTGCTTCCACAGGATCTGCATGAGTTGTTCTTCCGAATTGGATAATGGCATAAGAATAACATTTTGTTTCTACAAATGTAGAATAATTTTTTAATTCTACAAGCGTAGAAGTAAATTTTGTGAAAGATTTTTGATTTGGGGTTCATTTCTATTCGGTTACCTTTGCCGAAAATCTCCCGTATGAGCCTCGAGCGTACTCTGAAACAAAGAAGCAACTCACAATGTGAGCTATGTTCCAATCCCGAAGAACTGTCTGTGTATGAAGTCCCCTCGTCCCCAAAGCGAGGTGAAGAAGCGAGCATTTTGATATGCAGCACTTGCAATAAACAAATAGGTGAGCAGGAATCTATGGATCCGAATCATTGGCGATGCCTCAACGATAGTATGTGGAGTACAGTGCCGGCAGTGCAGGTAATGGCCTGGCGCCTTCTCCATAAGTTAAAAGGTGAAGGATGGCCCCAGGACCTACTCGATATGATGTACCTTGATGAGGACATGCAGGATTGGGCCGAAGCTGATGGAGATGGTAAAGATATCTCAGACCAGTTAGTCCATAGGGACAGCAATGGAGTTGTACTTCAAGCAGGTGATAGTGTGGTACTTATTAAGGATCTAAAAGTAAAAGGGAGTAGTATGGTGGCAAAACAAGGGACCGCTGTACGCAGAATTTCCCTTGACCATGAAAACGCCGAATACATTGAGGGAAAAGTAGACGGGCAGCAGATCGTGATCATCACTAAATATGTCAAGAAGATATAAAAAAAGAGCCCCAATAGGGGCCTTTTTTATTTACTCATCTCAGTGTAAAAATGATAGAACTGAGGAATGGTCTCAATTCCTTTAAGGTAGTTCCTAATCCCGAAATGTTCATTAGGGGAGTGGATGGCATCACTATCCAGGCCAAATCCCATCAGTATTGTCTTACTTTTCAATTCTTCCTCGAATAGTGCTACAATAGGAATACTTCCGCCGCTTCGCTGCGGGATAGGGGTCTTACCGAAAGTCGATTCATAGGCTTTGGAGGCAGCCTGATATCCCAGGCTATCTATGGGTGTCACATACGCTTGTCCGCCATGATGCGGCTTCACTTTAACCCGCACACCTTTGGGCGCAATACTTTCAAAATGATTTTTGAATAATTCGGTGATCTCTTCCCAGTTCTGATCAGGCACCAGACGCATACTGATCTTAGCAAATGCCTGGCTGGCTATAACTGTCTTTGCTCCTTCACCTGTATATCCACCCCAGATCCCGTTCACATCCAAAGTAGGACGAATAGAATTACGTTCGTTCGTGGTATATCCGGTTTCGCCATATATATCTTCTATATCCAGTGCATTTTTATAGGCTTCTTTATCAAAAGGTGCCTCTGCCATCTTGGCTCTTTCTTCCGAAGTGAGTACTTCAACGTCATCATAGAATCCCGGAATGGTAATATGATTGTTTTCGTCGTGCAGAGATGCGATCATTTTGGTAAGAATGTTAATGGGATTCGCTACCGCTCCACCGTACAATCCGCTATGCAGGTCACGATTTGGCCCGGTAACCTCTACTTCAACATAGCTAAGACCCCTTAACCCGGTTGTTATTGAGGGGATTTCCGGTGCGATCATCCCCGTATCACTTATCAGGATCACATCATTAGCGAGCTTATCGTGATTTCGTTCCACAAACCAACCTAGGCTTACACTGCCTACTTCTTCTTCACCTTCTATCATGAACTTGACATTACAAGGTAATTGGCCGGTGCTGGTCATATACTCCATTGCTTTCACATGCATGTACATCTGTCCTTTATCATCGGAACTTCCCCTGGCAAATATCGCTCCATCAGGATGGAGATCCGTTTTTTTTATAATGGGTTCAAATGGAGGGCTGTCCCATAGATCTAATGGATCCGGTGGTTGAACATCGTAGTGTCCATAAACTAAAATGGTAGGCAGATCCGGATCCACCATTTTTTCGGCATAGACGATTGGGTATCCGGGCGTTTCGCAAACCTCCACAAGATCGCAACCTGCTTTTTCAAGGCTGGCTTTCACCGCTTCAGCCATTTTATGCACATCTTTTTCGTAGGCCGAGTCGGCACTAATTGATGGTATTTTGAGTAATTCGATCAACTCATTTATGAATCGATCCTTGTGTTCCTGAATGTACGTTTTTGCGCTGTTCATATGTGTTTTTTCTGAAGAAACGCTAAGGTACAAAAACCCTTAATTTTTAAAGAAAAGATATTTGTAAATTATAAATCTTATGTATATTTGCCGTCCATAAAAGTGATACCAGCGGCTGTGATGGAACTGGTAGACATGCTAGACTTAGGATCTAGTGCCGCAAGGCGTGGGGGTTCGACTCCCTTCAGCCGCACATTAAAACCCTCCTTGAAAAAGGAGGGTTTTTTCGTTTGCTTCAGAGAGTCGAACCGCAGCCGCATCGTCTGGCAGTTTACTTCAAAAGACCCACCGGGTCTTTTTCCGTAACCTCCCCCTTCAACCGCACTTAAAACCGAACGGAAAATAGAGAGTTTTTAAATTGCATTGTCAAGCCAAAATTTCTGTAAATACTTAAAAAAGAAGCAATTGGATAATTTGATGAAAACTAAATGGTATTTCCCACTTCTCCTTGAGCTTATTTTCTCAGTTTTCAGTTTTAGTCACTATCTTAGGAACGAACAATTAAAAGAAATCTACTATGAATATTTTTGTTGCAAGATTAAATTATCAAACTGATGACGATTCACTTCGAGATTTATTCGAGGGATATGGAGAAGTTTCTTCAGCCAAAGTGGTAATGGATAGAGAGACAGGGCGCAGTAGGGGCTTTGGTTTTGTAGATATGCCTAATGAAGAAGAAGCTAAAGCTGCAATAGAAGATCTAAATGAAACGGATTTTGATGAAAGAACAATAGTAGTTAAAGAAGCCAATCCCAGTGAAACTGGTTCGGGAGATCGAAGTGGAGGTGGCAGAGGCGGATACGGTGGAGGTGGATACCGCGGAGGTGGAGGTGGATACGGAGGAGGTGGATACAACAGAGGTGGTGGAGAGAACAGTGAGGAGTCCAGTGATTCCCATTATTGAGATTGATACATTTAATTCCTGGTGGACAACTTTAACATTTCCATTAGCAATTCATCTGGCCTAAGTGACTTTGTAATATGGTTTAGTCGATCTTTTCATTTCAAGTTAAATAATAAGTATTAAAACCTGCCGCAGACCCCCAGCCCAACAGCAAAATATTGAAGATCAACATCCGTCATGACATTATTGATCTGTATGTCCCTTGACAGGGATCTATATCGCACATCGGGCTTAAGGCTCCAGTAATCGGTTAGTGCAAATTCCAAACCACCACCAAGCTGCCAGCCTAACCCGTAATCTGAGCTTTCGTTAAAAGTGTTTTGATTGTCCTTAAGTTTTATCTGCCCGAGGACACCACCACCATAGATAAAGTAGGTAACCGGCGGGTCGGTCATCGGTAGCCTGAGATCTAAGCCGAAGGTAAAACTCATTTCATCCAGATCCACCATTTTATTTACATCCTGGGTGTCGGTTTCAAAAGCGTTCCAGCCCCAGCCGCCATAGATTTTTAGATGAGGCATCATTTTGTAAGCGATTTTGGCTTCAAACCCAAAGCCCAATCCAAGATCTTCTTCTCCCAGATCGTTCAGAGGAATATTGAATCCCGGTCGGAATTCACCAGACCATCTGCCCTGGGCATTAATTACCTGCGTCATAGAAATGAAGATAATTACTAAGATTGAAACAGCCGTTGTTTTCATTTCCATATTAAATTTTTATTCCTGTAGACTTTGTTAGAATATCTCTAATTTCCGGCATGGCCGTAGAATCGATCATATTAATAGCAGGCACTCCACATAGTTTTTCCACCATGGCTTGCCCTGCTAGTGTATTGGTGGATTTCCCGGTCACGATATCGGGAACGATGTCGAATGCTTTCATAAGTCCGTAAACGGCATATGGGTCGGAGGCACTTAGTATAACACACTTTATTTGGTCTCTTATTGCGTTTATTGCCAGATCCCCATTGTACGGTTCCAGCGGTGAGGCACCGATTTCGACAACTGCGATATCGGCTTGTTCCCGTGCCATTCTGTTGGTGATCTGTTTTACTTTCTCTTTGAATTCCTCCCTTGGAAATATGGAGGATGGCAGTCCTACATTTACAAAATCGTAAACGGCGTCGGCTCCAACATCCCTTATTGCAAGTATATCCTTATACCTTCCTGCACCCGTTAATTTCGCACCTACGACCTTGAGTCCGGCGAGCTTTAGAAGATGGGTTACGATCCTTGCCGAGGTTGTTTTTCCTGCCGACATTGAAGTTCCAACAAATAATACGGTGGGAGTTACATATGGCATATCGGGAACATGTTCGACAAAGTCTTCCATGCAGACCTTTTTCGATTCCCGTTGAACATGGCCCTTATATTTTACTTCCATCATTTGGGGGAGGAAAACTGATTTGGAGGTGCATTTTCCCAATAGTCCTGCAGCAGTGAGCACATGCAATCTGAGATCGTCTCTTACTTCTCTCCATGAACCGGTAGCTTCCAGGGTGGCAAATCGCTCTCCTAAAGCACCGATAAGCAGATCGCCACCTATTATCCCTCGCATTCTTCCGGAAGGAAGTTCAATTTGCAGATGTATACCTCCCGGATCCTTGATCTTAACAACCACGTAATCTCCGGTAGCCCATTGATCCCTTGGAAGTTTTCCGATATCGAATGGTTTCTCGACCAGATCGGCTATACGGCAAAGTGAAGTATATAGAAATCGATAATCCATAACTACTTTTTTATAGGTTTTGATAGAAGTAAAAGCACCAGCAGGGCGGTTCTTTCCTTCAATCTCTCGTGGAATATAAACTCATGATCGGCATGGGCGCCATCGCCTGGTGTTCCCAATCCATCGAGTGTTGCCGTATGCTGGCTGGTTGTATTCGCATCGGAACCACCACCAACAGTTGCGTCCTCAAGGGTCATACCTAATTCTTTTCCGAGTTCTTTGGCCTTATTCCATAGTTGCTCATTTCGTTCGTTTTTTTCCATAGGAGGCCTTCCTATTCCTCCCTCGATCTTTAAGGTTACATCAGGAAGTGTGGGCTTCAAGCTTAGAATTTGATCAGTGATATATTCGCCATCCTCAATGTTTTCGACGCGCACATCCACCACTGCCTTGCTGGTTGGCGCGATGACATTGGCAGAAATACCGCCTTCGATCATACCCACATTCACTGTGATCCCTCGATTCAGGTCGTTCATTCCAAACAATTTCTGTACCTGGTGCGACAATTCTACAATGGCGTTTACTCCTTTGGTGGGATCTAGTCCGGCATGAGCGGCCTTCCCTTTTACGGTGATATTAAAACGGCCAATTCCTTTACGGCCGGTCTTTAATTTTCCGTCTAATCCAAGTGGTGGCTCAAGTACATAAGCTCTTTCCGAAATTTTTGCAAGTCTGGAGATCATATGTGTGGATTCATGACTTCCAATCTCTTCGTCCGAATTAATAAGGATAACAGGAATGACTTCGGTTTCAAGATTCAATTCCATGATGGTTTTAAGGGCAAACAGCATTTGGGTAATTCCGGCTTTCATGTCGTACACTCCAGGCCCTTTCAATCGCTTACCTTTTTTTTCGATCTTTATATCCTGAAGTGTGTCCAATGGCCAAACGGTGTCACAATGGCCAACAAGTAACTGAACAGGTATTCCTTTTTTTCTTTGTTTAGGCCGTGCGTATAAGTAACCTCCGCTTTTATGGCCGGGTACATGAAGTGTGTAATAACCAACAGAGTTCAGAGCCTTGCTAAGAACTAAAAATATTTCATGCAGCGATCGAACCGATTGGGATGGAGATTCCATAGCGACAATTTTTTTGAGGAAATCAAGCATTTCGGTCTCGTGTTTACCGAGATATTTTTGAATATCCTTCGCTATGTTTGTGGCAGACGTCATCGTGAAAAATTCTTCGGAAATGGAAAATTAAAAGTATCGTTCACACTGGCAAATCGTCCGTCGGCTATATAGGCCAACAGAGGATGTGCAGCCAGCTGATCACGTTCATCTTTTTCCGAGACCCGGAGATATTCCGGATGTACCGATGCCGCAATTATTTCGCCAGTAATGATACAATTCTCACCAAATCCGTCGATGATCTTGTGGAGTTTGCATTCGAGACGCACATAGGCATCCTCCATGAGCAGGGTGTCTGTCTTGGTGCCGTTAACGGTAGGAAGAGCCGATACGATCTTATCCGATTTTGAAATATCATCACTTCTGGGGGAGGCACTTATAGCCGCCTGGATGATCTGCTTCGGAAGGAGATAGCTAACCGAAAATTCATCAAAATTCAAGACGTTGTGATACGTGCGGTGTTCGGGCGTGCAAACAAATCCGAAATAATTTTTGAAACCAAGGGGCATCGCCATGTGCTTGGGCGCCATATCATAGCCCACCCCCTCCTTTGTACCAACGATCACCAGGGGTGCAACCGTGAAGAAATGACTCCAAATAGGTTCAGAAATATCCAGGGGTATATACGCGACAGGTAATTCCATAATAAACGCATAAAGATGACCTAACAAAATACGAAAGGAAGGGCGTTTAAAAACTGATTTTGGTCAGTACTTTTACCTGCAAAAAGATCTAGTGGTGTGAAATATCTTCCGAAAATTACTGATTAATTGTCGTGAAGATCAATATTTGAACGGCCTTATTATATTTCGATTTTATTTTTTCTGATATTGTAAGATATTACCGATTCAATTTTCTCTAGCGACAATTTCATTTTGTGAGATTATAGTTGAAATTATGCACAATAGCCGAATTGACAAACTCACCAAAGAATATCGTCCCGAATTGAACGGACTAAGAGGATTAGCAGTTCTCCTGGTATTGTTTTATCATCTGGAATTCGAATGGATGAAGGGTGGATTTTTAGGAGTAGATATTTTCCTTGTCATCTCCGGCTACTTTATTAGCAGGAATATTCTGGTAGACGTTCAGCTTAATTTATTCACATATTCCCGATTCTATACCAAACGTATTCGACGCCTTTTTCCCGCATTGCTGTTAACAATTATCCTTACCATGGCGGCTGGGTATTTGTTATTTGCGCCGGGCGACTATCAGCGATTGGGTTTATCGTCCTTTTTCTCGACAGTATCGGCATCCAACTTCTTTTTCTGGAGTGAAGCGGGATATTTCGACGGCAGCACGATTGCAAAGCCCTTATTGCATATGTGGTCCCTATCCTTAGAAGAACAATTTTACCTTATTTGGCCATTTCTGTTAGTGACTGCATTTGGGTTGTACCGTAAGAGATTGCTATTTTTTATTCTTACGGGGGTATTGTTATCTCTTTTCTCGGCCGAAATACTCTTTGCTGTAGACCGATCGGCTGTCTTCTATCTCATTCCTTTTAGAATGTTCGAGTTTATGCTCGGTGCGGCATGTATTTGGTTCGAACGGGCATCTTATGCAAAGTTGAATAAGTTTAAACACGACGTCTTATTTAGTTTGGGTCTGGTATTGATGATTCTACCTTCTATTTATTTCAGTCAGCATACGAAATTGCCAGGATTTCTATCCCTTATTCCTTGTGGTGGCGCCATGTTCGTAATAATTGGAGGGAAAAAGGCTTTCCTCAACCGATTATTGAGTAACAAAATAGTCGAGTATATTGGCAAGGCCTCTTATTCAATATACCTGGTTCACTGGCCACTCATCGTATTTTACACTTATGTAACTTTAACCGATTTTTCAATTTATGAGCAAGTAGTTTTAGGATTACTGTCGATAGGCCTTGGGTTTTTAATGTGGCACTATATTGAGAACACATTCAGATATCCGCGTAAGAAAAACATGAAATTTGATCCGGCGTGGATCATTGTCCTTGTAATTGTGACAGGTATCTGCCTATTCTCAAAGGTCACTTATGAGAGCGGTGGTTTTGTGTCTCGATTTACGGGAGAATTATTTATGTCGAATGAAGAATTGCTGGAGAATAGAAAAAATTACTGGATGGAGACCTATTCAAATAATGGAATTCTCAAAGGTGAGTTAGATGAAGGACACGTAATAGTTCTTGGAAATTCTCATGCTATCGATCTAATTTACGCTTTGCGATTCAATGGGTTCGACGGAAAAATAACTTCCCTCCAATCGGGAAGCAGATGTTATAATTTTGGATCTCCTGAACAGAAGATTGATTCCGATTTTTGTAAGACCAGAAAATCGCAAAACTTGAAGGCGCAGGAATGGGGCCAGGTGGATGCAGTGTATGTTCATGATGATTGGCCAATTCTCGACATACCTGATTTTCGTATAGCTATAAGAGAAATTAAAAGTAAAACTAATGCTCCAATTTATGTTTTTGGGCCGAAAATTCGATATACAGAGAACGTTCCTGATATCGTTCGAATGAGCAAATCCATAGTTCCCGAAGTAATTAATGAATACGCAAGGAAATATTCCGAATTAGCGACCAAACAAAAAATAAACAATGCTCTTGCTAATGAATTTGAATCCAATATTTACTATCACGAAAACCAAATTAGATATATCGACCTGTTACATCTGCAGGGAGGTAAAGAACTTGATGAATTTGAAATTGTAGCCCCTGACAATCTCGAGTTTCTGTATTTTGATGGAGGTCATTTAACCCAAAGAGGATCGAAACAGTTAGGTAAGCGAATGAAAACCAATCACCCCTATTTGTTTGATACGAAAATGATTATGAACGAATAGCCCGGAAACAAATGTTCCGGGCTGTTATCACCTTATAATATTGTCATTGATATTTATGCGGTAGTTGGCCTCGCCATTTTACCATATATGAGACCAGCCAGCAGACCCATTATACCAAAGAAAATGAGATAAATTACACAGTTCACAAATGTTCCATGAAGGTCTAGAATATTAGAGGTTGCAAAATCCACTAAGCCTTCGCCAAGGCCAACCATTATTGCTATCCAAATTCCCATAGACAGACCACTTCCTGCCCCATAAGATCCTGAACCAAAACGTTGGTAAATAGAAGAAAATGCAAAAGCCTGAATAAGGCATCCGATGATCAGGTGGACCATATCCGGAGGATCCTTCATAAGTCCGTCTGTGACAACGTGATCTGTAAAAAACGGATCGGCGAGTATACCCCAAAGAAGATATCCACCACCAACACCCCAAATGGTTAATACCAGCGTGCTAACTAAGTTTGCTTTTGAAAACATAATTGAAATATTATTGGTTATGTATCAGCAAGTTACGAATTAAAGTAATCCGAAATGTAAGATGTTTCATACACGTTTTCATAAGAATATATCACAGATATGATTATCTACACCACTGACAATAGTCATATTTTCTGATGACTTACTGGAATATATTTGGGCAACCTAATGAAATAATAAAACGATATATTATGAAAAAAAGAGTTCTCATAATGGGTGCCGCCGGTCGAGATTTTCACAATTTCAACACAGTGTATCGGGATAACGATGACTTCGAAGTAGTTGCGTTCACAGCTACCCAGATCCCGAATATTCTTGGCCGTAAATACCCCGCCGCTTTAGCAGGGTCATTATATCCGGATGGAATACCTATTTTCGATGAAAAGGAATTGGAAAACCTGATTGCCGAACTTAAAGTAGACGATGTAGTGTTTTCTTATTCCGATATTCCATACGACTATGTAATGCACAAAAGCGCCATCGTAAATACTGCCGGAGCGAATTTTGTCCTTTTAGGCTGTAAGGAGACCTCTTTGTCAAGCACAAAACCCTTAATTAGTGTTGGTGCTACCAGGACCGGATGTGGTAAAAGTCAGACATCACGCCGAATCGTAGAGGTCCTCATGGAAAAAGGATTAAAGGTGGTAGCCGTTCGTCATCCTATGCCATATGGAGATTTAGAGGCTCAGAAAGTACAGCGTTATGCAGTTCTGGAGGATCTGGAAAAACATGATTGCACGGTTGAAGAGATGGAGGAGTACGAACCTCATATTGTTCGTGGTAATGTTATTTATTCGGGTGTGGATTATGAAGCTATTCTGAGAGCTGCTGAGAATGATCCCGACGGATGTGATGTGATTGTCTGGGATGGTGGAAATAACGATTTTCCTTTCTATAAGTCTGATCTACATATCACGGTAACCGATCCCCACCGCGCAGGGCATGGATTACAATATTATCCGGGTGAAATCACACTCCGAATGTCTGATGCTGTCATCATAAATAAAATTGATACGGCCCGTCCCGAGGACGTTGAAAAGATCCGGAATATACTAGCTGAAACCCTACCTGAAGCAACAGTGATCGATGCTGCTTCTCCGGTTCGTGTTGACAGCGCCGAAATCATTCGGAATAAAAAAGTACTTGTAGTTGAAGACGGACCTACACTAACTCATGGAGGTATGATGATTGGAGCCGGCATGGTAGCTGCAAGGAAATACGGAGCTGCCGAGATGGTAGATCCAAGGCCCTACCTGGTAGGTCAATTGAAGGATACATTCGATAAATATCCGGGCATTGGCACGCTTCTCCCTGCTATGGGATATGGCGATGAACAATTAAAAGACCTTGAAACCACGATCAATAATTGTGAATGTGATGCTGTTATTATAGGAACTCCTATTGATCTGAACAGGATTATTAACATCAAAAAACCAAGCGTTAGAGTATACTACGATCTGCAGTCTATCGGAACCCCGCGTCTCGAGGATGTGATCAACAAGTTTGTGGACGAAAAGGTAAACATTAATGATGTGCCAGACCGCCCTAGCCTTGTAGCCAGATTATAATGTATCAGGTTGCATTAATCTTGTAATTTCTTCAGAAGTTACCTCACAGTTGGCGCCTTCTTTGGAAGCCACCAGGGCTCCCAGGGCACATCCTGTTGAAAGCGCTTCTCCAGGACCTGATCCGGAAAGCAACTCGTAAATGAGTCCGGCGAAAAAGGAGTCTCCGGCACCAACGGTATCGCTCACATTTACCTTGAATCCCGGATGTCTTGTGATGGTTTTGTTTTGAAAAAGAATGGCTCCTTCAGGACCCAGGGTCACACATATGCTGTCCGAGTATGTTCTTTCAGCGATCTGGTGAATACGTTCGTCCAGGGATTCGTCTTCAATATTTAAGATTGCACAAACGTAGTTCAGTTCCTCATCGTTCATTTTGATGAGATCTGCTCTCTGCATCAATTCCTTGAGAAGGTCATCTGAATAGTAAGGTGGGCGAAGGTTCAGATCAAAAATCGCAAATCGAGTTGATTCGAGGAGTTCTTTCAGAAGATTTGAATTATGATCGGTTCTCAACGCAAGGGATCCGAAAACCAGGGCATCTGCATTACTGATCTTTAACCTGTTATCTTCACTAATAATGATATGGTCCCAGGCCACATCTTCGGAAATTGAGTAACTGGCAATTCCTTTGGTTAAGGAAACCTGTACCGTTCCGGTAGGTTTACTTTCAGATATGTGAATCCCCGAAACCGACAGGCCATGATCCAGAATCTGTGATACGGCCTCTTTTCCGAATTCATCATCACCCACACTACTTATCATCTGTACTTTGGCCCCCAGCGAATGTAAGCGCATAGCCACGTTCAATGGTGCACCACCTAAGAGTACTTTGTTCGGGAAAACGTCCCATAACACTTCACCAAAACAAACGACCATTGGCACATCATTCTTCATCACCAATTAATTTTTTCTCAAGATCTTCCAGGCTCACTCCTTTGGTTTCAGGCATCTTAAAGATGGCCCAGAGTAATTGGAGCACCATCATTCCAGCGAAGAAATAATAGATGATTTCCAGGTTGTCCTTGAAGATCCCTTCAGTCTTATCGATAAAGAAAGGTGTTACCAATGTAATTATGGCAGCAAACACCCAATGTGTACTGGTTCCCCACGATTGTCCATAAGCACGAACACGATTTGGGAAAATTTCGGAAATAAATACCCATATCACCGCACCCTGACCAATGGCGTGAGAGGCAATGAACATGCATATGAAGATGAGCAGTGTAGTAGAACTTAACGACATTTGGAAACAGATACCTACCATTAGTAGGCTGAGTATGTACCCCACAGAACCAATTAGTATAAGTTGTCTTCTACCCAATTTATCTATGAGCCGCAGTCCAATGATAGTAAACACGAGGTTTACAATACCAATTGCTATGGAATTGAAAAGCGATTCCTCACCCCCGAGGCCTGCCTGCTCTAAAATTTCCGGGGCGTAATAAAGCACAAAATTTATCCCCGACAACTGGTTGAAAAATGCAATAAGAAACCCAAGCCATAAAACCCTGTTATATTTTTTCTGAAACAATTGATCACTGGTCTTGGGAAGGTTAGCATCGGCAACAATTTCTTCCAGGTGCTTTTGAGCATCGGCACCGGAATAAATTCTTTTAAGTACGTCAAGAGCGCTATCGTAGTCTTTCTTTTGGATAACCAGCCAGCGAGGGCTGTTCGGCACTTTAATAACCATAAGTGTATAGAGTAATGCCGGGATGGCCTCAACACCAAGCATCCAGCGCCAGTCATTAGCCCCATCCACGCCTTTTAGCAGCCAGTTGGACACAAATGCGATGAGTATTCCGAAGACCAGATTGAACTGGTATAGTGCTCCCAGTCTACCTCTATTTTCAGCTGTTGTGATTTCAGAGATATAGATAGGTGCCGCTACAGATGATACCCCCACACCAATACCTCCTATAAATCTGAAGAATGAAAAGCTATAAGGATCAGGTGCCAGACCGCTGCCTAATGCAGAAATAAAAAACAAAATCCCGATCCAGAACAATGTCTTTTTACGTCCCAGGTACTTTGTGGGTATCCCGCCAAATAGCGAACCTAAAACTGTTCCCCACAATGCCATGCTCATAATAAAGGTTCCGTGGAAAAGGGGGGAGGTGTTCCAAAGTTCTCTTATGGGTTGATTGGCACCACTAATTACGACGGTGTCAAAACCGAACAGGAATCCGGCGAGAGCTACGGTAATGCTCCATTTCGTGATGTCTTTCATGTTGCTTGGTTCGTTAGAAGCTGTAAGATACCATTTTTGACTAATTGTATTTTACGTTCATTAACACTGCACAAATAATGAGTATTTTTGAGGGATGCGACACGATTACGACCTATTGATCATTGGAGGTGGTGCGGCCGGCTTTTTCACGGCGATCAATACCGCCCATATGAATCGCGACCTGAAAATTGCAATTCTGGAACGGGGGAAGGAGGTGCTTACCAAAGTGAAAGTATCCGGAGGAGGACGGTGCAATGTTACCCATGCCGAATTTATGCCGGACGAGCTGGTAAAAAAGTATCCCAGGGGTGAAAAAGAGCTGCTCGGCCCTTTCCATCGTTTTATGACAGGTGATACCATTACCTGGTTCGAAGAAAGAGGGGTAGCACTTAAGATAGAGGAGGACGGACGAATGTTCCCAATATCGGATTCTTCACAGACGATCATTGACTGTTTCATGAATGAAACCAAACGTTTGGGAATAGAGATTTTAAAACAGCGAGCAGTTAAGGCCATAGGTAAAGGTAATTCGCACTGGGAGGTTGAAACCAGCGCGGCTGTTTATTCGGCAAGCAAAGTGGTGATTGCAACAGGGAGTAATCCGAAAATATGGAAGTTGCTCGAAGATTTAGGCCATACGATCGTACCTCCGGTTCCATCTTTGTTTACTTTTAATATTAATGATAAGAGGATAACAAATCTGTCTGGAATAGCAACGGAGGCGTGGGTAACAATTTTGGATGATGAAGGAAAAGCACTACTGTCCAGTGATGGTCCCTTGCTCATAACCCATTGGGGAATGAGTGGCCCGGCCATTCTTAAATTGTCGGCATGGGGTGCTCGTGTTCTAAAACCTATGAATTATAAGTTCATGATACGGGTGAATTGGGTGCCAGATTCTACTGCTGATGTTTTAACAGATATGATGAAAACCTTGAAATTGGAAATAGCCAGGAAGAAGGTTTCAGGCACTGCTCAGTTTGGCCTGCCAAAAAGGTTGTGGAATAGCATGGTTGGGGCATCTGGAATTGATGATGATGAAACCTGGGCGGATATCACGAAAGAAAAAATCGCGGAGTTGGTTAATGAAATTACCGGTGGTATGTACCAGGTTGATGGGAAAAGTACATTTAAAGAAGAATTTGTGACAGCAGGTGGTGTGGAACTTAAAGAGATTAACT
Source organism: Flavobacteriaceae bacterium (assembly GCA_013043685.1). Classification (GTDB taxonomy): domain Bacteria; phylum Bacteroidota; class Bacteroidia; order Flavobacteriales; family Flavobacteriaceae; genus Pukyongia. The sequence continues at coordinate 6,561 of JABDNT010000081.1, read as the reverse complement.
TTAAGACCTTCGAAAGTAAATTGCTACCCGGTATGTTTTTTGCAGGTGAAGTATTGAATATCGATGCCATAACCGGAGGCTTTAATTTTCAGAATGCCTGGACGGGTGGTTATCTGGCCGCAAAAGCAATTACAGAGTAAAATGAATTTATTAAAATCGTATCTAATACTTGTTATTATGTTCTCAGGCAGTATCTGTGCGCAGGGAGAAGACAGACATCGATGGAAAGACAGGGTAGTGGTCATTCATGGGACATCGGAAGAAGATACGCAGGTAGCAGCACAAATTAAGCTTCTGGAAGATGATAAGGAGGCTATGGAGGATCTCAAGCTGGTGATCCACATCGAGACAATTAGTGAAATACATTATCACTGCACGGATGAAGTTGTGGTTGCATCCAGGGAGAAACCCATTGTCAGTCCGTTTAAGGTAGAGTTGTATGGCCTGGATGGCGGACTCAAATTCAGCTCTAACGAACTGCTGCCTTTGTCCAGATTCTACGAGATCATCGACAGCATGCCCATGCGGAAATCCGAACTCAGAAAAAGAAACAAAGGATAGATGTATCGTTATATTGCATTATTACGAGGAATAAATGTGGGAGGGCATAAGAAATTGCCAATGGCTGAACTCAGGACGTTGTTCGAGTCGCTGGGTTTTGTAGATGTTCAAAGTTATATTCAGAGTGGGAATGTGGTGTTTTCTTCTGAAGAAAAAGTATCGGGAGAGGTCATTTCTGAAGCAATTAAAGGGGAGTATGGCTGGAAGGTTCCAGTCTTAATAAAGACGCCTGATGAAATCAATGGAATTCTCGATAATTGTCCCTTTCCGAAGGAAGCAAAAGAAAAGAGTTATTTCATGTTCCTGTTTCAGCCCCCTTCCACAGAAAATATTAAAACAACTCTTTCATTTCAGTATCCCGACGAGGAGTATGTCATCACTCCTCAATGTGTGTATTTCTATTGCTCTCAAGGCTATGGCCGTGCCAAATTGAGCGGTAACCTTTTTGAACAGAAACTCAAAGTGTCTGTGACTGCAAGGAACTACCGGACCATGACAAAATTAATCGAATTAGCTTCCTAATCAGTGAATTATATACACGGCACCTGAACCTGATGCACTATTGTTACTTTGGTTGTCATTCACAGCTGTGGCATTAGAATCCTCTAGATTTGCACGCCATTTTAATTGGAACAATTTGGTGCCCCCACGGCCTTATTGATCTCATTTTTGATGGTATAGCTGGATATCCAACTCGATGTTCAACGCTTTTGCCCGACGTATTATGATGGTACTGGATTCGGATAACTTTTTTTTTCGATTACTCGTTTTGCCAGGATTTAATAAAGTTTCTAAGCTGCTCGAGTTCTTTCTTCAAGTGATCTATCTCTTCCTGTTGTTCCTGAATAGCTTTAATAGCAATTACACCAAAGGCAGAATAATCCATGGTATAGTTTTCAGATTCTTCATTGGGAGGGACCACGAGGTTGGGAAAGAGTACTTCCACCTCCTGCGCGATAAGGCCTGTATACTTTTTTGATTCTTGCTGGTGAATAAAATTATAATCCACCACTTCCAGTTGGTTTACTTTTTCGAGTACCGTACCCAGTGGTTCGATATTCTTTTTAAGTCGCCGGTCTGAAACCGCAGAATAGGTGCCAGATACATCATCAAAATTACCTACGTTAGTATTATTGAAGAACATAGACAGGGTATTGCTGTTCCACTGCATGTACATACGCCATTCGTCGGCATCGATGACATTGGATATAACAAATCCTTCTGTTGACGAACCATTTTGATGATTTACGTGAAGCGAAGCAGATGGAGATTGTGTATTGATGCCTACATCGGCGTTGAAACCCAAAACATCATTATCGAATTCACCGTAGATCAATGGCGTAGCACTTTCTGAATTCTCAATATACAAACGGTCGCTATTGGTTTCGGGATTCCCGGCATATTTGCCAATAAATACACTGTTGGAGATTGTTCGGGTTCCACTCAGCGTGCGTCCCACTCCAATTATTACGTTACCGTCTCCTTCAACATTAAATCCCGCTGCAGAACCAACAATGGTATTGATATTTCCCGTTGTGTTTGCCCGAAGCGCCAATGTTCCTATGGCTGTATTATTATTGCCGCCTGTTTTAAATTCCATTGCTCGTCGGCCCAATGCCGTGTTTGATATCCCGGTGCTGTTTGCCTCAAGAGCCAGGCTGCCGACGGCTGTGTTACTATAACCCGTAGTATTTGATTCCAGGGCCGAATGTCCCACGGCAGTATTTTGATACCCTGTGTTATTGTCTAGGAGCGTTGAGTATCCAATCCCTGTATTATCATATCCGGAAGTATTTGAGGAGAGTGAGTTGGCCCCGATACCCACGTTTTGATTGTCTGAAACATCATCATTCTGTCCGGAGTTGATCCCGAAGAAGATGGAAGAGCCGTTATTGGATCCGTCGTTATCCGATTTTCCGTCATTCAATTCATTGATACTTTTCGCGCCGGTTGCCTGTACCCAGGCCGTCGTTCCGTGATCCCAGTAATAGAAGCCTTTAGAGATGGTTCCCGCTCCGGTGGCGTAGACAAGCATTCCATCCTGTCCGGCTCCGGGATTAGTTAAAGGGAATTCTTCTACTTTGGGAATGAGCAACCCATCGTTGATCGCCGGGGTGGCCTCGTTGGTGGATTTTATCTCAAGAGTGGCGTTAGGAGTTTCCGTCCCAATTCCAACCTGGGCAGTCATGGTTGAGGTTATTAATAATGTGATCAGAAAAAATCGTTTCATATCCGGAGAATTTAGTTGCAGGTCGTGTTCTTGAATTTAATAGAGGGTGCCCCAAATCTAAATACCGGATGACAAAGGATTGCCCTGTTTTTTAAGGTGACTTAAATAATGCTACAACTATTATTCCTGTTGCTGGAATTGAGAAGGGGTGAGGCCGGTGATCTTTTTGAAGGAGGCGTTGAAAGCCGATCTTGAGTTAAATCCTGCTTCCAGGCCGATGGCGGCCAGGGTGTATTTTTCGAATTCCGGGTCCTTGAGATAGCGTTTAGCTTCTTCGATACGAAGCTCGTTGAGATAATCTTTAAACGACATTTTCAACTCGGTATTGATCACTTTTGACAGGTGACCTGCACTTAGGTTAAGATGTGATGCGACCATTTCAAGCGAAAGCCCCGGATCAAGATAGTTGCGCTCTAGCTTGATAAATTGCTCCATGGTGGCGATGTGCTCATTGGTTTGCAGTACTTCAGAAACGGAATAACGTTCATATACCGCCTTTCTGATCTTCTTTCGCTGTTCAGAGATGCCGTATTTATAAATTCCAAGATGCCCGAGCCAGTAGATTAGCACCGCGATCAAGATCCATAGCGGATAGAAAAAATCGTAACTCGAGCCCATTTCAAACTGACTTTCAAGAACAGCCCAAAGTATTGTCGCTATGAGAATGAGGAGTAATGTTCTTTGGAACCATTTCAGGCGATCGACGATAGTATCTTTTCGAAAAGTAAGTTGTTTTCGGTGCTTATGCGTTGCTATCATCAAATAAATGAGAACGGCACTGTTGAATACCATTGCGAGGTATTCCGATACTAGCAAGGTGGTGTCGAAAAAATCCGTGGTTGCTCCCGATACCTCAATCGAGTTAAATTCTATCTTGAAGCCCATATTCATTGCAACAGAGATGAGAAAGGGACAAGCCCAGATCCAACGCCAAAGTCTGGAGAGTGGCATTCCAAGCAGACTCCTGCCATAGTACAACAAAAGAGCAGGCATCAACAACGCCCACTGAAGGAATATGGTAGAGTAGAACTCAAAACGAGTGAAATAACCGAAATCAAATAACACATATTGAAGATTACTCAAAGAGTAGGTAACAATAAGACCGGCAAGAAAGAAGTTTGCCCTGCTTCTGAATTTTCTATTGGTGATGACCACCACACCAAAAATAAACCCCTGGATCACTCCGGCAAGTATAAGGGTATTCCAAATATTGAAATTCAAAAGCGAAACATTTAAGATTCTCCAAATATAATGATTTCGCCGAGGAGGAATTTGTTTGTCTCTCTGCTCACTTCAGGATGCAGGTGGAGCGCTGAAAATTTTATCGGAGAGTGTTGAATTAAATGTAGATAGCTATTTATTGGCAGCCTTCAAGGTCTAATGTGAAGTATCGTTCGCCGTTTAAAGTAGTGCTGCCCTCACCGTTGATCCCTATTTCAAATTCCATTTCGGTATCGTCTGAAAATATAAGTTCAAGGTAACTTGAGTTTCCGGCAGAGTAGATCTTATATGAGCCCGTCTTATCCTTTGTTGATTCTATTACTCCGGACCCAATCTGGTTGCCGGTCGAAATACCGTCCACAGGGTCACCTACCGCATAACTGCTGTTCGAATTGTAGTAATAGGTGAATTCACCGTTGGAACATAAATTAATAATTCGTGTGGTAGAGGTGCCGCTGAATCCTCCACTGGAATCCGAATTTGAATCGGTAAACATATATTTTAATTGTCGGCCTATCAATTTATTCTTCCAGTGAACCGTCGCCTCACTGTCCCGGGCTTCGTAAAATTTAACGGAGTTGGCCAATTTTTCGACCTCTTTTCTGTGAATTTCAGAGAATTTATCGGTTGAGGTTAAAATAAGGATGCTCATACCCTTGCCCAATCCATTGATAAGTCCAACAGCATATGAACTTACCGCGCCGCCGTTATAGATTCCTTCATACATTCCTTCCACCCGATTTTCGGAGGAGATGGTAAATCCACCTTTAGGACTAAGCTGAAGGCCGGTTTCATATATTCCTTGCATGGCCAGTTCTTTCAATTCATTTGCGTCTTTGGAACCATTTTCGAATAGGATCATCATTCCGGGAATCGTGGAATGCCCCAGTATAATGTAATCGCCTTGCTCTCCGCCGGTCCACCCGTTGGGAATGGTAAAGCTGAGTCCGAAATCGGGGAGGTCAATGTTCTGTTGTGCTTCCATGTTGTTGAAATTCAGAATAAGAACTAGTACAAATAGTATTTTTAAGCTACTCATTGTGCGTAGTTTTTATAAGGTTTTTCAATTCTTCAAGTTCTTGTTTTAAAGTATCGATCTCTAGCTGCTGCTCCTTTACGGCATTGATCAGCATGTAGGTCATAGCTGAATTATCTACGGCTAGGTATTGCTCATTTTCTCGCGTATATGTAGTCACCATGGAAGGATCTATTTTTTGAAGATCCTGAGCGATGACGCCCACGTGTTCTTTCGTTTGGTCAAATCCGCTAACCGAATTATATTGATAGGTCACCGGCTCGATCTGAAGCAATTGTTCGAGCCCATCATGATACCGATTTATATTTTTCTTCAAGCGCCGGTCCGATGCGTTGATCCATGACCCTCCACCGGGTTTAGCTGCGTCTCCATTCACTTCGAGTTCCCATCCGGGTGTGAGGGTATTCACGCCCACAAATCCGGTTCCGGAAATGATACTCAACTCGGTACTCCCGCCAGCTCGGATATAGGTATCTCCTCCATTATTGTCAATATCTCCAACATAAATATCCTGAGTTCCTGTTTGCCGCATGAGGACGCGATCGGGGTTCCCGGCATCGTCATCCAGTTTTATCTCTCTATCGGTGCCCGTTCCTCTAATGATAAGATCTCCATCGCGTAAAGTGAGATTTCCACCATTTCTGAATTCGAACAGCGGACTCCCGCCAACACCATTAAATACCATACGGTTAGCATCGCCTGAGCCTCTCCCATCGTATTCCAGGCTCATCCCGGCGTTTAGGTCGATAGTGCTAGATTCTGAAAATTGAAGTACCGGCCTGTTTGACGTATTGGAGTCTATTGCCGCTACAATGGTTTGAACTCCGGAGACACCTTCCTCTTTTACATGAAATGGGACTTCGGGAGCCTGGGTCCCCACACCCAGACTCCCATTAATCCCTAAAATATCGTTGTCGAATTCGCCATAGATCAATGGGGATGCGCTATTGGAATTTTCGATGTATAGCTTGTTGCTCCCTGTTTCATTATATCCTGCATCATATCCTATTGCCACATTATTACTGCCTGTTGCATTAAAATATAAAGATTGATACCCAAGGGCGACATTATTATTACCCGATGATGCCCAGAGAGCTTCAGCACCAATAGCAGTATTATTGCTTCCTGTGGTGTTGTCAGTAAGTGCATTTTTTCCATTAGCTGTATTATTATTTCCTGAAGTATTGTTATGAAGTGCGCGAAATCCATTAGCGGTATTTTGAATACCTATAGTGTTACTATATAGCGCTACTCCACCATTAGCAGTATTGCCACCACCAGTTGTATTGCTAAAAAGAGAAGAAGCACCATTCGCTACATTCCAGTTTCCAGAAATATTTGAAAATAATGCTTGATATCCATATGTAGTATTATAGGTTCCAGTTGTATTGATCTGCATTGCTTTATATCCAATACCAACATTTCCATTGTTCGTTGCATCATCATTTAAACCGGCATCAACACCCAGGAAAATTGAAGAACCATCATCGGTTCCGTCGTTATCCGATTTACC
>JABDNT010000075.1 GCA_013043685.1 Flavobacteriaceae bacterium | reverse complement strand
ACAAATAAAGCTGAACGTATTATCATTAGCCCTATAGTCACTACTCTCCAACAGCAAGCTGTTAGGGTATTTATCTCGAAGTCGCAGATACACGGATACCGGTGTAAGCGTGTCCGCTAATAATTTTCCGGAATATGTTGTTAAATTATATTTCATTTTCGTTGAAATAAAAAAAGGCTTGTCGTGAATGACAAGCCTCGCTATATGTTATAACACCAGTGCTTTTCTCACGACATACGACGTAAGTTTTTCCACCACCAGTTATTTAGGTTTAAATTTTTCATTGAAGTTTCAAAGATAAAGATTGCATCGAAAGAAGCAAATTATTTTAGGGCACTTTTCTATTAAATAAACGTTTGGCATAATTTTTAGTCACAAATAAGTATGGAGTTACAGAATATTTATCATTTGTATCGAAGAGCCGCCTTCGGAATAAGTCCGTCTGAGGCTAATAAACTTGTTTCCTTAACCAGGGAGGAAGTGGTTGATAACCTCCTTGCCGATTCCGAAAAAGTAACCCCTTTAACGATAGACCTTCCTGATTATGAGGCGTTTTTTAAGCGCAAACCTTTAGGCAGGCGCAAGGAATTGCAAAAGATTATCAGGAAGAATGCACCTAAGCATTTGGATTATAATAAAGCATGGCTGAAACGTCTTTGTGAGCCAACGGAAGCCCTTAATGAGCGAATGACATTGTTCTGGATTAATCACTTTGTATGTCGGGATCAGGTGATTTATTTTGCAGTACAGTATTACAATTTGCTACGAACTAATGCTTTGGGAAATTTTAAAGATTTTATCAAGCAGGTAGGGAAGGCTCCTTCTATGATGAAGTATCTCAACACGAATACAAATAGTAAAGATCATCCGAATGAGAATTTTGCTCGCGAACTTCTGGAATTATTTACTGTTGGAGAAGGGCAATATTCTGAAAAGGATATTAAAGAGGCGGCCCGTGCGTTTACGGGCTATGGTTCAAAATTGGACGGTAGCTTTATTCTAAGGCAGATGCATCACGATTTCGGAACAAAGGAGTTTATGGGCTGGACAGCTAATCTTGACGGGGATGATATTGTTAATATCATATGCTCCAAACGTAAATGTGCTCAATTCATTAGCGGGAAATTATACGCTTATTTCGTGAACAGCAGTTTGAATGATGCGCATATCGATGAAATGACCGACGTTTTTTACGAGGACTATGACATAAAAAAACTTATGCGCTTTATGCTAACATCCGATTGGTTCTACGCTCCCGAAAATCTCGGGGCCAAGATCAAATCACCTGTAGATCTGTTAACATCTATTTACAGGGTGGTTCCCTTCAATTTTGAAAAACCAAGACAACAACTCTTCGTACAGCGCCTGCTGGGGCAAGCCCTAATGGAACCACCCAATGTTGCCGGGTGGCCAGGAGGCAGGCATTGGATCAATACGAACACCCTGATGGTACGCCTGAAGTTACCTTCTGTTTTCCTTGGTAACGGATTGGTGCCGTCCGATAGTCCTCAATATGCCTACATGGAAAGGGGTTCTTTTGGGGATCGACTTTCGGTTAACGAGAACTGGAAAGCTTTTGATGCTGAATACGGCAGTCTTGATGAACAGGAACTCATTGTAGCGCTGTGTGCTGGCAAGTTAGAAGTCGGAACATTGAGGATGTTGGAGCAAGGTGTGGGTTATTCACGGCGTGAGTTGAGTCTTCAGCTTATGTCGACACCCGAATTTCAATTAACATGACATTATGAAACGAAGAGATTTTCTAAAGAACTCGGCACTGGCCAGTAGTTTGTTTTTTGTACCCGGCTTTATTAAAGCTATGGATGCGCAATTAAGCCTGCCTGCAGGATATAAACGTCTGGTCATTATCCAACTAGCCGGGGGTAATGATGGATTGAATACAATAATCCCATTCAGAAATGATATTTATTACCGGGAAAGGCCTTCCATTGCGATTAAGCAGAAGCACGTAATTGCCCTTAATGATGAACTGGGATTCCATAAGAACCTGGCACCTTTGAAATCATTGTATGATGCTGGGGAATTAACAGTAATAAATAATGTGGGTTACCCAAATCCAAATCGCTCTCATTTCAGATCAACAGATATCTGGCATACGGCAAGTGCATCCAATGAGTTGCTCAAGGACGGCTGGATAGGTCGTTATCTGGATTTATTTGGTGACAAACCTTATAACGCCATAGAAATTGGAAATTCACTATCCCTTATCATGCAGGGAAAATTGAAGAACGGCGTTGTCGCTAAAGACGCTGTTATGCTAAATAAAATAGCGGGAGATCCATTTTTTAAGCAATTACTGACCTATAACCAGGATCAGCATTTGAGTGAACACAATATGGGATATTTGTATCAAACTATGATCGATGCAAAACAATCTGCAGATTATATTTACGAAAAGACCCGTGTTTCAAAATCCACTTTCGACTATGGAAATTCCCGGTTCGGGAAACAAATGAAAACCCTGGCGGAGTTTATTAATAGCCAGCTGGATACCCGGGTGTACTATGCCGCCCTGGGGGGGTTCGATACGCATGCGAACCAGGCGGGACAGCAAGATGAACTATTAAAAACATATGCAGATGGCGTAAGCACCCTGGTAGCAGATTTGAAATCAAACGGTACCTTCGATGATACACTTATTCTAACATTTTCCGAATTCGGCAGAAGAGTGGCGCAGAATGCTGCCAACGGAACGGACCACGGAGCGGCAAATAATGTTTTTGTGATTGGAAAAAACCTGAAAACACCGGGCTTTTATAACCAGGCGCCCGATCTTCGGAACCTCGATGCGAATGGGGACCTTGTGTTTGAGATCGATTTCCGCAGGATCTATGCAAACCTTATGGAGAAATGGCTTGATATACCCAGCAGTTCCTTACTCTCGGAAACGATGGAGCCATTACATATCATATAAAAAAAGCCTGCTTAATAGCAGGCTTTTCTTTTTCATAGCGATATTTTCCTAGAATGCAAGTTTTACATCCAGTTCAAAATTATCGGAGATTGTTTTGTCTCCCAGATTATCGAAAAAGCTTCCGCTTCCATATCGAATCCCGAATTTAGTTCTATCAATAGCCAGCTTTGCTGTGGCAGTATTTCCATTCTTAACCAGGTTAAAAGAGATAGATTCTGTTATACCTTTAATAGTGATATTTCCAGTGATATCATAACCATTCTTGGCAGCTGTTGCCGAAGTGATTTCCAGCGTAGCGGTCGGGTGACTTTTTACGCCAAAGAAGTCATCACTTTTAAGATGGCCTTCCAATTTTCCTTTAGAACCACCTTCGAGGTCATTATTTTCTATGGAAGTCATATCTACAACAAATCTACCACCGGTAATTTTATCACCGTCCATTTCAAGAAAGCCTTCCTTCAGGGCGATAGTTCCATGATGGGAACCCAGTACCTTTTCGCCCTTCCATTTGATGGTACTTTCAGCGGGATTGATCTTCTTTTTCACGGGAGTTGTAAACGCCATAGAACCAAAGGCTACAGCAAGAATTAAAACTAAGTTTACTACTTTTTTCATTTTTGTCTCTTTTTTTGTTAATTAATTTTATATAAATCTAAGTGTGTCCAGAAGGTTATTAAGGTTTAATAATTGTTCTTCTGAAAGATTTTTAAGAATTTCTTGATTATTGTTTTCGGTAATGGGGTCGAGTTCCTTAAGAATCTCAAGACCACTGGATGTAATTAGTATATCTACTTTCCTGCGGTTCTCTTCGCAGACAGAACGTTTTACCCATCCCTTGCGAATTAACTTGTCTACCAGGCGTGTGGTGTTACTGCTCTTATCTATCATACGTTCCTGAATGGTGGATAAACTGGCGGGTTTTCCTTTTTGGCCGCGGAGAATACGCATCACATTGTATTGAGGGATTGTGAGGTCATAAGGCTTTAGGAGAGTAGAAACGGCTTCTTCGATAATACGGGAAGTATACATGATATTAATGACCGTCTTGGTGCTGATGGCCATTTTGTGTATTGTTTTTATTGCCGTGTCTATATCCATAACTGTATTTACAACAATTGTATATACAAATGTAATAGAATTATTCAGTTTCTAAAGACAATTAACAAAAGTTTATCACATACGAATTTACCATTAGTCCCTGATTATGTAATGTTTTGTTAAATAGCTTTCCAGTGTTCTACACAATAAATATTTTTATAAAATGAAATTCTTATCCTATGTATTAATAGGTTTACAGGTTATTTCCTGTGTGGACAATAAAAAGATTACTTCAGAACCAGAACAGGCCGCTATCGTTGAAAGTTCGGTGGAATCTAAATCGAATGATGATTTAATAGCAGAGTTAAGATCTGGAATCATGGTGTATAATTTTGAAGGTCTTGACCGGGCATTGCTTCAGAAGAATAATGACACCACCTACGTGGTTAATTTTTGGGCTACCTGGTGCAAGCCTTGCGTTAAAGAAATGCCGTATTTTGAGAAAGTAGGAGCGGAGTATGCGAAAGATAAGGTCAAGGTGGTTTTCGTTAGCTTAGATTTTCCCGATAGATTGGAGCCTTTAGTAGTCCCGTTTATTGAAAAGAATAAGATCAGATCTGAAGTCGTATTACTGGATGATGCTGATGCCAATTCATGGATACCCAAGGTGAGTGATGAATGGCAGGGTGCAATTCCGGCGACATTGATGTTTAATAATAAAAAAAGAGCGTTTTTCGAACGGTCTTTCACTTTTGAAGAACTAGAAAAAGAAGTACAATCCATTTTATAAATAAACAATGAAAAATAAAAGAATATTATTCGTATTGAGCCTGGTAATAACCGCTTCCCTGGCATTAGCCGGTTTCACAGCTGGAGAAAATGAAGACAGCTATGGCTATTCCATAGGTGATTATGCGGCGGAGATAAACTTACTGAATGTCGATGGAAATATGGTTTCCTATGAAGATTATCCAAAAGCAAAAGGTTTTATTGTAATTTTCACATGTAACACCTGTCCGTATGCTGTTGCCAGTGAAGATCGCATTATCGCCCTGGATGCTGAATTTAAAGGAAAAGGATATCCGGTAATAGCTATTAACCCTAATAATCCTGAAGTTCAACCCGATGATACGTATGAGCTCATGCAGGCGAAGGCAAAAGACAAAGGATTTACCTTCCCGTATCTCTACGATAAGACCAATACGGTCTATGCTCAGTACGGGGCAACTAAAACGCCTCATGTGTACCTTTTGGAAAACACAAAAAAGGGCCGTATGGTACAATATATAGGAGCTATCGATGATAATGTTCGCACCGCTTCAGCAGTGAAAGAGCGTTTCTTAGCTAATGCTGTAAACGAATTATTGGCTGGAAAGGAAGTATCCGTTAAAGAAACCAAGGCGATTGGTTGTTCCGTAAAGCAATAGGAAAAAGATGATATAAAAAAAACCGGTCATTTCAGTGATGAAATCCGGTTTTCTTTATTTATTCAAAAATTTTATTTTTACGCAAAATTTTCGAGATGTTAGACTTAACACAAGATGAATGGTGTGAACAGATGGTGGCCGATGAGAACGCGGTCATCATTGATGTAAGAACCCCGGTAGAGATTGCTGATGGTTATATCCCTAACGCACTTCATATGAATATTCAGAATGCCGGAAGTTTTATGGCGAAGACACAGGAATTAGATAAGTCCAAAAACTTCTATATATATTGCAGGATAGGCGGTAGAAGCAAGCAAGCCTGCATGATCATGAATTCTATGGGATTCCAGAATACTTATAACCTAATGGGCGGATTTGAAAACTGGCAGGGAGAAAAAACTACATAATATGAGATCTATCATTCAATTTTTTATCATCGCAACTATTTCCTTTGGATTTCTAAGTTGCAAGGATGCGGGAACTAAAACAGAATCTAAAACCGGGGCGGAAGTTTCTGCCGAAGGGGAAATAATTACCCTTTTAAATACCAATGAATTTGCCCAACAAATCGAAGCTGTGGGAGATATCCAGCTAATCGATGTTAGAACTCCCGAAGAAGTCGCCGAAGGCACGATCGCTGGGGCTGTAAACTTCGATTTCAGAGCGGAAGGATTTGAGAAAAAACTGGAAGTGTTGGATAAATCCAACCCAGTTTATTTGTTCTGCAGATCAGGTGGGCGCAGTGCAGATGCGGCTTTGCTTTTGAAGGATCTTGGATTCACAGAGATATACGACCTTGCGGGAGGTATGATCGATTGGAAAGAAGCAGGCAAGGAAGTGGTTAAGTAAGAAAAGGCTTCCTAAATTTTTAACAGTATCAATATGTTGCTGTTAAAATACTCCTAAACAATAATTTCTTAACATTTTAACTAGCGTTTCCGGTGTAAATTTCATGGAATTTAATTGCTATGCTATGAAAAACCAGGAACAAATTGTTCGGGAGGAAATGCGCAAACTCATTTCTAAAACCTGTACAAATTCCCTTTCCAGGGATCACAATCCCTATTCTTTATTTCAAAGAACACTATTGAAATATTACTTCAACTCTGCTGATGTTACCATTGACCACTCCGCAAGTACGATCTCACTCTGGACTTCAGAGACACCCAGTACATTGGGCCATAACCTTTACAGATTGAAAGATGCTGTTGCTGTTACTATTTCTTATTCAAATTTGGAGGAGACGCTGAAAGGTTGTCTGGAAAGTGGCGAGAATCATACTCGATTCTACAAATTACTACTTTTCCAATACAACAATGTGTCTGCACCGCTGGGGTCTAATGTAAAAAGCGCATAATTGTGGAGGAGATGCTAAGAATATTTTATCATTCGGTAAAGATATTACTGATATCCGTAGCTATTGGTGCTTTGGGAAGTCATTATTTACTAACTCCGCTGTCGAAGCCGGCAAAAGTCATTGCTATTTCTATTATACTAATGAGTGTGTTGATAGAAATATTCAGGTTCCAGACTAAGAAATCTTAACCTGAAACCTGATATAAGAATAGATAGTAACTTACGTTATTCGAGCACCTCTATGTTTTTCTCTTTACAGATTCTCTTCAGTTCGTCAGGCCATATGGAAACAGTCACTTCTCCCAGGTGTGCTGTCCTGAGTAAGTACATATAAGTCCTTGCCTGGCCTATTCCGCCTCCAATGCTGAGTGGAATCTCGTCGTTCAGGATTGCTTTATGATAAGGTAGTTCCAGAAAAGCTGTTTGTCCGGACAATTCCAATTGCGCTATCATAGTTTCCTTAGTGACTCGTATGCCCATTGAAGAGAGTTCATGTCTTCGTTGAGTTACCGGGTTCCAAACCAGGATATCTCCATTCAGACCATAGTACTGTTCTCCGTTTTTCATCACTGTTGGAGTGATCCAGTCGTCATAATCTGCAGCACGCATCTCATGAGGATATCCATCTTTCAGTACAGATCCAATTCCTATAATAAACACAGCGTGGTGTTCCTGGATAAGTTTGGTTTCACGTTCTTTTCGAGGAAGATCAGGATACATGTCCAGAATTTCTTCAGCATGGAAAAACTTAAGTTCTTCCGGGAAATCAGGATATCGCGGATCGTTTAGTTCGGGAAACTTTTCTTTCACCATAATTCCTGCACCGCGAATCACATTCCAGATCTCACGCACTGTATCTTTAAGGTATTCCAGGTTTCTGTCATTTTCACTAATTCTTTTTTCCCAGTCCCATTGATCGACATAAGCCGAATGGTCATGATCTAGGAAATAATCTTTTCGAACCGCACGCATGTCGGTATTAATACCCTGTCCCACTTCGCATCCGAATTGAGCAAGGGCCATTCGCTTCCATTTTGTAGCTGCCTGAACGATTTGGGCTTCGATCCTTTTTGGTAAGCCTAAACCGGCTGGAAATTCTACCGGTGTTCGGGATCCGTCCCTATCCAGGTAGTCGTTAACGCCACTGTCTTTACTTACAATAAGCGGTACTTGAACCATTTGAATGTTCAGGGCTTCGGCCAATCCCTTTTCGATATACTCTTTAACTAAATACAACGCCTCCATACGTTTTAAAGGAGGAAGCAGTGGTGAATAATTTTCAGGAAGGATTTTACTCACTTCTTCATAAGTACTTATTCCGGGTCCGGCTAAGTCTTTTTGTTTAACATCCATGAGATAACTTTTAAGATTTATACTGAATAGAATAATTTCTTCCGAAGTGCCAGATTAACAGCAACTTCGAGCATAAATGTATTATTTCTGAAGTAAAAAAAATGTGATAATTATCATGAAGACTAAACATAATTAGGCTTCAATAAGAGATAGCAAATAACAGCAAAGAAGTTTATCCGGTGATGTGGTATCCACCGTCAACGTGCCGAATTTCGCCTGTTATCCTGCTATTGGGTCTGAACAAATGCACAATTTCATATGCCAGATCCGCGGGACAGGCATTGCCCAGCGGACTCATGCTATCGGAGATTTCTACATCTTTAACCGATAAAGTTGCATTGCCAGCTTTGCTGCCCATATACGGTGAAAATCTAATCACATTTGCACGTATACCGTGTTGACGCCCCAATTCATCCGCTAATTCTATGGTGATACGTTCCAATGCAGCTTTCGCAATACTAATATTCCGGTATGGGTGAAAAGTAACTTTGGCGGCTGCAATATAACTGAGAGAACAGATTGACGATCCTGGTTTTAATACGTCGTATTTTAACAAATAATGGGCTAATCGTATTAGAGAATATGCTGAAACGTCCATGGTGTCACAGAATTCTTCTTTGGTGACTTCCAGTAGGGGCTTAACTTCTTTATTACGTATGGTTTTATCCATGGCAATTGCATGTAATAAACCATGTAGCTCTACACCTTCTTCTTGCAGTTTTCGTGCAAAAGCATCCAGATTATCCTCAAGAGTTACGTCCAATACTTCAACCCTGGCTTCCCCAAGTTCACTCTGGACCGACTTTTCAAAATCTGAATAGGTTTTGTTTAAAAACGCTTCGGCTTTAGTAGATAAATTCTGGTGATATTCACTTACCCCTAAACCGGTACATATTACACGACCTCCCTGATTTATAATTTCCTTAGCCGTATACATCGCCAGTGAGTTCTCATCTGCGATACCAGTAATTAAGAATACCTTGTTTTCTAGCATAAGAATGTTTTTAATCTGAATATTATTATTTAAAATCTACCACTTGTACAATGCAGATCCCCAGGTCCACCCGGCACCAACGGCTGCAAACAAGAGCATATCTCCTTTGTTGAATTCATTATTTTTATGAACCTCGTCCAGAATAATCGGGATAGTCCCTCCTGAGGTATTAGCATACCGGTCCATATTCGTTTTTACTTTATCGAAGGGCATACCAATTTTTCTGGCGATCTCCTGGAGTATTTTTATACTGGGTTGATGTGGCAGAAGAAATTTAATATGCTCTATGGAGAGTTTATTTTGCTTTAAAATACGGGAGATACAATTAGGAACAACTTCTACAGCTGTTTTAAAAACTTCGGGGCCGTTCATCTGAAAAAAATGACGCCTGGAATTAATACTGTTTCCCGATGCCGGCTCTTCAGAGCCCCCGGCCGGTATTGTAAAATGATCCTTACCGGTCCCATCTGTATGAAGCAGAAAGTCGATGAATCCCTTATCTTCTTCCGTTTCCGAAAGTACCATAGCTCCTGCACCGTCGCCAAAAAAGACCGCATCTCGGCGGGTCCAATCGGTAATATTGGAAAACGTATCGGCACCTATGACAAGTACATTTTTATACATTCCGGATTTAATGAACTGAGCTCCGGTCGATGTGGCGAACAGCGCACCCGAGCATACAGCCGATATATCAAAAGCCACGGCGTTTTTAGCTTTGAGTTTCTCTTGTACAAAACAGGCACAGGAAGGCGCCAGGCGGTCTGCTGTAGCTGTGGCCAGTATGATTAAATCAATATCCAATGGTGTTAATCCCGCATCTTCAATGGCTATTTGTCCCGCCTTGGTAGCCAGGTCACTTGTCGTCTCTCCATTGGAGATTCGACGTTCTTTAATTCCTAAATTGGAATATATCCATTCATCGTTTGAGCCAACAGATTCGAAGAACTCATTTTTAACGATATTTTCGGGTGCGTATGACCCTGTTCCTTTGATAAAAGCGTTTGGCATAATTACAAATTTAATGGGTAAAAATGCGCAATTTTTTTAAAGCTACACACCTAAACAACAATAACTTACTATTCGATGAGAATCTGATAAAAAGCAGGTGTTGAAATTATTATTATGATAATTTTGCCATTGATATTAGTTAAAAAAAAGCAGTATTCGTATTGGGAAATTTCCTTGAATATTCGAAATCTATGCTAAAACAACATTGATCTCGATAATTTTAACCTAAAAACCGCAATTTTCACAAGATTTTCGTGAAATCTAACATCCTCGAATCATACTTTTTGAGCAAAAGGATTTGAAAAAATAGAGAGTTGTACTGAACAGAGTTTAAGCAATGAATCAACAAAATTGATGTATTAGTGTATACACTTAATTTTCATCTAAAACTCTAAAAATTTGAAGGTTAACGCCTACAAATAATTGAATTTTCGTAATTTTCATTTTCAGATCAATAGGTTAGCAAGGTTCAGAAGCTTGTAATCCGCAGTATTTAAGGCCTTAACGGATAGAACAGCGGGTTGACAAAGCATCGAATTTTTACATTGATCATCCCAAACTCCCTGTTTTTCCTACACATATTTGCTTGGTTCTATTATTTGCCGATAAAAAGGTGAGTGTTATTTTATGTTATAATTTGAATAGCCAGCGATATGAAAAAACTATTACTCATTTCAATTTTTCTTCTTCTTGCCTCTGAGATACAGGCCCAGATGAGTTATGTAGGACGACAATACGATAACGGAAACATTCATTACACGGGCTCTTATTCCGGTGATAAAGAAACAGGTTTGTGGAAGTATTATCATGAAAATGGCCGATTAAGTGATATCGGAAGGTATTCTAATGGGAAGAAATCAGGCGTCTGGAAGTATTATTATGAAAATGGCCGGTTGAGATCTTCGGGTATGTACATAGACGGACAGAAAACAGGCGAATGGAAATATTATCTTGAAAATGGTGACCTCGATAGAATAGGATTAGGTTCCGAAGGAGAAGAACAGAAGGAAAAACGCCTTCTTATGTCCGACAGAATAGTAACCTCAAGAATAAATACCAATTCAAATATCAATATTACTCAGGCGAAACTTGACGATCCCAATGACTATGTTCAGACATCGCCAGGCCCGGACGTTGAAAAGATCGTAGTATCGGAAGAGCCTCAAACAGAAGAAAATTATAAAAAGAATATTGAAACTGCCGATAAGGAGGAATTGATAAAGAAATTAAGTGAAAAGGAAAAGGCCCTGATGACCGAGGAGGCCTATGCTGAATATCTTAAGAAGCAACTCGACGAACGTTCGTTCCGGGTGAAGAAGCTTGAGGCTATAATCGACCTTAATAATGACGCAGCGAATAAAGTAGCGGCTCAAAAGGACGAAGCGATAAAAGAAAACGAAAAGAACGCCGCCGCTCTTGTTGAAGCTGCCAAAAAGGAAGCTGAACTAAAGGATGCTGCGATGAAAGAAGCTACGCTCAAGGAGGCAGCTCTAAAAGAAGCAGCTCTAAAAGAATTGGCATTAAAGGAGGCCGCGTTGAAAGAGGCGCAACTTAAAGAAGCTGCCATGAATGAAGCTGCTTTAAAAGAGGCAGCGCTCAAAGAAGCAGCGATGAAGGAGCTGGCGCTAAAAGAAGCCGCCTTAAAAGAAGCTCGATTGAAGGAAGCTGCTTTAAAAGAAGCTGCACTGAAGGAAGCCGCATTAAAAGAAGCCGCAATGAAGGAGCTGGCACTAAAAGAAGCTGCAAAGCGAGAAGCAATTAAAGTTGAAGAAGCCAAACGTGAGGCAGCCAGGTTAGCAGAAGCTGAGAAACAAGCTGCCTTAAAAGAAGCGGCTCTCAAGGAAGCTGCCAAAATTGAAGCTGCCAGAAAAGAGGCGGCGCTCATAGCTGAGGCGGAAAAACAAAAAGCGCTGGAGGAGGCTGCTCGGAGAGAAGAAGCCCGGGTGGAGGCCGCAAAACGAGAGGCTGCCAGGATCGCTGAAGAAGAAAAGCAAAAGGCATTGAAGGAAGCTGCGATTAAGGAAGCTGCCAGAATAGAGGCTGCCAAACTGGAGGCCGCCAAATTAGCTGAGGCTGAGAAGCAGAAAGCATTGGAAGAGGCAGCCAAGAAAGAAGCTGCTAAACTAGAAGCTGCAAAGCGTGAAGCTGCCCTGCTTGCGGAAGCAGAAAAGCAAAAGGCATTGAAGGAAGCTGCGCTTAAGGAAGCCGCCAGAATAGAGGCTGCCAAACTGGAGGCCGCTAAACTAGCCGAGGCTGAGAAGCAGAAAGCATTGAAAGAAGCAGCTAAACTAGAAGCTGCAAAGCGTGAAGCTGCCCGACTTGCAGAAGCTGAAAAGCAAAAGGCGTTGAAGGAGGCTGCGATTAAGGAGGCTGCCAGAATAGAGGCTGCCAAACTGGAGGCCGCTAAACTAGCGGAGGCTGAGAAGCAGAAAGCATTAGAAGAAGCAGCTAAGAAAGAAGCTGCTAAACTAGAAGCTGCAAAGCGTGAAGCTGCCCGACTTGCAGAAGCCGAAAAGCAAAAGGCATTGAAGGAAGCGGCTATTCAGGAAGAAATAAAGAAGGAGATTGCACGTAAAGAGAGAGAATTAAAGGAGGAGGCGTTAATTGCTGAAGCCGAGAAACAAAAAGCCATAGAGGAAGCTGCGAAAATCGAGGCAGCTAAACAAGAAGCTGCACGCCTTGCTGAAATTGAAAAACAAAAGGCACTTGAAGAAGCAGCACGTAAAGAGGCCGCGAAGATAGAATTAGCTAAGCTTGAAGCTGCTAAAAAAGAAGCAGCAAGAATTGCCGAAGCAGAAAAGCAAGCTGCACTGAAGGCCGAGGCAGCGAAAATAGCAGCGGAGAGGGAGATATCTAAAGAGTCCGATAAAGTAAAAAGCAATGAGCCAAATACTTATACCGTGAGTAGCGGAGATTATTTGGGTAAGATAGCTGCACGATTTGATGTGACTGTAAGTGAAATCAAACAATGGAATAACCTTACAAAAGATCGAGTCAATATTGGTCAGAAGTTAATTATAAATCCACAGAAGACCGAAGCTATGGTTGCAGAACTAAATAAGCCTTATGAGCCAGTGATTGCCCGGGGTTACTACCGAGATGGTCAGTTACGTGATATGGGCGTGTATGCTGAAGACGGGCAGAAGATCGGTCAATGGGAATACTACCATAAGAATGGACAGATTCGTGAGATTGGGAATTACAGCGGAGGTGTGAAAACCGGTCTCTGGAAAAATTACTACGAAGACGGAACTATGGAATCTACGGGAGCATTTACTAATGGTGAACAATCCGGACCATGGGAATTCTATCATCTCAATGGAAAATTAAAGTCGGACGGATCTTACGCAGATGGTAAGATCAATGGAGAATGGAAGTTCTACCATGAGAATGGTAATCTTAAAACTGCGGGAACTTATAAAGATTTCAAAAAGACAGGGGAGTGGCCTGTGTACGATGAAGAAGGAAATCTCGTAACAACGAAATACTACTAATCAAATATAATCTCAGTTATTTCAACTGCTAGTTGATGCCTTAGCTCGCTGTAAAAAGTTCGCTAAGGCATTTTAGTTTAACAACGTTTGAGTGGAGCCGGAGAGGACCGAGCGTGAATAAAATGTTCTGTGGACATTTTTAGTGAGGGGCCGGCTTGCCGCGTTGGCTTTCGAATCCATGAGGCGGAACGAAAAAAAGTCACCGGACGTATGAGGGATTACCTCGTTGATCCCATGTGTTTCCAGTACTGCAAATAGAAATCCCTGGTTTGTTTCACAAACCGATGTCTCCAAACAAAAAATGCCTTAAAAGCAAGCTTTTAGGCATTTTCTATTTGAATCCATAGTAGGGATTTCTGCTTGATCGTGGAGCCGGAGGGATTCGAACCCTCGTCCAAACGCGCAACCATACCGCTTTCTACATGTTTAGTTTTCGTTAAGATTTTCGTCTGATTGCCGGTCGAAAACAACCAACGCACGGCTTAGCTTTAATTGAGTTTCGAGATCGCATCAAAGCACTGCGATATCTAGGTTTACTTTTACGAAGCCACTATATCGATTGCCGCAAACCAAGGCCTTCGAGTGACTTCCTGCTTGTCCGCCTTGCGGACCGAGGCATTATCCTACTATAATTCAGATTATGCAGCTAGGGCGTAGTTATTCTCGCCGTTTAAAAAGTGTGAAATATGAGATTTACGAGCTGTATTCCAGCGCTCGACATGCTTACTGTACAATTAGACCCGCTGTCAAAACCAGTCGGCCCCAGTATTTTTCAAAGATCATTTTTTGCGACTCTCTTAAGCTTATTTTGCCTAGTAAAGTGCCGACAAAGATACATTAAAAACCCTATCTTTGCACCCTTCACAAGTAATGCAAAAAGTATTCCGAAATGTCCATAACCTTCGCCCTCATCAAAGAAACCAAGAATCCACCCGATAAACGCGTTGTATTGTCCCCGAAAATGTGCCAGGAAGTCATGAAAGAGCACCCTGATGCCCGGATAATTGTGGAATCTTCCGATATAAGGGTATTTAAGGATGCTGAATACGAAGCGATGGGAATTCCGGTAGTTGCAGATATATCCGAGGCGGATGTAATGATAGGTGTCAAGGAGGTGAAAACAGAAGCGCTCATCCCACGAAAGAAATATTTCTTCTTCAGTCACACCATTAAAAAACAACCTTATAACCGTGCATTACTAAAAGCAGTTCTCGATAGGAAGATCGAGCTATACGATCACGAACTGATCACCCGGCAAAACGGAGCCCGCCTTATCGGCTTTGGCCGTTACGCAGGCTTGGTAGGTGCTTACAATGCCTTTCTCGCTTTAGGATTGCGTGACGGTTTGTACGACTTACCCAAGGTCGAAACCCTGCATGACCTCGAAGAATTAAAGCGGGAACTCGACAAAATCAAACTACCCCAAAACCTCAGGATCATCCTTTCCGGAACCGGGAAAGTTGCTCATGGAGGACGTGAGATCCTGGATCATTTAAAAATACGGGAAGTGACCGATGCAGATTATCTTTCTCAGACATTTGATGAGCCCGTATATTGTCTTATCGATGTGACCGAATACAACCGCCGTATCGATGGAAAACCCATGGACAAATACGAATTCTATGATGATCCATCCGGCCATGAAAGTGATTTCATGAGATATGCCCGTGTAAGTGACATGTTTATTGCGGGACATTATTACGGTGACGGTGCGCCTTATCTATTTACTAGAGAGGATGCTCGAGATCCCGATTTCAAAATAAATCTAGTTGCAGATATTTCCTGTGATATCGATGGTCCGGTTGCCACCACTATCAGGTCCTCAACAATAGCAGATCCGTTTTACGGTTACGATCCTGAGACTGAGACTGAAACCTCGTACAACGCGCCGGGCGCAATAATGGTAATGGCGGTGGATAATCTTCCCTGTGAATTACCCAGGGATGCCAGTTTTGGATTTGGCGAAATGTTTTTGAAATGGGTGATTCCCGCTTTTTTCAATGGCGATAAAGACGGAATCTTACACAGAGCGAAAATGACTACCGATTTCGGAACGCTAACAGAGCGATATGCTTACCTGCATGATTATGCGGAAGGCCTGGGATGATCTTACCCTTAGATGAAGTTGTAAATCAATTCATAATAATTTAAGCTTTTCAAGTAACAGAATAATAATTCCACCCAGTACATAGGCGATCAGGTCTGTCCAATCGAAAGTATTTCCCAAAATGATAGTTAGAACATTCGATTGAATGTTGAATAATACGGCTAGATCGATCAGTTGAAGTATTTCAACTATACAACCAAAAATAAGTACCAGGACGAGGGTTTTGTTTCGCCTTAAATTTGAGAAGGTTCGAAGAAAGAAATACAGCAACGGAATTACAAGTACGTCTCCAAGGAACCCTCTCACAAAGCGATGAAAGTGAAAGATAGCAATGGCTATTTCACAGACCAAAACCAACAAGAAAGGAATGAAATAGCGCTTTTTAAAAGATACTTTCATCGACGTTCAATCTAATCGTTTCCCCAGTCTATTTTCCTTGAAGCAAACATTATGATCGCCAGGATGATAAACAGGCCAATACTTCCAACAAGTAAAGCATAATTCTCCAATTGAATGATCACATAAATAAATCCGTAAAGAGATGCCAGTGAACCGCATACCAATAAAGGGAATTTAAAGCCTTTTAAAATCGCACGGGAATAAATGGTTATCAATGCCAGCACCGATCCACCCGCAATAGCATAGGCTTTAAGGAAACTGCTGTGTTCCGAGATCGAGATGAGCAAGGTGTAAAACATAACAAGTGCCAGGCCGATCATTACATATTGAAAGGGGTGAATGTAAATCTTTGATACCAGTTGAATCAAAAGGAAAACCAGTAAGGTTAACCCTATCACCATAAATCCATACTTTGAAGTTCGCTCACTTTTTTGGTATTCGTCTACAGGAATTATGAAATTTGTTCCAAATCCAAAGGATTGTAGCTCCGGCAGGGTTTCAAGGAATTTTTGTTGAAACTGGCGGTTGATCTGAAAAGCATGCCAGTCGGCGTGAAAACCTTCCGCTGAGATATTTTTGGTTTCTTCATCCGGTAAAGGGCTTCCATCGAAACTGGGTGAATGCCAATCGGAGTCCATAGATACCGAAGTTTCTTTTCCCAGGGGTACAAATTTCAGACTCTCACTCCCATTTATCTTTATCTGAAATGTAAAATCGATCGCATCTGTAAATTCAGAGTAATTTATGCCCAGGGAGGTGCTTTCAATGATATTGAGATAACTTTCATTGTATTTCGGTGTCATGGTTAAGCTCTCATTGCCCAGGCGAACGGCCACACTGTTACGGATACCTTTCAGGTTTGATGTTCTAATTTCCAGAGTGATCTTATCCCACAGGATATCTTCAGCGGCGATATCCATTTCTGAAAAATCAATGGCGGGAAAATTTCCGGAAAAATCCATATCTCCTGTATACACAACCGATTCGTAAATACTCCGGTTGCGCTTGAGGGATTCTACATCGGCGTCTATTGCGAGTGAATCCGGTAGCAGGTAGGCATTCTTAACCACAGTTTGAGCGGTGGTTTGCATAACCTTGGAATTACTGTCATAAGACCGTTGTTCAACAACTGTCTTATAGGGGATCTTCAATATGGGTCCCGAGAGGAGCACTTCGTTTCCCCATTTGCTGTTTATCTCACGGATCACTTCCTGTTGGCGGAGACTCCGCTCCGAAATAAGTAGTTGTACAAATTGCAAAGGAATGAGCAATACGAGTAGCAGGAATCCTACTACCAGCATACGAGCCGTGATTGAATTGCGCATCCAGTTTCCGAATTTACTTCTTTTTTGTTCCATGTGGATTTATTTTTAAGGTGCTAAATAGCATGATGAATTTAAGGTCTCTATGTAATGCTTCGGAAAAATGGAAAGGCGCATTTCGTCCAAAGATGAGTGTAATATTTTACTGAAGTCCCAATGATGGAATGCATGGGCCTTCCTGCCAATCTTAAAGGACCGGAGGTAATAACTCAAATAATCGGGCAGGAGCAAGGTGCCTAAAAACATGACACCAAAGAGGTACGGGCTTCGCTTTCCGTTGCCGAAGCATACATACTGCAGAGCTATTTCATCCTCAACTTTTGTACCGTAACCTGTGAGTACATGATAAGCATCATGACGTTCTACTTTGGGAATCAATTCGAACTTATTGTGAGACAGAAACTTACCCAGGGAATGACCAAAAGAATTAGTTGGATAAGTAAGCAGTTCAGACCTTGTTATGTTCCAGGCTTGTTTGTTTTTTTTGAAGTGACGGGTGTAGAATTTCTCACTCATCTTAAAAAGGCGTACGATAAGTTGTTTTCTGTAATTCATTTAAAAGTACTTTGTATTTCAAAGTAAATAATTAAAAAATATATTATTTCTTCAGAAGCTTTTCCAATGCCTCTATATGTTTTTTGAATTTGGCCTTACCTAATACGGTAGCGCTATAGCGGGTGTTAGGTTTGCGACCGATAAACTGTTTTTCAACCAGTATATAGGATTCTTTCTCCAGCGCTTTTAAGTGACTGGCCAGGTTGCCGTCTGTCACGTCAAGCAACTCTTTCAACCTGTTGAAATCGGCACTTTCGTTTACCACCAGTATCGACATAATTCCCAGCCGTATTCGGTGATCGAATAGTTTATTTATGTTATCAATAATTCCCACTACGTTTTCTTTTCATTTACGAACATAATACTTCCGTAAAGAATATGCATTATTCCGAAGCCAAATACCCACAACCAAAATCCATATCCGGGAAATAAAGCACAGATGAGTCCGAGAATTATTTCAGTTATTCCAAGATACCTGACATGTCCGATACTGTACTTGGAAGCATTCACTAATGCCAAACCATAAAAGATGAGCATTAATGCTGCCGTTTGCCCGTATTTTTGCTGATTCAGAATAATGAGAATATATGCCCCTCCTGCAACGAGCGGAATGAGGAAATTAATAATGAGCCTGCGTGACGAAGCATCCCAGATATTTTCCCCATTCTTCCTGGCCTTGCGTGTGGTAAGGAATATCGCCGTGATTACACTAAAAAAGGCGATAAGGAAAAGATCCAGCAAAACGAGGCGGAAAATTTTCCCATCGAGAATTAAGTATTCACTTCCTGAATTCGTCACAAGCCAGTAGGCAACTGCCGCACCAACCAATGCATATATTCCTGCGAATATACCGGACAGACCGCTCAAAGATATAAATCGGGAGGAACGGTTCATAAGATCCTTGATCTCGGAAATGTCGTTTAAATAATCTTGCTCACTCATATTAAAGTACTTTGAAAAACAAAGTAAACTTATTTATTCTTCTTTTCCAAATGGGTGCATAGTTAAAAATTAGCTAAATTTGATCGAACCTACGATGAAGGGTTATTATCGAACTGACTATTATCATATTTTTTTATGCCTTATTTACTGAACTTTCATCTATAAATTAATCAACTTAAACCGAATATAAGATGGACGAAAGAACTCCTATTTCTTCGATAATGACCAGGGAAGTTGTTACTCTGAATAACACCGATACCCTGGAAATGGCTGAGCATCTGTTCAAATCGAAGAAAATCAGGCATATTCCTATAGTTAGAGGCCCGCATGTGATAGGGATTCTCAGTTACACAGACCTTCTCCGTATTAGTTTTGCCGATGCATTTAGCGAAGATACCCACGAGGTAGATACTTCCGTGTATACCCTGTTTACAATTGAGCAGGTTATGGCCAGAAATCTGGTGAGTGTGAATTCAAACACAACCATTAAAGAAGTTGCAGAGATTTTTGCAGTCAGGGAATTTCACGCCCTGCCTGTAGTAGATGATAACCGTCTGGTTGGCATCGTTACCACTACCGATCTAATTAAATTTCTACTCGCTCAATTCTAAAAACAGGAAAAACCCTTATTTAAAAACAGGAAAACTCCTGTTGTAAGAATATATCAGGATGACGATATTTGAAGTATCTTCATTATTAGTCATAATACTAATTGAAGATGTTAACGACTAATCGTCATTAATTGGGGAGTTAATACTACGATTATGTTCCTATAAAGGTTGCCTAAGCCAGGCAACCTTTTTTTATTTTAGCAACATGAATCCTGCGGAAGAATATATCCTGAATGCGAACGAGCCTTTCCGTTCTATCCTATTGCATCTTCAGGTGTTGATAGAATCGACCATACCGGAACTTGAGTTGCTGTACAAATACAAGATCCCGTTCTACTATCTCGATGGAAAGAAGGCTTTTCTATACCTGAACCAAACAAAGAACTATGTAGATGTTGGATTCTGGCATGGAGCACATCTCACCCGGCATACGGACAAGTTGATTTCAGAGAACAGAAAGCATATGAAATCGTTACGCTATTTCGCTTTGGAAGATATTGACGACACTGTCCTCATTGAAGTATTGAAAGAGGCATATTCTGTACGTGATCGGAAATATTACAATTGATTTACAGTCCTTCGAATCGCAACCAGGTCGGTGAGTAATTTTTCAAGTTGACTGAGATCCAGCATATTCGCGCCATCACTTTTTGCATTGGCCGGATCGAAATGGGTTTCAATGAACAGCCCGTCAACTCCTGTCGCGATTCCAGCTCTTGCAATGGTCGATATCATTTCGGGACGCCCTCCGGTAACACCTACAGTTTGATTGGGTTGCTGCAGACTATGGGTCACATCCAATACAGTCGTGGCAAAAGATCTCATGGTTGGGATTCCCCTGAAGTCGACCACCATGTCCTGATATCCGAACATGGTCCCCCTGTCGGTTACCATTACTTTCTCATTTCCGCTGTCGGTTACCTTTTTCACTGCATGTTTCATGCTTTCCGGACTCATGAATTGCCCTTTTTTCAGGTTCACGACCTTTCCGGTTTTAGCTGCTGAAACCACCAGGTCCGTTTGCCGAACTAAAAAAGCAGGGATCTGCAGAACATCAACGTATTGCGCCGCCAGGGCCGCATCTTCATTTTCGTGTATATCTGTAACAGTAGGGATATCAAATTTTTCCGAAACCTTCTGGAGAATCTCTAACGCCTTCTCATCACCAATCCCAGTAAAGCTATCGATACGGCTGCGGTTCGCTTTTCTGAAACTTCCTTTAAAGATATATGGGATATTCAACCGATTGGTAATTGAGACCACTTCTTCAGCAATTCGATAGGCCATATCTTCACCTTCAATAGCACAGGGCCCGGCCAGCAAGAAAAAGTTATCGGCGTCTGTATGTTTGATCTTCGGAATGGATGCCAGGTTCATAATAAAATATTAAGATGCAAAGATACATTGAAATCCACGAATTAACACTACTTTTGCGCGCTCGTAGGCCAAAGGCCTATGATTTGTAAAAACATCTGTTATGAACATCAGGAATATTGCCATTATTGCCCACGTTGACCACGGTAAGACTACTTTGGTGGACAAGATTATGCATCACTGTAGTCTCTTTAGGGAGAATGAGAAGACCGGTGAGTTGATCCTGGATAATAATGACCTGGAAAGGGAAAGAGGTATTACAATTACCTCTAAGAACGTATCGGTGATCTATAAAGACACCAAAATAAATATCATCGATACCCCCGGTCACGCCGATTTTGGTGGGGAGGTTGAGCGTGTACTGAATATGGCCGATGGTGTGCTCCTGTTGGTAGATGCATTTGAAGGTCCAATGCCACAAACAAGGTTTGTCCTTCAGAAGGCAATTGGCCTGGGATTAAAACCGTGTGTTGTTATTAACAAAGTAGATAAAGAGAATTGTACCCCTGATGAGGTACATGAAGCCGTTTTCGATCTTATGTTTGAACTCGGTGCTGAAGAATGGCAGCTGGATTTTCCAACGGTTTATGGTTCCGCCAAACACAATTGGATGAGTGAAGACTGGCAAAAACCTGCCAATAATATAGAGCCATTACTTGAAATGGTCCTGGAACATATTCCTGCACCCATAGTACGTGAGGGAAGTCCGCAAATGCTTATAACTTCATTAGATTACTCTTCGTTTACCGGTCGTATTGCGATTGGCCGATTACACAGAGGCATTCTAAAGGAAAATATGCAGATCTCCCTGGTTAAAAGGGATGGAACGATATCAAAATCTAAGATCAAAGAACTACATACCTTCGAAGGTCTCGGTAGAAAGAAAGTAACCGAAGTTCACGCAGGTGACATCTGCGCTCTTGTAGGACTTGAAGGTTTTGAAATTGGAGATACGGTTGCCGATCTGGAGAATCCTGAAGGACTAACCACTATCGCTATCGACGAACCGACCATGAGCATGTTATTTACCATTAATGATTCACCATTTTTTGGTAAAGACGGAAAATTTGTGACTTCACGCCACATAAAAGAACGCCTGGATCGTGAACTGGAGAAAAACCTTGCACTTCGCGTAGAGCCTACCGATAGTGCGGATAAATTCATGGTCTTCGGAAGAGGTGTATTACACCTTTCCGTATTAATAGAAACAATGAGACGCGAGGGGTACGAATTGCAGATCGGCCAACCGCAGGTGATCATCAAAGAAATAAACGGTGTAAAATGTGAACCCGTTGAGCAACTCACCATCGATCTGCCGGAAGATGTGAGCGGACGCGCAATCGATATGGTAACACTTCGAAAAGGTGAAATGCAAGGCATGGAAGCCAAGGGCGAGCGTATGATCTGTACCTTCGTTATCCCGTCACGTGGGATTATTGGCCTTCGAAATCAACTTCTTACCGCTACAGCCGGGGAAGCCATTATGACGCATAGATTCCTCGAGTATCAGCCATTTAAAGGCGGAATACCTGAAAGGCAGAATGGAAGCATGGTCTCCATGGAGAATGGAACGGCAATTCCTTATTCGATCGACAAATTACAGGAGCGCGGGCGATTCTTTATTGATCCGGGAGAGAGCATATATGAAGGGCAGGTGATAGGTGAAAACTCACGTCAGGATGATATGACAGTCAATGTCACCAAAACCAAGAAACTCACCAATGTGCGATCTGCTGGAGCCGACGATAAGGCCAGAATCGTACCTGCCATCAAGTTTTCCCTGGAAGAGGCGCTGGAGTATATTCAGAAAGATGAGTATGTAGAGGTAACTCCCAGCCATTTAAGGCTAAGAAAGATCTTGTTAAAAGAGGTAGACAGAAAGCGGAATAAACTATAGATTAGACACAATCTGTTTATAAACTGCTCGAATTTTAAATATTTTGTCACCAAATTGTATTGATTTGGTTAATTTTACGCAAACAACTGTTATGAATTTTCTTTATTTCGATCCGGGTTTAGGTGCGATGATTGCACAGGCTGTAATAGCGGCTGCTGCTGGGGTATTACTTTTCTCTAAAAATGTGATGTATAAGGTGAAATCGTTTTTCGGTATGATCAAGGACGAAGGCGATTCTTTCGATTCAATAGATATTGATGAACAAGACACCGAAAAGGATGACAAAGAATAATCATCACGAAGCTTCCTTTAGAGACCCTTCCGGTTACATGTTTTTCGACAATGATGTGCTGCGAAGAGCTATTAATCCGATTTATTTCGAACAATACGAAGCTCTTAATAAAAGTGGTCTTTTTAACGCATTGGTTAAGAAGGGCCTTCTCATCCCACATCAAGAAACCGAGGTTTCTTCAGATAAGATCGTTATCACTCCGGAGCCAATTCCATTCATTACCAATCCATACGAATGGAGCTTCGAACAATACAAACATGCTGCTTTATTAACACTCCAGATTCAGAAATTTGCTCTTTCCAGGGGTTTTATTCTGAAAGATGCTTCAGCGTATAATGTTACTTTTCACAAAGGAAAACCCGTATTTATTGATACTCTTTCCTTTGATTTTTACGAAGAGGGATCTCCATGGCGAGCATTCAAGCAGTTTATTATGCATTTCTTTGGCCCTTTGGTATTGGCCCATTACCATGGTGCTGAAATTCTGAAAATGATGCAGACACATATCGATGGGATCCCCCTGAAATTAATCGTGTCATTATTGCCTGGAAAATCGAGGTTTAGTTCTACGCTCTACACCAATATTCATTTGCTGGCAAAGCTGGAGAGTAAGCACAGTGACGATTATAAAGCCGAAACCAAGATCGCGAAATTATCTAAGAAGGCACAGAACAATATGCTGGAGAATCTCTTCAATTATATAAAGAAAATGGATTTGAAAGAATCCAGTGAATGGGGTGATTATTACGATAAAACAAACTACAATACAGATTCATTTAACGCAAAAAAAGAACTCATTCGGTCCTGGGTAAAACCATTAGCTCCGCAGAGACTCATTGATGTTGGTGGAAACGACGGTACGTTTGCCAGGACAGTTATTGAAGAGGTGCCGCATGTTATTGTAACTGATATTGACAGCAATGCTGTAGCGCATAACTATCTGCAGGCTCGTGATAAGAACGAGGAGAATATGCTGGCATTTGTATGCGATGTGCTACAACCTGCTCCAGGAATTGGATTTAACAATACCGAACGCGAATCCCTGATCGAGCGCTTACAAAATTACGCGCCGGATATTACCATGGCGCTGGCGTTAATTCATCATATCACGCTTTCCGGTAATGTGCCCTTTGAAAAATCGGCCGAGTTCTTTGCAAAATTTTCGAAATACCTCATCATTGAATTTCCCAAACGAGAAGATTCCTGGGTAGAATCTTTGTTAGTGCGGAAGCGAGAGTTTATAAATCATTTCGATTTCTATAATGAGAAGGAATTTGAAAAAGGGTATTTAAAGTACTTTACACTCGAAAAAAAGGAGGAAATAAAAGGAACTCAGCGCGTGTTATATTTACTCAAGAGGAGTTGAGGTCTCGCTAAATGCGTAAATAGCCTTTTGGTTTGAAAGATTTTATTAGATTGATATCCTTACAAGTACGTACATGGGAAATAATCGTTCAAAAAAAACAGGAATAAAATCCAGGACGGGATGGTTAGCCCGGTTTTTAAAATCGGATAAGGACGTACCTGTATTGGCGGCCGTTGCAGCTGGTTTATATCCTATTTTTTTCTATTTCACGAATAATTACACCCTGATCAATACCTGGAGGCATGTAGCATATTTTGCGGTGGCTTTCGTTTGTGTTCCGGTGGTGGTCTTTTTTGTTGCGCATCGCATTTCAAGATTATCGGTTTTTGAAAAAATTAAAAAGTATGTACTTCCGTTCCTGAACATATTTGTCTTCCTCTTTCTATTGAAAGTGTGTCTTTATGCAGGCCTTCAGAAGAAATTGATAGTACTAATCCTAGTGGTATCTGCAATTTTTGCTTTTTTCTTATATAAACACCTTAAAAAAGTTATCGTAATTCAACTCCTACTCGCTGCTATTGGTATTTACACCCTGGTCCCAACAGTTATCACTCAATTGAATTATTCGGATGAATGGATGAAACAGCCGGATAATATAGAGGACGCTGTTTTTACCAAGAAGCCCAATGTGTATGTGATTCAACCCGATGGATATCTGAATTTTTCAGAATTGAATAAAGGTTATTACAACTACGACAATAGCAAATTTGAATCCTTCCTTGCTGAGAATAACTTTACCAACTACCCGAATTTCCGCAGTAACTATGCATCCACCCTGGCATCGAACAGCGCTACCTTCGTGATGAAACATCATTATTACAACCGTGGTACCAGTTTTAGCGAAGCCATAAACGCCAGGAATGTAATAGTGAGTAGTAATCCTGTACTGGACCTCTTTAAGAAGAACGGATATTTAACACACTTGCTAGTACAAAAACCATATTTACTTCTTAACAAACCGGAGATAGGATATGACAAGAGTAATTTCAGTCTTGATGACGTTGCCTACATTGGAACCGGTCTGGGACCTTCACAGGATCTCCTCCCATATCTGAAGCAATATATGGAGGAAGACCCAGATACGCCTAAATTCTATTTTATGGAGATTTTTAACCCGGGTCATATACACAATCGCAAGGCTGACTCTCGCGGTGTAGATGGGGAGCGCGAGCTGTGGATAGAAGGGTTGGAATGGGCCAATACCGTTTTAACCGAAACAATTTCTCATATAAAAGAAGAAGATCCCAATGCACTTATTATTATAATGGCAGATCATGGTGGATTCGTTGGACTCAATTACAGTAAGGAAATCTATTATAAAACCCAGGACCGGGATATTATCTACTCCATTTTTAGCAGTCAGTTATCCATTCACTGGCCGGAGGGAGAAGCTCCGGAGGTAGACAAATCTATTTCCACTGCAATAAACCTATTTAGAGTGGTGTTTTCCTATTTATGCGATGATCCATCATTTATTGATCATCTGCAGGATGATGGTAGTTATGTGATACTGAATAAGGACGCTCCTCAGGGAATTTACCAGTATATCGATGATAATGGAAAAGTCGTGTTTAAGAAACGATAAGAACTTGAGATCCTGTTCTGAATAAAAGATCAAATGAATAAGCTTACAGCATTCTTTCAGAATAAAAAACTGTTCCCGGCCTTTGTGGGATTTGCCAGTGGATTGTATCCGATTATCTTTTATTATTCCAACAATTTTTCGCTAATAAATTCCTGGAGGCATCTGGGATTCTTTATCTGCCTGTTCCTTTTCGTACCTATGGTGGCCTGCTATTTAGGGTTCCGGATTTTCAATATGGAAATGTTTAAGCGCGTTAAGAAATTCCTTCTACCCTTTCTAAGTGTTTCATTTTTCCTGGTTTTCCTGGAGATCTCTTTATTTGCTTCCTTAAAAGTTTGGTTAACATTAGGCATTATTGTTATCGCAGTGATTGCCGCAATTCTTTTGCATCGCCATCTGAAGAAGATAATGATCATCCAGTTCATCCTGGCGTTCCTGGGACTTTTCACGCTTGTTCCCACGCTTATAAAACAATTTAGCTATTCCGATGAATGGATGGTTCAACCGGATAATATTGAAGAAGGTGTATTTAAAAAGAAACCGAACGTATATTTCATTCAACCGGATGGTTATGTGAATTTTTCTGAACTGGATAAAGGGTTTTACCAGATTGATAACGGAGAATTTAAATCGTTTCTCGAAGACGAAGGATTCAAATTATACGACAACTTCCGAAGTAATTACAACTCCACACTCTTGTCGGATATGGCTACCTTCGCGATGAAGCATCACTATTCGAATAGCGGATTTAATTTCACGGAAGTGATAAATGCCAGGGAGGTAATAGTAGGGTCTAACCCTGTGATAAATTTGTTTAAGAAGAACGGTTATAAAACCCATTTTATAGCCGAATGGCCCTATTTAATTGCTAATCAGCCCGAGATTGGTTACGATTTCAGTAATTTCAGCAACAAGGATGTTTCACTTATAGGAACAGGGTATTCTAAGGCAAAAGAGATCTTTGAACCTCTTATACAGTCCATAGAACAGGACAGCCTGCAACCCAAGTTCTATTTTGTTCAAATGTTTATGCCAGGCCATGTCCCTGCCCAGAAGGAGGATACCAAAGGCGCC
This sequence comes from Flavobacteriaceae bacterium, assembly GCA_013043685.1. Taxonomy (GTDB): domain Bacteria; phylum Bacteroidota; class Bacteroidia; order Flavobacteriales; family Flavobacteriaceae; genus Pukyongia. The sequence continues at coordinate 36,863 of JABDNT010000075.1, read as the reverse complement.
AAAATCGAAAAAGAACTATGGATCCAACGGCTCGATTCGGCAAATATCGCTTTAACGCGGGCTGTTAAAATCATTAAAGAAAGGGATCCCAACGGTCTTATCCTGATTATGGCCGATCACGGAGGATATGTAGGAATGGATTATACCCTGCAGATACGCCGGAAATCCGAGGACAGAAACTGGGTGTATTCAATATTCAGCAGTCAATTGGCGATACGTTGGCCTGACAATCAGGCGCCGGAATATGATGTAAAATTTAAAACCCCGGTGAACGTTTTTAGGATTCTTTTTTCGTACTTGACCGAAAATGAGTCATATTTGAATAATCTGGAGGAAGATGCAAGTTTTCTGAAAATTGAAATAGATGCTCCAAAAGGCGTTTATAAATACATAGATGAAAGCGGAAATGTAATATTTAAAAAGATCTAGCTTATTTATTCAGTAGTAAAATATACGTCCGAACACAAAGAAGAATGGGATCGATTTTGCCGTACAGCTAAAAATGCCACCTTCTTATTTCAAAGGGGTTTCATGGACTATCACAGCGATAGATTTCACGATTTTTCTCTTTTGATGTACAAGGAGGACTCATTAATTGCCTTGCTGCCGGCAAACCGGGTGGATAATGAGGTTATTTCACATCAGGGGCTTACCTATGGAAGTTTCGTACTTCAGGAAAAATGTAAGTTACTGGACGCATTTCATGCCTATAAAAAGATGCTGGAATATTTGCATAGTGAAGGCGTAACAACATTAAATTTCAGGGTGATACCCACTTTCTATAATAACCTGCCGGCGGATGAACTGGAATATTTCCTGTATAAATCTGGAGCGACCTTGAGAAAGAGGGATGTCTTAATGGTGATCGACTATGCCAATAAGCTGAGGTTTCAAAAGAACAGGAGGGAAGGAATCAATAAGGCGGTGAGGAATGGGCTAACAGTTACCATAGATGATAATTATGAAACCTTCTGGAATGAAATCCTTATTCCTAACTTAAGCAAGAAGCATGGTGTAAGCCCTGTACATACATTAGATGAAATAAAGCTTTTAGCAGGCCGTTTTCCCGATAATATCAAACAGGTAAGCGTATATACCAAAGAAGGAAAAATGGTGGCCGGGACTACGGTTTTTTTAACCAGGACCACTGTTCATCCGCAATATGTTTCCGGAAATCCGGATAAGAATTTCTACGGAAGCCTGGACCTGGCCTATCATTTTATTATCCACGAATGCTGGCAGGATAAGCGCTATTTCGATTTCAATATTTCGAGTGAAGATGATGGCACGGTTCTGAACGAGGGACTTATTTTCTGGAAGGAAACCTGTGGCGCCAGAACCTGGAAGGCAGACAACTATTTGGTAGATACTGCATCTTATAAGCAATTAAACCTTTTATTGAAGTGATACCTTTTCTGGATTTACATATGGTGAATTTACGATTTGAAACAGAATTCAAATCGAAATACGAGGAATTCATGAATTCCGGTCGATATATTCTGGGAGAGCAAGTAGATCTGTTCGAGAAAGAATTTGCAGATTTCTGTGGAACGCTGGAATGTATTGGAGTAGGAAACGGATTGGATGCACTGCGACTTATTCTTGAAGGGTATAAATCGCTAGGCAAATTAAATCCGGAAGACGAGGTTTTAGTTTCCTCCAATACTTATATCGCAACTATTCTTGCCATCAAGCAGGCCGGATTAATTCCTGTCCTGGTTGAAACAGATCCCCAGACATACAATTTCGAGCTTTCAGATTTAGAAGATACCCTTACAAAAAGGACCAGAGCTATTATGCCGGTACATTTATATGGTCAGATTTCTCCTATGAAGGAAATATTAGCATTTGCAAGCCAGTACGACCTGCTTGTTATTGAAGATGCTGCTCAGGCACATGGTGCATTGGACACAGACGGCAAGCTGGCGGGAAATTTGGGTCATGCCGCAGGATTTAGCTTTTATCCTACTAAGAACCTGGGTGCCTTAGGGGATGGTGGCGCTATCACCACCAACGATTCCAAATTGGCTGAAGTTGTTAGGAAACTTCGGAATTACGGAACTTCATCCAAATATGTTAATGATATATTAGGTTTTAATTCCAGGCTGGATGAATTACAGGCTGTCTTTTTAAGGACCAAATTGCCTTATCTGAATGCTGATAACAAACGGCGCATGGAAATAGCCAAACGATATCTTTCGGAAGTTGAAAATGAAAAGATCACACTTCCTGTCCATACCGGGGAGACAGATCATGTATTTCATTTATTCGTGGTGCGGGTTAAGGACCGATTGGAGTTCATGGAGTACCTGAAAGACAACGGAATAGGTACTCTGATACATTATCCAATTCCTCCCCATAAACAGCAAGCCCTGGAAGAATATGCGCATCTGAGCTTTCCCGTATGTGAGCAAATTCACCGGGAAGTTGTAAGTATTCCTATGAGCCCTGTTATGATGGATAATGAAGTTTCGCGGGTAATTTCAATTCTAAACAGCTATTAATTGAAGATCCCCGATTTTATACGTGCCAATGTACTGCTGAAGATGACATCTCTCAACGCAGCCGTCATCACGGTTCGTCTTATAGTTTCACTATTCATCCAGCGATTGCTGGCGGAAATCGTTGGCGAAGCCGGGATTTCTAAAATAGGCCAGTTGCGTAACCTTACGCAAATACTCACTTCCATTAGTTCTGTGGGAATTTTTAATGGAATCGTAAAATATGTATCCGAATACAAGGAAGACAAGGAACAACTGAAACGTCTCTTTTCAACCGCCTTTCTCCTCGTAGTAATTGGAGTAATTGTTAGCGGCACGCTGCTTTTCTTCGGTGCCGATGGGATTAGTAACTATTTGTTCAGTTCGACCGATTTCAGCTATCTCATAAAGCTCGTGGCAGTAATCGTCCCTTTCATAGGAATCCAACGGGTATTTAATGGCGTGGTGAATGGATTGTCCATGTATAAGAAATTCGCCAAGATAGACCTTTTCGCCTACCTGTTAAGCGCCATATTAACTGTTATTCTATTGCTGAACTACAATATAGAAGGGGCACTTATTGCCATTGCATTAACCCCTGTTATTCAGCTTACGGTGTTGCTTATCATCTTTTTCTCTGTTCTAAAAGAGTACGTTCATTTTAAGAAGATTAGTATGAAGGCACCTATGGGCAAAAGTTTGCTGGCTTTTACCCTAATGTCCTTTGTTTCAACTGTTTTATTAAATTATGTAGAGATCGATATACGAACTATGATCGTAAACCGTATCACCGAAGAAGATGCCGGTATCTGGACCGCCATGACGTTCATTTCGAAAAATTACATGGTCTTTTCAGGCGCGATCTTCACCTTATACGTATTACCAAAATTTGCCAGCATTCATACGAGATCGGGGTTCAACAGGGAACTCCTGAATATTTATAAAACGTTGTTGCCGATCTTCGGTGTTGGGATGATCCTGGTTTATCTTTTCAGGAACCTGGTGATCGATATCATTTATCCTGACTTCACCGCTATGGCGCCATTATTCAAATGGCAATTAATGGGTGATTTCGTTAGACTGGCGTCCGTGGTACTGGCACATCAGTTTCTGGCTAAGAAATTAGTGCGAAATTTCATCTTTACCGAAATACTTTCTTTGGCCTTATTCTATGGTCTGGCGAGATATTTCACTACCACACATGGGGTTGAAGGGGTTGTAATTGCACACTTTATTCGATATATCATTTACTTCTTCGTAGTATTCTTCCTTGTATTCCGCTATTTCAAAAAGCAGGTACCGTCCACTTAATTGGCGTTCCAAACCGAAGTATACCTTTCGGCAATAAGCTTATAGTCATGTTCCCGTTCTACAAATTCCCGTGCATTCCTGCCAATTTCGGTGATACGTTCGGGATGAAGAATTAGTTCTTCCAATTTGCCGGCGATCTGTTGTGGGTCGGGAAGGGCGTTAACAGCAACCGGATTCGTCAAATTGTAATAGTTTTCAAATAATTCATCGGCACCCGTAAAGACTACTTTTCCTTTGGCCATGGCCTCCAATGCATTATATCCCTGGTCGTATCCCAGAACCTGGTCCAGAAGTATATGCGCTTTATTAAATCTCTCAATATATTCCGTGTAAGGCAGGTTTTCAACCACCTGTATCTCTATCTTATCGGAATATTTCTCTGAAACGATTTCCAGTGCCTCTTCGAAAAAACGAATTCCCTTACTGTGATAATTATCGCGATTAATTCCCAGGAAGATAACGATAGGACCCTCGGAATACTGCGGCATTGCCGGTAATCGGGTTATATTAACAGGATTTGGTATAAGGCCTTTATATAAGGGATGATCCTTTAGTGGTAAATGATAATCCATATCGGAGGCTATTACTCCGTCTATGACCGAAAAAACATGTTCATGAAGTTTTTTGAATTCTGGTTTGGTGTATTTGAGAATGAACCTGAATTGAGTCGCCGGGATGTTTCCCGATTTATATTCATATAATATATTATAAGGCAATGTATCACTCATGGCAAATTGCACACTTAGGTAATCCGTTCCACAGGATAAGAGAAAGAGTTTTTTATTGTATTCCTTCAGAAAAGAAATTAATTCCGTCTCAATTTTAGGATCAACAGCAAACGGACTCTCATTTATTAACTGAACAACGTCATAGCCTTTAAGATGTTTACTATGCTTAAAGAACTGTTTTTTAAGTAAATAAGAGGTTATGTCGATTCCTGTAAGTTTAAAGATCCCGACTTTGATCTTTTTAGCGAATCCGCGGTCGAATTTTCGTTTAAGAATGATATCTGATGGGTATTTCTTAAAGAAATCACCTGTGGAAATTAAAGTAACATTATGCCCCAATACCAGCAAACCCTCCTTCAAAGAATTGTGAAGTCTGCTGTATTCGCCCACTAATAGTATCTTCATATCTTTGTTGTATTCAGAAAATAAAAGCGCTTGAGCGAAGGTACGCATATTAAAATTTGTATAGTAACAATTTCATTGGCAGGTGGAGGTGCTGAACGCTCCTGCGCCATGCTATCTGAAATGCTTGTAGCTCTAGGCCACGAGGTACATATAGCTATACTGAATGACGCTGTGGATTATCCTTATTCTGGAACCTTATTCAATATGGGGCACTTTAAGGAGGATAAAGATAGCCTTGGAAAGCGATATAAACGGTTCCGTTTGTTACGAAGATATTTGCTTAAGAACGAAATAGAAGTGGTTATAGATCACCGCCCGAAGAACCAGTACTACCGGGAACTATTTTACCATCATTATGTTTACAAAGGGCTTAAAAGGATTTATGTCGTGCATAGTTCGAATCCTGTGCTATATCTCACACAACACCCCAAAAAGTTTGTAAAATTATTGAATAAGAATGCAGCCAATGTGGCTGTTTCAAAATATGTGGAAGATGAGGTGCTCCGGCCGATAGGAGTGCAAAACACCCGAACCATCTATAATGCTTTTCATCCAAGTTGGGCAGAAAAAAAGAACCTTTTTCCGGCGGAATTAGAGAACAGGACCTATATACTTTCTTATGGTCGCATAGAAGATTCGGTGAAGGACTTTAGCTTCCTGATACGGGCTTTTAATGAATCGAAGCTTTGGATGCAACAAGTGAAACTTGTTATAATGGGCGAAGGATCTGATAAAGAGAATCTCCAGGAACTAGCTGCAAACTTAGAAGCCGCCGGTCATATCCTGTTTTTACCCCACATTAGCGAACCGTTTGATATTATTAAAAAAGCCAGATTCGTGAGTTTAACAAGTCATTTTGAGGGCTTTCCTATGGTGCTTGTTGAGAGCTTAAGTTTGGGTACACCGGTTGTGTCATTGGATATTGTATCCGGGCCTGGCGAAATTATTCAGCATAAAAAAAATGGTTTGCTGGTAGCAAAAAGGGAAGTATCTTTATTTGCTGAGGCGATGCGCAACATGGTCGAGAATGATTCGTTATATCAGGACTGTAGCCAATATGCCAGGAAGTCGGTCGTTCAATTTTCGTTCGATTCGATTTCGAAAGAATGGAATAAATTAATAACAGATGTCGTACGTTGATATAGATACAATATCCTTACTTGAAATTCCAAAGATCAGCGACCCTGATGGTCGCGGAAATCTTTCCGTGATCGAAAAAAATGTGCTGCCATTTATCATCAAGCGGGTTTATTATCTCTATGATGTGCCCAGTGATTCGAGTAGAGGAGGCCATGCGCATAAAGAACTGAAGCAATTTATAATCGCGCTAAGCGGCAGTTTTGATGTGGTATTGGACAACGGCCGAACTCGTCGGACCTTTACCTTGAACCGGCCTAATAAAGGTTTATTGATACCGAGTGGAGTTTGGCGGGAGTTAGAAAATTTTTCTGCCGGAGCGGTGTGTTTATCACTTGTCAGCGAGCATTATAATGAGGATGATTACATTCGCGACTATGATGATTTTGTATCATCGAAATGACGTAAGCCGTATCCCACCTGAAGCAAACCTTTCCTGAACCCAGATTAAAATCTTTAGAAACACATTTGGAAGTTTCAAAAGCAACCTTTGCTTTGCTGTAATGTTGTCGTAGTCAATTTTATGTAAAAATCGCTTGCATGATTCTTTATCTCCCACCAATTTGTGTTGCATGGCGAAGGAGTATCTGTTGCGGTCGAGATACTTTTTTAAATAGATATCTTTTTTAGCGGCCTCTTCATAGTTATCCGGGTCCATAAAGACCCTGTGCAGTGTTGGCGTAAGAGAAATCCTGTTGCTGCCTTCCAAATTATAGACAGCCGAGATGTTCGTGCAAAATCCCATTGGCGCTGCCAGGGCAGCCCGGATCCATAAGTCTGTATCCTCGCCAGCACCGTTTGTAATGTTATGGTCAAAGCCATTTAATTCCAAGAAGAACTCCTTTTTAAAACACATTGCCGATGTCCATGCGATGCTGTCCACAAGGCAATTTTCGAAGTAATTGTCAACTATGCCATACCAATTGGATTGCTTCATAACAGGTGCGTCCAGCGGAACAGACAATTTACTGTTGAATCTTTTTTCATAGGCGGTAGCGAACCACTTTGTTTGTGGATGGGATCTGGTCAGGGTGTCAAGATCTTTCAAATGGTTTGGATACCATAGGTCATCGGCATCCAAAAAGGTAATGTAATCTGCCGTTGCTTTTTCAACACCAAAATTACGGGTGAGGGCCACACCCTGGTTTTCTTTTGAAAAAAGTTTTATACGATCATCGGATATAGCCTTTACTTTCGCTTCACTGTCATCGGTAGAACCATCGTTTACCACTACGATCTCAAAATCTGAGAAATCCTGATCCAGCACACTTTCGATAGTAGATTGAATATCGTTCGACTTATTATAGAGCGGTATGATGACAGAAAACCTTGACATTAATTTTCCGATTTTTGGAGATAATACCCTAGGCGATACAGGTCGAATATTTTCAATGATGGACTTGCTGATAACAAGTTTTTCTCCATGGGTTTTTTAAATAAAGCATACACAAGTTTAACCAAAGCACCCATTATACCACCTTTAATTTGTTCTCCTTTTTTCGAAAGGCTAGTTTCTTCAGCATTAATTAATCCTTCTTGAACAAATAGTTTCAAAGCGTCCACAGCTTCATTCGATTTTCGCAAAAACACTTCACTCGATTCCAACCCGAGATGAACTACGGGATTGTCAATATGCCTAACCCGAATATTCTTTTTCTTGGAATCTAGCGCAAAGAGCGTGTCTTCATGCCTCAGGTTTGGTATTTTTTCATTGAATTTCAGAGTGGAAAACACAGACTTTTTAATTAAGAAATTGAGCGTTAAAAATCGTAAATGGGGTTGTTTAATTCGCTCGGAGACAGGTAGTGCCTCTCGCTTATTTCCATATACCCAGCGTAATTTTTCATCTGCTGGAGGCACCTCTTTCTGGTATACGATTCCTCCATATATTATTTGTGTGTCCGCATCAATAGCGTCTAAATAAGTTTCTATGAAATCCTTGCGAAATATCATGGTATCTGCATCCAGGAATAGCAGGGTGTCGAAAGTTGCTTTTTCAGCCAATAGATTTCGGATAGCACTTCTGCCAATATTTTGAGGTAATTGGGAATAATTACAATGCGCCAGGGAATTTATTTTTTCATTAGCCGGAGGAGGGTTAGGTGAGCAATCATCTAATACGCTAATTTCAAATGTGAAAGCGGCCTTCATTGCCTGAGCATGTAATCTTTCTACCAGGGTATAGACATCGTATTCGTAGGTAGGAATTAAAATGGAAAGCGACTTGCTCATAGTGACAAAAATAGAAAAAGTAGGTTTGGCATTTGGGTTCGGGATTGTTTTTATCTCTGAGATGCTAAAAATTTAAAAGCGTTGGCTTCGATTGGCGAATTAATGCGATTGTTTGTAGATTGCCGTATCAAAACCCGCCGGCACTAATTGTATGCTCTTTAATACCATCGATTTTGCTATTTTTCTTCCAGTTGTACTGATCTTGTATTGGGCGATTGCACGACGGTCTATTCAACTTCGTAATGTATTCCTGGTAATTGTAAGTTATGTTTTCTATTCTTTCTGGGACTGGCGTTTTTTATCTCTCATCTTTGCCAGTTCCCTGCTCGATTATTTTGTTGGTAGAAAATTAAGCGTTACCAAAGATAAATTAATGAGGAAGGTATGGCTGGGTGTGAGCCTCTTTTTTAACCTCGGGATGCTGTTCACCTTTAAGTATTTCAACTTTTTTGTTGAAACTTTCGTGGATACCTTTGCGCTTTTCGGAACAAAGTTCAATTATAACAGTTGGCAGATCGTGCTTCCAGTAGGAATTAGTTTCTATACCTTTCAAACATTGAGTTATACTATTGACATCTACCGAAAAAGAATAGGTCCCACACATGATATAGTCGCCTTTTTCGCTTTCGTTTCTTTCTTCCCGCAGTTGGTGGCAGGACCCATTGAACGTGCATCGAATTTATTAACCCAGTTCGAGACACGCCGGGTGTTCAACTATTCCAGAAGTGTTTCGGGCTTACGATTGATCCTGGGGGGCTTATTCAAAAAAATGGTAATCGCAGATAATTGCGCGCTATTTGTAAATAATATCTTCGAGCAATATGAAGTAGCGAGCGGCAGTACGCTTCTTATGGGTGCAGTTTTCTTTGCATTTCAGATCTATGGGGACTTTTCCGGATACAGTGATATTGCTATAGGCAGCGCCAGGCTAATGGGGTTCGACCTCATGAAAAACTTCAACTATCCATATCTGGCACAAAATATGTCCGATTTCTGGCGCCGATGGCATATTTCATTATCCACATGGTTCCGAGATTATGTTTACATACCACTGGGTGGCAGCCTGGTGTCGAAGGCGAGGCTTACAATCAATATTTTAATAGTTTTCCTTCTTAGCGGACTTTGGCATGGAGCAAATCTCACTTTCGTGTTTTGGGGTTTGCTACACGCAATCTTTGTGCTACCAGTTCTACTGTTTTTCAAGAACAAGAATGTATCCTTCAGTAAGAATAAAAAGCTACCCACGTTAAAGGAATTTTTAAATATCACGGGTACATTTTTCGTGGTAGTGATCGCCTGGGTATTTTTCAGAGCTGAAACAATAACGGATGCCTTTGAATATCTTTCTATTGTCTTTTCCTCGTCATTATTTACCATGCCTGTAGTTTCACGAGGGGCTCTATTGTTGTTACTCGGTTATATGGTGATCGAATGGATACAACGACACCAGGACCATTTCATGGATATAACGAATCTCCGGAACAGATTCTTAAGATATATTGTTTATTTGGTTGCTGTTTTTTGCGTCTTCTATTATGCGGGAGATGTACAGCCTTTTATTTATTTTCAGTTTTAAATGAAGCAACTCACTGTCAAAATAGTAATATTCTTAGTGCCCGTGATACTTTCCTGGGCAACAGTAGAAATTTTCTACAGAACGGTGGACACTAATTATTCCAGGAAACACGAGGTAATTCAAAAGCACTATGATTCCGCGGAAGTTTTGGTACTTGGCAGTTCACATTCCTACTACGGGATCAACCCCGATTTTTTTACAAGAAATACATACAATTTTTCGAATATTAGTCAGAGCTTATATTTTGACGAACTTTTGCTTGAAAAGCATATTGATAGTATGCTTAATTTAAAGGCTGTGATACTTACCATCGGTTATTTTACGCTTAGCCAGGAAGATGATGGTTCTGAAGATCGATGGCGAAAATATTTCTACGATCAACATATGGATTTAGACGTTCCTTCTGTTTCAAGACTGGATCCAAAGAAATATAGCCTTGCTTTAAGCAGAAGATTTAACCGGTCGGTTGATCTTATTTATAAGTATATTAAAAACGGAACGATCATTACTCATGTATCCAATGGATATGGAATACAGGATAGTACGGATATTGTCTCCAATAAAGATGAAGTCTCCCTGAACATTGCCCGAAAACATGAAAATGGCAGCATGGATTTCAAAGTGAACAAGGAACGACTTAAACGTATCATTGCAACTTGCAGGGGAAGGAGAGTAAAGGTTTATTTGGTTCAAATGCCGGCTTACCCAACATATTATAACGCACTGAATCGGGACAAATGGAAAATGATAAATAGGGTACTGGAAGATTTGGACAGAACGAGTGAATACGTAAAACATATAAATTTATCGAGATATCAGATATTCACCAGAGATGATTTGAGAGATGCCGATCATTTAACCAATGAAGGCGCGGCCAAATGCAGCAAATTGCTGAGCGATATCATCGAAACTAACCTGTAAGACGTATTAAACCGTTTTCTGAACTACTTCAAATACCTGGTTGTCGTCGCATTTTAGAGTTTTAGACGGGTATTTCAAAATAAGGGCGTAGTCATGCGTTGCCATTAGGATGGTATTTCCGTTCTTATTAATCTCTTGAAGTACTTCCATTACTTCCACACTGGTTTGCGGATCCAGATTCCCTGTTGGCTCATCGGCCAGGATAAGTTCAGGTTCGTTCAGCAAGGCCCGGGCTATTGCCACGCGCTGTTGTTCACCACCCGAAAGCTGATAAGGATATTTGAAGCTTTTTGTCTTCATCCCAACTTTGTCGAGCACTTGGTCTATCCGGGCGTCCATTTCCGCCTTATCTTTCCAGCCAGTTGCCGTTAGGACAAACCACAGATTGTCTTTTACCGTTCTGTCGTTCAATAACTTGAAATCCTGAAAGACCACTCCTAATTTTCGCCTTAGAAATGGAATATCCGACTCTTTTAGTGTCGCCAGATCGTAACCTACTATCTCGCCGTCACCTTTCTGCAGGGGCAAGTCTCCGTACAAAGTTTTCATGAAGCTACTTTTTCCGGTTCCTGTTTTACCGATAAGGTAAACGAATTCACCTTTCTTAACTTCCAGAGTTACATCTGATAAAATTAAATTTTCCCGTTGAAAAATTGAAGCTTCCTTAAGGAATAGCACTGGTTTTCCCATAGATTATTTACTGGCTTTTATCTCACAAAGTTAAAACATGTCGGGCATTAATTCCCCTTGGCCCTGGTATTTATTCGATGGTTTTCTTTTCTTGTACCGCAGGTTATTAATACATCGCTAAACTCATACGAATTTACATCGATGTTCATGCTCCCGTCCTCGGGCAGGGTGAACCTTTTCTCTTTCAGCAGGCGTTTGTCCGGAGAGAACACTTTTACGGTGTAGTACACACCTTTCATCCTTAATAGACTTGCTGCTTTAACCTTGATTGCAAGCTGTTTATTTTTAGAGGAATAGTTTACTCCAAAATTATACAGATTACCGGTGTTTACCGGTCTGTTTGTTTGCTCCTCATAAAGGCTTTCATACTTCTTCGGCGGTTTTGGTTCACATTCTCCTATTGGTATTGCCGGGTCGATGCCCAGGCTTACGTAACCATTTTTATCAGGTGCAAGACGAGTTCCGGGTTTAAGTACGATCCCGTGTCTGGCAGTGAATGCTACCGAAGACGAGTCCCTGAATGTTTGATTTTCAACAGTGATATTATATGGTGAATTTTTAAGTCTGAAATGGAATCTGCTAAAGTCACGGCCGGAAACATTCACATTACCCATCAGTTCTTTCATATCCCTTGCCATTTTAACTGCTTTGTAGGCATCTACGCGTCCCGATCCTAATTGACCTTTAAACCGTTCGTTTCCGGGCAAATGATCAATGGCTGCAGAGGTGAGCTTCAATATGGACTCGGTTTCATAGGCGTCGAGACAATAATTTACCGACCACATGAGCCCTATGACTCCTGTAATATATGGTGCGGTACTTGAAGTTGCTCCGCCGAATACGGCTTCATTATCACATAACTCATTTCCAAGGAGATAAGATTGTGCGGGCGCGCAGATATCGATGGACTTATTGTACTGCATGGCATATTTTACGTATTTGGGGATCACTTTCCCGCTATTCACAATTGCATGTACTTTAGCATGCCTGTCTTTAAGGCGCTGTGCACTTTTATATCCATCTTTATCCATAAAGGTACTGTCCAGATGCGAGTCAAATCTGGAGAATACACCGGTTACCGAAATAACTTTTTCAAAGGAGGCGGGATACGCATAATCATCCGGGGGAAAATCGTCATCGCCATTACAATTCTTTGCATTTCCGGCACCTGCTACAATTATGATCCCATCCTCGTAAAGTTCATTGATCCTCTTTTCTATCTCTTTATGAAACTTCCCCATCTTGCAAGTCGCCCAACTGGCGTTGATGACCCTGGCGCCTGCAGCCACTAATTCTTCGATATACTTGAAGCTTCCATATCCGTTCGAAATAACACTGCAATTTGAGCATATGCCCGGTCTGCCATATGCATTATCTGCCCGTGCAATTGAAATAGCGGCAACGTTAGATCCGTGTGCACATTGCTGTCCTCTTGTAGAATTGGAGTATTTCAAATAGGTAACCCGACCTTTAAATTCGGCATTCGTAGAGTCCACACGTGCATCTGAAATACCGACCACTACTTTTTCAGACCCTCGCGTAATTCCCCAGGCTTCGGCCGCATTGATCAGATCCAGGTCGTAAAGAGGTAGATTCTTACCCAGGTTTTTCTTTGGGCTGGTAGTTCCATAATCATTGGGGTAGAAAGCTGTTTCATTTGGATAGAACTGGTCGACCTTTGTGTATTTTTCAGGGAACGTACGCCATAAGCTGCCAATAAGTTCAACACGATTGGTAACAACGCGATATACTTCTTGTAATAGTGAACGGCGAGAACCCGGAAAGGCCCGCTCGAATTCGTAGATTTTGTACGAATTATAAATTGCCGCTTCTTCAATTGAAGTAGGTGCACTTAAGGATAACGTACCATCTTCATTTTTGGAAAAGACGAGGTTTTCAGCATTTTTAATAGTTACATAAAAGTAATAACGATCCTCATCCGGAACCTCCTGTGCATTTAGGATGGCCGCAAAAAGAAGCAAAAAGGAAAGAATGTATCTCACTTTCATTTATTCTGGAGGTTAGTAACCGCTTGTTTCAAAGTCTCGATCTCATTTTGCTGCTCGAGTGTATAGAGGGTGAGTTCCTCGATTTTCTGAAGTAATATCAAATTCATCGCCTTTAGCGATAATCCCTCTTCATAGATGGTCTTTGCGGAAGGCACTCCCGGTAAATGGTGGTTGGCTGCAATATAAGAGGCTACTTCCGACAATGATAGCATATTGTAATCCGACTTACTTTCTGAGGATCCCAGAAAATAATGTTCAAAAACATAGTCTGGTGCAACGGCTCCGTTCAGGTCTACAAGCACCTCCTGGGTATGGATCTTTCCTTTTACGGTAAGTAATTCATCCGGGGATTTGGTCCCTATTCCAATCATGCCTTTTTTTTCGGTAATATTCTTAAAAGTATTTCTTTGAGCAGTTCCTGCCGTGGCGATTAACAGGCAACATAGGATCATTATATTTTTCATGGGAGGGTGATTTAATTCAAGTTCAATAAAAGTAATGTAATTTTTGAAGATTCATGATCTGCACCTTTATAAACATACTTATCTCCCAAATGTTGCGTTAATAGGTTAAGCTGAACGCTAAATTCTGAACAGCTAACGTATGTAAAAAAAAGTACTATAAATCTGTTGATTTATCTGTTAAAAACCTTTTGCTTCCGGGCTTTTGGTTCATGTTGTAACCTTTATCTTTATGTACGTTTAAAACCCATTTCGAATGTTCAGAAACCTTATTATTACTGCGTTTTTCGTATGTTTTTCATTTTCAGTATTATCTCAGCAAACCGCCATCTTTACCAACGATCTGGAAGCCTTCAACAAGGCGATCGAACTGTATAACAATGAGCAGTTTCTCGCAGCTCAATCGTTGTTCGACCGGGTAAAGAACCAGGTGAACGACGAGACAATTAAAGGGGACTGTGCCTATTATATTGCCAATTGCGCCGTGCGCCTGAATCAGCAGAATGCGGACCAGCTCATGGAAAGCTTCGTGGAAGAATTCCCAACCAGTATTAAGAGGAATGATGCTTACATCAATGTGGCAAATTTTTACTTTGAAAATGGCAGGTATTCCTATGCACGCAAATGGTATGATAAAGTGGATGAAACAAGCCTCGGCAGGAGTGAAAGAGAACGCTTTAATTTTAATAATGGCTATGCCTATTTCAAAAACAAAAGATACAATGAGGCGAGGAAGTACTTTAATCGTGTAAGTGATTCTCAGAAATATGGTTCTCAAGCAAAGTATTATTTGGGATTTATAGCTTATGAAGGCGATGAATACGAGCAAGCGAATGAATTGTTTCAAGAAGTTAAGGGTGTTGAGCGATATGCTGAAGGCCTTTCCTATTACCAGGCGGATATGAATTTCAAACTGGGAAACTTTCAGAAAGCCATAGATATGGGGCTGGAGCAATACGACAGCGCCTCGCCTAAGGATCGCAGCGAGCTTTCCAAGATCATTGGTGAAAGCTATTTTAACCTCGGAAAATACAATGAGGCGATACCTTATCTAACCCAGTATATGGGTAAAAGAGGGAAGTGGACCAATACGGATTATTACCAGCTTGGCTATGCGTATTATATGCAAAAGGATTATGAGAATGCCACAGGAGAGTTCAATAAGATCGTGGATGGAGACAACGCTGTTGCTCAGAACGCTTATTATCACCTCGCAGAGAGTTATATGAAGCTAGACCGGAAACAGCAGGCCCTTAATGCCTTTAAGAATGCTTCGGAAATGGATTTCAGCGATGAAATTCGGGAAGACGCATGGCTCAACTATGCAAAACTCAGCTATGAAATTGGCAACAGTTATCAGCCTGTACCGCAGGTACTGCTAACGTTTATTGAAACATTTCCTAAGAATAAAAATAACGAATACCTCAAAGACCTGTTGATCGATTCGTATATAACTTCAAAAAATTACAGGGAGGCTATCGAATTACTCGAAAACAACAAATCATTTGAAAATAAACTGGCCTATCAGAAAGTAGCTTTCTTCCGAGGACTTGAATTGTACAGTGAAGGTCGTTACAACGAAGCAGTTTCCTATTTCGACAAATCGCTGAAAGAGCCGCGGGATGCGATATATACAGCCAGGGCGATTTACTGGAAGGCGGAAAGTGATTACAACAATTCCGATTTCAACGACGCGCTGGTGGGATACAAACAGTTTCTGCAATTGCCCCAGGCTTCACAAACCCCGGAATATGGAAACAGCAGGTATAACCTGGCCTACAATTATTTCAAGTTAAAGAATTATTCTGAAGCTATTAGCAATTTTAAAGGGTATGTAGAATCCTCAACTTCCGATGGAGCTCGAAAGCAAGACGCCCACCTGCGTCTGGGAGACAGCTATTTTGTAACAAGTCAATACTGGCCGGCCATGGAGAATTATAACGAAGCGATCACTCTTGGGAGCCCAGATGAAGACTATGCAGCTTTTCAAAAAGCAATTAGCTATGGATTCGTAGACAGGATAAACCAGAAACTAAAAGGACTCGAAGAATTCAATTCTGCCTACCCGAGATCTATCTATGGGGATGATGCCTTGTATGAATTAGGTAATACTTATGTGGCTTTAGAACGGAATGACGATGCCATTAGTACCTACGATAAATTAGTGCGGGATTTACCCAAGAGTAGTTACGTATCAAGGGCGCTGCTGAAAAAAGCACTTATTTACGACAATACTGGCCGAAGCAATGATGCTCTGTCCATATTCAAGCGTGTTGCAAATGATTTTCCTGGAACCGATGAAGCTTTGCAAGGCGTCGCTTCAGCCAAGCTAATTTATATAGACCAGGGACGTGTAGGAGAATATGCGGATTGGGTGGGGACCCTGGACTATGTGGAGGTGGAAAATGCGGAATTGGACGATGCAACCTATACTGCGGCCGAAAAACCCTACCTGGAAAATAAGCTAAACCAGGCTAAGTCCAGATTCGAAGAATACGTATCCGGATTTCCAAATGGCCGTCACGCGATGAAAGCTCATTTTTACCTGGGACAGATCTATTTTGGCGACAACGAAGGAGAGCAGGCTATCCCACATTTTAAGTTCGTCGTTGACAGGGAACGAACAGAATTTACCGAACAGGCCCTCGCTCGTGTTTCAGAATTATTCCTGGCCGAAAAAGACTACGAAAACGCGATAACGTATCTAAAACGACTGGAAACCGAAGCCGATTTCCCTCAGAATATCATCTTCGCTCAAACCAATAGCATGAAAGCAAGTTATGAGTTGAAAAGATATGAAGATGCCGTTTCTTACGCGGAGCAAGTACTTCGGAATGATAAAATAGATAATGCCATCAAGAGTGACGCACAGGTGGTGATAGCTAGATCGGCTATGCAGACCGGTGAGGAAGAAAAAGCGAAATCAGCCTACGCAGAAGTAGCCAAGATCGCTACAGGCCAGCTGGCTGCGGAAGCCTTATACTTTGATGCCTACTTTGCAAATAACGAAGGGAAATACGAAGCCTCAAATGCTTCGGTACAAAAACTGGCAAAGGACTATTCGGGCTATAAGAAGTTTGGCGCAAAAGGCCTGGTACTTATGGCGAAGAATTTCTACGCTTTGGACGATGCTTACCAGGCTACCTATATCCTTGAAAGTGTAATCACAAATTTCACCGACTACCCCGATGTAGTTGAAGAGGCCAAGGCAGAATTGGCAGTCATTAAAGCGGCTCAATCCAAAACAAACGCATCGGTAGAAACCGGTGGGAACTAATTTCATCAATCAAATTGAATTCAGATCATGACAATGTTAAAAGACATTTTCTCAAAATTATTTGCGTTGCTTATAGGCACCCAATCGTACAGTGAACGGCTGGTGAGGATCGTCCTCATCATTACACTTTCTTTGTTGTGTATAACAATTGCATCGGCACAGGAAAAGGATCTGGGAACAGAGGTGGTAAATATTGTTAAACCTTACACCCCTGCTATTTCAGACGCTTTTAAAGTTCGAGAAACTCCGGTACTGAACGATTCGGTCACAACCCAAAAAAAAGAGGTGGCTTATGAAATATTCTCTGTTCCGGTGGCATCAACTTTTACTCCAGCCAAAGGTAAAGCCGCGAATGTTGAAAAAGCAAAACCCATTAAACTATACGATAATTATGCGACCCTGGGTTTTGGTAACTACACGTCCATCCTGGCTGAATTATATAGCAATTTTCAGATAAGCCGTACCGACAATGCGGGATTTTTTCTGCGACATAATTCTTCCCAGGGCGGCATTGACGACATACGCATAGAGAATAAGTATTACGACACACGATTGGATGGCAATTATACCAGCAGACAAAAGGGGATGACCTATGCCGTTGATGCAGGAATTGAACATCAGATATTTAATTGGTATGGGTTGCCGGAGTTCTTCGATTCTTCTTCCGGTGAAATCGTAGATGGAATTGATGCTCAACAAACCTATTTCAGCGGCTATGCAGGAGGGAGTATAGCTGTAGAAGATTCGTTTTTTGAAAAGATAGGCGCAAACCTTCGGTTTTTAACCGATTCCTATTCTTCTTCTGAATTCAATATAACCGCACAACCGGAATTTGCTTTCCCTCTTACTCAATTCACCTTAAAGGTTGATGGCGATATCAATTATCTCACCGGAAGTTTCGATCAAGGCCTTTTTGGTGCTAACGGAATGTCATACAGCCACCTGAATATAGGTGTTAGCCCGGCATTAGTATACGTAGATGAAGACTTAACACTTTCGCTTGGGGTTGCTGGTTATGTTGGTCTGGATACAGAGAACAGTAATTCCGATTTCTTTATTTATCCGCGTATCAATGCGTCCTATCGACTCGTAGATGAATTACTCATTGTATATGGTGGGGCCGATGGCGGACTGCAACAAAATACCTATTACGATTTTAAGGAAGAGAATCCATTTGTCGCTCCTGCGCTGGGAATCATGCCTACAAGTGAGTTGTATAATGCTTTCGGAGGCCTTAAAGGTAAGTTATCGAATTCGGTTGGATACAATGTAAGAGCGTCCTACGGAAAAGAAGAAAATAAAGCCTTGTTTCAAATAAATCCCGTGATCGATGTTATCCCTGACGAAGGATTTGATTATGGAAATTCCTTCGGGCTGGTATATGACGATGTAAATACGCTGTCCGTATTTGGTGAATTAAAAGTTGAAATAGACGAAGCATTTTCTCTTGGTGTGAGTGGTGAATATTTTAGTTATTCCATGACCAACGAACCGGAAGCCTGGAACCTCCCCGATTTCGAAGTGACCGTATTCTCCAATTTCGATATAACCGAAGATATTTATGGCGGAGCAGCCATTTTTTATGTTGGAGAACGGAACATACTGTTCACTGGTGATGTAGGAATTTTTGGGGATGGAATGGTCCGGTTCGGCACACTGGACAGCTACATTGATGCAAATCTGCACGCGGGGTACCGTGTAAACGAAAGATTGTCCATTTTCGTGAAAGGCAGCAACCTTTTAGGTGAGAATTACGAAAAATGGCAGAATTATCCCGTACAGGGAATTCAGGGATTATTAGGCGCCACCTATAAATTTGATTGGTAACGAATTTTGCTATCTTCGAGCTATGAAAAAACTAGTACTTCTATCACTATTACCATTATTTTGTATCACTCTTTCCTGTTCTTCGGAATGGATACCTGTTGATCTTCTTGTGCAGAATGCGACGGTTTACACCGTGGATGAAACATTCAGTACGGTTGACGGATTTGTAATAAAGGATGGGAAGATCCTCGAGACCGGAAATGTAGAGCAACTGGTCTCAAAGTACAATCCTTCTGAAATTTATGATGCAGGCGGCAAGACCATCTTTCCCGGGTTGATCGATGCTCATGCGCATCTCTATGGACTTGGCAATTCTTTACAGATCGTGGATCTTGTGGGTACGCAGAGCTACGATGAGGTGTTGGAACGTGTAGTTTCTTTTCAGCAGGAAAAGAATGTGGATTTCATTGAAGGAAGAGGCTGGGATCAGAACGATTGGGAATTGAAGGAATTTCCTACCAAGGATAAATTGGATTCGCTATTCCCTGATACCCCTGTTGTGTTAAGACGGATCGATGGCCATGCGCTGCTTGCTAATACCAAGGCCCTGGATCTTGGGGGAGTGACACCAGAAACTAGTATGGATGGAGGAGAAGTGATAGTGAAAGACGGCGAGCTCACGGGTATACTGGTTGACGCTCCCATGAGTCTGGTTTACACAAATGCACCGGAAGTTTCCGTTGAAACTGCGGCTCGCTCCCTGGTGGAAGCCGAGGAGATATGTTTGTCCCTCGGACTTACAACAGTAAATGACGCCGGATTGCCCAGAAAGGTCATTGAAATGATCGATAGCCTGCAACGACGTGATGAAATGAAGTTGAGGGTTTATGCGATGGTAGCAAATTTTGAAGAGAATCTGGATTATTATCTCAATAAAGGAATTATTAAGACCGACAGGCTCAATGTCCGCAGTGTAAAAGTGTATGCAGATGGTGCCCTCGGGTCAAGAGGCGCAGCAATGAAAGCACCTTATAGCGATCAACCTGGTCATTACGGTGCGATGATCACGACCGAGGCCCAGATGGATTCTTTAGCGAAACGAATTGCGGATGCTGGATACCAGATGAACACGCATGCTATTGGGGATTCGGCCAATGTGGCTGTTCTCAGGGCTTATTCAAGGGTACTGGAAGGTAAAACGGACACCAGATGGAAGGTAGAGCATGCACAGGTTGTAAGTATTTCCGATTTCGATTACTTCTCTAAAAATATCATTCCGTCCATACAACCAACGCATGCTACGAGCGATATGTACTGGGCCGAAGATAGGGTTGGGCCGGACCGGATCAAGGGAGCTTATGCATACAAGACTTTGCTAAATAAAGCAGGAATTGTAGCTCTGGGAACAGATTTTCCTGTAGAAAAAGTAAATCCAATGCATACTTTCTATGCAGCTGTGGCACGAAAAGATCTAGAAAATTATCCTGATGGCGGATACAGAATGGAAGAAGCGCTAAGCCGTGAAGAAGCGCTTAGAGGTATGACCATATGGGCTGCTTATTCTAATTTTGAAGAAATGGAGAAGGGGAGTATTGAAGATGGAAAATTCGCCGACTTCGTTGTTCTGGATCAGGATATTATGAAAGTTCACGAGGACTCCATACCAAATGTCAGGGTATTAGCCACCTTTGTGAATGGTGAATTAGTGTACGGAAATTAGTTCAATCTGAATTAAAACCTTACTTGCCTGTTTATAAACCTCCCTTAACCTGGAGGTCTTCGATACAAAGGGGATCGAGTGCCGGAATATCACTTACCATTGGGTTGGTAATGTTGGAAGGAATGGTACTGGCGAAATACATCAGGCATCCTTCAACAAGACAATGCTTCGAACTATCCGGGTCGATATGACCTTCCGGATGAATATCATCACCTGTAATATCTACCAATCCAAGTATATGTCCGAATTCATGTCGGATAGTAGTAGCCTCCATCAGGAAGAGGTCCTGCGGAAGGCTTTGAAGTGTCTCTTCATAAATAACCAGGGACGTATTTTGGTATGCGGACCCCAAGGTAACAGAAGTGTCTGTATCATTGGAAGAATTACCGTTGGCAAAAAATATAAAAACCGCTATTTCATTTCCGTTGGTATATCGTGTTCGGACATTGCTTTCAATATCACGAATTTCGGAAATAGTATAGGGCTCGCCCTGAGGAGGATCGATCACAGTTTCAACTATACTGATGCCACCAGGTTTGTTTAGTCGCTGATTTAAAAAAGTTCTGAACGTATCGATGGTCAATTGTTTCGGTCTGAAACCATTGGAGTATACAATTTCTACCACCAGGCGAGTATAAAAATCATCGGACAAAATATCTTCCGCGGAAGTCCCTAAAGCCTTTAGATTCTCTGTTCTCTCATTGTTCGTTTCTCCTGAATCGTCACTTTGACACGCCGTAAATAGCAGGAGTAAAAGTGAACATAGCAAAAGCTTTATTGGGAAATTCTTCATTATTGTACCTTTGTTTTTTTTAGCAAACATAATCTTTAAATGACCATTATGAAAATTAGGTTTCTGTTTTTAACGCTTTTTTTTACTTTTTGTTTTTCATCGATAGGCCAGGAGGATCCGTTTCAACAAGACATTATCGAATACCTGAATAATAACGGAACCCGGGATCAATACAGCGGTGCTTTCGAAAGTATGTTTGATGTTCTAAAGCAGCAGTTCTCTGCGTCTGAGGTACCGCAATCAGTGTGGAAAGAGCTTCAAAACGATAAGGAAAAGAGCCTCGATGAAATTGTAAACCTTCTTACTTTTGCTTATCGCAACCACTTTACCCATGATGAGATCAATACAATGAACGAATTCTTCAGCACTGATGCTGGAAAACAGATGTTGAAGGACCCATCTCAATTAAGTACTGCTCAGAATGATGAAATTTCTACTTTTTTTAAATCTGATATTGGAATTAAAATCGAAGAGAAAAAACCGGAACTTTCAAAAGATATCATGGAGATATCGGAACATTGGAGCAGGGACCTCTTTGCTGCTAAGATGAAAAATTTGATTGAGTTAGGCTATTCTACCGGACACTAAGCCTGGCCAGGTAGTCGAAATTTTCACCTCGCTCAATTATCGATAAATCGAAGCCATTTTCGTTGGCCAAAATCTCAAACAATCGTTCATCCAGATAAAGCCATGGAAAGGGCGCGGTAGATTCTCCTTTGTAGGAGATTATAAACTCCAGCTCGCCATAGTATCGGTCTCCAGGCACCCAGATAGCGCCTTCCTCGGTTTGGTCGTACATGTATTGAAGATCACTTCCGTCAACCAGGATCTGCCCTCCGGGTTTCAATAACTTCTTGAAGTGCTGAAGGTATTTTGGAACTTCCTCGACAGTTGAGAAAATACCAGTGCCATTCATCAGTAATAAGATCGTATCGAAGGTACCTTCAAAATCGAGTAATGAACAATTTAGTGTTTTATTTACTCCTCTTTGGCTCGCAACCTTTACCGCTCCTTCAGATTCATCTATAGCAGTGACTTCAAATCCCTTATTCTGAAGATATAGCGAGTGATTCCCGGCACCACATCCAACATCCAGAACAGCTCCTCTGGAAGTGAGTAATGCTGTCTGTTCAATCATTGGCATTTCATCGAAACCTCGGAACAAATAGGGCAATGGTATTTCATCCGGCTCTGAAATAGATGTTTCGGTTATCAGGTCTTCGGTATATTTGTTATTGTAATAATCGAGCAACGCCCTGCCGAATATATCGTCCATTTGTCTATTTTTGGAGTATGGAAGAGATCCTGAAACAACTCCCACAGCGTGCCAAAGATACACATAAGGAGAACAAAAAATTCTTCGCGAAGCTTAGGAAAAAACCACCTAAGCATCTCGATACCTTAATGCAGGCTCTTCATGAAGAAGAATTTCAGCGTACGGATTGCCTGGATTGTGCCAATTGCTGTAAAACAACCGGTCCGTTGTTTACCGATAGGGATATAGAACGTATCTCCAGGCATTTCAGAATAAAACCCCAGAAATTTATTGAAACCTATCTCAGGATAGATGAGGAAAACGATTATGTATTGCAAAGTGTCCCCTGTAGTTTTCTTGGGACTGATAATTACTGCAGTATCTACGAGGTGCGTCCCAAAGCATGTCGGGAATTTCCACATACGGACCGTAAGAAATTTCAACAGATTTCCAACCTGACCTTAAAGAATGTGGCCATATGCCCGGCAGCTTTTAATATTGTTGAAGAGATGAAGCGGCGACTTGAATAAATCACTATTTGTAAATCAAATATTCTTTTCGCATAAGATCGTAATCCTTAAGGTCGCGAATCCAGTTAGCCCTAATTTCCGGATACGTATAGCCACTCTCAATTTGGTTTTGCAATTTACCGGTCCCTGCTAATTTGGTAAAGAAGCTATTGAAGAAATTCGGTTTCTTTCCATAGCCCACGTAAGCTTCAATAAGCCATTCGAGGTTTAGTCGGTCGAGTTTTTTTGTTTCTCTAAGGTCGAGGCCATTGCAAACTTCTCCTTTAAATTTAGGATATTTCGCCCCTTCATTGGATTGAGGTGTGAAAGTAAAAGGAAAATATTCTTTAGGTAATTCCGGCGCCCCGAAGACCTGGAATTGCATATCGGTACCTCTTCCTGCACTCACTATGGTCCCTTCGAAGAAACACAGGCTGGGATAGAGGTTAATGGAAGAGTCGTTCGGAAGATTTGGAGAGGGCCTAATTGGTAGTGAATATTCCGTATTCTTGCTGTAATTAAGCATCTGTATTACTTTTAGCTTGCATTTTGCTTTATTCTTAAGCCATTCTTCCCCATTGATCATTTGCGCATATTCACCTATCGTCATTCCGTGAACTACCGGTACCGGGTGCATACCCACAAAACTCTGATGTTCGGGCTCGAGAATAGGTCCGTCAATATAATGACCATTCGGATTGGGCCTGTCCATCACGATAAGTGAAACATTGTTTTCGGCACAGGCTTCCATTACATAATGGAGCGTTGAAATATACGTATAGAATCGAGCCCCGACATCCTGGATATCAAATATGATCACATCCAATCCGCCCAGTTGTTCCTGTGAAGGCTTTTTATTTTTACCATACAGGGAGATGATAGGCAAACCGGTATTCGTATCCAATCCGTCTTTTACTGCTTCACCGGCATCGGCCTCCCCGCGGAAACCGTGTTCAGGGGCAAAGACTTTTTTCACTCGAATTCCTTTGCGAAGAAGAAAATCCACCAAATGCATTTCTACATTGATCTCCCTATACGAATTATCCGGTTCAGACCTGTACGTGACGACAGAGGTTTGGTTCGCAACGATGCCCACATTTTTCCCTCGTAAAAGTTCCTCGTACTCCTGAAATCGCTGTGCTCCCATGGTTAATTCCTGGGAGTCGCTGTGATTGTTAGTGTCTTTCAGAACACCCTCTATGGCCAAAGAATCATGAATCGCAATATCATTACCGTTTGAGGCGTTTTCACTCTTGCTGCCACTTCCGCAGGAAAAACAAATCAATACAAGCAGGAATAGTGTATTTTTGAAGAAAGTAAACCGCATCGTATACCCGTGAATTTCGAATTCTTTATCGCCCGGCGCATTATTGCTTCCAAGGATCATAAAAGTAGCATTTCGGCACCAATAATAAAAATCGCTATTACGGCTATTGCTATTGGGATTATTATGATGTTGGTCTCTATTGCGACCGGCGTCGGGCTGCAGAAAAAGATCAGGGAGAAGGTTTCTGCTTTCAATGGTGATATCGTGATTACCATCTTCGATACTAACTTCTCCAACGATTCTCAAATACCCATATCAAAGAATCAGGACTTTTATCCCGATTTCAACCTGGTGGAGGGCGTTAATCATATACAGATTACGGCGCTTAAAGGAGGTGTAATTCGAACCGCATCCGATTTTGAAGGAGTTGTGGTTAAAGGTGTAAGTGACGATTATAAGTGGCAGAATTTCGAGGAATACCTTGTAGATGGAAGGCTTCCCGACTTTTCCGAAGATCTCAATTCGGATGTACTGATCTCGCAATACCTCGTTAACAGGCTTGGATTGAAATTAGGAGACCGGATCGTAACCTTCTTTATCAATGCCGATAGTTCAAAGCCACCGCGGAGCAGGGGCTTCGATATAGTAGGAATTTACAATAGTGGATTTCAACAGTTCGATGAACAATTCCTAATTGCTGATATACGGCATATTCAAAGGCTTAACAAATGGGATGAAGATCAAATTGGTGCCTTCGAATTGTTTGTAGATGATTTTGACGAGATAGAAAACATTGGCAGACGGGTCTACCAGGAAACGGCGAGTACTTTAGATACGCAAACCATTCGCCAAAAATACGGGTCGATATTCGAATGGCTGGACCTGTTCGATTTCAATATTGCGCTCATCATAGGGATTATGATCCTTGTAGCGGGGATCAACATGATCACTGCCTTGTTGGTCCTTATCCTGGAACGAACTCAAATGATAGGAATACTAAAAGCACTGGGAAGCGATGACTGGAGTGTTCGAAAGGTGTTTATTTACAATGCCATGTATCTCATTTGTGTTGGATTATTATTCGGAAATGTGATAGGAATCGGTTTGCTGCTTATACAGAAGTACTTCAAAGTCTTTCCGTTAAACCCAGACACTTATTATGTAACCGAAGCTCCGGTATATCTTGATATAGGTTATATTCTTCTGCTGAATGCCGGCACTTTTTTACTCTGCTTATTAATGCTACTGATACCCTCCTGGATTATTACGAGGATTTCCCCTGTGAGAGCCATCCGATTTGAGTAGCACTAATCTTGCACATCGTTAGTTGAAAGTGTACTTTTGCAGCGTCTAACGGAAATTATGGATTACGCAGAAAACATACTCGAAACTATTGGTAATACACCACTGGTGAAGATCAATAAATTAACGGCCGAATTGCCATGCATGGTGTTGGCAAAATACGAGACTTTTAATCCCGGGAATTCTGTAAAGGATCGAATGGCATTAATGATGATCGAGGATGCTGAGGCAGACGGGAGATTGAAACCCGGTGGGACCATCATTGAGGGAACCTCAGGCAATACAGGCATGGGATTGGCATTAGCTGCTATTGTTAAAGGATATAAATGTGTATTTGTGATCTCCGACAAGCAGTCCAAGGAAAAAATGGATGTACTGAGAGCGGTTGGTGCCGAAGTAGTGGTCTGTCCAACGGATGTCGCACCCGATGACCCCAGGTCGTATTATTCGGTTTCCAGGCGGCTGGCAGAAGAAACCCCGAATAGCTGGTATGTGAATCAGTACGATAACCCAAGTAATTGCAAAGCACATTTTAAAAGCACAGGTCCTGAAATATGGGAACAAACCGATGGAAAAGTGACTCATTTTGTCGTTGGTGTCGGGACAGGCGGAACGATTTCCGGAGTTGGCAGTTATCTTAAAATGAAAAATCCGAATGTAAAAGTTTGGGGTGTGGATACCTATGGAAGCGTATTCAAAAAATATCATGAAACAGGTATATTCGATGAAAACGAAATTTATCCGTATGTCACTGAAGGAATAGGAGAAGACATACTTCCTAAGAATGTAAACTTCAATATTATTGATGGATTTACCAAGGTGACCGATAAGGATGCAGCCGTGTATACGCGCTTACTCGCTACAAAAGAAGGAATGTTTCTGGGAAATTCTGCAGGAGCTGCTATAAAGGGAGTGCTTCAACTAAAGGAACATTTTAAGGAGGGGGATATAGTTGTGGTGCTTTTCCATGATCATGGTAGCCGATATGTGGGCAAGATGTTCAATGATGATTGGATGCGCGAAAAAGGGTATATCGACTAAACAAAAAAAC
This sequence comes from Flavobacteriaceae bacterium, assembly GCA_013043685.1. Taxonomy (GTDB): domain Bacteria; phylum Bacteroidota; class Bacteroidia; order Flavobacteriales; family Flavobacteriaceae; genus Pukyongia. The sequence goes on along the minus strand of JABDNT010000075.1, from coordinate 9,972 downwards.
AAACTATTCCATCCCGCGATTCCGCGGGATTTTTTATTTTAGTGGAACGGTTCTTTTCTTCCCATAACTTATTATAATTTGAAAGAAGATTTTCTGCATTACGTGTGGAAATATCAGAAGTTTGATACACGTAATTTAAAGACCGTTACCGGAGAATCTGTGATAGTCCATTCTCCAGGGATGCACAACTCCAATTCCGGGCCCGACTTCTTCAACGGGCAATTGGAAATAGACGGCCAGATGTGGGCCGGGAATATTGAGATCCATCTTAAAGCATCGCACTGGTATAACCATAAACACCAGGAAGATAGTGCCTACAATAACGTGATCCTGCATGTAGTCTGGAAGTATGACACCCCAGTGAAACGGACCAATACCAGTGAGATCCCAACCATAGAATTAAAGCATTGGATTCCCGCAACAACAAGGTCCGCTTACAAGAAACTATTTGATCGGGCGAATAGATGGATTCCCTGTGAACCGGATTTTTACCGTGTAGATGTCTTCACATATAAAAATTGGCTTGATACCTTGTTCATAGAACGCATGGAACATAGAACCGATCAATTCGCTGCGCGGTTGGAACAATTGAACAATGACTGGGAAGCATTATTATTTCATTTGCTTTCTGAGTATTTCGGAACAAAGGTCAATTCAGATTCCTTCGGAAGTATCGCAACATCTGTCAACTATTCCCTGATTCGAAAATGTGCCGGACAACCTGGCCACCTGGAAGCATTATTATTAGGGCAGGCAGGACTTTTAAACCAGCAAGGAGGAGATTCGTATTATGAGAAGTTAAGGGAAGAATACGTGTTTCTGAAGAATAAGTTCAAGCTAAGAAACGAGCATGTGATTCCACCGAAATTCTTTCGGTTGCGGCCAATGAATTTTCCTACCATTCGTTTGTCGCAACTTTCGATGCTGTACTCTAAAAATCAGCAGCTCTTCTCAAACCTTATCGAGGCCAGTTCGAAGGGAGAATATTATGCGTTGTTGAAATTCGAAGCGAGCGAGTATTGGAAAGATCACTATAACTTTGGCACACAATCCGTATCCCGATCAAAACTGATGAGTAATGCCTTTATTGACCTGCTGCTGATCAATGTTGTTTTACCGTTAAAATTCTTTTATATGCGAACTCATGGTCAATTCAATGATAATGAGTTCATGGATCTAGCGCAATCCCTGGGTGCCGAGGAAAACGGAATCATTCGAAAATTTGCTGAATTGCGGCCGAAGGCAACAAATGTCCTCGAGAGCCAGGCGTTACTTCAGCTTAAATCTGAATATTGCGAAAAGAAACAATGCTTAAGGTGCGCGATCGGTAACTGGTTTTTGAAAAGGTGACGATTACATTAAATAATTTCTGGATTATTGATTAAGTTTTTTATTTGAATTGTATTGATGTAATTCCGTATTCGGCTTTTTCTTGAAATAATGATTTTAATCTTAACTATTCTCTTATAACAAAAAATAGTAATTTGCGATAATGTTACAACTGGTTTACAAAATCCGGCATTATCTGGAGAAGCATGGTTTTTATGTAAGCTCTCGATTAGCCGATCGGCTGGGAATGCGGGCTAAAAGTGTTCGCCTTTTTTTCATTTATATTTCATTCGCAACCCTGGGGGTTGGTTTTGCCATCTACCTAACACTTGCATTCTGGCTAAAATTAAAAGACCTCGTCTATACAAAACGAACCTCGGTATTTGATCTATGAAGCGATTGTTTAAATCTGAAATATTTGGTGCGCTTTTCCTGGTTTTAGGTGCCTTCGTGACAGGGGTACTTGGATTTAAATTCTTTTCAGATTATAGTTGGATCGATGCCATTTATATGACAGTCATAACCATTACCACAGTAGGTTATGGCGAGGTACATCCGTTAAGTCCGAATGAGAAAATATTCGCTTCGCTGTTAATTATCTCAAGTATCTTTGTCGTGGGTTATGCGATCAAGGTTATTTCCGAATATTTTTTAAGTCAGAATAACATAGGAAACTTTAAATTAAAGAGAGTGAAAAGATCAATTGAATATATGGAAGGCCATGTGATCGTTTGCGGCTATGGCCGCAATGGAAGACAGGCCACAGAGAAACTGATGGACTATAATCAGAAGTTTGTTGTTATTGAAATGGATGATGATATTATTAATCAGCACAGCAAAGACGACACCTTATTTGTTCAAGGGAACGCCGTGGAAGATGAAACCCTGATAGAAGCGAGAATTAATCAAGCTTCATCGCTTATCTGTGCATTACCAAGTGATGCAGATAATCTATTTATAGTACTTTCCGCTCGACAAATCAATCCTAATCTGAAGATCATAAGTCGTGCAACCGAGGAAACCAGTTTCAAAAAACTCAAGCTGGCAGGTGCCGATAATGTGATCCTGCCGGATAAAATAGGAGGGGACCATATGGCCAACCTAGTTGTTACTCCGGATTTAGTAGAGTTTCTCGATAACCTGTCGGTATCAGGTGAAAAGGACAGTATAAACGTTGAGCAAATTGGATTCGAAAACGTTTGCCCGGATGGAGCGGAGAAATCGATACGTGAATTAGATATCCGAAAAAAGACCGGTTGTTCGATCATTGGTTATAAAGGCCCCGATGGAGAATATGTGGTAAACCCCGAACCTTCATTAAAGATCGAGAAGGAATCTAAACTTATCTTAATAGGGCGTCCGGATCAAATCCGAAACCTGATGGAGCTCTATAACGTTTAATCAAACCGGGTCTTTTTATGACTAAAATTTGAAATCGGCTAATTTTTTTAGCATCTTGCCTTGCTTAAAAAACCAATCTCTAACTAAAAAACCAATCATGAAGAAATTTCTTCTTTCACTTTTCTCATTATTAATTCCTTATATAACTTTTGCGCAGGACATGGAAGAAATCGGTTTCGACCAGAAGATCGATGAGGCGTTTGAACCCGTTTCCTCATTCTTTACGGAGGTCATATTCTTTGAAATAGCTGGAATTCCTTTCGTATTGGTTCTCTTGGTGGCGAGTGCGGCATTCTTTACCCTGGCATTCGGTTTTCCTAATATAAGATTCTTCGGAAAAGCAATTAATACTGTAAGAGGGAAGTATGATGATATCGAGCATCATGGCTTAGGCGATGAAAGGGCAGCTGTTGATGGAGATATCAGGGATACGATAAGAGATGAAAGTAAGGAAGGAGAAGTTAGTCACTTTCAGGCATTGGCTACCGCGGTATCAGGTACCGTTGGAAATGGGAATATTGCCGGAGTTGCCCTGGCGATAGCTTTAGGCGGGCCCGGTGCGACTTTCTGGATGATCGTTTGTGGTCTGTTAGGTATGTCAACAAAATTCGTTGAATGTACCCTTGGAGTCCAGTATAGGGATGTGGACGAGAACGGGACGGTGTACGGTGGCCCTATGTATTATCTTTCCAAAGGATTAAAAGAAAAAGGATTTGCAACCCTGGGTAAGATAACGGCTGTATTGTTTGCTATCTTCTGTATTGGCGGATCGTTCGGTGGAGGTAATGCGGCCCAATCAAACCAGGCCACCATAGTTATCAAGGAATTATTTAGCTGGGAAAGCACTGGCGCCGGTACCCTGGTAGGAGTTGTACTCGCCATAATTGTAGGTATAATTATCATTGGTGGTATTAAGCGAATTGCTTCGGTAACCGAAAAGGTGGTTCCGTTTATGGCCGTACTGTATATACTTTGTTGTTTGTACATCATCTTCAGCAATTATACCTTTATTGATGATGCTTTCGGTTTGATATTCACGGAGGCTTTCAATCCTAAAGCGATAGGAGTAGGAAGTGTGATTGGAGTGCTCTTAGTTGGATTTCAAAGAGCAGCTTTCTCGAACGAAGCGGGAGCGGGTTCTGCTTCTATAGCTCACTCTGCTGTAAAAACGAATTACTCAGCCAGTGAAGGTTTGGTTGCATTGTTGGAGCCTTTTATAGATACTGTGGTGATCTGTACGATGACTGCCCTGGTAATTATTATATTCAACTTTGGTGGGTTCTTCGAATACGGAGATGCAACCGGAGCAGGTGTTGTGATCATAGATGGTGTATCCTATGAAGGTGCTGGAATCACATCCAAAGCATTTGCAGAATATATTCCTTATTCGAAGGTATTCCTAACCATTGCAGTAGTGCTGTTTGCGGTTTCGACCATGATCTCATGGTCATACTACGGTCTGCAATCCTGGAAGTATCTCTTCGGAAGAGGAAAGCGTGCAGACCTTATTTATAAAGTATTATTCTGTGTTTTCGTGGTGATTGGAGCCGCTGCAAGTATGGATTCTATCTGGGCATTCTCTGATGCGATGATCTTCGCAATGGTATTCCCGAATATGATAGGGCTCTACTTCCTGTTCCCAGTTGTGAAGAAACAACTGCGCAGGTACCTTGATGCTATCAAATTAGCGCGATAAAAAGGATTAAAACATAACATTCTAACTCCCCGAGAAAATGTAAGGAGTTATGAATTGGCTAAAATCCCATCTCACTTTCGACAGAGGTCAGCGAGATGGGATTCTCGTTTTAATAATCCTCAACCTGGTATTGATCTGTGTAATTTTATTTGTAGATATCAATCCTGAAGCAAAACTAGAGCTGAACTCACCCGAGTTGCTGAGAATCAAGGCAGAGGTTGATTCTTTGAAGTTGCTTCAGAAGACTTCAACAAAAACAGCGAACTACCCGTTCAACCCGAATTTCATTTCAGAATACAAAGCCTATACCCTTGGGCTTACTGTAGAAGAGTATGAAAATCTGAAAGCATTCAGAGAAAATAATCAGTGGATTAATTCCATTTCAGATTTCCAACGGGTTACGGGAGTCTCAGATTCGCTACTGGAGATGATAAGTATGAATTTCAAATTCCCGGATTGGATCACTAATCCACGACCAAAAACAAAATCCGGAAACTATACCCAGGCAACGGAATTACCCTACTCAGAAAAAACAGACCTGAACATTGCGACGTCTGTGGAACTTCAGGAAATAAGTGGCGTTGGAAATGTGTTAAGTGGAAGAATTATCTCCTATCGGGAAAAATTGGGTGGATTTGCGAGTGATGAGCAATTGTACGCCGTTTATGGCCTAAAAGAAGAGGTGATAGAGCGTATTAAACAACGGTTTACTGTGAAGGCCAAAAGTACACTTGTCACCATGAATATAAACGAAGTTTCCGCCTCTGATATCGCTACTATCCCCGGAATTGATTTTGAATTAGCGAAAGAAATCTGGGAGTTTGTGAGATTACGGGAAGGGATTGATGATCTCGCACAACTTGAAAAAATTGAAGGACTGACACCGCACAAATTACGGCTAATTAGGTTATATTTGTCAACAGACTAAATTATTGCTTTCGCAGATTTCGGGCATGATTTTCAAACTTTTTTCCGAAATTGATAAAAATCCAAACAAATACATGAACGAATTATATTTTACCGAGGAACATGAGTTTTTCAGAAAAAGCTTTCGGGATTTCCTTCAGAAGGAAGTGGTACCACATATTGAAAAGTGGGAAAAAACCGGCCACATCGAACGTTTTATATGGGAGAAGATGGGAGAGATGGGTTATTTTGGTATTTCGTACCCGGAAAAATATGGTGGATTGGACCTGGATATCTTTTACCTCGTCATCTACCTTGAAGAATTGCAAAAGATAAATTCCGGTGGCTTTGCAGCTGCCATGTGGGTGCATCCCTACCTCGCAATGACCCATGTGAATACAGAGGGCAGCGAAGCGATAAAGCAAAAATATCTTACCACTAGCATTAAAGGGAAAAAAATAGGTTGTCTTTGTATTACCGAACCCTTTGCTGGAAGTGATGTGGGTGGAATGCGAACTACCGCCGTGAAAGAAGGGGACCACTATATTATTAACGGTTCGAAGACCTTTATAACCAATGGTGTCTACAGCGATTACCTGGTGGTTTCTGCAAAAACACATCCCGAACTTGGCAGCAAAGGCATTAGTATTTTTATTATAGATCGGGATACACCAGGTGTTTCAGCCACGAAGCTGGATAAGTTAGGCTGGCGGGCCAGTGATACCGGAGAGATCGCTTTCGACAATGTGAAAATTCCTGTCGAAAACCTGATGGGTGAGGAAAAAAAGGGATTCAATTACCTGATGCAACACCTTGCCCTTGAGCGTATAGTAATGGCAATTAATGCACATGCACGAAGTGAGTGGGCTATAGAGTATACCATTCAATATATGAAAGACCGCACCGCTTTTGGTAAATCGATAGACAAATTTCAGGCACTTCGGCACAAGGTTGCACAAATGGCCAGCGAAGTGGAAATGTGTAAGACCTTCAACTACACGACGGCCTACCAGATTGGCAAAAAAGAATATGTGGTGAAAGAAGCCAGTATGGCAAAACTTGTCTCAACCCGCGTGGCTGATGAGGTTGCATACGACTGTCTCCAGCTACTTGGAGGTTATGGATATATTGAAGAGTATCCTTTGGCACGAAATCTGCGAGATAGCCGTTTAGGACCTATAGGTGGCGGAACTTCTGAAATACTCAGAGAGATTATTGCCAAGATAGTAATAGATGGAAAGGAATATAAACCTGCCACATAAACCTTTCAGGTTAGCTCAACTATAAGTCTTATATTTCAAAAGATAAATTTTGTCAACTTAACCTTATAATATGAAGAAGTATCGCTTTATAAAGCTTGTGTTAAGCGTATTACTGGGATTCATTTGCACAACGGCCTTTTCTCAAACAGAAATTAAAAGTAAAGTTTCCGATTTCCTCACATTCCTACCTATAGAGAATGCCAATGTTTACATTAAGAATACCACCATCGGAACAATTAGTAATACAGATGGGAAATTCGTTCTCCAGGTACCTGAGGAGCATGTGAATGACACGCTCATTATATCGTCTATCGGATATCAGAGTTTTAAAACGGTTATCAGCGAATTCGACGATTCTATCGATGTGTATCTTGAAGAAGATATAGCCTCCCTGGATGAGGTGGTCATTGTGGCTGAAACACGGCCCAAAACCGGAAATGATATAGTTCTGAGAGCCCTGGAGGAATTACCGGATAACCTGCCGGAATATCCTTACTTACAAAAAGGGTTTCTGAGACATAAGGAACGTAACAAGAAGGAATACAAATGGCTTATTGAAAGTGCATTAACAATATACGATTCCAGTTTTGCATCGGGCTCCAGGAGAAACCTGAAGATAAATGTCGATGAGAACCGGAAGAGTTATGATCTCCGGGATATAGATAGTTTATTCACCTACTCATCGTATCTAAAAAGTACAGGCATGAACATAAATGCCAGGTCCCAGAAGTTGCGGCGAGATACTATTAGAACGGCTTCGCTTGTTAAAGCTATTAAATGGAATGATGAACGGGTAAACGGTTTGGAAAATCTTTTTAAAGGAAAACTCAACCTGGTAAGAAACTCTAATATGAAGAAGGCCTTATTTGGCGAAGGGATGCTTGATAAACATCAATTCAGATTGGATACCATTCTGGTAGATGACGGAAGAAAGATCTATAAGATCGAAATTGCAAAAAGTAAGGATTTCATTGGTTTGAATACTCCTAACATTTACAATGAAGGATTTGAAGCCAGAGGATGGATCTATATCTATTGGGATAATTTTGCGATCAAACGACTGGAATATGAGTTAGTGGCGGCTTCAGATGTTCAGAAAAGAAGAAGTAAAAGTCTTTTCGATACACAAGTGAATCATAAACTAGTGATTACGTATAAGGAATATGGAGAGAAGATGTATCCTAACTATTTTTACTATGAAACACCAAAACTTGTAAAAATCGGTGACCGGTCCTCGGAGAGGGAACAGAAGGAGAAGGAACTGGGCATAGACAAGGACGAACAATTCTATTACACCATACAGGAAATTCTCTTTACCGAGATCATCCAGGATCCTATAGCCGTGGAACAGGCGCTGCAACAGGAATGGACTTCCGATATATTTTCACCGCGGCCTTATAACGAGGAATTCTGGGAGCGATACAATGTTCTGCTGGAAAGTGAAGAAGAGGAACAGCTTATCCAGGACCTGAGCAGGAGAGCCACATTGTATAAGCAATAATTTTTCATTTTCTTACCGATCAATTATAAATTACTTTTTATATTTGCCATCCCTAAAGAGAGGAGGTGATGACACTATGTTAATTATACCAGTTAAAGACGGAGAAAATATCGATAGAGCGCTAAAACGATTCAAAAGAAAATTTGATCGTACAGGGACTATGCGTCAATTGCGCAAAAGGCAACAGTTTACCAAGCCTTCTGTAAAGCGCAGAGCGCAGATTCAAAAAGCTCAATACATTCAGCATCTTAGAGATCAGGAAGAGATCTAGGATTCTAAAAAACATATAAGCACCGCCGGACGTTATTATAACATCGGCGGTTTTTTTGTACCCATAATTGAAATTTTAAATGCTTTTTGAATATTGTATCTTTAGCCGGAACCTTTAATCTACCGAATGCCTTTTTCTGAATTTTCCAATTACCTGACTCTCGAGAAGAATTATTCGAAGCATACAATTATGGCATATTTGAAGGATTTGGAATCTTTTGCAGAATTTGCATTTGAGGGATACGAAGTTCGCTCGATTAAGGAGATTCCTTATGCTATCATTAGGAGCTGGGTGGTTTCCCTAGTGAATGAAGGGATCTCAAACAGAAGCATTAATCGTAAAGTGTCTTCTTTAAAGTCGTATTACAAATTCCTGTTGAAGACAAAGCAGATCGAAGCAAACCCGCTCGCGAAGCACAAGGCCCTGAAAACCTCAAAAAAGATCCAGGTACCATTTTCCGAAAAAGAGATAGCGGATGTGCTAGAATTATTAAAGGAAGCCGAGGGATTTGAAGGCATTCGAAACAAACTGATCGTTGAATTATTCTATAGTACCGGTATGCGAAGGGCCGAACTCGTGAACCTCAAATACAGCGATGTCTCTTTAACACAGAGCACACTGAAAGTACTGGGGAAACGAAACAAAGAGCGTCTTATACCATTGTTACCCTCTGTGCTTTCAACTATAGAAAGCTATATGGCGGCAAGAAATGAGTTAGAAATGATAAGGGATGAGGACTATTTGCTGCTTTCTAAAAAGGGCGTTAAAATATATGAAACACTTGTTTACCGAATAATTAATTCCTATTTTAGTTTGGCATCCGAAAAGGTAAAGAAGAGTCCGCATATACTGCGTCATTCATTTGCCACGCATCTTTTAAATGAGGGTGCCGATCTGAATGCAGTTAAAGAGCTGCTGGGGCATTCGAGTCTGGCTTCCACCCAGGTGTATACGCACAATAGTATTGCGCAATTGAAGGAAGTCTATCGCAACTCGCATCCCCGAAACACAAAGTGAGTATTAACCAGAACTTTGCAAATGGTATTATTCTTTTTCCCTTAATCTTTCTTGGAAAGTTTCTATTTGAAGAGGATATCTATTGTACAAGTTGAAAAATGAAAGAGCCCTATGAAAGTAACTGTTCAAGCACCCAATTTTGCAGCCGATGAAAAACTAATCATGTTCATTGAGAGAAAACTAAATAAGTTAGAACAATTCTACGACAGGATTATATTTGCCGATGTGTTTCTGAAAGTTCAGAAAACGAGAGAAAAAGAGAACAAATCGGTTGAGATTTTACTAACTGTTCCGGGCGGGGATCTCATCGTAAAAAAGGAAGCCAGAACTTTTGAGGCAGGCACCGATGAATGTATGCAATCATTGGAAAGACAACTCAAAAAACGCAAGGAAAAACTCAGGGCGAAGGCCTCATGAAATTTTCTGAAAAAAGTTTTTTTGATTAAATAATTTATATACATTTGCAGTCCGTTAGAAATAGCGGACTTTTTTATGGCTTAAAAGCAGCTAAAAAGCCGATGTAGCTCAGCTGGCTAGAGCAGCTGATTTGTAATCAGCAGGTCGTGGGTTCGAGTCCCTCCATCGGCTC
>JABDNT010000029.1 GCA_013043685.1 Flavobacteriaceae bacterium | reverse complement strand
AAGTTAGAGGATTACCAATCTTTTTCCCGGATAGTTTAAATATCTTATTGATATTTCCACCGGTACCAATAACCGAGATCCTTTCATAGTCTGAACTAACTTCATCAATCCAGGAACGGACATCATTCCAGTGTTCCTCGGTAACCTGTTCATTTAATAGTCTGACTGTTCCGATCTTAAACGATCGGGACAACTGTTTGCGGCCATTGTGAATAATAGAAAATTCGGTGCTTCCACCTCCAACATCAACATATAGATAGGTCTTGGTATTATCGATAAAATCCGAAAGGTCGGTTGCTGCAATAATAGTTGCCTCTTCATCACCATCAATGATATCGATAAAAATACCCGATTCCTGCATAATTTTATTTCGGATATCCAATTTGTTATCAGCTTCCCTCATTGCAGAAGTGGCACAAGCCTTGTAAAGTTCAACACCATGGGTTCTCATTAATAGTTTAAAGGCCGTCATGGCATCTTTCAAACGGTTGATGTTATGAACTGAAACGCAATTGTTTTGAAATACATCAGCCCCCAACCTGATCGGAACTCGCACCAAAGAGTTCTTTCGAAATAAGGTTGGCTCATCTTCTTGCTCTAAAATATTGGCAACCAATAACCTAACAGCGTTGGAACCGATATCTATAGCAGCAAACTTTCGAATTTTGAGCATTACTACAAATTTATTTTAAAATATTATCCTGATAAAATGTAAGGACAGCTTAATTTTTACAAGATTTCGTGTGTATTTTCTTACTCATAAATACATTTTATCGTAAAAAATATCGTTTTTATAGATTTTTTTATATCTTTCGTCCGATTTTGTAAAAATATGCTTCCGACATTTATAAGGAAGAATTGATAACTAATGGTTCCCTCGACCATAAAAGTATGACCCCAAATCTAACTGAAACTAATGAGGCCTAAAACTACTATCTACCTTTGCTTCTTATCGTTTCTTATGAGCATTAATACAATTAGTGCTCAAACGGTGGTATGTGAGAACTCCTCATGTACAGCTAATGACTATACATTAGACACCTTTTATCTTGGTGATGAAAACGGTGTGGCATTCAATGCCGGATATTGTGATCCCGGAGATGTTGTAGATGCCCACTTATGGGTGAATTTTATTGCTAATTCAGCAGCTCCCCGATATACCTTATATCTCCATTTTAACATTTATGCAGATGGTGTATATATAGGTACGGTGGATCAATGTTTCTATGAAGGTCAACCCATTCCAACTAATGTATCGCTTGACGTTTATCAATTTTCTTGGGATTGTGGTGCAACAATTACCCTGGAGAACTTTTATATGTCTTGGAGGCCTAACGCCAATCAACCTTGTGGTTGTAGTAATTCAAAATGCTACCAGGAATCCACCATTACCGTGGAAGCCCCGCTTATTGCCAATTTCGAATTTTACCCCAGTTGTTTAAGTCCTTTCACACTCGAATTTTTTGCCATGGCTTCAGGCGGTGAGCCACCATATACCTTTTTATGGGATTTTGGAGATGGGACCACCAGTACCTTGGAAAATCCTATTCATACTTATGCCTCAACAGGGCCTTATACAGTAACCTTAACCGTTTTTGACAGTATAAACTCAGATTTCTATCAGTTCGAGATAGTGAGCTTTGACCCCTATCTTCCACCTGAAATATATCCACCACCAAACTTAAATATAGAAGGCTGCGGCCTTGCCGACATACCTGATTTGCCATACAGTGATGTGCTAGTTTCTATAACCGAGGCTGAGTTCAATGCTGCAGGTGGAACTTTGGTGTTGACTAGTGATATTGTGACCTTTACCTATATCGATAGCATGTCGGGAACCTGTCCGATATCAATCGTGCGAACATTTACAGTTTTAGATGCCTGTAACTATACGGCCACCGAGATTCAGCTTATTGATATAAATGATACTACTTTACCAACCGCCAGTAATCCTGCAACCATCAATGCACAGTGTCCGGCTGATGTTCCTGCTCCGGATATAAATATTATTACAGATGCCTCTGATAATTGTTCGGTTCCAACCGTAACTTACATTGGTGAGACAACTAACGGAGGAAGCTGCCCTGAAATTTTAGTAAGAACCTATCGCGTTACTGATGATTGTGGCAATTTTATAGATTTGAATCAAACTATAATAATCAATGACGATATTCTGCCTACTGCCAGTACACCTCCACCGGTAAGTGTGCAATGTGTAGCGGATATTCCTATAGCAGATCCTTCAATAATCACAGATGAAGCCGATAATTGTTCGATTCCTGTGGTGGCATTGGTGTCTGAGAATTATAACAGTACAGCTTGTCCGATAACAATAACCAGAACTTATAGTGTTACAGATGATTGCGGAAATTCTATTTCGATCAATCATATTATTACGGTCGATGATACCGTAGCACCAACCGGGGATATTCCCGCCGATATTACGGTACAATGTTATGCTGATGTTCCACCGGCCGATATAGCTAATATCACAAATGTGAGCGATAATTGTGGTGCTCCTCTTGTATCTTTTCTATCGGAAACCTCAAACGGCGCGAGTTGTCCTGAAATCCTAACAAGAACATACAGTATTGTAGATGATTGTGGAAATGAAACATTATTGACTCGTACAATAACAATAAATGATGATATAGCTCCTACAGCGTCTGTACCTGCTCCAATTAATGTTCAGTGTATTTCTGATGTACCTGCTCCAGATCCACTGGTAATAACTGACGAAGCAGATAATTGCTCGGCTCCCGCGGTGACCTTTGTCTCTGATGTTACAACCGGTACTTGTCCGCAACTTATTACGAGAACCTATAGAGTAGAAGATGATTGTGGAAACTACATAGATATACTTCAAGCAATTAATGTGAATGATGACATTTTGCCTACAGCCTCAAATCCACCGCCTATAAGCCTGGATTGTGCTGATAGTATTCCATCTCCCGATATTTCGGTGGTATCAGATGCTGCCGACAACTGTTCAAACCCTGTAGTAGCCTTTGTTTCTGATACTTCTGATAATAATTGTCCGGAAACTATCACAAGACTATATAGTGTAACAGATGCATGTGGTAATTCAATTAATGTCACCCAATTATTGACTTTTGACGACACCGAGGCCCCAACCCTGGTTGGTCCTCTCAATGATGTTACTGTAAACTGTGATGCCATTCCACCGGCACCAATTCTCACATTTACTGATAATTGTACATCAACCTTATCGGTTTCATTTACTGAAACGGATACCAACATGAATAACACGGTCGATTACGTTATCACACGTGTTTGGGTTGTTACAGATGATTGTGGAAATTCAAACACCTATACACAAACAGTTGATGTTATAATTACCAATTGCCTGGTTTCTGCATGTAATTCATGTGGACCCTTAGACGATACCACTCCCCCTACAGCCAGTGATCCGGCAGATATAGTGGTTAGTTGCTCTTCAGCGATTCCTCCGCCAGATGTTAATGTGGTGACCGATGAAGCTGATAATTGTGTACCTCCGGTAGTTGAATTTGTTTCAGAAACCGTCGTAGTTACTTGTTTTGAACAAGTAACAAGGGTGTATAGTGTAACCGACGAATGTGGTAACCAAATCCTGGTATCCCATACCATAACAGTAGACGACACCACGCCACCAACAGCCAGTAATCCACCGGATATAAATGTAAACTGTAATGCAGCTATTCCGCCACCAGATATCAATGTAGTATCAGATGCTGCCGATAATTGTTCCAATCCTTTGGTAGAATTTGTATCTGATGTATCCGATAATGCCTGCAATGAGAGAATAACAAGAACTTATAGTGTATCTGATTCATGTGGAAACTCAATCCTGGTTACTCAACTTATTAATGTCACCGACAATGAACTCCCGACGGCTACAGCGCCATCTAATATAAACGTGGACTGTATTGATGAGGTGCCTATCCCGAATCCGGATATTATTACCGATGAGGCCGATAATTGCTCTATTCCGCAGGTTCAGTTCATTTCAGATATATCCGACAATTCATCTTGTCCGGAAACTATCACTCGAACTTATCGCGTAATTGATGACTGTGGGAACTTTATTGATCTGACGCAACTCATTACAATCAGCGATACCATTTTCCCTACAGCATCAAACCCAGCAGGACTAACTGTTGCCTGTAGTTCGGATATACCTGCGCCCGATCCCGGAGTTGTCACAGACGAAAGTGATAATTGCTCCGTACCAGTGGTGGCTTTTGTTTCCGATTCATCAGACAATTTAAGTTGTCCGGAAACCATAACAAGAATATACAGCGTTACTGACGCATGTGGCAATAGCATTCAGGTAAGTCAAACATTTTTAGTGGATGACACCATTGCACCTACGGCTAGTGATCCCGCAACAACATCTGTAAGCGAAGCTTCAAATGTACCTGCTCCCGATCCGGCAGTGGTTATTGATGAAGCTGATAATTGTAGTATTCCAACAGTAACATATCTTGGAGAAGTTTCCGATAATTCTAGCTGCCCGGAAACCTTAACCCGAACCTACAGGGTCACGGACGACTGTGGTAATTTCATTGATGTAAACCATTTAATTATTATTGGAGATACAACCGCGCCAACAGCTTCCGATCCGGAACCCGATACCTATAGCTGTGAAACAGAGGTTCCTGCCCCGGATATTTCAATAGTCACAGATGCTGCTGATAACAATTCTACTCCTGTTGTGGCCTTTGTTTCAGAATCGAATAACAATCAAAGCTGTCCGCAAATCATCACACGGATTTACAGTGTAACTGACGATTGTGGTAACAGTATCCAGGTTTCACATGCCATTATCATTGATGATGATGTTCCTCCAACGGCATCCAATCCTGATGATATAACGGTTTATGATCAAAATGATGTTCCTGCGCCGGATCCCGAAGTGGTGCTGGATGAAGCAGATAATTGCTCAATTCCTTCCGTAGCTTTTGTTTCGGAAATATCGAATAATGACCAGTGCCCGCAAATCCTGACCAGAACATATAGTGTTACTGATGATTGTGGAAATTCAATAAATGTATTCCAAAACATTTTTGTAGAAGACATTGAACCGCCTACAGGTACGGCACCTGCCGATGAAGTGTTGTATTGTATAGACCCGGGTTCAATTCCGGCTCCAGACATCAATACTATTTTAAATGTATCAGACAACGTATCTGTTCCTACTGTTATACATGTTTCAGATCTTTCTGATGAACAATCCTGTCCGGAAACAATCACCCGGAAATACAGGATAACTGACAGCTGTGGAAACTCTATTGATTTAATCCAATTGTTCGAGATTTATAACGATCAGGAAGCTCCAACGGCGACTGAACCAGCAGACATTACGGTTGCGTGCCTTGATGATGTACCGGACGCCGATATTGGAATCATTACAGATGCACAGGACAATTGTACATCAATTACTGTAAGCCTTAGCTCTGAATCGATTGATACAATAGATTGCAGCACTTTCGTGCTCCGCACCTACGCTGTTGAAGATGAGTGTGGGAATATATTAGAACTGACTCATTTAATTACCGTTGAAGATACGGAAGCTCCCCAGGTAGTGACAGCAATTGAGCCTGAGGTTAGTGTGTTCTGTGGAACCGTTCCTGAAATTCCATCTTTGGAGATTACAGACAATTGTGATCAGGACATCGATATACAGTTTGATGAAGATACTATTCAGATAGACGACAACAACTATGATATTATACGTACATGGACGGCAACAGATGACTGTTTCAACAGTACAACGCAGACCCAGGTTATTCATATGACGGATGAAACCGTTCAGGTTAATACAGATCTTGTATTATGTATTGATGAAGCACCAATAAATTTAAATGATCTGATTACGGTAGATGGCTCCGGAACATGGACGAGCGACAATCCAGAATTACTGGTGGATTATATTATCGATCCGGCCGCTTTGCCATTTGGTAATTATGCATTCACTTATACGGTTAATGAAAACACCTGTGTTCGCACCCAGGATATCATTATCAATATCAATGACGATTGTATCGATTACCCTTGTATAAGATCATTCTCCGATGTGACCATATCAAAACTTGTCACCCCTAACAATGATGGAATTCATGATAAATTCGAGGTACACTATGAAACCAATCCGGACGCAAATCGAGATTGTGAAATCCGTGTAGACATCATGATTTTTAATCGATGGGGTAATAAAGTTTATGAGGCTAAAGATTATCAAAATGACTGGAGTGGTGCTGCACCTTCAGGTGCATTAGGCAACTCACCCACTCTGCCAAGCGGATCTTACTATTACGTTGTAGAATTACGTGATAGCGATATGAAACCAATACAAGGCTATATATACCTGGGAACTGAAAAATAACATCATGAGAAACATTACTATTTATATCGTTTTCTTTTTGGTTAGCCTGGGCACTTTTGCCCAGCAACAGCCTCAGTTCACACAATATATGTATAATACTATTGCATTTAATCCCGCCTATGCTGGATCCAGGGAAATATTGGTGATCAATGTATTAAACCGTAATCAGTGGGTTGGATTGAATGGTGCACCTATTACACAAACCCTTTCGGTTCATTCTTCTATTCCAGGTTCGAAACTTGGAATTGGCCTGTCTGTAATCAATGACAGACTTGCCTATGAAAGAGCCTTAGATGTTGCAGCAGATGTGTCATATACCATTAACCTTTCTGAAGATTATATGTTGGCATTCGGATTAAAAATTGGGGCAAGTAAGTTCGATCTGGACGACGATCTGCTCAATGATCCCTTGTACAATGACGATCCTTTCCTGGATAACCTCTATTACCAATGGAAACCCAATATTGGAGCAGGAATATACTTCAGAACCGAATACTTATACTTTGGTCTGGCAGCTCCCAAATTTTTAAGATTTCTGGACGATAATAATACCGCTTATTTCGAAAACGATCGAGTAAATTATTATTTGAATGGAGGATACCTCTTTGAGGTTAACAAACATATTAAATTCAAGCCTACTTTCCTGGTTAAATTCACCAATGGCGCACCCATGACAGTTGATATATCATCAAGTGTCCTGTTAAAGGAAAAGCTCTGGTTAACAGGGTTTTACAGGTTTACTGAGGCGTTTGGAGCCATGGCAAATTTCAAGGTGAATAAATCCTTATCCATAGGATATTCATACGATTATATCACCTCCGATTTAAATCCGTATACCTCGGGCTCTCATGAATTGATCCTAAGCTATGAATTTGAAGTGCCAAGGCCAAGGTGCAAATGCCCCGATCTGTATAATTAAGACTAATTCCTTTCAGTCATTTCAGATCCCTCGGAAATATGGTATGTACCGTCTTTCCTTTCTTCAGATCACTCCATTTATCAATCGCAAGTTCAATTTTTACTAATCCCGAAGTCGGTAGATTATCTATATATCGGTCTCCCAAGCTATTTGACAAAGATGTAAACGCATGATTATGTCCAAAAATCATGACAGCATCCAGGTCATTATCCAGGGATTTCAAAACATTTAATACACTGAATCCACCGAAATCATAAAGGTTATCGTTTTTCTCAAGAAGGACTTCGGAATAAGATAAATTTTGCATAAATATCCGGCATGTGCTAAACGCACGATTCGCAGGGCTTGAAATAATTTTCTGCGGCCGAAATTCATCTTTAGTAAATGCCTTTGACACAAGATTTGAATCGTTTACCCCTCTCTTTTTCAGAGGCCTATCTCTGTCCGGTAAATCGTGCTCCCAAGAAGATTTGGCATGTCTTACGAGTACTAATGTCTTCATTTGCAGTATCGTTAAAAAGCGTTAATTATCGGTACAAAGTAACGAATTATCTGTTTATCGAAATTATTGGTGATTTAACATTAATATTTGTTATTGAGCCATTTGATAAGTTCATTTGTAATATATAATAAATGTATATGACCCCAAATCATACCTCCGAAATTAATCCAATTGCTGTTTACGACAGCGAATTTCTTCCCTCATATTTATTGAACAATGTATTCATTTTAACCAGCGCAATGCTGTTTATTCTGGTCACATTATATTTCTAAGTTTATTCTGAAGAATAGGTTTAGGAAAAATTGAAAACAATTACTGCTATTAATCACTATCTATTTTAAAAGTTTTTAAGGTATGAAAACTAATTACATGAAAACCAACCTAAAAACATTTCTGGTCGCTCTTATTTTTGCCGTTACCGGTTTAACGGAAGCGAATGCGCAGCTGGATTTGAGAACATGCGGTTATGGATGTACATCCAATAATTATACTATTACGGATGTTTATCTCAGTGCCACAGACATTCCAGGCACGCCATTAACCAATACATCCTGTACACCTGGTGATTCGCAATTAGTGTACATGATTGCCTCCTTGGAATCCAACCAGAATACAAACGTTTATCACTCCAGATTTTTCGCCGATCTACAGGTTGGTGATAATACTCTATTGGTAAATGAATATCTGGGAACGCTTCCGAGCGCCAACCAAGGTCAGGTTCCAAAATTGATATATGGACCATTTACATGGAATTGTGGAGAGGAATTGACCCTGATGAATCCCATGGCTGTTTGGAAAACCACTCCCAATAACGCTCCTGATCCGGTAAATTTTGATTGTGGTGATTACAGCCAGTCTCAATGTCAATTTACAACAGATCTAATTGTATCCACACCTCTTGCCGTTCAATTCGAATATACCGCCTGTACTTCCGGAAGTGAGGCTGTTGTTTCTTTCGAATCTACAACAAATGGTGGAACACAGCCATATAGCTATGCATGGAATTTCGATGGTGGAACATTAATAGGTGGAACGGCATCCAATCCAATTGTTTCTTATGACATAAATGGTGGTCCTTATAATCCAACCTTGAGAGTTACCGATATTAATGGAAATTTCAATCTTACTGTATATACCTTACAATTAGATATTCCCGATGAACTTGGATTGATCACAGATAGTACAAATGATGATTGTGCGGGTGGAAATGGTAGCGGCAGTTTTACCGCTTCAGGAGGTACGCCCCCCTACACATTTAATGTCGACAACAATACAACAGGTGGGACCACAGCATTGAACGGCCCGCCTTCTACGGTTTTATCATTTACAGGTGCATCAACTGGTTCGATCCAGGTAACGATAACAGATTCCGCAGATTGTACTACAACAGAAACGATTACAATTGGAATTAACGATGCTGAAGATCCCCAGATCACCGCTCCGGACGATTACACAATTGAAGGTTGTGATACAGGAGCGATTTCCGATTTAGCTTACAGCGAAACAGCTGTAACCATTAGCCTGGCTCAACTTCAGGCTGCTCTGGGTGGAAATGGAAATGCTTCAGATGATACTGCAATTGACACCATTACTTATACGGATGTTAATGCAGACAACTGCCCAACGGTAGTAACGAGGACATTCATCGTTACCGATGCCTGCGGTAAAACTGCTAACGATACACAAACCATTACAATTGATGACACTACAGCACCAACGATTGATACTGAGGCTGCTGATTTAACCGTTGAATGTGATGGATCAGGGAATACGACAGAATTAAATAACTGGTTAAGCACCAATGGAGGCGCATCAGCCTCTGATAGTTGCGGAAACGTTACTTGGACTAATGACTTTACTGCATTGACAGAAGGATGCAGTCCACAAACTGGTTCAGCGATCGTGACATTCACAGCCACTGATATATGTGGTAATACGAATACAACAACTGCCACTTTCACCATAGAAGATACGACGGCCCCTAATATTACAACACCTGCATCTGATTTAAAAGTTGAATGCGATGGTGCTGGAAATATTACAGAACTTAATGATTGGTTAAATTCTCAAGGAGGGGCGGTTGCAGAGGATACTTGCAGCTCTGTCACTTGGGTTAATAACTTCATAAAATTATCTGATGATTGTGGAGAAACCGGATCGGCTTTAGTTGAATTTACTGCAATGGATGAATGTGGTAATTTAATAAAGACGTCGGCTACATTTACAATAGAAGATACATTAGCACCTACATTCACTGTACCTGCCGATATCACCATAGAATGTGACCAGGATCCTTCCGATCTTGTCCTTACAGGTGATGTAACCGATGAAGCAGACAACTGCTCTACCGGTCTGGAAGCGACCTATACTGATAGTGTTGCGCCTGGTGCCTGTGCCAATGAATCTATAATTACTCGTACCTGGACACTTGTTGACGATTGTGGTAA
>JABDNT010000071.1 GCA_013043685.1 Flavobacteriaceae bacterium | reverse complement strand
CCGTCTCCTGCTTTTCCAAGGAGGTCATAGAAAAGGAGGTCGCGAGATTCTTTCCTTTCCTCGTGCATGGCGTTTATCTCCTGAAATTTAATACGAGCCTGTTCTCTTTCCAAAACCAGTTCCGGATCTATTGGGTTGTACATATCACCCCTTAGCATCTTTTCCTTCTCGGTCATTGTTTTTCTTTAAAGTTATAATTTTTAAATGAAGCGATCTATTTTATAAATTATTGTAAGTCGTTAATTAGATTACCGTCTAAGTGCAAAAAATAATCATTGTCATGAAAAAAATTATAACCATCGTAATACTGCTATGCGCTATTGCCACCTATGGGCAGGGGAGGATCGACGGATTTTACAAAGGAAAGAATAATGGGGCTGTAGTCCTTGGATTAGGATTCGAGGATGGCAAAAAGTACTTTGCCGGAGGCTCAGGGAAGCTGGATCTTACCCGAAGCGTATCTTATGGAAATATTTTCGGGGCCTATGGATTAACTGAGGATCTTGATGTAAATATCTCGATTCCATACATTGTGAGTGACGACAATGCTGATTTTCAGGATATTTCTGTTTATCTGAAGTATAGGTTGTTTCAGATTCAGGGAGAAAAAGGAAACTTTGAAATAAGCGTCGCAGGAGGATTCTCCACCAACCTGACGGATTACGACCTGGGAGGACTAAACGATATTGGTCAGCAGGCAACTATTCTAGACGGGAAAGGGCTTATTCATTATAAGTGGAACAGTGGTTGGTTTGCAACTGCCCAAAGCGGTTTTTCTTTTAAAGTTGATCCCACTCCCAATAGTATGCCATTGACCGTTAAAGCTGGAAAAGCAACTGCGAAATGGTATTACGATGTGTATTACGATTTCCAGCATTCATTTGGCGGAATTGATTACTTAGGAACCCCTCGCCCGCAGGATTTCAGGGAATTTGGTGTGGATTTCCAAAAGACCGGCGGGACGGTGTATCACTCCCTTTCCGACACCTTCGGAATTTACGCCAGCCTGTCTTATGTGTTTGACGGGCGTAATATTTTTAAAGGTCCGGGTTATGGTGCCGGGATCGTATACAATTTCAGCACAAAAAAATAAATGAAGTGGATATTTTGCAATTCTTACGCAGAAAATTGACGTATTTTTATGCCAAATTTTGAGAATGCAACAGATCACTAATAGCATTTTAATGATTCGCCCGGTGGCCTTTCGAATGAATGAGGAAACTGCGGTAAATAATTACTTTCAGGAGGATATAGATCTTAAAAATTCTGAGATCAATAAAAAAGCGCAAAATGAGTTCGACGCTTTTGTTGAAAAACTCAGGGCAGTAGGTGTTAATGTAATTGTTGAGAGTGATGATGCCCTGGCAGATACCCCGGATTCTGTTTTTCCAAATAACTGGGTGAGCTTTCATTCCAACGGTGATATCGCGATATACCCCATGTTTGCAGAGAACCGAAGACAGGAAAGGCGCGATGAAGTGTTTATGCGTTTAGAGGATGAAGGTTTTCGTATCACAAATATCATAGATTATACGAGTGCAGAAAATGAAGGTGTATTCCTTGAAGGTACCGGGAGCATTTTAATGGATCGGGTGAATAAGAAGGCGTATTGTGCCTTATCACCCAGAGCGGATGAGGAACTATTTATAGAATTCTGTGAAGATTTTGAATATACGCCGGTTGTCTTTACTGCCTATCAGAATGTCGACGGACAAAGAATGCCCATCTATCATACCAATGTTATGATGTGCCTGGCCGAGAATTTTTGCGTGATATGCCTGGACAGTATCGATGATCCTGCTGAAAAGAAAAATGTGATTCAGCATCTAAAACAAAATGATAAAGAAATAATCGACATTTCAGAATCTCAAATGCACCAGTTCGCTGGAAATATGCTGCAAGTAAAAGGAGCTGCTGGCAAACGTTATATGATCATGAGCCTGGCGGCACATAAAAGCCTGAACAAAGATCAAATTTCTAAAATTGAGAAGCACTGCGCGATCCTGAGCAGTGATCTGGAAACCATAGAAACTTGTGGAGGTGGTAGTGCACGTTGCATGATGGCTGAGGTGTTTCTTCCTAAAGAATGATTCTTCTAACTTTTGGCAATTCTACGGATCATTCCCCCGAAAATAAAATAATGGAACGGTAGCATCAGAAACCAGTAAATCCTTCCCCATAGTCCTTTGGGCCGGAATGTAGCGGTTTGGTGCAATATGTTGTTCTCATCGATGTCGAATTCCAGCCAGGCTTCCCCCGGAACACGCATTTCTGCAAATAGTAAAAGTCGTTTCTGTTCCTTGTCGGCTAAGATCACTCTCCAGAAATCGAGGGCATCTCCTTCGAATATCTTGTCCGGATGTGTTCGTCCCCGACGAAGTCCGACACCACCAAAAAGTTTGTCAATAAATCCGCGAATTTTCCACAGGAAATTTCCATAGTACCAGCCTTTTTTGCCGCCAATGGTCCAGATATTATTTAGTACCCTTTCCGGATCTGTGATTTTGATAGTTTGTTCATCTATTAAACATCCGTACTTCGGAACCTTGATATATTCATTCAGGTCCTGCCTGAAACGTCCGCTCACCATAGAATCTTTCCAGCTGGATAATACCTGGTTCTGTTCGATCTTTTTAAATGCCAGTTTTATGGCTTCCGCATAGCTTATAGGATCTATTTGTAATGCTTCCTGCAATCGTGTATCCCTGGTTATAACCTCCACTTTCATACTATCCACCAAATTTAGCGCAAGTTTATAGGAGGTCGATGTTACAAAATACAACCAGTAGGAGGATAGTTTCGGCGACATAAATGGTACATCGATAATGTAAAGCTTCAGCTTCCTGATCTTCGCATATAACTTCATCATTTCTCTATAAGTAAGTATATCCGGTCCCCCAATGTCGTAGGACTCATTATAGAATCTCTCCTCTCCCAGCACACCCGTTAAGTATTCGATCACGTTTCGTATAGCAATAGGCTGGCAGCGAGTCTTAACCCATTTGGGTGTAATCATCACGGGGAGTTTTTCACAGAGATCCCTAATTATTTCAAATGACGCGCTTCCTGAACCAACGATGATCGCTGCCCGCAGCACTGTTAGCGAAAAAGACCCGCTTTTAAGGATTTCTTCTACGTTTTTACGCGACCATAAGTGCTTGGAAAGATTCTCTTCATTCACAATTCCACCCAGGTATATAACCTGCTTGCAATTTGTTTCAGATATATATTTATTAAAATTCCGGGCAGAATGTTCTTCTTTTTCGTCGAAGTCTGAGGTAGAACTACTCATAGAATGAATGAGGTAATACGCAGCATCTATATCTCCCGGAATTACTCCCTGGGCGTTATCGTCCAGGAAATCAATCTCGATCACCTGTATACGTGATCGCGTTTGCCTGGATACTGAGAGCCTTGCCGCATTGCGAACAGCGCAAATTACCTGATGCCCCTGTTCGAGCAATAAAGGAAGTAATCTCATGCCAATGTAACCGTTGGCGCCTGTAAGTAGTATTTTCAAATTTTTCTTTTAAAGATACATCTTCTGCGGTAATCTGCGTAAGAGTATTGTTTACCGTGTAATCCTTATTTTTACGCTATGAAGATATTACGCTTTGTTTTGGTTTTTGGAGGCATTGCCCTTATTGGTTATGGGTTATATTCTTTGATAGGTGCCCCTAACCCCGAAACAATCAATGGGGTCGAGGGTACGATATCTCAACAAGTCCTCGGAATGTTAGGGATTGGCATTCTTGCGATACTTGCCGGTGTTTTCATGAGAAGACGACGTTAGATCAAATCTGATGGGTGGGCTGGCTGCTGTGAGGCTTTTTCAGTTAATATTTTTGCCATGAACCTATGGGTGTATTTGTCTTTTGCCTTCACCAGTATCTTTATGAAATAAGTGTCCATATGAATACTGTATTCTTCAGCTCGGCCTTTGTAAAGGGATAGCTTGTAATAGGGGATGACAAGGGCATATGATTCGAGTAAGGAACGGAATCCCACTATGATACCTTTCGGACGCATTTCCACACTGCAGACATTGCGGTAATTATCAAGGATAAGCAGATTATTTATCTGTACACTAGCCTGGGTAATAACCAGTCTTCCCGCCCCAATTCCTTTGCGTTTCAATCGTTCTGCGATGGTATACGGTTTCCCCACGGCCTCATCGATCTTTCGATAAACTTCTTTATTGTTATATGAAACGTTCAGTAGCATTTTTCGTCTCCAAAGGTAACTATTAGTAACTCGTTTCTCCTTAAATCTTAGTTAAGTTTTAGGCTATGAAATACACAATTTCCTACCGAATAAAATTTTATCTTTGCCCACGAAATCAGCATCCGAAGCAATGCTTTATAATTCGAATTAAAGCTCATAAAGACCAAATGGTACTGCAGGAAAAACTAACAACACATATTAAGAAAGCCACCAGCGATATTTACGGTGTAAGCCCGGAGTCTGTCGAATTTCAGGCAACACGAAAGGAATTTGAAGGAGATATTACAGTGGTAGTTTTTCCTATGCTGAAGGTTATCAAAGGGAATCCTGTTCAGATTGGGGAGTCCATTGGTACGTATCTCACTGAAAAAGTCGATGAAGTTTCTGGCTATAATGTTGTGAAAGGCTTTTTAAACCTGGTGCTAAGCGATTCGTACTTCCTGGAATTCTTTAGCAACATTTCGAATTTTTCTTCCTATGGAATTGAATCCACCGGAACAGAGGCCATGATGGTGGAATATGCCTCTCCCAATACTAATAAACCACTGCATTTGGGCCATATGCGCAATATCCTCCTTGGATATTCCGTAGCCGAGATATTGAAAGCGGCAGGAAAGAAGGTCTATAAAACACAGATTATCAATGACAGGGGGATACATATTTGTAAAAGTATGCTGGCCTGGAAGCGATATGGCAATGGTGAGACTCCTGATTCTTCGGGGATCAAAGGTGATAAACTGGTAGGGAATTACTACGTTAAGTTCGATAAGGTATATAAAGAAGAAATCGAAGAACTGAAATCTCAGGGCAAGCCTGAAGAGGAAGCAAAAGCCACTGCACCTTCATTGATGGAGGCACAGGAGATGCTTCGTAAATGGGAAGCGGGCGATCCTGATACGGTGGGGCTTTGGAAGACCATGAACGGATGGGTATACGACGGTTTTGATAAGACCTATACTTCAATGGGAGTAGATTTCGATAGCTATTATTACGAAAGCGATACCTACCTGCTGGGGAAAGACAATATTGAAGAAGGACTGGCAAAAGGGGTTTTCTACCGCAAGGAAGATGGTTCTGTCTGGTGTGACCTTACCGAGGAAGGCCTGGATGAAAAGATAGTGCTTCGAAGTGACGGAACCGCCGTCTATATGACACAGGATATAGGCACTGCCATACAGCGGGTAAAAGACCATCCGGATATAAACGGAATGATCTACACGGTAGGAAACGAACAGGAATATCACTTTAAGGTCCTCTTTCTTATTCTGAAAAAACTGGGATTCAGCTGGGCCAAAAACCTGTATCATTTAAGTTATGGCATGGTAGACCTCCCTTCCGGAAAGATGAAAAGCAGGGAAGGAACCGTGGTTGATGCCGATGACCTCATCGAGGAAATGTCTAAAACCGCAAAGGACATTTCGGAGGAACTCGGAAAGATCGAGGAATTCTCTGAAGATGAAAAAAAGGAACTGTATCACACAATTGGAATGGGCGCCCTGAAATATTATATCCTGAAAGTGGACCCAAGGAAAGGAATCTTATTCAATCCAAAGGAAAGTGTCGATTTCCAGGGAAATACCGGGCCCTTCATACAATATACCTACGCCAGGATCCAATCCATTCTTCGGAAAGCCACTTCTTTAGATGAAGGTAGTTTTGAGAATATATCGCTGCATCCTAAAGAAAAGGAATTACTTAAACAATTAATGATCTTTCCCGAAACCATACAGGCTGCAGCATCTAATTATAGCCCGGCGCTTATTGCCAATTATACTTACGACCTTGTAAAGGAATTTAATTCGTTCTATCAGAATGTGACCATTTTGGGTGCTGAGAGTCCTTCGGAAAAGAACTTTAGGGTGCAACTATCAAACGCGGTTGCAGAAGTAATAAAATCAGCTTTTTCTATGCTGGGAATAAACGTGCCGGAACGCATGTAATTAGAAGAGGAGCTTAAAAGAAATATTAGGAGTAAAGCCCAATGAGAATTGCTCCACACGATTCAGTATCACATTCCCGTTCTGATCTTCATCTAAGACGTAATAGGAATCCAGGGAGTTTTTTCGGTTAAACACATTTACCAATCCAATATTTATCTTACCGGTGAAGGTTTTATCTAGAGGCAAGGTATATCCAGCCGAGAAATCGGTTCGAAAAAAGTCCTGCAAGGTCGCATTATTAGGCTCGTTGAAATTTATTGTGGCATCATCATTTTCAACAATAATCGCATTACCATCCACAGGCGTAGTGTATGGAATTCCGCTGTGATAGCTCGTGCCAATTGAAAACAAAAGGGATTTCCACGTATAGGACAGCGCTAAAGATAATGCATGCGAGATATCATAATTGCTTCTGAAGGATACTGGAATCAAACTATCGAAGGTGTATTCATTATCCATATAGGTATAACTTAGCCAGGCATCCAGGTGTTCGGTTTTTTTACTTATAGAGGCTTCCATCCCGGTCACTTCGTAACTACCTAGTGCCTCCGCATCCACCAGCTGATTCCGAAAACCCTGGTTAGCAGTGTTCACACCTTCCACTTTCTTGTAGAACCCTTCAATACCAAAAGTCCAATCGTCTTTTTTAAAGGTGGTTCCCAAAGCAATCTGATTATTCTCAAGGATGGGTGTACTTTCGCTGCCTAGTATAATCCATCGCTGATTTTCTATTCCAAGTAAATTATTCCGAATGTCGGTAGTCTGAATAATAGCTTGATGCTTTTGTTCGGCTGAAGCGGTAACACTGAGTTCAGAATTTATTTTCTGATATACGTTGAGTCTTGGTTCCAGAAATTGTTGATCCAGGTTTGGGTAGTCCGTATATCGAAAGCCGGCAGTAAGGATCGAATTTTTGCTGAATAATTTCCACTTGGAATGGATGAAAAACCCGTTCGTTACCAGTTTATCGCGCGTCGTAAAGATCTCGTTAACCACAAACGGACTGGATTCATTCTCAATAACTGTTTCCGCATGCTGATATCCGGCATTAACAGATAGATCTGAATTAAACGTGTAGAATAATTCCATCATTAGCTTACTTTCTACCACATCATTTCTTTGAGATTGCGTCTGGCCTGTGTCAACATTTTGATTTGCTCCGTTGTTTACATAATCTATACTGTTGTAGACTAATTTTGATGAAAGCTTATTGCTCCAGTCCCGCACCCAGGTGATCCCATGAACGAGGGATTGCTGTTTCAGTTCACTCTCATTCTTACTCAGGCTGGTCTCACCCGTGATGCGTTCTGTAAATTGTAATTTATTGAAGATAGTGAGGAAATTATACTCTAATTTGTCTTTATTGGATAACTGCCAAATGGCCTTTCCGTTTATATCGTAGAAGTTAAATGCCTCATCAGTAGAGCGCAAGCCTTCCGTGGTATTCGTCTGGAAATTGGTAACCACCGTATTTTGAAATACCCGTTTAAAAAACTGATTATAAACCGGGTTTCCAAGGCCGGTGTTTATGGAGGTGCGGCCAGACAAATGTATGGCGAACGTCTCGGATGCAGGAATTTTAGCATAAAACTGGGTACTTATGAAATCGATAGAAGCTGCTCCCTTCACTTTTTCAGGAATCTCACTATCGGATTTCATACTGATAACTCCGGAAACACTTTCACCAAATCGGGGATGCGTACCATTTTTATAGACGGTCACATCCTGGGTGAGGTTTGGATTAAAAGCAGATATGAGGCCGAAGAAATGTCCGCTCTGATACATCCGGATTCCATCCCACAATAAAAGTACTTCATCGTTGTTCCCACCCCGAATGTTAATGTCGGAAGCCGTTTCATTGAAACTTTCAATACCAGGAAGTATTTGTGCGATCTTTAATACATCCGGATCGATGAGGCTGGGTAAGATCTCGAAATTCTTATTCGAAATGGAGACAGATCCTTCGGCATTTTTAGAAATTCCCTTGGTAAGATAACTGCTCAACAGAACTGTGGGTAAATAATTAAATCGCTGTTCGGTAAACACCAGCGGGCAATCGTTTTCGGTACTTAATTCTTCAGCTTTAATTTCCTTTACCTTAAAGCCCATGTGGTATAAGGATATAGTGGCATCACCCGGAACTGCCGTGATGTTAAATACACCTCCTGAATCGGTGCTGGTTTGAGTACTTTGGCTAATCACCGATGCTCCGATTAAAGGTGCACCTGTTGCAGTGTCGATCAATGTGCCGCAAACAGAGATCAGTGGATCATTGCCTACTTGCACTGCGATGTAGCGCTCGTCTATCCGATAAAATTGAAGTGTGCAGTTTTCGGTAATAGCCTGTAGGGTTTCTTCAAGGGTGGCACTACCGGAGGGAGCTTCGCACTTAATTCCTCTGAGTTCACGTTTATTATAAGAAAAGCTAAGGTTAAACCGCTTTTCGGAATTTTTCAGGATAGTAATTACAGGGACCTCATTGGTTGAAGTATTTTGAGCATGAATGTCACTCAGAAAAAATAGAATGAATAATAGGATGATGGTTTTATTCTGAACTGCCTTCGCCGTAAATAGTAACTGCATCCTTGTTTTCTATTGAGTAATTGAGATGAAGAGGAACTGTAATTGCCTGCAGCGCAGCCTCAAGATCATCGTTAGGAAAACCTCCTGTAAAACGTAAATTTACATCAATATTTTCAGTTGTGAGTTGGATGCCATATTCGGTTTTAAGTACACCCAGGACTGCTAATATAGGTGTATCATCGAATGTACTTTCGTTGTATAACCATCCCGGTTCGGTAGTATGAATGTCATTTAATTCAAAATCGCCCCTTCCAAGCGCAATAGCTCTACCAGCTGGCAGCTCGATAGATAAATCCCCCTGATCAACCCGTACCAGGCCTTCATAACAGGAAATTATGAAATCTCTTTCTTTTGAGGATACATTAAATTTAGTGCCTAATACCGTGATGGTTCCTTGAGCTGTCTGCACGGTAAAAGCGCTGCCTTTTTCAACAGCAAAATAAGCCTCCCCTTCCAAGTCTACTACACGGTTATTACCCCAGTTAAACCTTTTATAGGACAGTTCTGAATCCTCATTTATAACAACAATAGAATTACCCGGGAGTGTTACAATTTCGGTCTGGGCAAGCTCGGTATTTTCGTTTATCGTGTAATTGGAGATGAAATAATATGAAGTCAATAACAAGACAAGAATTGCAGCGACCTTTAGAACGGATGATAAGGAAATCACTTTCGAATCTTTTTTAACCGAAGGAATTTGGTTCCGTAATTTCAGATCTTCCAGGCCTGCTTCCACATTATGAACAGGAAGCTCAATTTCTTTAACGAAAGCATCTATTTTCTGGTATGACGAAAACTCCGGAATAGTTCTAAAAACCTCAAATTCTTCCGGAGTTAGTTCGTCATTTAACCATTTATTTAATAAATCTTTCTTTTCCATGTTTGTTGGCATGTTCAGTTATATAACAGTTTCATCATCAAATTACTACCTCAGGAGTTTAAATTTTATCGATTTGTCTTCGCAATGCCTCCATTGCATCGTGTATTCTTTTTCCGGCTGCCTTCTCAGAAATATTTAAAATTTCTGCTATTTCCTTGTATTTTTTGCCTTCCACCCGACTCAACAAAAATGCTGTTCGTTGCATTTCAGTAAGATTGTCGATTGCCTTGAATAATCTTTCGCCGTATTCTTTTTCTTCCAGTAGAAATTGGGGAGATTGCTCATCGAGACCGGATCCTTTTGTTTTTCTGAAATTCAATACCACCTTTTGATGGGCGACCGAATTCAGAAATAAATTATTGGCGACGGTATATAGAAAGGATTTCGCCTTGGAAGGAGTTACTTTTGCGCAGTTTTTCCATAGTTTGATGAATGCTTCCTGGGTGATGTCATGAGACTGAGCGGAGTCGGTACATTTAAAAAAAACGAAGTTACGCAGCGACTGTGCGTAGTCGCGGTAGAGAGCATTAAAGACCTCTTCTTTACAACTGTCCTTTTCGTTTTTCATAGTTTGTTTTCCGTTTGTAAACTTATAGAAAATATTTTTTGCTTCGCGGGGTAGCATTTTCCAATCTGAACTGTTCTATTACTGAACACAAAAATTTTCCTATGAAATACATCTTACGGTTATCAGTTATTTTATCTGCTTTCATGTTCTTCACCGGATGTGAGACTGTGGAGTTAGAATTATTAGTAGACCCGAACGCAGTTGGGGAGGAGAATGCTGATCCGAACTTCATTTTGAATGACATTCAGCTTACCTTCGCTC
>JABDNT010000027.1 GCA_013043685.1 Flavobacteriaceae bacterium | reverse complement strand
GATGCGGTAAAAGTGATAAATAGGTTCAAGCCCGATCTGGTGTTCCTGGATGTGCAAATGCCTGGTCTAACAGGTTTTGAGGTGCTGTCTCACCTGGAAGAATTACCAAAGATCATTTTTTCTACTGCCTACGATAAATACGCATTGAAAGCATTCGATGTACATGCCATAGATTATTTGTTGAAACCCTATACTAAAGATCGCTTCAAACTGGCGATAGAACGTGTTAGTTTTTCTGAAAATCAGAAAGGTATCGCACCACTTGCAGAAGACCTCTTGCTTAAGAGTGCGCGATATCCTGAAAGAATATTAGTTGAATATAACAAGAAATTGATAACGGTTGCCACTGCTGAAATTATCTGGGTGGAAGCATTTGGTGATTATTCCAAGCTACATACCATGGAGGATACCTATGTGAGTAATTATGGAATTTCACAGTTGGAAGAAAAAATGGACCCGAAACTCTTTTTACGGGTGCACCGGTCTTCGATCATTAATATCAATTCGATCAAGCAGCTGGATAAGTACTCCAAGTCATATGACGTTACTCTGCAAAACGATGATGTGGTTCGGGTGAGTAGGGGATATATGCCTGCGGTCAAGAAACTTATCTATTAGACTACATCCCAGAGAGCTTTCACGATCAACACAAATCCGCTAAGCACCATGATCACGATCACCCATCTCCGGAAACTTAACTTGCTCATCCGGGAGAGTATTCTTTTTCCTATGAAATTCCCAAGTGTAGCACCCAGGCCAAGAGCGATCCCATAAATCCATAATTCCCGGTTCAGTAATCCAAAAAAACTGTAGCTGCTTACCTGGGCTAAGCCAAGAAATAACGATTGTGCGGCTTTAGTTCCTACCAGCTCTTCTTTGGTAATTCCGGCATTGAGAAAGAACGGATTCAATATTGGTCCCATTCCGCCGGTAAATGTACCAACGATCCCAATGAAAAATCCCAGTGGAGTGAAATACCACAATTTTACGGGAAATGACCTGGCTTGCTTACCAAACTTGTACTGAAATACCGTACTAACCAGGAACAATCCTACTATGATCTGTACCCAGACGATCTGAACTTTCGAGAATAGGTAACCAGCAATTAACGCTGCGATAACAGCGGCCGGAACGAAATACCAAAACACCTTCCATTCAATATGTTTCCAGAAAATTATAATTCGTGAAGGCCGGCTTATAAGTGCGCCCAGGTTGATAACTGGGGCTGTTTGAGAGGTTCCAATCAGAAAATTTAAGATCGGGATTTGCATCATGGCACCCCCGCCTCCGCTAATTGTGGAAAGGGTAAAGGTAGTTGCTCCCAGGATAAAGAGAAGGGGGATATAAGCGAGTGAGATATCCGAGAAAAATTCAGACATAAAAAAACTGCCTTCGTTAAGGAAGACAGTTAAAAATAAGGTTTTATTAATACTTATAGGTTCGGGATCACCAAATCCTGACCAGGATGAATCAGATCCGGGTTTTTAAGTATGTTTCTGTTTGCCTCAAAAATAGCTTTGTATTTCATGGGATCGCCGTAGTAGTGTTTCGCAATCTTGCTAAGCGATTCTCCACTCTCAACCGTATGGCGTGCATATACCGAAGTATCTGCTACCTTAATATCGGCCATGATATCGCTTGGGTTTTCCCCACCTACTTTTTTAATTTCGTCCCAAATAAGATCTTTATGATATTGGGTTGCTGCCGTTCCTCGAACCTCCAGCTGATGTCCTTTGATCTGAACGTCTCCGTCCTGAATTTTCAGTTGTTCTCCTAAGTCAAGAACGCTTTGGTATTTTGCTTTAACCATGCTTTTTAGAATTTAGTGTTATTGTTTATAAAGTTACAAATTTTAGACCAAGTTGCTTTAAGAAAATGGTTTTTAAACTTTATGAAAGTTGGTTTTCGTTCATTGGAAATTGAAGGAGGTTTAAATACAGGAAAAACTGCTGTGTTTGAATAGAAATCCTATAAATTGTCAATTAAAGCATATGAAATCCGGACAATCACAATTTTTTGGCATCTTCTTCCCGATACATGCTTTTAAAAGTAAAAGCATACGCACTTTCTCCTTGCTCCCGCAAGTACCGCAGTCGCTCCTTTGCCTCTTCTATGTCCGGAATATGACCTTCATTGATATACCAGAGCACCATATGCGATTTCGCCATTTTATGAAACCACTCTTTGCGGCGTTTGAAAATTTCTACATGCCCTGTATTGTAGACAAAGTCGAACAAACTTTCTTTATCTTTCCAAATACTCATATTAGTAACGATAAATTCCGAATCGAACAACTGCATCGAATAAGAATTGTCACTCCCTTCATCGGTGAGTCTCCAAATGTATCCCTGGCTGGACTCAGCCAGTGTATTGATGCGTTCAATATTATTGACGAAATCTGCCATTTCCGGGCTATCCATAGACGCAATGGCTTCTGCTATATTGAGTTGAGCAAGGTGCATACACTTTTTTAATGCCCGGTCTGGCAACCACAACCACCGTCCAGGAAACTCTGCGTTTCAGCATGCCACGGAAAGGCCTGGTTGTATTTATTTTGTTCCCACCAGAAAGGCAGGCGTTCTTTCGGGTGATTTCCAACCTCATTCATAGTATCGGCAACGTAAAGTCGGCCGTTGATCATTACCATCTCTACTGTTTGGGTATTCTCGATATTTTCCAGGGGATTTTCAGCAAGGATAACAAGATCCGCCATTTTACCAACTCTAAGAGAACCAATATCTTCACCAGCACCTATGTATTCTGCAGCATTTATAGTTGCGGCTTTTAGTGCCTCCATATTGGTCATGCCTCCGGCAGCAAACATCCAGGTTTCCCAATGAGCGCCTAAGCCCTGCAATTGTCCATGAGCTCCCATATTCACTTTCACCCCGGCGTCTGAAAGTTTCTTTGCCGTTTGTGAGACCAGTATATGTCCATTCTGGTATTCTCCCTGCGGAATCTTGGTTCTATGTCGGGATCTACTGTCCAGAACCGCTCTGGGTGTAAATTTTTGAAGGCGTTCATTTGCCCATACGTCGTCCCGTTCGTAGTAATAATATTCACCATTCAGCCCTCCGTAATTAACGATCAGGGTAGGCGTATAGCCGGTTCCGCTTTTACCCCATACTTCGAGAATGTCCTTATAAACAGGTGCCACCGGAATATTATGCTCAACCCCGGTATGTCCATCGATTACCATGGTTATATTATGGAAAAAATTGGAACCTCCTTCGGGAACCACATTTATTCCTTCCTCACGAGCTGCCTTTAAAACCTGTTGTCGCTGTTCCCTGCGCGGCTGATTATAACTTTTTACACTTTTTGCACCAAATGCTTTTGTACGTCTAATACTACTTCTTGCGTCATCGAGGTTGTCGATCACCGCCTTAAAATCACCATCTGCTCCATACAATATAATTCCTGTGGAATACAATCTGGGACCCACCAGGCTGCCAGTTTTCTGTAATTCGGATAAGGTGAATACAGTCTCGGTATTGGCCGAAGGATCGTGCGCTGTGGTCACACCAAAAGCCAGATTCGCCATAAAAGGCCAGTATTGTTGAGGGGTAAGTCCGTAACGGAACGCCCCGATATGTGCATGAGCATCCACCATTCCCGGTATGATCGTTTTCCCCTGGAGATCATAGATCATCGCATCGCCCGGTATTGGAATCATTTGGCCAATGGCAACTATTTTATTTTCTTCAATTATAATGTTTCCGCCTTCGATCACCACATCATCCTCCATGGTTATAATACGAGCATTGGTGAGCGCAATTTTGCCAGTAGGTTTGTCAACGGGTGCCGTAAGGCCGATTTTAATTCCTGAATCCGGCATTTTAGCCGATTCATCAACAGCTCCAGGCAAGAATATAAATTTTTCATTGAGTCGGTTACTGAAATATTCATCCCCCAATGTCCACATTACTTGTTGGCTGTTCGGCGACCAGTGGATATTGATCCCGGCATCTTTAGCGATCTGCTGTACAGGCACCGATTTGGTCTTCGGTCCCAGTTCAAGCATTTTGCCATGGTTAGGCATGGCAGCAATGTACACTTTGTGAAGATTGGAAAATGCGATCCACTTGTTGTCCGGACTTGGAACAATTCGATTCGCATATTTCGATGAGACATGCTCTTTCTCATCTTTTCCTTCAAGGTTAACACTGATTAATTTCTTGGTGAGATTTCCAAAATAGGTGCCTCCAGTTTGTAAAAAGATTCGTTTCCCATCCTTACTAAATACAGGGTACTCACCCTTGTTGATCACTTTTTTCATGTTAGCTCCATTTGCAGACATGATATAAATTCCAGGTTCTTTGGTAAATGTAAATCCTTGTTGATTGTTCCCATTCTCCTTTCTGAAGACAATGCTTTGTCCGTCAGGAGAAAAAGATGGAGTCCTGTAGATTCCTTTTTCTGAAGTAAGCCGGGTAGGAGAACCCCCGCTAAGTGGTAATTTAAAAATGGCACCTTTCTCAAGATCGTTCCAGCTGACGTAAACAACACTGTTTCCATCTGGGGAGATGACTGGTTCAAACTCGAGATCGGTGCCGGTTGTTAATCTCTTCGGATTACCATTTGGAAGTTCCTTCGACCAAATATAGCCCAAAGCATTGAATATTAAAAATCTTCCATCCGGCGATGTGACAGCGTTTCTAATTACTTTGGCGGTGAATCGATCGTTGTCTATCCTGGTATTAAAATGTACTGTTTCAGCAAGGTCAATAGTGACATCTATTTCAAATGGTACGTCCTTAACTTCGAGTGTTTTAATGCTGATACGATTGATCTTTCCACCACTCCAGAACACAATCTCTTCATTATTAGGCATCCAGTTAAAATTTGGATATACCCCAAATAATGCCCAGGCTTCCTGCTGGTCTTTATTTAACTTATCATAAACCGGCCATTCTTCTCCAGTCTCCAGATCATGGATAAAAAGCACGCTTTTTTCTCTAACACGCTTCACAAAGGCCAGTTTTTTTCCATCCCTCGACACCGTTGGCCTGGCAGCTCCACCCGGGCCACCAGTCACTCTTTCTGTTTTTCCGGTTTCGAAATCGTAGCGTTGTATGACATAGATCTGGTCGTTCGGATCCTTGTTGTACTGAAAGAATCCACCGGGATACATGTCTTCGGAATAATACAAATAACGGCCATCACTCGAGGTAAACGGTTCATTCACATCCTGCTGGTCGTTCTTTCGCTTGGTAAGCTGCAATCCATTGCCGCCGGAGACATGATATTGCCACATTTCGCCGGCTCCGGCACTTCGTTGCGATGTGAAATGCTTCCTGGCGATAAGATAATTACCATCGGCGGTCCACATCGGATTATTCAATAATCTGAATTTCTCCTTGGTCACTTGTTTGGCATCGCTGCCATCCAAATTCATGGTCCAGATATTATCTCCTCCACCTGCATCACTTGCATAGGCTATCTTTTGTCCGTCCGGACTGAATCTGGGTTGTATTTCCCAGGGAATCCCGGTACGTATTGAAGTTGCTTTCCCGCCGGTAATCGGCATGGTATAGATATCTCCTAAGAGATCGAAAACAATGGTCTGACCATCCGGACTCACATCAAGATTCATCCAGGTCCCTTCATCGGTAGTGAATTTATGGGATTTATAGTTGAAATCATCACCCGGGTTGGCGACATTCCAGCTGGTATCTTCTTCCTTCTTATCTTTTTTCTTTTTCTTCTGTCCGAAATTAGGTGTAAGTGCTAGTAGCGCAAGGATGAGCGCCAAAGAACGAATATGCATAGTTGTGAATTTTGAAAAACCTAAGGTACGTATTTTGGATGAATACGGAATTTACGCACAAGGCAATCATATCGGATTATTTGTCAGAAAGGAAGACTTCCTATTGCGGGGATTTAATATTTAACTCACATAGGCGGATTATCTCCCCAATTCTTTTAGCTCGTGTTTCAGGCCGTTTTGCATTGTGTAGCCAGGCCAGGTAAGACTTACGATAGCCTCTGGAGAAATTGTTATAATTTTCGAATGCCTCCGGATTGGCGTCAAACGCATGTTGCAATTCAGACGGGATCACCAGGTTCTCAACATGGTCCATGGCAGTCCAGGTTCCCGTTTCCTTGGCTTTATTGATCGTTTTCCATCCACTTTCGTGAATTAGCCCCGCTTCATTCAACTCCTTGATGTACTTTTTATTCAGCGCGCTCCAGTTACTTTTTGGATTTCTCGGGCAGAAATATTGTTGTCTCTTACCTCCTCCAAGGCTCTTCACTGTACTATCAATCCAGCCAAAACAAAGTGCAACTTTCACAGCATCTTCCCAACGCATTGTAGGAACACCGTTTTCCAGTTTGTAGAAAATAAGATAAACCCCTTGTGGATAATTCGAATGGTTTATTTCAAGCCATTCGCGCCATTCCACATCTCTGGGGAAATACAATTCAGGTTTTTCATCCATCAGTCTTCGATTTTTTCTGAAGTCACATAAAAATCCTTCTTGATCGCGAACGAACTGATAGTCTCATTAAATTCTTTTTCGCTCCAGGTAGATGAAGGGAAGATCCATTCTTCTTTCCCGTTGACGATAGCAATCACAGGCATGTCAAAATTCTCAATGATATTTGTATAGCGGAATTTCAGTTTCCCTGCATCAAGTTTATACTCAATTTTCGGGATCTGAACCGTACGAAGATATTGGTCCCAGAATTCAGTCAGGCCTTTACCCATTTGATTGCTCAGGTATTCTTCAACCTGCTTACTACTAACAGTTTGAAGCCTGAATTCAGTATTAAGCCCTCTAAGCATATTTCGCCATTTAGCATCGTCCTCAAGTAGTTGCCTGAGTGTGTGCAAAATATTTGCCCCTTTATAATACATGTCTGTACTTCCGTGATTTCTAACATCACGTTGCCCGATAATTGGGGATTGGTTTCGAATTCCCCTGCGAGTTCCTATCACGTATGCAGATGCCGCTTCGGCACCAAAATGATAATCCAGGTACAGATTTTCGGAATAAGCTGTAAATCCTTCATGGATCCACATATCTGCAACATCTGTATTGGTAATATTATTTGCAAACCATTCATGTCCTGCCTCGTGGATAATAATGAAATCGAATTTTAATCCCCAACCCGTGTTGCTCAGGTCTGAACCGAGATAACCATTTTGATAACGGTTACCGTAGGTGACACTACTCTGGTGTTCCATGCCCAGGTAAGGAACTTCCACCAGTTTAAAACTATCTTCGTAAAAAGGGTAGGGGCCAAACCAATGTTCGAAGGCTTCCATCATCATTGGGACCTGTTTAAATTGTTTCCTGGCCTTATCCAGGTTTTCCCGGAGGACCCAATACCCCAGGTCCAATTCACCATTTTCTCCATTGTATTTTTCAGAAAAATGTACGTAATCACCAACATTCACATTGATTCCGTAATTATTGATCGGGTTTACAACACGCCAATGCCATGTCGTAGTATCGCCGTTATCTTTTGTATCGATCAAACGGCCATTTCCCACGGCTGTTAGATCGGAAGGAACTGTTATGGTAAGATCTGTTCCATTATCTGGTTCATCGTAGGCATGATCCTTATTGGGCCACCAGATGCTGGCCCCAATACCCTGGTTGGCGTTCGCGATGAAATGTTTCCCGTTGGAATCCTTTTCCCAGGTAAATCCTCCATCCCAGGGAGGCCTTATGGCAACTACAGGGGTTCCGGAAAACTGAACACTTAATGTATACGTTTCCCCAATTTTCTGTTTTTCTTTTAGCCGAATATAATAGAACATACCCTCCGAACGAACTTCCAACTCCTTTCCTTTCTGAGTTACGTTTAATAGTGTCATTGGTCGCTGAAGGTCCAGCTGAAGTTCCTTCGCTTCATCAATTACAGTATAGGTAATTGTGTTAGTACCGGTGATCTTGCGGTCATCCGGAAATACGCTCACATTAAGATCGTAGTGTTTCAGGTCCCACCAGGCTCTTTCAGGTGTGATGCTTCCAAAAATGCTATCGCGTTTTGTGAACGTTTGAGAGTAACCAAGTGCAGTGAATAATAAGAGCCAAACAACAACTTTGTATTTCATGAATGTTTTCATTTAATTGCGGAATACGCCCGATGGGAAGACTACCACGCTCTCATGACCATCTGCGCTAACGGAAGCAATTCCGAAGAAATAATTATCAATAACAATGCCTTCCAGTGTGTATTCGGAAATATCACCTACGTAACGGCTATGGTCCCAGGAAGGCGAGGTGGTATCCCGCCAGTATATTTTGTAGCCCGCTGCACCGTCAACCTTGTCCCATTTGAATTTAGCCGAAGGCTCCACGACGCCACCTATTTCAACATTAGCGGGGGGTGGGGGAGCGGAAGCGAGACTCGCCATACTAATGGCGTTCACTGCTGTTAGTTTTTTGGCATAATTGAAGTTTACGAATTTAAGTTTATCTCCATATTCGATACCATCTTCCATCCGTATATCCTGATGTTGCTGCGTATAGTTCTCATGGGCTTCCATAATGCGAATTCCGGGAAAACCGGCATCGTTGAACGGACGATGATGACCTCCACGGCCAAAGCGATCTAAACGATAGATGAGCATAGGATTCATTTCGGGCATATAGGTTTTAGTAATTTTATGGACATAGCGTGCCAGTTGCCTTGAAATTCCATCTACCTCGCCACCATAGAAACGCCTTCGGTTTCGCTGTCGTTCCGTCTCAGTGGGAGGAACCGGTTCAGAAAAAATCCTGAAATCCCGATTACTCACAACTCCATTTACACCTTTGATATTCCCGATCATGTCGTTATTTAATACTCCGATTATCTCCCAGTCATTCTCTTTAGCATATTTAGCAAACCCTTTCCCACCAAATAAGCCCTGTTCCTCTCCGCTGAGCCCCAGGTATACAATACTGCTTTCAAATTTGTGTTTAGAAAGCACTCTCGCGGCCTCTATAGCACCTGCCATCCCACTGGCATTGTCGTTGGCCCCGGGTGATTCTGAGGTGAAATCGGTCGGGTCACTCACCCTCGAATCTATATCTCCACTCATAATTATGTAGCGATTTGGATATTTGGTTCCTTTCTGGACGGCTGCGACGTTCACCACCCAAACATCCTTGACGATCCGGTTATTTTCACCCTGTTTCACCAGGTCTTTCTGATAAAACACATCCAAACAGTCATTACAAGAGGCAGAGATCTTATCAAACTCAGATTTAATCCAGCGCCTCGCGGCACCAATTCCCCTCGTTTGAGAGACTGTATCACTTAGTGTATGGCGTGTTCCAAAACCTGCAAGTTTCGCGATATCGCTTTCCAGCCGTTCTGCGGAAACCTCTGCAATAATATCATAGAGTTTCGGGTCGGTTTGAGCATAATTCAGTGAAATAAAAAGAAAAAACAACAAGCTGATGGCAATTTTCATCGAAATATTAATTTGTACTAAAATAGGGAAAAGTTGCTAGTACTATTCTGAATTAAATCCTAAAATACAATAATCAGGAAAGATGCAATTGAAAGTCTTACTGAAGTGGTTCCGCAACAATAGCAAGCTTAGTTCCGTCTGGGCTAATCGCAAGTCGCGTAATATTATCCATCTTGTATTCCGATAAGTCTGCGACCTCCGTCCAGGTCCCATCTCCAAATAAGTCGAACTTATAAAGCCTGGAACCACTGCCGATAAGAAGTGTGGTACCATTAAGCCATACATGATCCTGTACACCAATGGGTAGCTGGGTAACAAAAAAGCTTTCGAAACTATCCATATCCAATTGGTAGACATCGTGGTTCCCTTCCTCGTTCACAAAGGTATAGCTCATGCTTTTACTTTCGGGAATCTTGTGAAAAGATCTTGCGGAATTGTACGCTAAGGTATCCACCTGTTTTGTCTCGATATTCGCTACTACCAGGTCGAGGTTCTCTTCTCCCAGCACGGAACCTAGTAAGATGTTTTCATTGTACATAGCAAAATATGCCACCCGCACATCGGGATGTGCTTCCTTGTATTCCAGGGAAGTAAGGTGATGATGAAACAATCTTTGCCTGCCATTTGTGTCCAGATGTACACTTAGTACATGCTGAGAATTTGGTATGCGTTGCGGAGAATACTGACTGGAAGCCGAACCCTTGTGATACCAGAATTTCATATTGAAACGAATATTGTATTGAGCAATATCGGTCTGGCCTTTGTTATTTCCCGCAAAAAGAACAAGGTTGTCGCTTTGGAATGACGGCTGATTGTCGTAACCCTCATCATTTGAGATGTTGACGACATTTCCAACTTCAATCAATTCTTCTGTAATGGATATATCAGCGATGTAGACTTCAGTGTAGGGTTGGGAGTGAGCAACAATTTCGAAAAGTATGAATAAGGCTTTAAAAGAGTGGCGAAACACTAATGAGATATTTTAATTAATTTAATTTTTTGTGAAGTATCATTGTAAAATAAATGTGCGATATAAGATCCTTCGGACAAGGCATAATCGCTGAGGTCAAAGCGTTTTGAAACACTCATGTTTTCTGAAAGCAATAATCTACCCTGAGCATCATAAAGTATCAGTTTTACCTCACCATGAATGTCGCCGCTAGCATTTATTGTATCGTAAAATGGATTGGGATACAGTGACAGGTGATTTTCTCTTAGGCGATCTTCATTGTTAAGTAGTAGTGTATTATTATAAAGTATGACAACATCTGCTGCTTCGTCGATCATGGTGATATCCATAGCCCCGTCATTATTTCGGTCATGTATAACAGCACAAGCACTCATATCCGGAGACGGGTAAACTCTGGCATTGATAAACTGGCCGGTACCGTCATTCTCCATGAGAGTGTAATCTCCGCCGAGCACATTGCTCGAAATGAAATCCAGGTCTCCATCCCCATCAATATCACCAAGGTCGATTGCAACAGGAAACGTATTTACACTGTAATGCCTATCGAGATCTACGCCACCGGAACCATCCGAAAAAACAACTGAAACATCATTAGTGAAGCGGTTTGCGGTTATCGCATCCACAAAACCATCTCCATTTATATCCCCAATTGCGAGCATCCAGGGCCCGCCACCTACACCAGCATTAGAAGTTACAGTCATATTCCCGCTGCCATCGTTCAACAAACTCACCACGTTGTTGTCATCATGAGTAGCAACGAGAAGATCCGTAAAACCATCATTGTTTAGATCGGTTGTTGCTATGGAAGTCTCTCCATCGAATCCACTGTCGATATTCACTGCTGGCTGAAATAATCCTGTGCCGTCATTCATCAATATGGACATGTTACTGTCGGCCCTATTTGCGGTAACGATATCATCCCATCCATCTCCGTTTAGATCTGCTACTGCAAGTCCGCGTACACCTTCAGAGGCCTGATAATTCATTTGACTATTAAAGAAAGTGACCGGATCGCCTAACTGGATATTGACGTTATTGGCATATGTACTTCCAATAGCCATGTCGATCAAACCATCGCGATTAAAATCGGCTCCTTCGTTTGTGCTGGGACCCAGGCCGGGAGGCATTTCAATGATTACAAAAGGTCCATAGCCAGTCGATCCATCACTGATCATTACTCGTATATCATCTGA
Organism: Flavobacteriaceae bacterium; assembly: GCA_013043685.1. Lineage (GTDB taxonomy): Bacteria > Bacteroidota > Bacteroidia > Flavobacteriales > Flavobacteriaceae > Pukyongia. The sequence goes on along the minus strand of JABDNT010000027.1, from coordinate 12,885 downwards.
ATCTTCGGTAATGACTACAAGGTCTGAATACTCATCATTATTTACATCGCCAGCATAGGCACCATAGCATGTCAGAGCACCTTCTCCAGACTGCCGCATATTGATCTCTCCGCCATATTCCAGATCAAGTGAAGCCGGTAGTGATTTCGTCCAGAATTCATAGTTAAATCCGTTCGAGAGCGGCATTCCGCTTGAACTCTGAATATCACCTGATAATCGCACTGTAATCCATTCGCCATAGAAGAGCGGACGTTGAGGTGAAAATTTAACTGTATTGGTACCTGCACTAAGGTTATATGTTCCTTCCATGGGACCTGACCACTTTCCAAAAACTCTAAAAGATCCTGGATTTATTGAGGTCATGTCAGGTTCCTGGTTGAAAGTGACCAAAATCTCTCCCGCTGGGGATGCAATCATCGATTGTGGAGCAGGATATGTTTCAACTACCTGAAGATCCTGGGCAGCAATGCTTGCAAGAAAGAGGAAGCATAATATGAACAGGCAATAGTTTTTCATTTTACATAATATCAGGGAATTGACATAAATGTAATTCATTTCTTCCATATAAAAGCCAATACAGGATATGAATTCATAAGGATTCAATAAAAAAACCGCCGCTCATTGCTGGGCGGCGGGTCTTTCAACTAACTAACCAAATGCTATGAGCAGCATCTGATGCTTTTAAAACGGATATGTATTTTCCGAAGTCACTTTTTCAGCAATTAAATTTCTTAAAGCTACTACGTTCGGCATATTCTGATATTTAGTAAATCGCTTCAGTCCCATCAGCATCATTCTTTGTTCATCCCCTTCTGCGAAAGATACAATTCCTTCTTTAGCTTTCTGCGAAATTTTATCAACAGCATTGTAGAGATATAGTTTTGCCATTGCAATTTGCTCTTTTTGAACGTCTTCACCAAATCGTTTGGCATTTTTCTCGGCTCTCAATACAGTGCTCTCCGCCAGGTAGATCTCAATTAAAATGTCGGCCGATGCCAGTAATAATTGCTGGTGCTCCTCTAATTGAGGCCCGAATTTTTGCACAGCAGAGCCTGCAACCATGAGGAAGACCTTCTTCAGTTTGGCTATCATGGCTTTTTCTTCCGAAAGCAATTCACTGTAATCCGGAGTCTCAAAGGAAGGAATTCCGGTAAGTTCATCGGCAACAGCCATAGCCGGTGCCAATAAGTCCACATGGCCTTTCATTGCTTTTTTAACCAACATACCTACAGATAACATTCGGTTGATCTCGTTGGTGCCTTCATAGATCCTTGCGATTCTGGCATCCCGCCATGCCGCTTCCATCGGGGTATCGGCGCTAAAGCCCATTCCTCCAAAGATCTGGATTCCCTCGTCGCTACAGTTCTGTATATCTTCGGAAACAGCTACTTTCAATATAGAACATTCTATAGCGTATTCCTCAACTCCTTTCAATTCCGCTTCGTGGTGGGTGTTTCCTTCTGCCATCCGAATGGCGATCCGGTCCTCAATATTTTTAGAGGCGCGATAACATGCACTCTCTCCGGCATAGGCCGAGGTAGCCATTTCTGCCAGCTTCGCCTTTATTGCACCAAACTTCGCAATAGGAGTTTTAAACTGAATACGTTCATTTGCATATTTCACAGCGTTTTCGGTAACACGTCTTTGAGCATCCAGGCATGCGCCTGCCAGTTTGATACGTCCAACATTCAGGGCGTTCATTGCGATCTTAAAACCGTTTCCTCTTTCCGATAGCATGTTTTCCAACGGCACTTTAGTTTCATTAAAGAAAACCTGGCGTGTAGATGAAGCATGGATACCCAGTTTATCTTCTTCTTCTCCAAGGGTGATACCATTGGATGGGTCGTTCTCTACTATAAAGCCAGTGATATTCTTATCGTCTTCGATTCGTGCAAAAACAATAAATAGACTACAGAATCCCGCATTGGAGATCCACATCTTTTGTCCGCTTATCTTATAGTGTGATCCATCATCTGAAAGCACGGCTTTGGTCTTTCCGCTATTCGCATCACTACCTGCTCCAGGTTCCGTTAAACAATAGGCTCCAAACCATTCACCTGTTGCAAGTTTAGGGACATATTTTTGTTTTTGTTCTTCCGTACCATATAAGGTGATGGGCATGGTCCCAATACCGGTATGCGCCCCAAAAGCGGTCGCAATTGATCCTGTGGCTCCTGAAATATAATCGCAAACGAGCATAGTGGTTACGAATCCCATTCCAAGGCCTCCGTAGGCTTCAGGCACTGCAACACCCAACAGTCCTAATTCACCGGCTTTCTTCATGATCTCCTCGGTAAAGGCATAGTCTTTCTTCTCGAATCTCTCCTTGTTTGGCCAGATTTCCCGATCTACGAATTCTATAACAGAATCGCGCATCATTTTCTGTTCTTCGGAAAAATCTTCAGGAGTAAAAATATCATTACAGCTGGTCTCTTTCACCAAAAACTGCCCTCCTCTTAGTATGTCTTTTTTAAGTTCAGTCGTTTCACTCATATCATTAGATTTTTAGAATCAGGAGTCAAGAATCAAGACTAATCTTTTTTTAGTCCTTTCTGAAAACCTGATATCATTCGTTGAATTTGTATTATTTTTTCTTCCGAAGTCTTAAAGACATCTTCTTCAATATAGTTTTGCTTATATGCTATCGTCAATTGTGTTTCCCATTCAAAGGCTGAACCCAGGCTAGTTTCCAGGTACTGATTAAAGTGCTTGTCACTTCCTTTGCTGGAACCTTCTGCAATATTCGAAGGTATGGATACAGCGCTTCGATTCATTTGATTTGCCAGTCCATATCTCTCCATTTCTGAAAACGAATTCGTAATGTTGTAATTCTCAGAAACTAACTCCATACTCTTAATCCAAATATTAAGATTCTTAAAATTGTGCATTTTGCAATCTTTATTCCTGGTTCTTTAATCTTGATTCTTAATTTAAAAATTCATATATCCCTGCGGCACCTTGTCCGGTTCCCACGCACATAGTAACCATGCCGTATTTCCCTTTCATATTGCGCTTACGCATTTCGTCGAAAAGTTGTACCGATAGTTTAGCTCCGGTACAACCCAGCGGATGTCCTAAAGCGATTGCGCCTCCGTTTACATTCACAATTTCCTGGTTGAGGCCAAGTTCACGGATTACGGCCAGGGATTGAGAAGCAAAGGCTTCGTTCAATTCGATAAGGTCGATATCATCCTGTTTCATATCGGCTTGTTTAAGTGCTTTTGGTATGGCTTTTACAGGGCCAATTCCCATTATACGGGGTTCTACTCCTGCTGCAGCAAAATTTACCATACGGGCAATCGGTTCCAGATTTAGTTCCTTCACCATTTCTTCACTCATAACAAGTACAAAGGCCGCCCCGTCACTCATCTGTGAAGAGTTTCCTGCCGTCACGCTCCCATTCGCCGCAAATACGGGCCGAAGCTTTCCAAGAACTTCCAGGGAGGTATCGGCCCTGGGGCCTTCGTCCTTGGCAACCGTATAATTCTTTGTTTCTTTTTTTCCTTCGGAATTCACAAATGTGTGCTCCACTTCAATAGGCACTATCTGTTCCTTGAATTTGTTTTCGGCCTGTGCTTTCAGAGCTTTCTGATGCGAGTTATAGGCAAATTCATCCTGATCTTCCCTCGAAACTTTAAACTGATTTGCGACCGCTTCAGCAGTTAAGCCCATACCCCAGTAGTAATCTTCATGACCTTCTTTGGCAATCTCATAATCCGGCGTGGGTTTATATCCTCCCATAGGTATATAACTCATACTCTCCGAACCACCGGCAATAATGCAATTGGCCATTCCACTTTGGATTTTAGCCGTCGCCATAGCAATAGTCTCAATACCCGATGCACAATACCGATTCACTGTCACGCCGGGCACATCTTCAATTTTAAGACCCATAAGCGAGATCAGACGAGCCATATTCAGGCCTTGTTCTGCTTCTGGCATGGCATTTCCAACGATCACGTCGTCAATGCGTGTTTTGTCAAACTGCGGTAACTCCTTCATCATATATTCAATGGTTTCTGCGGCCAATTCATCGGGACGCTTAAAGCGGAAAAGGCCTCGAGGCGCTTTTCCTACCGCTGTTCTATATGCTTTAACTATATATGCTGTTTTCATTTTTATAGTATTAAGTATTGAGATGTTAGTATTAAGATTCGGTAAGCGACTTTTGAAAGGCATAATTCATTTTCTGAATCTCCGAAACCTTATTTAACACTGGTTTTATTTTATCTTCTGAAATTAGTTGCAATTCTATTATTAATATTAATTGAGTTTCTAATTCATATGAGGAGCCATTCGCAATGCTTAAAAAATGTTGAAATTCCTTCTTTGAATTTCTTCCGGCTCCTTCTGATATATTCGATGGAATTGAAATCGCACATCTCTTTAACTGTGAAACCAATCCGAATTTCTCTTCCGCAGGTAGTTCAGCAGCAATAGAATAAACTGATTTTGCCAAAGCAATGGATTTACCCCAAATCTTTAAATCTTTTATCTTATGCATACTAACTACTCAATTCTAATATCTAATTCCGTAATGGCTTCCCTTTTTTGATCATGTGCTCGAGTCGCTCCAATGTTTTGCGCTCGGTGGTCAAACTCATGAAAGCTTCACGTTCCAGGTCAAGTAAATATTGTTCACTTACATAGCTGGGTTCACTAAGATCTCCACCAGCCATGACATATGCGAGCTTGTTTGCGATCTTCTTATCGTGTTCACTAATGTAGTGTCCTGCCTCCATAGAGTCTGTTCCCACGAGGAACATTCCCAGGGCTTGTTTTCCTAATACCCGCACATCGTTGCGCTGAATCGGTTTTGTGTAACCCTGATCGGCCATCATCTTCGCAACAGACTTCGCGGTTGCTATCTGGCGATCTTTATTCACCACTACAATATCTTTTCCGTGTTGCAGGATTCCTGTATCATAAGCCTCGTAGGCCGAGGTGGCTACCTTGGCCATCCCGATCGTGAGGAAGTATTCCTGAAGCCTGTTCAATTCCACGTCGTTCTTCTGAAAAGTATCACTGGCACGAAGCGCCATTTCCTTGCTTCCACCACCTCCGGGAATTACTCCTACGCCGAATTCAACCAAACCAATGTAGGTTTCGGCAGCAGCTACCACGCGGTCTGCATGCAGCGTCATTTCGCATCCGCCACCCAGGGTCATGCCATGCGGTGCCACTACAACCGGAATAGAGGAGTAGCGCAATCGCATACAAGTATCCTGGAAATATTTTACGGCCATATTCAGTTCGTCGTATTCCTGCTCCACGGCCATCATGAAGATCATCCCGATGTTCGCACCCACGGAGAAATTCGCTCCCTGGTTCCCCACTACCAATCCTTCGAAGTCTTTTTCAGCAAGATCAATGGCTTTGTTTACACCCGCCAAAACATCTCCGCCAATGGAATTCATTTTACTCTGGAACTCCACGTTCAATATACCGTCACCAAGATCTTCTATTACAACACCGCTGTTCTTATATACTTCATTCGATTCACGGATGTTATCCAAAATAATAAATGCATCCTGTCCCGGTACTTTTTCATGGGACTTCTTGGGAATATCATAAAAATACGTAGCTCCGTCCTTTACTGTGTAGAAAGATTCTTTTCCGGCATCCTTCATCTCGACTACCCAGGCTGCCGGTTCTTTTCCGATATCCTGTATGAGCTGCAAGCCTTCGGAAAGACCAATGGCGTCCCAGATCTCAAAAGGCCCGTGTTCCCATCCGAAACCTGCTTTCATGGCATCGTCAATCTTATAAAGCTCGTCGGTGACCTCTGGAATTCGTTTGGATACATAAGCGAACATAGCACCAAAATTTTTACGGTAGAATTCTCCAGCCTTGTCTTTTCCACTCGCGAGCACCTTGAACCTGTCTATTACCTTATCCACCGATTTTGTCATTTCCAGGGTAGGGAAGGAAGCGCGTTTCTTAGATCTGTATTCCATGGAATCGAGGTCGAGCGAAAGAATCTCGCTGGAACCATCTTCCTTCTTAACTTTCTTGTAGAAGCCCTGACCGGTTTTACTACCCAACCATTTGTTTTCCATCATTGTATTGATGAAAGCCGGAAGTTTAAATAGGTCGTGCTCTTCATCGTCAGGGCAATTTTCATAAATACCATTGGCAACATGCACCAGAGTATCGAGCCCAACCACATCCACAGTTCTGAAAGTAGCACTTTTCGGGCGCCCTATCACAGGGCCTGTTAGTTTGTCGACCTCCTCTATGGTAAGGCCCATTTCAGAAATCAGGTGAAATAGGCTCTGGATACCAAAGATCCCGATTCTATTCCCTATAAATGCCGGGGTGTCTTTAGCGACCACAGAGGTCTTTCCAAGGAATTTTTCACCGTATCCGTTTAGGAAATCAAGGACTTCATCCTTTGTATCGGGCCCTGGAATAATTTCAAATAGTTTCAGATATCGCGGAGGATTGAAGAAATGGGTTCCGCAGAAATGCGCTCTAAAATCTTCGCTGCGCCCTTCATTCATGAATTTAATGGGAATTCCCGAAGTGTTGGAAGTGATAAGGGTACCAGGAGTTCTATGTTTTTCCAGGTTTTCAAAAACCTGTTGCTTAATGTCCAGACGCTCTACCACCACTTCGATGATCCAATCCACATCTTTCACCTTCGATATATCATCTTCAAGATTACCCGTAGTAATACGATTGGCAAAATCCTTAGAATAGAGCGGTGCCGGCCTACTTTTAATAGCTGAAGTGAGGGCGTCGTTCACTAATCGGTTACGAACTATCTTATCATCCATAGTTAGTCCTTTGGCCTTTTCCTTATCATTTAACTCGCGAGGAACTATATCAAGGAGTAACACTTGAACGCCAATATTGGCAAAATGACATGCGATCCCGCTTCCCATGATCCCGGAACCTATTACCGCAACTTTTTCTATTCTTCTTTTTGACATTGATCGTTATATTTTTTCAGTACTATATATTTTTTTCGAAGTAACCAGGTCAAGTATAGTGTTGGCCACTTGTTTAAAAGTTTGAAGGTCTTCTTCGGAAATAGATTCTTTTACAACTTCGTCGAACCTTAGAACCACCCCTTTGGAATATTCCCGCATCTCCCGTCCGAAATCTGTGAGGTGTATTAGGACACTCCGTCCGTCAAGCGGATTAGGTCTTCGCTCGATAAGGCCTTTCTCTTCCATGTTCTTAAGAGTTCGCGACAAACTGGTAGCCTCCATACCCATTTTTGGGCCCAAAGCAGTGGAAGGAGTACCTTCTTCCGGATCGATACTTATTAAGGCGAATCCTGTGGCCATGGTGCTGTCTTTTTTGCCAGCTTCCTCGTTGTACATCTTAGTAACCGCCATCCAGGTAGCACGCAGGATGTAGTCTATGGTTTTTTCTTTCAAGGGAGTAGTTTTCTAATTCGAATTCAAAGATACTAAATTTTACTATGCATGCATAGTAAATTTAAAGAATTTTAAAGAAACTAAAGAATTATCCGGCCGGGCATTAAGAATCGATGGCCTCTTTGGGAGACTAAATATTTAGTTAGATTCAGATACTACAGACATGATTTAATCGGTTTCCCGCTCATAGATCCGATTGTACAGATCTATGTATTTTTGTTTGATCACTTTGCGTTTCATCTTCATGGTAGGGGTGAGATGGCCTTCATCAATGCTCCATATATCCGGCGTTAGTTCGAATTTCTTAACCTGTTCCCACTTACCGAAGCGTTCGTTATAATGATCTACTTCCTTTTGAATACGTTTAATAAGCTTTGGATCCTTTACCATTTGCTCCGGATCCTCAGGCAATCCTTTACCCTTGCGTTCGTTCCAGTCATGTATAAACTCGAAGTTTGGTTGAATCAATGCCGCCGGCATTTTTTCTCCCTCTCCAACCACCATTACCTGTTCGATAAATCGTGATTGTTTGAAAGCATTCTCAATAATTTGTGGCGCCACATATTTCCCGCCACTGGTCTTGAACATTTCCTTCTTACGATCTGTGATCTTTAAAAAGCCATCATCGTCGATCTCTCCAATGTCCCCGGTGTGGAAATACCCGTCTTTCAGCACATCTGAGGTTAGGTCGGGATCCTTATAATAACCCTGCATCACCTGTGGTCCTTTGATGAGGATCTCACCATCGTGAGCAATTTTCACTTCAGTTTCCTTAATGGGTTTGCCTACGGTTCCAATCCTGAAACCACCGTTACGCATATCGTTCACAGTAACAACCGGGGAGGTTTCGGTAAGTCCGTAACCTTCCATCACAGGAATCCCCGCAGCGTTATAGACCCTTGCCAGCCTGGCTTGAAGGGCAGCACTTCCGGATGCAATGGCTTTTAAGTTACCACCTAAAGCTTCTTGCCATTTTGAGAAAATTAATTTACGGGCGAGCTTTAATTTCAGTTCGTACCACCAACCATTTTGACCGTAGGGTTCATATCGTAATCCTACGGAAACAGCCCAAAAGAACAGACTTTTCTTTATTCCGGTTAACTCAGTGCCTTTAGTATAGATCTTATCATACACTTTTTCCAATAGCCTTGGCACAGCCGTCATCACCTCCGGTTTTATTTCTTTTAGATTATCGCTAATGGTCTCCAAAGATTCGGCAAAATGAATACTTACTCCACAATACTGGTACATATAGAGGAGCATTCGCTCATAAATATGACAGACGGGTAAAAAACTCAACGCTTTGGTCTTACCCAGGTCTATGGGAAGTCTCTCAGCACTATAAATGGCATTACTGGCAATATTCTTATGACTCAACATAACCCCTTTTGGTTTTCCCGTTGTTCCCGAGGTATAGATCAATGTGGCCAGATCATTTTCACTGATGGCTTCCTTGCGCTTTTCTACTTCCGGTTGTAAGTCCGGATTTTCTTCACCAAGTTTGATGACCTCACTGTAATGCGCACAGTCGCGCAATTCATCAAAACAGTAAACTCCCTGAAGGCTTGGTACATTCTGTTTTATTTTGTCAATTTTATTCAGCACTTCCACACAGGAAACAAAGCAGAATTTACACTCGCTGTGGTTTAGCACATACTCGTACTCTTCTTCCGAAATAGTTGGGTAAATAGGAACGTCCTGGGCGCCAATTTGAAGTACACCAATGTCACATATGTTCCACTCCGTGCGGTTGGTCATGGAAATTAAAGCGATCTTATCGTCAGGTTTAACACCCAGCTTTATAAGTCCGCGGCTGAAAGCATTCGATTTGTCAAGATACTCCTGGGTTGAGGTTTTAATCCATTCACCGGTCTTTTTAGTTACGAGGGCAGCGTCTAGTGGAAAATTTTCTAATTGGTAATAAGGGAAGTCAAAGAGTCTTTTTACTTCGGTCATGGTCACTTTATTTCTGACTTACAAATTAGGAAAAATAATTCAGAATTAATGCCTTGAATAGCTGAGGCGATGCGATCGCTTATTTAGATTCTAACCATTTCCTGGCGTTTAAAAATGCTTCGTGCCAGGGAGATACTTCATCATTTCGGTCTGAAGGATAGTACCCCCAGTTCCATGGGAATGTAGACCGCTCCAAATGCGGCATTATAACCAAATGCCTGCCCGATGTATCCGTAAGAATCGCTGTGTTGAAATCACTTCCGTTAGGATTCGCCGGAAGACCTTCATAGCCATACTTTCCAACGATTCTGTAATTTTCTTCTGAAAGAGGAAAACTGAATTTACCTTCTCCATGAGCCGACCATATCCCTAACGTGCTTCCTGACAAGGAGGACAACATCACCGAATCGTTCTCCTGAATCTTGATAGAAGTGAAGGAACATTCAAATTTATTGGTATCATTATGCAGCATTTTCGGTTTTCTATCATGCTCAGGATTTATAAGTCCCAATTCAATAAATAACTGGCATCCGTTGCAAACCCCTAATGAGAGGGTATCGTCTTTTGCGAAGAATTCTTTTAATGCTTTTTTAGCTTTATCATTGTACAGAAAAGCTCCTGCCCAACCCTTGGCACTCCCCAGAACGTCACTGTTGGAAAAGCCTCCTACAGCCGCAATGAATTTTATATCCTCCAGCGTTTCGCGTCCCGAGATAAGGTCGGTCATATGAACATCTTTCACATCAAATCCGGCCAGGTGCATCGCATAGGCCATCTCTCTTTCACTGTTGCTTCCTTTCTCTCTGATGATCGCTGCTTTTATCCGCGGCGCGGACGGATCGATAACTGGTAGTTTGCCGGTAAAATGATCCGGGAATTTGAATTTTAAAGGCTGATTCTTGTAGTTATCGAAACGTTCTTTGGCTTTATCCGGACCACTTTGTTGTTGATCGAGCAGATAAGAGGTTCGGTACCATACATCCCGAAATTCTGAGACATCAAATTCTTCTACTGCGTGATTATGTCTTATTATAAGTTCTTTACCTGAAGTAACAGTTCCAATCTTGTTGAAGCTGATGTCATGATCTGAGAGGGCCTTTTCCACGGTGTTATCATTAACTGCCTGAATAAGCAAGGCACAATTTTCAGCGAATAACATCTCTGGCAGCGAATCGCCCAATTGCGAAAGGTCTAGCGTTGCTCCGAGGTCGTTATCGGCAAAACACATTTCCAGCAAGGTTGTGATAAGTCCTCCCGAGGCGACATCATGTCCCGCGGCTATCGCTCCATCTATTATCAATTCTTGAAGCGTATTAAATACTTTTTTTACGTACGAAGCACTCTTTACTGTGGGTACGTCAGAACCAATCGTATTCAGTATTTGAGCAAATGATGAACCGCCCAACTTAAAATCGTCCTGGGAAATATTGATGTAGTAAATACTCCCTTTATTTTTTTGCAACACCGGTTCTACCACCTTTTTCACATCGCTGCAATGTCCGGCAGCAGATATGATCACAGTACCCGGAGCGAGCACTACATCGTCCTTGTATTTTTGTTTCATGGAGAGCGAGTCCTTGCCGGTAGGGACGTTAATGCCCAATTCAATCGCAAATTCACTAACTCCTTCTACAGCTTTGTACAATCTCGCATCTTCACCTTCATTATTACAGGGCCACATCCAGTTTGCAGATAGGGAAATACTTTTAAGGCCTTTTTCCAGTGGGGCCCATACTATGTTGGTTAATGATTCGGTAATTGAATTTCTGGAGCCGGCCACAGGATCAACAAGAGCGCTCACAGGTGAGTGGCCTATTGAGGTTGCAACACCATCCTTACCGTTATAATCCAAAGCCATCACCCCACAATTGTTAAGTGGTAATTGTAGCGGTCCCGCGCACTGTTGTTTAGCAACTCGACCGGTTACACAGCGGTCCACCTTATTGGTAAGCCAATCCTTGCAGGCCACGGCTTCTAATTGCAGAAGTTGAGAAACATATTCCCGCAACCTCGATGAATCGTACTGTGGATTCCGGTAATCTCTTTGAATTTCTTTATCCCGCATCAGGGTCTTGGGGGAACTTCCAAACATATCCTCCAGGGCGAAATCCATAGGTTTGGCTCCGGTAGAACTACTTTCAAAGCAAAAATGATTATCGTCTGTTACCTGGCCAACTTCATACATGGGTGATCGCTCACGTTCAGCTATTCTTCTCAGTTCGGCTATATCTTTGTCTCCTATAACAAGGCCCATCCGTTCCTGTGATTCATTCCCAATTATCTCTTTCGCCGATAGCGTTGGGTCACCAACTGGTAATTTATCCAGATCGATATGTCCGCCGGTTTCTTCCACCAGTTCGCTCAAACAATTTAGGTGTCCACCGGCACCATGGTCATGAATGGAAACTATGGGATTTTCTTCACTTTCAACCATTCCCCGAACGGCATTGGCAGCCCGTTTTTGCATTTCGGGGTTGGAACGCTGAACCGCGTTTAGTTCGATGCCACTTTCAAATTCCCCGGTGTCGGCCGAAGATACTGCGGCTCCTCCCATCCCAATTCGGTAATTCTCTCCACCAAGGATCACTATTTTATCTCCTTTTTCCGGAGTATCCTTTATAGCCTGTGATGCTTTTCCATAACCAATTCCCCCGGCTAACATGATGACTTTGTCGAAACCAAGTTTTCGCGCATCTTCCTCATGTTCAAAAGTGAGAACAGATCCGGCAATTAATGGTTGTCCGAATTTGTTCCCAAAATCGGAAGCTCCGTTACTAGCTTTAATTAGAATATCCATTGGCGTTTGATACAGCCACGGGCGTTCTTCCATAGCTTTTTCCCATGGCCGATTTTCGGCTAATCGTGAATAGGAGGTCATATAGACGGCTGTACCTGCCAGTGGCAACGAACCTTTCCCTCCCGCGAGCCGGTCCCTGATTTCACCTCCGCTACCGGTAGCTGCCCCGTTAAAAGGCTCCACCGTGGTTGGGAAATTATGGGTTTCTGCTTTTAGTGAAATAACACTTTGAAAAGGTGTTTTATAGTAATAATCAGGTTTGTCAGGTGTTTTAGGGGCAAACTGTTCTACTTCAGGCCCCTTTACGAATGCCACATTATCTTTATAAGCTGAGACGATATCATTCGGATGTGTTGCCGAAGTCTTTTTAATAAGTTTGAACAGGGAAGAAGGCATTGTTTCACCATCTATTTCAAAAGTGCCATTAAATATCTTGTGTCTGCAGTGTTCGCTATTTACCTGGCTAAAACCAAAAACTTCACTATCTGTGAGTTTCCGCCCCAATTTTTCCGAAAGTTGCTCCAGGTATTCAACTTCATCTTTGCTCAAAGCCAATCCTTCCTGGCTATTATACGCTGTAATGTCTTCAATTTCACGTATTGGTTCGGGATCAATGCGCATATCGAACATATCCTGGTCCAATCTGCTGAACTTCTGAGAAAGCATAGGGTCGTAGTCCGAAAAATCCTCATTCACATGATGATACTCTTCAATTCTAACTATACCCTCGATATGCATGTTCTG
>JABDNT010000059.1 GCA_013043685.1 Flavobacteriaceae bacterium | reverse complement strand
GATTACTGGTTCATGGTGGAATACACCGAAGAAGATACCCGAAAAGAGTTCAAAGGACACTTTACCCTAAAGAGATAGACATCATCTTCAAACTATAGATAAAAGCCACTCAACCGAGTGGCTTTTTATTTTATAAGCTAGCTATTACAAGCTAATCCCTAGCGTAAATATTATATTATTAAATGTAGTTTCAATATCCGATGCACTTGTTAGGCCAACTTCGTAAAGCTGTCTCCTACTATCTTGTTCTGCTCTTGCATAGGCAATATCGAAATTATAATCGCCAAAATCGTATCCCAGGCCTAAAGAAAAACCGGTTAAATCTCCTATTGTTGTCTTATTTTCATAAGGGCTCTCTTCATATTGCATTCCCGCCCTAAGGCTTAATTCATCAATTCGATACTCACCACCTACCTTTATATGAGAAGATCCTTTGAGGCTGTTACTTATTGCACTATTCAGAGCCGCGAATTCACCACTAAAGTCTGATGAGAATTCCGTTTGAGAATAATCCTTATAAGAATAATCTAGACTAATAAGACCCTCTTTTCCGAAGACATAAGCTGCACTAGCCGAATATCTTCCCGGCGTACGAAGCTCGTAATCTGCAAATACATTCAAGACGTTCGGATCAACAACTGTTGTTATATTCGAACCATCCTCCATACGCCTGGTCCTTAAAAACTGGGTTGTTTCTTCTGAAATTTCATACCATGTAGGGGTGTCGTACGTAATTCCTAATCTTAATTCGTCAGTTACTTTGGCAATACCACCTATTTGCAGGGAAAATCCATTACCCAGTACAGAGAGGTTATTTTCAAATTCAACCCGGTTCACACTGCTACCTGGATTTGAATTAGTTTCAAACAGGAAATTACTTTCTATATAGTCGATCGCATGAAAATTCAGGTTAATCCCCATATAAATATTCTCGGTATACTGAGCCCCGAAGTTCATGGTGTATTTTCCATTGTAGCCATCGGAAGCGACGTAATAATCCTGACCAAAGCGGCCCGGAGCTATATTGGAAACATATTGCGTATTATTTGGATTGCTAGGATCTAGTGGGTCAATGATATACCCTTGAAATCCGAGGAATGCATTTTGCGCTGCTACGCCTTCAGTTTCCCCTAAAAAGGAATATAGGTTAGATATCGATTCGCTACCCTGCAATTGAAGCAAGTTTAGCGGGATTCCCTGGGCGAGCGTAAGGAAATATTGAGCTATAGAGGTATTTCCATTTCCACTAATGAAAATATCATCATCATAATTTTGGGTAGCATTATAGTTAAGACCAACTGTAAATTTTTTCCAATCTGAATTTTCATTGGGATTCAGAAACACAAATACAGCACCGGCCTGATTTACCGCAACATCGGTATCTATTCCCCTGCTTTCAGTTCCGAAATAGACCGAGTTATTTTCTCGATCGAGCACTCCAAGTGAAAATGATAAGTCGTTAGTAATAAACACGGCACTACTGGCAGGATTTATTCCTATAGCTGAAAGATCACCACCCAGGGCGCCAAAAGCTCCGCTGAGAGCAGTATATCGCGCCGTCCCTGTAGTACGATCAACTCCATATCTCAATCCGTCTGTTATATTCTGGGCATTGGAAAAAGTCAATGCACAGCCTGCTATGAGCAAGAAAAGTATCTTCTTCATATTGAATTTCTTTTATTAAATAGATTGTTATTATCCGCGACCACCTCTTCGGCTACCGCCTCCTCCTCTGGATCCTGAAGATCTCGTGCCTCCGCCTGAGCTTCTAAAAGAACCGGAAGATCGAGAACCACCTGACCTTCGGACCGAATTATTCGATCTTCTCGTCGAGTTTCTGTTCACACTTGGACGTGAGGAACGACTTGGTGTGTTCACATTCGGCCGGGTTGAGCGCCTGTTCGTATTTACATTTCGCCTAGCATCAACGCGATTACTGCTTCTTCGATTAGCATTCACATTGTTTCGTCTATAGTTTGTAGAGCGTCGATTAAATTCACTTCGGGAATAATTTCCTCTTCGTGAGTTCAGGCTTGATCTGCCTGAGTTGTAATCTCTTCTGCTATTATATACGCTTCGGCCCCTGTTATAGTCCAGGTTTCGCCTGCCTCGATTATAGGCAATATTATTGTATCCGTAATAGCCTCCATAATAAGGGTAAAATCCACCGTACCAGCCTCCGTACCATCCGGCATTCCAGAATGGGCCCCAGCCCCAGCCAATTCCCCAGTAAGGTGACCAGTAATTGTAACCCCAGCCCCAGCCGCCATACCACCAGGGGTTATACCAGTGATTCCAGCCCCAGTAGCCACCCCAGTAGCCACCCCAACCAGCGTTACCATATATGTTCACGGTTACATCGGTGGTGTTATCACCCCAACCGCCGTAACCATCCTGGTATTCTCGTTCCATTATTACAATATTGCCGTCTTCATCGATGGTATCGTTGGAAGAATAAGATTCAATATCAGTAAAGACCAGATCTTCTTCAGGAAGATTTGCGTAGTCATTCTGTCTTGACTGGAAGTATTGTTTGTAGTAATTTGATTTATCGGTAGTCTCTTCTACCTCGCCACTTTCCGTTGTAGCGGTATCAGAAGTATAGATTCCGTCAGTATCGCCGTAACCATTGTTGTAAGTTCCACATGCGGTAAGCACGAATGCCACCACTCCCAGAACTAAAATAGGTAGTGATTTTTTCATAGCGTATATTTTGGTTTGCATAACTGCAGGATTTAATTGTTCTACTATCTAAAAATAGTTAGTTTTGCCGAGAAGCAGAAGAACTACTATTTATTTAACAAAAGCACAACATTTGTGCCAAACTAAGCAGTATGGCGAAGAATTTGACGACTCGCGAAGAAGATTATTCCAAATGGTATAACGAGCTTGTTCTGAAAGCAGATCTGGCTGAGATGTCTGGCGTTAGAGGATGTATGGTTATTAAACCTTACGGTTTTGCGATATGGGAAAAGATGCAGGCAGAATTAGACAGGATGTTTAAAGAAACGGGTCATCAAAACGCCTATTTTCCACTTTTTATTCCTAAGTCTTATTTCAGTAGAGAGGCTAGTCATGTAGACGGCTTTGCTAAGGAATGTGCCGTTGTAACCCACTATCGATTGAAAACCGACGAATCGGGCAAAGAGATCGTTGTAGACCCTGAAGCCAAACTAGAGGAGGAACTCATTGTAAGGCCCACATCCGAAACTATAATTTGGGATACCTATAGAAAGTGGATTCAATCCTACAGAGATCTGCCCATACTGGTGAACCAATGGGCCAATGTGGTGCGATGGGAAATGCGAACGCGTTTATTCCTGCGTACTACCGAATTCTTATGGCAGGAAGGTCACACGGCACATGCAACAGAGGACGAAGCAATAGCTGAAGCAGAGCAGATGATGAACATATATGCAGAATTCGTTGAAAACTATATGGCGGTTCCTGTAATTAAAGGGCTCAAAACAGAGAGTGAGCGTTTTGCCGGTGCACTGGAAACCTATTGTATTGAAGCCTTAATGCAGGATGGTAAAGCGCTTCAGGCGGGAACATCTCATTTCCTGGGACAGAACTTTGCTAAAGCCTTTGATGTGAAGTTTGCTGATAAAGATGGCGGACTTGATTACGTCTGGGCTACTTCCTGGGGGGTGTCCACCAGACTGATGGGCGCATTGGTAATGACCCATAGCGATGATAACGGATTGGTGTTGCCTCCCAACCTGGCACCCGATCAGGTAGTGATCGTTCCTATATATAGAAATGAAGAGCAATTTGCGGCTGTTAGTGAAATTGCAAATAATTTGATGAAGGAATTAAAGGCTAAAGGAATCAGGGTGAAATTTGATAATCGTGATACGCATAAGCCAGGATGGAAATTCAACGAATATGAATTAAAAGGCGTGCCTGTCCGAGTTGGAATAGGACCTAAAGATGTTGAAAAAGGAACAGTGGAAATTGCCAGGCGGGATACCCTGGAAAAGGAGTTCGTAGCCAACGAACAGGTTGTCTCCAAAATCGAAAGCCTGATGCAGGAAATCCAGGAGAATTTGTACAAAAGAGCATTCAAATTCAGACAAGAGAACACCACTGAAGTTGAGACCTACGATGAATTCAAAGAGGTTTTGGATGGTAAAGGCGGTTTTGTACTTGCTCATTGGGATGGTACGGCAGCCACGGAAGAAAGAATTAAAAATGAGACGAAAGCAACGATCAGATGCATACCCCTGGATGATAATGTAGAGGCGGGAAGCTGCATGGTTACTGGTGATCCCTCGCCACGAAAGGTCTTATTTGCAAGGGCTTATTAATTTCCTAAAAAAATATTAGGAAGACTTGCGGCATTCAAAAATAGTTGTATTTTTGCATCCGCAAATGAAACTAACGGCCCGTTCGTCTAGGGGTTAGGACGCCAGGTTTTCATCCTGGTAACAGGGGTTCGATTCCCCTACGGGCTACAAATTTAAT
>JABDNT010000052.1 GCA_013043685.1 Flavobacteriaceae bacterium | reverse complement strand
GCATATCGAACATATCCTGGTCCAATCTGCTGAACTTCTGAGAAAGCATAGGGTCGTAGTCCGAAAAATCCTCATTCACATGATGATACTCTTCAATTCTAACTATACCCTCGATATGCATGTTCTGGGTAATTTCTACCGCATTTGTACTCCAGGGAGTGACCATAGCAGCTCTGGGGCCAACAAAAAAATCCGCTATTGCGGACTGTTCTAATTTTGGTTGGTTTCCAAATAACCAGTTAAGTTTTTCTGTAGTTCTCGCGGAAAGTTCGCCCGTGGATTCGACAGCAAAAACGGTGTTTTCTACGTCTCCAAAGAAGTGAATCATCTGTTGCTATTTATAAGTGCTTTGAACAAAGCACAAAAATAAATAAATAAAAATTATTAAGGTGATTATTTGAAGTCTTATTGTCGACTTATTTGTCTATTAAGTTAGTAGGTTTTTCATTTGAAATAATAGCCGTAACTTCACCATCGCAAAAAAAATAAATCAACTAAAACATTAACGATGAAAATAGAAAAACTATTTCTCTTGTTGGCACTGATTTTCTCTGTAGGAGTCAATGCTCAGGAAACTTTCCCTCCAACGGATATTATTACAGGGACCTATTTGGGTAAGACAGGGCGTCTTGACGAATTCCCGACAATTGATTTAACTGAATCTAGAAATACGGTTCCAACTATGGTTTTGGACCAATTAGTCAATACCTCTGGTGAAGTTGTACCCACTACAACTATAATTCAGAATTTACAAACGGAACCAGGACAAATAGAGGCAATGCCTCTTGAGCAAAACTTTATTGGAGCGTCCGCCGGTGAAGCAGGAGGCGTATTTCCACCGGATCCTACAGGAGCGGTTGGACCGAATCACTATATGCATTCTGTAAACTTATTAGTGAAAATATTTGATAAAACTGGAAACTTGTTGCTCGGGCCAACCTCGATCGCGGCGTTCTTAGGTATTTCTAACAGTCCCGGCGACCCTATTGTTCTGTATGATCAATTGGCCGACCGTTGGGTGATGAGTGCGTTCGGTTCTTTGAATAACTCCCTGGTAATTGGTGTATCTGAAACTGGTGATCCTACCGGAGCTTACAATGTATGGCAGTATCAATTCCCTGGATTTCCAGATTATCCGAAATATAGTACATGGCATGACGGTTACTACGGAACCGTAAATCTTGGTGGACAAACCACTCGAGGATTTGTTATGGAACGTGACGTAATGCTTGCAGGAGGCGCGAATCCTCAAATCCTGATCTTTCAACTTCCACAGGTTATCGTGAACCCGAACCAGGTTAAAAGTCCTGTTGCGGCTAACCTGACCGGAACTACTATCGATACAAATGCCCCCGGGCTTATTACCTACCTGCAGGACGATGGCTGGACGAGTGCAATTACTTTTGATCACTTGAAAGTATGGGAAATTGAAATGGACTGGAATAACCCGTCGAATTCAACTATTTCGGCACCACAAGAAATTCCTACCGATCCTTTTGATGCTGGAGAATTGTTTGGAAATGGTAATGGTGCGCTTCGTCAGCCAAATACAAGTCAGAGACTTGCGGCCCACGGAGGTATTATTTCTTTTAATTCGAACTACAGAGAATTTGGAACACACGATTCCTGGTTGATTACCTTTAATACATTTATCGATGGAAATCAAACTGGAGGTATTCGCTGGATCGAATTACGCAAGAATGGGGCAAATCCCTGGGCGATTTTCCAGGAAGGTACATATTCTATTGCCGACGGACACAGCCGTGTGATGAGCAGTGCTGCGATGGATGCGTTAGGAAATATAGCCATGGGATATACTACGGGTAGTACCGGGTTAGCTCCCTCTTTACGTTATACCGGACGATTCGATGGAGATCCTATGGGAACAATGACTGTTGCCGAGACAACAATTATCAATGGCCCCGGAGTGAGGACGAATTCAAATAGATATGGTGATTATGCCCATATGACGATGGACCCTGATGATTTGACTTTTTGGTTCACTTCCGATTATTTCTCTTCGAATAATCAATGGAGAACCCAGATTGCTTCTCTTAAGATCAATCCTGGTTTTACAGATGATGTAGGAATAAATAATATACTTGAACCCAACAGTGGAGTGCTAACAAGTTCAGAAGCGGTACAGGTTTCGATCCGTAATTATGGAAGTGCTCCTAAAACCAATATTCCTTTGGAATTGAGAGTGGATGGTAATTTAGTGGCCAATGAAACTTTCACAGGTACCATCCCTGGAAGTGATACAGCGATCTACAACTTTACTCAAACTCTAGATCTGTCTAATACCGGGCAGACGTATTCTATAGAGGTTAGAACAAATTTGCCTGGTGATGAATTCGCGAACAATGATTCTTTCACCAAAGAGGTCACTTCACTTTTTGCAAATGACACAGGTGTATTAGAAATAACAAGTCCGGTATCAGGAACTAATCTAAATTCTAATGAGACAATTTCAGTGACGGTACGAAATTTCGGAGCCACACCTCAATCAAATTTCCCGGTTCAGTACACTATCAATGGCGGAGATCCGGTAGTTGAAACATTCACTGGAACTTTAACTTCGGAAGATGAAGCATCCTTCGATTTTGCAACAACCGGTGATTTTAATGAACTGGGGACTTATACTATTGTTGCTTCTACTAACCTTTCGGGAGATGAGCAACCTTCGAATGATGAGGCAACCGCGATTGTAGAAAGTTTGCTTTGTCAGCCCGCCATGTCTTGTTCTGCAGGAGACGGATTTCGATTAGTTTCTATTGCGGAAATAAATAATCCTTCCGGATGTGAAGGGTATGGAGATTTTACAAACCTTCTTGCTAATCTTGGACAGGGAAGTTCCAACGATCTAACATTAACCACAGGCCGTGGAAATCAGTACGTAAGTGTATGGATTGATTTTAGCGATAATTATAGCTTTTCTGGTAGTGAACGACTTATAAACAATTTCGTCATTGCACCTGGGCAGGGAACTGGCGAATTCACCGAGACTCTTTTGTTGGAAATCCCGGCAGATGCTCCAACAGGCGAGCATATTATGAGAATCAAGTCGAATAGGAATAATCCTGTTCCAGGAGATGCTTGTCAGGAAACAACCTTTGGAGAAACAGAAGATTACTTAGTTAATATCGGAATTTTAGGTGTGTCTGATGAACAGATTTCTCAATCTGAATTAATTGTTCTTTCAAAAGATAACAACCAATTTGAAGTTAAATTACATTCCGAATTTGATGAAGCTGTTTATTTGGGTGTTTACAATATGTTAGGTCAGGAAATTGGCTTTAATAAGAGCATTCCTAAGATTGACGGGGCATACAGAGCTAATCTTGATATGTCACAAATGTCGAGTGGAGTATATCTACTTCGTATAGGTGGGCAAACCACAACCTCCTATCAAACAGCACGAATTATAGTGAAATAAAGGTAGAGGTAAAATTTATCGAAAAAGCCTTCCTAAGCAGGAAGGCTATTTTTTTATTCATTATTTTTCTTCTGAAGCAATGCCATATAAAAGCCATCGTATCCGCTTTGTGCGGGAGATACCTTTTCTTCCTTTAATAAGGTAAAATCCTTACCTGCTTCCGCTGACAAAAACCAGGCGACCTGGTTTTCATTTTCCGAAGGTAAAATGGAGCAGGTGGCATACAGCAACTTCCCTCCGGGTTTTACCATTCGGGAATAACTTTCGAGTATTTCCCGCTGCGTTTTTTGTATAGACTCCAGGAACTCCGGAGATAATTTCCATTTAGTATCCGGGTTTCTTCGCAAGACGCCTAAGCCAGAGCACGGGGCATCGATCAATACTCCATCGGCTTTGTTAATAAGCTTCTTGATCACCTTCGTAGATTCGATTAAGCGTGTTTCTATGTTGTGTGCGCCACTTCGCCGGGCACGCCGTTTCAATTCGGTAAGTTTATTTTCATAGATATCGAGAGCTACTACCTGTCCTTTGTTTTCCATTAAAGCAGCCAAATGCAGACTTTTCCCTCCAGCACCGGCGCAAGCATCAACCACACGCATCCCGGGTTTAGGATCGAGCATTTGTGCTACTTTTTGCGAGGATGCATCCTGTACTTCAAACCAACCGTCTTTAAACGCTTTTGTGATAAACACGTTGGCGCGTTCTTTTAGTTTGAGTGCGAATGGATGTCCTT
Source organism: Flavobacteriaceae bacterium (assembly GCA_013043685.1). Lineage (GTDB taxonomy): Bacteria > Bacteroidota > Bacteroidia > Flavobacteriales > Flavobacteriaceae > Pukyongia. The sequence continues at coordinate 74,487 of JABDNT010000052.1, read as the reverse complement.
TAAGGGTCTCTGTTTCAATATTTTCTTCGGAAAGCGCCTGTTGCAATTTCTTTATGTTTGTTTTCAAGGTATTCACGCGGAGTATCACATCCGCAAGTGAATTCAGCGCATGGATCTCCTTTTCCCATCGCTTTCCTAGTTCTTTCTCACCTAATTCATCCAACCAGTCCGGAACGGATTCCCGAATTTTTCTCGTTCTGGAAAACTCATCGAATTTTCCTTTGATCCTTCGGGCAGGAGTTCCTTCGAATTGCGGCCAGTCAGGGAGTTTAATTCCCTTTAATACGGCCCACACGGTGAATAATCGGAATAAATTAGGCCTGTCGAAAGGTTCTTTTACTTCGGCTATTTCAGCATACAACCGTTTCCATCGAACTATGTCGTAGGTGGTTTCTGCGATGAAACTACGATCTCTGGCACCCCAGCGTTTGTCTCGCTTCAGGGTATTCTTCAACACCTTGTCTGCTTGTTTTTTTTCATTGAAAATCTGGTGGAGCGAATCCACAGTGGCAAATACGAGATTGCGATGTAATTTCATGGAGGACCAATTGGTTGGCAAAGGTATCATAATGCAATGAATACTTTTGGTTACTTTTGGCAAAAATATTTCATGCGTTATTTCTTTGCTTTTTTAGTCGCCATTTCGATCGGGTCCTGCGGGTTAAACGGATCCAAAGAATTCACCACAGTAGAGATTATACCTGTGTATCAGGATAGCCTTAGTATAAGGGCGATAGTTCCTCTCGATGAACAGCGAGTGTGGTTTGCGGCAAACTCTGGCAGGGTAGGACTTATTGATAGTGTTACTCCCAAATTGGCTACTATTAAATACGAAGATTCTTTATTGGCATTCCGTTCTATTGCGTCAATCAGAAATGCTGTGTTCGTTTTAAGTGTGGCCAATCCGGCAGTGCTTTATAAGATTGGGTTCGACGGTGAATCGGCCACAAATATTGAGGAAGTATATGTAGAAAAAGGGGAGAAGGTGTTCTACGACGCCATGGCCTTCTGGAATGATTCCGAGGGCATCGCCATGGGTGATCCAACGGAAGGATGTCTATCTATTATTCTGACAAAGGATGGTGGAAATACCTGGAAGAAACTTCCATGCTCGGTGTTACCACGTGTGGAAGAAGGGGAGGCTGCCTTTGCGGCGAGTAATTCCAACATTTCATTGTACGGGGATCATGCCTGGATTGTATCGGGCGGGAAACGTGCCAGGGTATTCCATTCTGCAGATAAAGGAAACACCTGGGAGGTCTTCGATACCCCTATCATCCAGGGAAAGGCAATGACAGGTATCTATTCGGTGGATTTCATAGACGAAGAGACAGGTGTGATCTTTGGCGGTAACTGGGAGGATAAGGATTTTAACGAGGGGAATAAAGCGATAACAAATGATGGAGGTAAGACCTGGACATTGTTAAGTAATGGGGCTGGTCCCGGTTACAGATCCTCTGTTCGATTCATACCCGGTATGAATGGGAAAGGTATTGTTGCAGTAGGATCTCCCGGGATTTCATACAGTCCCGACGCAGGGGAGAGCTGGACTGAACTATCCAAGGAAGGTTTTTATGCCATCGAATTTGTAAACGACACCCTGGCATTTGCATCGGGAAGGAATAAGATATCTAAACTAATCTTTAAATAAGTCTCCTATCAGGAGTTTCATTGTTTCCTGTTGTTTCCGCGCCGTTGCTTTAGTTGTTCCATCAGTATTTTTCTGAAATCCTCTTCAGCCTTGTTAAGCCTGAGTATTTTTTGGGGTGGGATTACACCTCGTAATTCCTCTACCAATGCTTTTTGATGCTCGATCTGACTAACTTTGAAAGACAGGATTTTATCGATTAGTTCGTTGGCATCAGCATCGCTGACCGAACTCACATCACCGTTCACAACCATCATGATCTCCCGGCGTTCTTGCTTTCTAAGAGTCTCCATTTGGGCAGTATGCTTATTGTAGATAGGCCAGAATTTCTCAGCTTCAGCAGAGCTCAGGTCCAATGCCTGGGTAATATGGGCCGTTCTTAGTGCCTTTATACGTTCATTATTGCCTCTCTGCGCCTGTACGGCAGTGCTGACCAATAAGAGTAAGATTATTAAGTTTTTCATTTTTATTCGATTAATAAAGAGGTTTCGTCTATATTTTCAATTAAGTAATTTTCAAGACTTTCTTCGGAAATCTCATCCGAAGGAATTGTTAGTTCATTAATATCTTCTTCTTCGAGCAGTGCTATCACATCATAACTATCTATACCCATTCCTCCTTCATCTATATATTCCTCTACTGCACTTGCCGAAAGGTCCTCTATACTGAGTTCGCTTCCGAAACCATTATACAGTGAAACGATCAGGGCCAGAGACGCTGCAATAGCGGCTGCATACCAGAATGCTTGTTTGCGGAAGAGCGAAACTACCTTAGGTGCATCTGTTTCAGAAATCGCATCTATCATCCGGCCTTCAAATTGCCCGAAATAGTCTTCCGGCACTTTAAATCCGTTAGATTTAGGTAAACTATCCTCCATGACCTTCAGCATCATACGATCCTCGAAGTTCTCGAAATAGCCTTCCGGTGGTTGTAAGCCTGATATGTTCTTCTTTTCTTCCATTTGTTCATTTGACCCTTGTACTCTTAAAAGGTTTCATTGCTTTTAAGGTAAGCCGTTATTTTCTTTACTGCAATATGATAACTGCTTTTTAACCCACCCACAGAAGTTTCGAGTATCTCCGATAACTCTTCGTATGTGTGATCTTCGAAATACTTCATATTGAAAACCAATTGCTGTTTCTCTGGTAAGGTTGCGATAGCCCGTTGAAGGTTAATTTCGATCGCCCCTCCTTCAAAGTATACATCACTCTCCAGGTTTTCGATCGCACGTTCTTTTACTTCCTCCAAAGTGATATTATTTCGTTTTGCCCTTTTATTCATAAACGTGATCGCCTCATTGGTCGCAATTCGATACATCCAGGTATATAGCTTACTGTCTCCTTTAAACGAATCTATGTTCCTGAATACTTTAATGAAGGTATTCTGAAGCACGTCATCGGCATCGTCATGATTCAATACCATATTTCGAATATGCCAATAAAGGCGCTCCTTGTACTGAGAAACAAGGTTCCTGAAGGCTTCTTCTTTGTTCATATCCGATTTAAGAGCGCTAACCAGCGCTTGCTCCTGCGCCACGAGTTGATGATTTAAACCTTAGACTAATGTAATCTAAGAAGGTTTAATTCCAATATATACATTCACATTTCCTTTAAAAATGTTAAAAAACATCGATAAAGTGAAAAAATATTCGATTAAATGTAAAAATATTTTATTTGTAGGAAAATATTTACTAATTTTGGTGTATACTTCTTATGTATATGTTCTTTATTATTAGCCCCAACTGTAATAAAGACAAGCTAAACGGGCCTAAGCGGGGGCTGGCCCGTTTTTTTTATGCCCTATTCTCAAATAACAAGTTTTAATCAAAATATTCAAAAAAGTAGGAAAATACCTAAACTCAACCCTTTAAAACATCGATGAAATGCAGTATCAGCAGATTAAGTGTAAATTTTATTTGGTAGTTTCAACGAGAGAATATATATTAGCGTCATACTTATGATAATAACCGTTGCCGTGTGCCCCAAATACGGTAACAAAATTGAAAAGAGCGGAGCCCCAACCGCTCTTTTTTTTATGTAGAGAAATAATCTGTTTTTCAGACCAGAGATTGCATTTCGACCAGGGATTGATACACACCTTCTTTTTCCAGTAATTCTCTGTGTTTACCCTGTTCCACGATCTCTCCCTTGGAAAGGACCACAATATTGTCGGCATTTTGAATCGTGGAAAGTCTATGCGCGATTACAATAGAAGTTCGGTTTCGCATCATATTTTCGAGCGCGACCTGCACTAAACGTTCACTTTCGGTATCCAACGCAGAGGTAGCTTCATCCAGGATCATTATGGGGGGATTCTTTAAAACAGCCCTCGCAATACTTAAACGCTGTTTTTGCCCGCCACTTAACTTATTTCCGCTATCACCTATATTAGTGTCCATACCATCAGGTAATTCCGAAACAAACTCCCATGCATTGGCCACTTTAAGCGCCTCCTTCAACTCTTCATCTGATGCGTCTTCCCTCGCCACAAGAAGATTGCCTTTCACTGTATCATTAAAAAGGATGGAATCCTGAGTAACGAGTCCGAGCAATCCCCTAAGTGAGTACTGTGTCATATTTCTTATATCGACACCATCGATCTTAATGGCGCCTTTATCCACATCGTAAAATCGGGTAACCAGGTTAGCGATGGTACTCTTTCCGCTGCCACTTTGTCCCACGAGAGCTACTGTACTTCCTTTGGGAACATTCAGACTGAAATTCTGTAAAACCCATTCATCTTTATATTTGAACGAGATATTGTCAATGGCGACATTTTCATTAAAATCCGATTTATCAACGGCGCCTGGTTTGTCCTTAATCGCGGACTCCGTCTCAAGAATCTCCAATACCCGTTCGGCCGCTGCGTTACCTTTTTTAACACTATAGGAAGCTTTACTAATGGCTTTTGCAGGCGTAAGGATTTGATATGCCAATGCCAGATATACGATAAACAATTCTGCGTCCAGGGAACCTTCAACCAACACCAGCCTTCCACCATACCACATTAAAGCGGCGATTACAATGATTCCCAGTACTTCACTGGTAGGTGAAGCAAGGTTTTGTCGATTCAACAATTTATTTGCAAAATGGAACAACCTGCTAGTGGACTCTTTGAAACGTTCAAAGAAGATATTCTCAGCGTTAAATCCTTTTACAATCTTTAGTCCACCAAGTGTTTCTTCCAGGACGGAAATCACATGACCCTGCTCGCGTTGAACTCGTTCCGACTTGCGTTTGAGGCTTTTACCAATAAGCGAGATGATAAGACCGGATACCGGTATAAAAATAAAAACGAAGATGGTAAGTTCCACACTTATCAAAAGCATGGTAACGATAGCAAATAAAATAGTTAAAGGCTCTCTTACAAATAATTCGAGTATGGATAAAAAAGAATGCTGAATTTCCTGCACATCATTTGTAATTCGGGCAATGGTGTCTCCTTTTCTCTTTTCTGAGTAGAAGGAAACCGGGAGATCTATAGTCTTTTTATATAGGTCATTCCGAAGATCTTTTAACACTCCATTTCGAAGGAAAGTGATAAAGAACATCGCCAGGTAACCAAATAGATTCTTTAAGAAGAACATACTTATTACCAGGACGATCATAAACAATAGCACATCATCTGCACCCGCATTTGCCTTTTGAGTCACAAAATAATTGAGGTAATCCTCCGCGTAGTCCTTAATATTCATAAGCCCGGTATATTCGGGTTTCGTATTTAATTGCTTCGTAGTATCGAAAAGTACTCTCAACATCGGGAAGAGGGAGATCATTCCAAGCGTTCCGAAAAGTGCATAGAATACATTGGAAATGATGTTCAGCCAGGCATAGCGCTTATAAGGCAGGGCGTATTTTAGTATTTTTCTGAAATAATGCATTAAAGCTGAAGTTCGGTTTTTATGCGTTCAATTTTTTGGTGAAGTTCCGCCATAATACTTTCGTTATTTCCCGATCCGTGTACACTCATGTAAAATTTGATCTTTGGTTCCGTACCACTTGGACGAGCGGCAATTTTACTGCCGTCTTCCGTAAAGTAGATCAATACATTCGACCTGGGTATATCCATTTCAGTAACCTTTCCATTCAAAATATCGGTGGCTTTGCCGCTCTCGTAATCTTCAATCCTAACAACCTTGCTACCCGCAATCTCTTTCATGGGATTCTCTCGCAGGGACCGCATCATTGCTATTATTTCCTCTGCCCCTTTCTTGCCTTTTTTTACCATGGAAACCAACTGTTCGAGGTAGTATCCGTATTCCTTATACAGCTCCTGTAAATACCCATAGATACTGCTTCCTTGCTGTTTTTTTAATGCTGCGATCTCACAAGCCAGCAGGGTAGCGGTCACTGCATCCTTATCGCGAACGAAATCACCTACCATAAATCCAAAACTCTCCTCCCCTCCACCAATAAATTCTAATTCGGGGAAATCCTTTACCATTTTCGCGATCCACTTGAAGCCAGTGAGGCCTTCTTTATATTTCACCCCAAACGACTCGGTTATTACCTTGACCATAGGGGTTGATACTATAGTAGATGCAAGAAATTGGTTTCCGTTGAGTTTTCCGGTTTTTTTCCATTGTTCCAACAGAAAATGACACATCACCACCATAGCCTGGTTTCCGTTGAGAATGACCAATTTTCCCATTTCGTCCCTGACTGCAATACCGAGTCGGTCGCAATCGGGATCTGTACCAATTACAATATCCGCATCTTCTTCTTCGGCCAGTTCCATTGCCATTTTCAACGCTTCAGGTTCTTCAGGATTTGGTGATTCAACCGTAGGAAAGTCGCCATCCGGCTTAGCCTGGGCTTCAACGATATGGAGGTTTTTATATCCCGCTTTATCCAACACCTGAGGGATCATGGTGATGGATGTCCCGTGCAAAGATGTAAAAACGATCTTGAGTTTATCTTTTGCGGCCTGTGGCGTACTGAAACTTCCATTCTCAAGGGATGCTGCGGCAAAAGCCTTGTCGATATCCTGGTCTATATAATGGATCAGGTCTGCTTTCCCATCAAATTTAATATGGGCATACTGTAAGCCATTTATCTCTGCGATTATCTCGCCATCCTGCGGTGGTACCAGCTGTCCGCCATCCTGCCAATATACCTTATATCCGTTATATTCAGGTGGATTATGAGAGGCAGTCAATACTATTCCGCAGTGGCACTCTAAGTGCCGGACTGAGAATGATAATTCAGGGGTAGGTCGCAGATCAGAGTACAAAAAGACTTCAATATCATTGGCTGAAAATACATCAGCTACAACTTTTGCCAATTCTTTCGAATTATGCCTGCAGTCGTATGCAATCGCAACTTTTAATTGTTCATTCGGAAATTGCTTATACAGGTAATTGGAAAGCCCCTGCGTATTTTTCCCAAGCGTATATTTGTTGATCCTGTTATCTCCCACACCCATGACACCCCGCATGCCACCGGTTCCAAACTCGAGGCTTTTATAAAAACTATCCTCAAGCCCTTCAGGGTCGTAAGCTATCATTTCTTTAATAGTATGCTGGGTTTCAATATCGAATACAGGGGTGAGCCACTGATTTACACGGTCCAGTATTTTAGGGTCTACGTAGATCATTTGTTTTAATTAGGTGTTTTGTAAGGAATGGTTTGCTGTAAAAATAGCGAAAGTTGGGATCAATCATTAAAGTTTATGTCTTCTTTAATAATGTAATTGTGCGTACCTGCTTTACTTCTAAGTATTAGTTCCCCAAGAAAACCTGCCAGAAATAGCTGTGTCCCAAGGATCATTGCCGTTAGCGCCAGGTAGAATTGCGGACGTTCGGTTAAAAGTCGGCCACCTGGATTAATAAACAGCTTGTCAATACCAAGGTAGACGGCAAAACAGAAACCAACGAACAACATAACTGCTCCCCAGGCCCCAAAGAGATGCATGGGCCGCTTGCCAAAGCGGGACAGGAACGATATGGTAATAAGGTCTAAAAATCCCCGTATAAACCGTTCTGCACCAAATTTTGTTGTTCCGTACTTTCGTTTCTGATGTTGTACCACTTTTTCACCAATTTTGTTGAATCCTGCATTTTTTGCCAGCACAGGAATGTAACGATGCATTTCTCCGGTTACCTCTATGGTCTTGATCACATCCCTGTGATAGGCTTTAAGGCCACAGTTAAAGTCATGCAGTTTAACTCCGGAGGTTTTTCGCGCTGCGAAGTTGAAGAGTTTCGAGGGTAAATTCTTGGTAACCACCGAGTCATACCGCTTTTTCTTCCATCCACTCACGAGTTGATATCCTTCCTTGGTAATCATTCCGTATAATTCTGGTATTTCCTCGGGGTTGTCCTGAAGATCAGCGTCCATGGTTACCACGACCTCACCTTCAGCAAGGGCGAATCCTGCGTGCAGGGCTTGTGATTTTCCGAAGTTCTTTAGAAATCGAATGCCTTTTACTTCCGGATGTTTTACAGCCAGTTCGCGAATGATCTTCCAGGAATCATCGGTACTTCCATCATCGATAAACAGCAACTCATATAAAAAACCATTGGATTGCATAACGTCTGCAATCCAATGGTAGAGTTCGTTCAACGATTCTTCTTCGTTAAGAAGTGGAATTACGATGGAAATATTCATTCACCAATGTTCTTAATGTTCCGGACGACTATTTTTCATTATAAGACCGCCCACCAGGGATATAATAAATCCGAAGAATAAGGTAGCAATTATTCCCAGGGCCGCCATAATTCCTGGACTCATGAATTTTTCGGTCATACTTAGGGCCATTTCGGCCTGTTCCTGGGTCATGTTCGGATTTTGCTCATACATTCGTTCCTCAGTGAGTTCCAGGGTTTTTTGAACCACATCAGGATCTATATAAGTGACAAAGATGAAATTAAATATCACACCTACTACTCCGGCTATCAACGATATTGCCAGGCCAGCCTTAAGGGCTTCACCCAGTGACATATAACCACCGTTATCTTTTTTAAAGGCCTTCAGACCATAGATAATAATGACCACCATAAGTGCAAAACTTATCACACCAGACCACCAGGGACGTTCTATGTGTTCGTCGAGCACAAATAGTACCACGGACCAGCCTATAGAGGCTAATGCAAGGATAAGACCGTAATTGAGGGCAATTTTTTTAATCGAAGCTTTTGGAGTGTCCATATTGAAAGTTTTTGGTCCGTCTAAGACGGATGGTTGTTTTGGCATGTTAGTTCACAAAGATAGTAAAACGTTACATTAGTTTTAACATTTGAAGCGTTAGTATTCCCTGTGACACACGTTTCGAATATTTAAACAATATTAGCTAATTATTGTTGTGTATTTCTGAATATTACTTAAATTTGCACACTCAAAAATTGAGAAAATACGAAAACGATTAGAAGATGAAAAAAGATATCCATCCGGAAAATTACAGACTAGTAGCTTTTAAAGATATGTCGAATGATGATGTGTTTATTACAAAATCTACTGCAAATACCAAGGAAACCATTGAAGTTGACGGTGTGGAATATCCTTTGGTGAAAATGGAAATTTCAAGAACTTCGCATCCTTTTTATACAGGTAAGGCGAAATTAATTGATACAGCTGGGCGTATTGATAAGTTTAAGAACAAATACAAGAAGTTTAGTAAAGAAGTTGCGAAAGAAGTTGCGAAAGAAGAAGAATAATCCTTCTTTCAATAAGAATTCAAAAAGCCTTCGATGTTCGAAGGCTTTTTTTATTTAGCTTTGAATTCAGAACAGATCCTTATGAATTACATTCTTTTCGACGGCAGCGTCCGCGATCAACTCTTGCCATTTACCTACACCCGCCCCGTAGCGGATATTCGGATCGGTATACTCACGATTCGCGAGAAATGGGAGAAATACCTCGGATACACTACCACAACAGTCACGGAGGATCATCTTATCTCCAGATGGCCGCTTGTAGAACTGGAAGAGAATGTGCTTATTAATGCCTCTTTTTTACCTTCCCAAGAACTGGTTTCCCGTATTAAAGCGTTACAGGTAAATCAGGCGATATTTCACAGTGACGAGCCGGTTGCTTTCTTTTCCACGGAAGGCCAGGAAGTTGATTTCAATAATTTCGAGGTCTTCGAATACTCCGAGGATGATATACTGCGTATAGAATACACCTGGGATATATTCTCTAAAAACCACGAAGCGATCAAGCGGGATTACGAGCTTATTACCAAAGGTAGATCGTCCCAGCCTATCCCGGAAACTACAGTCGCATTCCACGCAGACCAGATCTTCATCGAAGAAGGAGCGAAATTACCATTGTGCTCCCTTAACGCAAGTGACGGTCCGATCTACATTGGAAAGAACAGCGAGATCATGGAAGGCGCAATGATACGCGGGCCTTTTGCACTATGTGAAGGCTCAACGGTAAAAATGGCCAGTAAGATATATACGGGTTGCACGATTGGGCCTTATAGCAAAGTGGGAGGGGAGGTCAATAATTCGGTGTTGTTTGGATATTCGAATAAAGGCCATGATGGCTTCCTGGGTAATTCAGTGCTAGGTGAATGGTGCAATATAGGAGCAGACACCAACACTTCTAATATGAAAAACAATTACGCCGAAGTTAAACTCTGGGATTATAATACGGAACGTTTCGCGAAGACCGGCCTTCAGTTCTGTGGCCTCATGATGGGTGATCACAGTAAGTGTGGTATCAATACCATGTTCAACACCGGAACTGTGGTGGGAGTGAGCGCCAATATCTTCGGAAGTGGCTTCCCACGGAATTTCATTCCCAGCTTCAGCTGGGGTGGCAGCCATGGTATGACCGCATATAAAACGGCCAAGGCCTTCGAAACTGCAAAAGCCGCCATGGCACGTCGCAATGTGGATTTTTCCGAGGAAGATGCAAAGATCCTGGAGCATGTTTTCGAGGAAACAGCTAAATTCAGAAGGTATTAGTATAAATGGATCTTCGTTTCTGCAGCACCTAAAACCTGTAGATATTCAACGAGTTCTTCTGCGATATCGCCGCCTTTCTCCGCTTACTTTTCATATTGAAATTGGTCCTTTGAATTCCTTTGTTACCCCGTACACCCATATCGCAGATTTATTATAGGTCGGGAAAATTATTCCTTTTGTTACAGGGTAAGGAGTCAGGGTTCCTTTTTTACCCGTTTTAGTACAAGGAAATTCTGCGGGTTAATACCCAGGCCGCTTACCTTCTTGTTCACAAAGCGGATCGCCATATCGTAAAAAAGAGGTACCACGGGTGCATCGGCAACTACGATTGAATCCATTTGTGTATAAAGTCGTTGCCTTTTTTCAATATTGGAAATATTTAACGCCTGCACGTATAGACTATCAAAGGTTTCATTCTTGTAATGCGTATAATTCGGGCCGTTCGGTGTGAAGTTCGGACTATAGAACAGCGATAGATAATTTTCGGCATCGGGATAATCGGCGATCCAACTCGCCCTGAAGATGTCGAGTTCCCCGCTGCTTTTCATTTGCCGCAGGGTAGATGGTGGCATCACATCCACGGTAACGGTTACCCCAAGTTTTTCCAGCTCCCGCTGAACGTATTCACAAATATCGAGGTATTGACTATTCGTTCCAATAACGATCTCCGGATTCATATCTCCGGTCTCAGATTTATATTGGTCAATCAGGGATCGGGCCTTGTCCGGATCATAGGTGTAGCCCTGTATTTCATCAAAGCCTGGTAATCCTTTTGGTATAAAGCCATGCTCGGCGGGAATTCCCATTCCGTTTCGCAAGTAGGTAACCATCTTTTCCCGGTCGAAACCATAATTCACGGCCTGTCGGAGTAGATTCGATTTGATCTCCGGGGTATCTGCTCCCATGAAAAAACCGAGGTATTCCGTATTGAGATAAGGCGCGGTAATTAGTTTTACTTGATCCTTGTATTTGGGCTGCAAAGCACCCGTTGTAGTGATAATCTCATCTTTATACGAATTATCCAATCCGGATACAAAATCGATCTTCCCCTGGGCAAATTGCAGGAATTCACTTTGCTTGTCCGGTAAAAAGGTGATCGCAACCGCCTCCAGGTACGGGAGTTGTATTCCTTCTTCGTCTGTCTCGAAATAGAGTGGATTCTTTCGAAGCACCAATTTCACATTCTCTTCCCACAGCTTAAATTGGAAAGGCCCGGTTCCCACCGGATTTCTGCGGAATTCACCTGCATGAAAATCAACTGCTTCCTGTGGGACCACGGAGCAATATCTCATGGATAATAGTCCTAAGAATGCAGGAAAAGGCTGTTTTAATCGAATTACGAAGGTGCTGTCATTGGGGGCTTCGTAGCTTTCCACAGTGCTCATTACCCAGCTACCCGGTGATGCGACCATTGGATCTGTGAGGCGATCGAAACTATACACGAAATCACTTGCCATTACCACCCGGGTGGAATCCGGAGCAAAAGCCTCACTCTTGTGATAGTAGACGTCGTTCCTGAGATTGAAGGTGTAGGTAAGCGTCGTATCATTGATTTTCCAGCTCTTGGCAATATCAGGCTGGATATTCAATGAATCGTCAAGTTCAACCAGTCCGTTATACAGCTGGTTAGTAGGCCAGATGATTTGTGGATTTCGGGCGAAGGCCGGGTCCAGGGTTGGGATATTGCTGTGTTCGTTGTAGCGGAAGACGAGGTGGTCTGTATTATCGAGGCTGTCTTTTTTACAACAAACTAGAAGTAGCAGAATACAATAGGCTGAAAATATATAAGTTACGATCGATCTTATGTGCTCCATTGGTTTTAACGAACCATTTAAAGTTTGTATTTTTGCCTCCTGCTAAAGTACAAGAATGAACGCTAGTAAAAAAGTCGCATTTTATACTCTGGGTTGTAAGCTGAATTTCAGCGAGACATCTACGATCGCGCGAGATTTTTCTTCCGAAGGTTTTGAGCGCGTGGACTTTTCTGAAAAGGCAGATATTTATGTGATCAATACTTGCAGTGTTACCGAGAATGCAGATAAGCGTTTTAAAACCATTGTTAAGCAGGCACAAAAGGCAAATCCGGAAGCCTTTGTTGCGGCAATTGGATGTTACGCACAGCTGAAGCCACAGGAGCTGGCCGATGTTCATGGTGTGGACCTGGTTTTAGGAGCTACGGAAAAGTTCAAGATCACGGATTACATCAACGACCTATCCAAGAACGACTTCGGGGAGATTCATTCATGCGAGATCGAAGACGCCGATTTCTATGTGGGATCCTATTCCATTGGTGACCGTACCCGCGCGTTCCTGAAAGTTCAGGATGGCTGTGATTACAAATGCACCTATTGTACCATACCTTTAGCCCGCGGAATTTCAAGAAGCGACACACTGCAAAATGTCCTGAAGAATGCGGCCGAAATTTCAGCTCAGGGGATCAAAGAGATCGTACTTACCGGTGTGAATATTGGAGATTACGGTAAAGGAGAATTTGGTAATAAAAAGCACGAACATACTTTTTTTGAGCTATGCGCGGCCCTTGATAAGGTACCGGGTATTGACCGATTGAGAATCTCGTCGATCGAGCCCAATTTACTGAAGAACGAGACCATTGATTTTGTGGCTCGGTCCAAGACTTTTGTACCTCATTTTCATATTCCGTTGCAGAGTGGCAGTAATGAACTACTTAGATTAATGAAGCGCCGCTATCAACGCGAATTGTACGTGGATCGCGTACACAAGATCCGGGAAGTGATGCCGCATGCATGTATTGGGGTTGATGTGATCGTAGGTTTTCCCGGGGAAACTGAAGCGCATTTCCTGGACACATATCATTTCCTGAACGAACTCGATATCTCATACCTTCATGTTTTTACGTATTCTGAAAGAGATAATACGGAAGCAGCCGAAATGGAGGGTGTTATTCCAAAAGCGATCCGTCATAAGCGAAGTAAGATGTTTAGAGGCTTGTCTGTAAAAAAGCGGAGGGCGTTCTATGAGCAGCAAATAGGATCTATACGAACCGTTTTGTTTGAAGGGGAAAACAAGGAAGGTTATATCCATGGTTTTACCGAAAACTATGTGAAAGTGAAAGCACCTTGGAATCCGGAACTTGTAAATACGCTACATCAGATTGAGCTTACCTCGATTGATGAAGATGGATTGGTTAGATTCAATTTTACAGAAGCAGAGGTTCTGCGCCAGAGTTAGAGCGGCCTGTATGAGCTCTTTTAAGTAGGAAAAATATTAAAAACCGGCATTCGCAGGCATTACTTAAAAAGCGAGTAACGATAGCACGGTCCTCTGAAGAGTAAACGAAAGAGGAGGCGCCCCAATCCTTTTAAATGCTGATTCCTACTGGTAAAAGATCCCTGTATTTTCTGCGATTCTTTCTCATGAAACCGGCGATTTCGGGACTTGTAGGAACGAGACTGATACCACGGTCTTTAACTTCATCGAAAACGGCTTTAATAAAAATATCTCTGAAACCCTGGTCTTCCATATCGGACGGCATGTCGTATTTGGTAAGGAATATCTTTCTATCCTGCAGTGCATACTCAATGCGAGCCATATTATCGCCCACTTCCAGTTCGAATTGCCTTAAAAATTCGTTATCGGTAATCTCAACATCTTCTATCATAGGGAGTGATTTTTTTAATTCATTGGAATTTCTATAAGCAGGACGCGGCTCTCCTTTCCGGCCGTAATGGTTACCGTATCGGTATCCCAGATGCCAATGGCATCCCTCTTATTAAGTGTCTCATTATCAGCAACAATAGTGCCGTCAATTACAAAAATATATACACCATTGGTTTTATTGTTCAACGAATAGGTAGTTTTGGTTGTTTCTGAAAACTCACCTAAACTAAACCAGGCTTGCTGATGTACCCACAACTCACTTTCACCGGCTTCCGATTTCGGTTTTACAACCGTACTAATCTCGTTTGGTTTAAGAAGCGGAGCGATCTTTTTCTGATCGTATCGAGGAGTTACTCCTTCTTCTTCCGGAAACACCCAGATCTGAAATAATTTAACCGACTCATTAGTACGGGCATTTATCTCACTGTGCTCAACACCGCTACCGGCACTCATAATTTGTATATCACCAGATTCGATAATACCCTCATTGCCCATGGAATCACGATGCTTCAAGGCACCTTCCTGGGGAATAGTGACAATTTCCATGTTTTGATGCGGATGCTTTCCGAATCCCATCGCGGGTGCAACAATATCATCATTCAAGACCCGTAGTTTACCAAACTGAATGCGGTTTGGATCGAAAAAATTTGCAAAACTAAAAGAGTATCGAGCCTGTAACCAACCATAATCTGCAGTACCACGTGTAGCTGCCGGATGTAAAATCTTCTTCATAAAACCCCAAATACGTGATGATAATTCTATCTTTGTAGTGCAAAGTTACGAAAAATCGAGTGTCTAATTCGTTAGCTAGTTGTTAAACCGCTATGTCTGAGCAAAAAACGCAGGTATACTTCATTCCCGGGATGGCCGCGGGGAAGGAAATCTTTAAGAATATCAGACTTCCCGAAGACCGTTTTGAGATTCATGTTCTTGAATGGTTAATTCCCGAAAAGAATGAATCTATGGTGTCTTATGCCAGTAGGATGGCTGCGGAGATTAAGGGTGAAAATGTGGTTTTGGCCGGTGTTTCCTTCGGGGGAGTGGTTGCACAGGAGATAGCTGCCTTTGTGAACCCACGAAAACTCATCATTATCTCTAGTGTTAAATCACCTGGAGAACTACCTCTTCGATTGAAATTAGCCAGGAAGACCGGTGCCTATAAACTGGTGCCTACCCGACTGATGTTGAGCGCAGATGATCTCACTAAATTTTCGATTGGGCCGAGATCCAAGAAACGCCTGAAACTCTACCAGGATTTTTTGCATGTTCGGGATAAGCGCTATCTGGATTGGGCAATTAAAAATATGGTATGCTGGCAACAAAAAGAGCCATACCGGAAAATTATCCACATACATGGTGACAAGGATATCATATTTCCGATAAAGAACATTAATGATTGTGTGGTTTTGGAAGGAGGGACGCACGTAATGCTCCTGAATAAAGGCAAACAACTGTCTCAAAAACTTCTGGCGGTTATTGAAGAATAAAGCTCCGTAAAAGCGCAAAGTGGCCGTAGCTTTTTTTATATTTATTAAAATTTTATATCATGAGTATCTTATCAAAAATAGGGTTGGTTACTGTGCTCTTTGGGGTGAGCAGCCTATGCGTTAATGCGGTTCAGCAAGAACCTGGAGCAGAAAAGAAAATAGAGAAATCAACGCACGATTACAACGTTTACGCTATCCCTATTCCTGAATCCATGGACTTTGCGGGTGAACCTGTTCCACTGGACAATCCAGATATACGGGAACGACTGGACCGGGAATTGCTGGTGAACACCTACTGGCAGTCTAACGGACTTCTAATCTTTAAAAGGGCTAATAAATATTTTCCAATTATTGAACCACTCCTTGAGAAGCATGGCCTGCCAGATGATTTTAAATACCTGGCTGTGGCAGAGAGCGCCCTTGAAAATAATCGTTCGCCAGCAGGTGCCGCTGGTTTCTGGCATTTTCTGAAGGGCACCGGACGCGAATACGGTCTTGAAATCAACGAGTATGTTGATGAGCGATATAATTTGGAAATGGCTACAAAGGTAGCCGCCGAATATCTTAAGAGATCTAAAAACAAATTCGGTTCCTGGACCCTTGCAGCTGCTGCTTATAATGCAGGTAACGGAGGAATTCAGAAACAAATAAATCGCCAGAAATCGACGAATAATTATTACGATTTGTTGTTAAATAATGAGACCAGCCGATATGTGTTCAGGATCCTTGCCTTTAAGGAGATACTTAGTAATCCCGAGAAGTATGGTTTTAATTTCGAAAAGGAAGATCTGTATGCGCCAATTCCGACTTACAAGGTAAAAGTGGATACTGCTGTAACGGATATACCCGGATTTGCAAGGCAGTTTGGTATCAATTATAAGATTCTGAAGCTTCATAATCCCTGGTTGCGTGAGACCTACCTGAGGAACTCATCACGTAAGGAATACTTCATAGAAATACCTGAGAATGGCTATTATAAATCTGGAGAATAGATGCGTATGACCACTATACTTTCTTTGATCATAATCGGTTTGTTGGCCGGTATTCTAAGTGGATTTATGGGTGTTGGAGGAGGAGTGATAATGATCCCTTTGATGATATTGTTTTTGGGTTATGACCAGCATCAGGCTCAGGGAATGAGCCTGGCAGTACTTGCTGTGCCAGTTACTTTCGTCGCAGCATATACATACCATAAAGCGGGTCACGCCATAGATTGGAGATATGCCTTGGTGATCGCTTTATTCTTTGTTGCAGGAGGGTTTCTGGGTTCTAAATTTGCCGTTTCATTGAATCAGCAGGTATTGAAAAAGATCTTTGCCCTTATCCTGGTGGTAGCGGCTGTTAAACTGTTCTTCTCAAAGTAGAATCTTATTGATTTCTCATGAGACCTATTTTCTCCGTCTTGTCTTTATTTAAGATAAGGGAGAGACCATTCATAAAGGTTTGATAGTGTTCATTATAGGAAGTTGTATAGTCCTTTTCGTAGCGGTGATTAATATTCCTGCGTACATCCAGGATTCGCTTGGATTCATCCATGATGAAGGTAGTAGGAAATCCAAGGCTGTGCTTCATGGATTTGATCGTGAAGTCGTTTGTGTTTTCCAATTCGTCAACATACAACAGGGTGATATTCCTGCTATAATGCTTCTTTAACTTCACAATTGCTTCTCGAGGACCCCAAAACAGAACAACTATATCCACCTGATCGTGGTATCGATCTGCGATAGTGTTCAATGCTGGAATTTCCCCGGAACTTGTTGCTACCCAGAAAGCAGAGGTTATAAGGTATACAGGTTTCTCGAATTTATACATTTCGGTAGTTCTCCCCGTGACTTTGCGCACCTTAAAATTATTCATATAACTGTCCTTAATCACATGGTCAACCAGTGAATCGAATAAGAACTGAGCCCGATTAAATTCTTTTTTCCTGTATGCGTACTTTGCTTTCTTCTTATATTTCTTAATGTTCTGTCCGATTACATCGGCAAATAGGGGTTTAGGCGCATTATCCTGGGAAAATGCAGCAGTGGGTAGCAGTAAGAAAAGGATAAGTAGGTATTTACCCATAGGCAGCCGTTAGTTGGTCCCGGCAAATATAACGATGTGAAGGAGAAAAAAGATTAAAATATCGTTTAAGTGTATAAAAATATCGGTAAAATACACAAATTAGTACGAAAATTCGTATAACTTTAAGATTTGCGCTATCGGAATCCTTTTCCGCCACGGCCGCCGCGGCCAAATTGCTGGCGAGGTTGGCCGGCCCGTTTCATTTGCTGTTTCATCATTTTAATCTGCTCGTCCAGCATATTCTGCTTGTCGAGTTTTTTGGCTTCTCTGAGGAGCATTTCGGCTTCACGCTTTCGGTTCTTTGTCATAGCGATACCCGCAAGGTTCAATTTCACCATAGCCATATCCGTACTCATAGATAAGCCTAATTTTTCCGCTTTTTTGAAATACTTTTCAGCATCATTCATATTGGTTTGGGAGACCATTAGTCCGTTGAGATAATTATAATATCCCTGTTGTTTAGTAACCAGCGCACTTTCCGGGTTTTTAATTCGGTCGAGCCATTTCTTTGCTCCTTCAAAATTCTGTTTTCTCAATTGCAGGAAAGCAAGAAGGATCAGTTCGTTCTTATAATATAGGAAAACAAAGATCAGGGCCAGCAGGATAAGCATGATCCCGTTACCAGTATTAGTTTCGTAAAACTGCCACACGGCAGCTCCTATTGATAATGCAGCTAAGACAAGCTTGATATATTTGTTGAACATGAATTAAATTCTTTTATAATTTATTGTGGCATCTATGGTGGTATCAACTTCGGCACCACCCATGTCATTCATAATTGTTGTTCCGGAAGCCTTTTGTTCCACATCCAGGGTCTTTAGAAAACCACTTTCCGTGGATATCACGGCCCTGCTATTCTGTATTCCTTCCAGTTCCATTGCGACCGTATCCTCGCCGGTGTTCAATTTAATTGTTGAAGTACACGAAATTTTGAATTCCGAAGCATCGTGGTAGTCCAGCGTCCAGGTATTCAGTGCCGTTAGATCACCGGTAAATTCATTATTCCAGCTATCGGATACACCAACAGACCTCTGGGGAAACATGTACGTCATTTGTTCCATACTGGCTGCAAGGGATTCAGCTCCAAATTGTTTTTCAACTCCTTGCTTCACTAGTTCTTTGGTGGATGCATCTTCGATACCCCCGCTTTTTAACATACTCTCCAGGAGCTGATCAGCGCCCTCCAGTTTTACGATTTTCCCATCCTTTCGCAATGTCATATAGAATGGAGAATCCAAAAGCCCTTTAAATATATTGGCCTCCATATCATCTGCATCAGATTCCCTGGAAGTATCCACATCGTTTAATGTTCCGAGTATATCCGATTCGGTTTTGAGTTTTATTTCTTCAAAAAAGGTTTCAATAATATAGGAACCCGCTAACTCGTCCTGAACCTTAAATTGAAAGGAACCTTCAAGGGTATTTGTCAAATTATGATCCTGATCGTCCATTGTCATTTTTATGTTCTGAATGGCTTTCTGTGCAATTCTGAAACTGTCACCTACTTTTAAAGAATAAGCCAGCTCGTGCTGGGCATGAATCGTGCTAATTCCAAAGGAAAACACTAATAGTAATATGTAAAAAGGATTTTTCATTCAGGATGGGATTAACGGGGGTCCAAAGGTATGAAAAACAATCCTAAATATTTTTGTTTGTCTGTTTGTGAAAGTAAAAAATGATTGTATATTTGCACCCGACTTTCAGGGAAGGTCCGGAAACATGAAAACTCAGAAGATTTAAGATAATTCACAATGAAAAGAACATTTCAACCGTCGAAAAAGAAAAGACGAAATAAGCATGGGTTTAGAGAGCGAATGGCATCTGTAAACGGTAGAAAGGTATTGGCTTCTCGCAGAGCGAAAGGCCGAAAGAAATTATCTGTTTCATCTGAACCACGTCACAAAAAATAATGTTGATAACTCATAAATAAAAAGGTGTTGTTTTAATAGCAACACCTTTTTTTTATACCCTGTCGCGTCGTATTTTTAGCGCACCCAAAAAAGAATAAAAAATGCCGAAAAACAAAGCTTTAAAATCCATTCTAATTATTGGTTCAGGTCCCATTATCATTGGCCAGGCATGTGAATTTGATTATTCTGGTTCACAATCGCTCAGGTCTTTGCGTGAAGACGGGATCGAAACTATCCTTATCAATTCGAATCCGGCAACCATCATGACCGATCCTACCATGGCCGATCATGTCTACCTGTTACCACTTACCACGAAATCGATAGTAAAAATACTGAAGGAACATCCTCAGATCGATGCGGTACTTCCCACTATGGGTGGACAGACCGCCTTGAATTTATGTATTGAGGCAGATGAGAAAGGAATATGGAAAGACTTTGACGTGGCGATAATAGGGGTGGATATTGCTGCCATAAATATTACTGAAGACCGCGAGCAGTTCAAGAACCTAATGAACGAGATCGGTATACCTGTGGCTCCGGCTAAAATTGCAAACTCATTTCTCAAAGGTAAGGAGATCGCACAGGAGTTTGGTTTTCCCGTGGTGATACGGCCTTCCTTTACATTAGGTGGGACCGGTGCATCTTTTGTGCATACCGAAGATCAGTTTGATGAGTTACTCACTCGCGGACTGGAGGCTTCTCCAATCCACGAGGTACTTATAGATAAGGCATTAGTAGGGTGGAAAGAATACGAGCTTGAACTTTTACGCGACAATAAGGACAACGTAGTAATTATCTGTACCATTGAGAATATGGACCCGATGGGGATTCACACGGGAGATTCGATTACGGTTGCACCTGCTATGACTTTGAGCGATACATGCTTTCAGCGAATGAGAGACATGGCTATCAAGATGATGCGCAGTATCGGGGATTTTGCAGGAGGATGTAACGTTCAATTTGCTGTGAGCCCTGATGAAAAAGAGGATATAATCGCGATCGAGATTAATCCAAGGGTTTCACGATCATCTGCCCTAGCTTCAAAGGCGACCGGATATCCTATTGCCAAGGTAGCGTCTAAGCTGGCGATCGGGTATTCACTGGATGAACTTGAAAATCAAATAACGAAATCCACTTCGGCATTATTCGAGCCAACACTGGATTATGTGATCGTAAAGATCCCGAGATGGAATTTCGACAAGTTCGAAGGTTCGGAAAGAACTTTAGGCCTGCAAATGAAAGCTGTGGGTGAGGTAATGGGAATAGGGCGATCTTTCCAGGAAGCACTACACAAAGCCACCCAATCCCTCGAAATAAAGCGCAATGGACTGGGCGCAGACGGAAAGAGCTATACGAATTACGATCAGATTATTGATAAACTAACATATGCCAGCTGGGACAGGGTTTTTGTGATATACGATGCGATACAATTAGGTATTCCGCTAAGCCGCATTCATGAGATCACCAAGATCGATATGTGGTTCCTGAAGCAGTACGAAGAGCTTTACGAACTTGAAAAAGAGATCTCCGGTTATACCCTGGATACGCTACCGAGGGAATTGTTACTCGAAGCCAAACAAAAAGGATACGGCGACCGGCAGATCGCCCACATGCTAAAATGCCTTGAAAGCCAGGTTTACAACAGAAGGGACGAACTCAATATCCAGAGAGTGTATAAGTTGGTAGATACCTGTGCAGCCGAATTTAAGGCCGAAACGCCTTATTACTATTCTACTTTCGAAAGCGAGATGCACACTGCGGATGGAGAGGAATACGCCGAAAATGACAGTGTGGTTACCGACCGGAAGAAGATCATCGTGCTTGGCTCCGGACCCAACCGTATAGGACAGGGAATAGAATTCGATTACTGTTGTGTTCACGGAGTGTTGGCTGCCAGTGAAGTAGGGTATGAGACTATCATGATCAACTGTAACCCTGAAACAGTATCGACCGATTTCGATGTGGCCGACAAACTGTATTTCGAGCCAGTGTTCTGGGAACATATTTACGATATTATACGTCATGAAAAACCGGAAGGGGTGATCGTGCAATTGGGTGGACAGACTGCTCTGAAACTTGCTGAAAAACTAGACCGTTACGGGATCAAGATAATGGGAACCAGCTATAAGGCATTAGACCTAGCTGAAGACCGTGGTAGTTTTTCTACTCTACTAAAGGAGAACAATATTCCTTATCCGGAATTCGGAACCGCTGAAACCACGGACGAGGCACTACAGTTGGCTGATGAATTGGATTTTCCATTATTGATTCGTCCTTCTTACGTGCTGGGTGGACAGGGAATGAAGATCGTTATCAACAAGCAGGAACTGGAAGAACATGTGGTGGATCTGCTAAGAAAGATCCCGAATAACAAATTATTGCTGGACCATTACCTGGACGGCGCCATCGAAGCTGAGGCTGACGCCATCTGTGATGGGGAAAATGTATACATCATTGGTATCATGGAGCATATTGAGCCCTGCGGAATACATTCAGGTGACTCTAATGCGACTTTACCTCCTTTTAACCTGGGTGAATTCGTGATGCAACAGATAAAGGACCATACCAAACAAATCGCGCTAGCGCTCAACACGGTTGGCCTTATTAATATTCAATTCGCTATAAAGGATGACCAGGTGTTTATTATAGAAGCGAATCCTAGAGCATCCAGGACAGTGCCCTTTATTGCCAAAGCCTACGGAGAACCATATGTGAACTATGCAACACAAGTGATGCTTGGGCACAAAAAGGTAACCGATTTCGATTTCAATCCGCAACTTGAAGGGTATGCGATCAAGCAACCGGTGTTCAGTTTCAACAAATTCCCGAATGTGAACAAACAACTAGGCCCGGAAATGAAGAGTACAGGCGAAAGTATATTGTTTATCGACAGTTTAAAGGATGATGAATTTTACGAATTGTATTCGAGACGTAAGATGTATCTCACTCGTTAGCAATCTGTGACAGACAATTAAAGTTTAATTTCTGAAACTTAGAATAATCCAACGCTGACTCACTCCATCGTAAACGAGTTCAACAAGCCCTTCACCCGAAGTTTGCTCGAATCCACCCGTTAAAGTGATTATCCTGTTTTCAGGGCTAGAGTTTGAACTTTCATTAGAAATCTTGAAATTGTTGGCTGAGGTATTTAGTAAAATGATATGCTTACCGTCTGTTCCGCCTGACAATCCTGAGAATTCGTAATTGTGATTCGCTCCGTTCAAACGGAAAACAACAATATCTTTGTTTGTTGTTTCTAATTCGAGATCCACATTATGAAATTCCTGTCCTGATGTTGTTGTCGTTGTTGTGATTGTCTGGACAAAGTATTTGGTTGAACCATTGGAATGTAGCGTTCCGTCTTGAAGCAAAAGATTATCACCAACACCAACTTCGCTAACATTACCTTTTAAATCAACTCCAATTACTCTGTTAGGTTCGTCCGGAGTTAAACTTTCTATTCGAACAGTTCCATTCACATGAAGTGTTTCCATTGGTGCGGTAGTTCCAATTCCGACCTGTGCCGAAACCAGGGGTGCAGCTAAAATAAGGGCATAAAGTAGTATATGTTTCATATGTACCTATATTTGGGGGTATACTTTTGATGTAGCAAAAATAATTCCTGTAAGAATAAGATGACTGCATTTTTACAAAGTTTTCGATTAAATGATTGATATATTCGATGAAACAACATTATCCTTCAATTTAGGATTGAATCACACTCAATTATTTACTGATAAGATTTTTCTTTTAATAACCTAGTAGGATATTTAGAAAGCAAATTGTTTTATATTCAAACAAAGATCCTAACCCTTAAAAACTTATTTATGAAAAACATTATTCTTTTGGCGGCCGCAGTTTGCGTCGCTTTTTCAGCAAATGCTCAGATATCAACACCCCAAATCAGTGATTTTGAAGATGGTACCGTCCAAGGATGGACCAACGGTGCGGCATCACCTAACCAACCTACGAATATACCCACTGGTGGCCCATTAGGTGCAGATGACAATTTTTTAGAAGAAATAAGTGCGGGAGGTAGTGGTGCAGGAAGCAAATTGGTAATTCAGAATGATGATTCGGATTGGACCGGTGATTATCTAGGTGCAGGCGTTGGACTATTTTCTGCGGATGTTAAGAATGGAGGGACAGAAGATCTGTTTTTAAGAGTCGCTTTGCAAGGTGGTTCAGACAATACGAGAATGTATACCGATAATTCCTTTACCTTACCCGCTAGCCAGACAACCTGGACCTCTTTCGATTTAGTTGTTGATAATTCTGCAAACTGGACTATTGTGAGTGGTGCAAGTACTGTAGAGCAGGTGCTGCAGGACGTTTCCCAAATTAGAATTTTAAGCAGCCAGAGCGGAGGCTTTAACGGAGATGCAGTGGCCGGTGTGCTGCATATTGACAATATTACAGCTGATGATATCTTTATAGGTTTTGATGATAATATATTCAATAATTTGGTAACCTATCCAAATCCTGTTTCAGATATTCTGAATATTGAATCAACTGTCCGCATGGATAATTACCAGATCTTCAATGTAGCGGGACAACTTGTTTCCGTAGGGGAATTAGAAGAGCAGTTTCTGCAAGTTTCTAATTTAAGTGAAGGGCTGTATTTTCTGAAGCTATCTAACGTTTCTGGTTCGCGCACGATAAAGTTTGTGAAACGATAATAATAAATGAAAAAGAGAAATATAAACTCCGGCCTGTCCGGAGTTTTTTTATGTGCGCGGTAGGGATTTTTAATTCTTAATTGTTCCATTAGTATAAAACAACTTTAACCTTTAAACAAAAGATTATGAAAAAGTACTTACTTACCATGGCCGTGATGGCCACGTTGACCATTTCTGCTCAAACCACATTCGATATCACATGGGAGATTGGAGTTAATGGTGCACCTGCCAGTCCTACCGTTGAAACGGGGGACACAGTTCGTTGGACCTGGGGCGATGCCTTGCCGCATAGTGTTACCAGTCTTGCCGGAAGTCAGCAGACCTTTGATAGCACGATTCTTACCGGAATGGGTACCGAATTCTCCTTCACCTTCACCGAAGTTGGAACTAACGATTATCAATGTGATGTTCACCCGGGCTCCATGTTTGGGACCGTAACCGTTGAAGAAGTGCTTTCCGTTGAAGATAAATTTGTAAAAAGCTTAAGTTTTTATCCGAACCCTGCGAAAGATCAATTAAATATCTTCTCATTGTTCAGGATCGATAGCTATGCACTGTACAATGTTGCTGGTCAGCGTGTGATGCACAATACCGATGACGGTAACTTCAGTACACTTGAAGTTTCTTCATTGCAGCCCGGAATTTACTTTGTACGGGTAACTTCAGGTGATATGTCCCATACAAACAAGGTGATCATACAATAAGATTTCACATGAAATCCTTTAATACATTAGTCTATGGCGCAGCCCTGCTTTTAATTTTGCATGGCTGCACTGCCAAAGACCTGGATGAACTGGTACCGGTGCAACAGGAAATTCCAACCGACTTTGTAACCTTTGAGGATGTGAGGTTTGTGTTCGATAATATGTGTCAGCAATGTCATTCGAATCCTCCTCAAAATGGCGCTCCTATGCCCCTGGTTACTTATAACAATGTGAAAAGTGCCGTGGAAACAAGGGGATTGCTGGACCGAGTGAGTAGACAGGAAGGTGAACAGGGCCTTATGCCCTTGGGCGGTCCGAGACTACCTCAGGCGACCATCGACCTATTGTTTCAATGGAATGAAGACGGACTCTTAGAAAACTAAAAACAATTATGAAAAAAATATTCTTTGTCTTGAGCATGATATCGCTCCTGACATTAAGCACTCATGCCCAGGAAAAGCTCAAAACTAAAACTGGAGAGATCACATTTGAAGCTTCAGTACCATCTTTTGAGGAAGTAAAGGCCACAAATGAAAATGTAAGTGCCATACTAAATTCTGAAACAGGTGAATTTGCAGCCCTGGCATTAGTAAAGGGTTTTCGGTTTAAAGTAGCACTCATGGAAGAACATTTCAATGAGAATTATATGGAATCTTCCACCTATCCCAAGGCTGTGTTCAAGGGCATCATTCAGAATTTCGATTCGAGTTCTGTCACCAATTCCCCTACGGAATTGGTAATTAATGGGTCCGTGACCATGCACGGTGAAACTAAGGAACTAAGCACTGCCGTGAAGTTATGGAAAGAAGGGAGTACTATAGTACTTTCCACTTCATTTGTGATGAAACCTGGAGATTTTAATATTAAGATACCTGCGGTGGTGAGTAATAAGATCGCTGAAGAGGTTACGGTCGATGCTCAATTTTCACTCACAAAATAACAGTTATGAAAAAGAAATCCATCCTTGTGATTGTTATTGGAATTGTTGTATTGGCAGTAATCGGATACAACTACCTCTACCAGGATCACAGGGAAATTTCTTCCGAAAAACCCATGGCAGAATTAAGTTCGGAATCCATTTCGGAAATATTTAAAAATGATGCTGCCAATGATCTTTTGAATGCTACGGTTAGTGTAAAAGGTGTTATTTCTGAAATAGACGAAAGCACTCTTACCCTTGATGGCAAGGTGACCTGCAGTTTTGCGGATATACCATCAGACTATCGGGTGGGGGATTCAATCAATGTGAAGGGTCGTTGTATTGGCTACGACGACTTATTCGAGATTGTAAAACTGGATCAATGTTCTATTCAAAATTAACTTCAAATGAAAAAGATAATAGTAATACTAAGTTTTTTATTTCCATTAATATCTTTTGCTCAGGATGATCTGCTGGACGAGTTGGAGAGTGAGGTAACCGAAGATACCACGGTGGATGCCGCATTCAAGGGTTTGAAAGTCGTAAATTTTGAATCTACCAAACTTGCTCATAAAAAAGAGTTCTATTTTATTGTATCGCACCGTTTCGGAACCGTAAAAAATGGGTTCGATGATCTTTTCGGTTTAGACGAGGCAGTTACTCAGTTAAAATTTATCTATGGCCTGAACGATTGGTTGAATGTGGGTGTGGCGCGTAGTTCATTTCAGAAAACATACGGGGCACATGTGAAATACAGGTTGATTCAACAACAGCAAAATGGATTTCCTTTTACCATAGTGGGCTACAATTTATTGGCAATTAATTCAGGTCTGGATGAAGATCTGTACACGAATTTCGAATTTAGCGATCGGATCACCTATACATCACAGGTTCTGCTGTCTAGAAAGGTCAGCGAAAGGTTGTCCTTGCTACTGGCTCCAACCTATATACATGAAAACCTGGCAACCAGGAGTGTTATGATTCTTGCAGATGTTACTACCCTGAACTTTGATGAAGAAAACGATCAGTTTGCAGTTGGAGTAGGAGGTCGGTTAAAATTAACAACGCGTTGGAGTATTAATATGGATTATGGAATTCATATGAACCGAAACGATAATTCAAATTTTAAGAATCCGTTTTCGGTGGGGGTTGACCTTGAAACCGGCGGACATGTATTTCAGATGCATTTTACCAATGCACAGCCTATGTTCGAGGACGGATTTATTGTTCGTGGAGCAGGGGACTGGAGTGACGGCGATTTTTATTTCGGATTTAACCTGAGCAGGGTATTCTAGACTTCAATCATTGTTTATTGAAAAAAGAATATGTGAATCACTGGTTCTCGATACAATCCCGCCTTGCGGAATCACTCGAACTGACAGTTTACTATTCTTCCCCTTCTTCTTCTGCACGTTTAAGCAGTTTTTCATCGATGTGTTTGCTCGCCTTGGCCCCCAGTTTTTTCAGGTTTTCCACCCGGCGTATCAGGTTACCACGTCCCGTGAGTTTTTTCATAGCACTTTCATAAGTACCCTGGACCGTCCCTATCTGTTTACCTACCTTAATTAATTCGTCGGTGAGATTAGTGAAAGAGTCATACAAAGCACCTGCTTCTTTAGCAATAGCCAGTGCATTTTGTGTCTGCCTATCGTTCTGCCAAAGGTTATCTACCAGGCGTAAGGCCGCGAGCAGGGTAGACGGCGTAACTATGACCACCTGTTTATTAAAGGCGTCCTCATATATCCTGGGTTCGTTCGCAGCTGCTATCGCAAAGGCAGGTTCGATAGGTACGAACATAAATACCGTATCCGGACTTTCATCCATGAGATAGTGATATTTCTTCCCACTGAGGTCGTCCACATGTTTCCTGATGGAAGCAATATGATTTTTAAGGTGTAATTGTTTCTTATCTTCATCTTCTTCGGAAACAAATCGTTCAAAGTCTACCAGCGAAACTTTGCTATCTACGATCATCTTCTTGCCATCAGGGAGATGGATCAGAACGTCTGTTTGTAATCTCTTACCACTTTCATCGGTATGACTGTCCTGTATGGTATATTCCCTGCCTATTTCCAGACCGGATTTTTCAAGGATACGGGTTAGGATCAATTCTCCCCAGTTCCCCTGCATTTTCGAGTCGCCTTTCAGCGCCTTGGTTAGGTTGTCTGCTTCTTTGCTAATTTGCCGGTTTAGTTCAGACAGGTGTTTTAGTTGCTCTTTCAGCTCACTGTGTCGCCCCACACTTTCCTTATTGGTATCCTCGACTTTCTTTTCAAAGGTTTTGATTTTCTCCTGAAGCGGATTCAGCAATAACTCGAGGTTCTCTTTGTTCTGCCTGGTAAACTTGGAAGATTTTTCATCAAGGATCTTATTAGCCAGATTTTCGAATTCCTTGGTGAATTTCTCCTGGAGTTTCTCTACTTCTTGCTGCTGTTTTCTGTTCTCCTTTTCCAGATTGTCGAATTCAGTATTTCGCTTCACTAATTCACTGTTGAGAAAATCTTTTTGTTTTCGTATATCTTCCCTTTCGTTCAGTATATTTTGAAAGCGTTCCTGTAAGCGTTCGTGCTGAATGTCGGATTGTTCGATACGCTCCTCCATTTTCCCGGTTTCTGCTTTTTGCTTTAATCGCGCAATGAGATTACCTATAAAGGCGCCGATAAGTAAACAGATGCCTGCTAATAATAAAAAGAGAAAGGTCTCATTCATGAGGAAATCTGGTAAAAGAGAGAATTAGATTATGTTACTCAAAGATAATTAATTCTTAATCGTAAATCGGCCGGTATTCGTATCAAAATGTATGGTATCCTCGGGAAATAAGGAATTAAAACGGCCTTGCTCAATAAGTTTACAGGGTTCGTCCACGTAAATTTCGTCTTCTGACATAACGATCATGACATCTGCCAACTGTATGCCGAGGTCAATTTCATGTGTGGAGAACAATACGGTTTTACCTTCTTCCGAAGTAAGCTTCTTCAAGAGTTTCAGAATATAGGCCCGGTGATACAGGTCCAGGTGGGTAGTAGGTTCGTCCAGGATGATCATCGGAGTATCCTGCGCCAACGCCCTGGCGATGACAACGCGCTGCATCTGCCCGTCACTTAATTCAAAACATTTTCGGTTTTCCAGCACAGCCGTTTCGGTTATCTCCAGTGCATTTTGAATAATTTCCTTATCCTTTTCTGAGAGTACCCCGAAACTATTGGTATAGGGCTGTCTGCCCAAAGAAATCAGCTCACGAACCGTAAGGTTCCCGGATGCCGGTGCTTCTGTGAGCACAACACTTAGCTGTGTGGCCCTTTCGAGGCTGGAGTAATCCGAAAGGTCTTTCTCCCCGATCAGTATCTTCCCATCTAATTTTGGTTGCATTCCGGATAAAGTTCGCAGTAAAGTGGACTTCCCAATCCCATTCGCACCTACCAGTGTGATTAACTTTCCACTGTTCAAACTGAAGTCAATACCGGAAACAATGGGTATCTTTTTCTTTTTACGGAAATACCCGATTTCGAGTCCACTGACAGCTATAGCGCTATGTTTTCCCTCCGTGGCCATTAAAATAACAGTTTACGTTTTCTTACCAGTAACCAGATCACTACGGGAGCACCAATAAGCGAGGTGATCGCGTTTATGGGTAAGGTCTCTTCACTCATGGGTAATTGAGCTACCGTATCGCATATTAACATCAGTATCGCACCACTTAACAGCACCGCAGGTAATAATACAAAATGATTCGAGGTTGTGAATAACTGCCGGGTGAGATGTGGAACCGCTAATCCTACAAATGCTATTGGGCCGGCGAAGGCCGTGATCCCACCGGCAAGGATACTCGTTGCCAGGATAATTAGTAAGGTCGTCCGTTTTATGCGAAGCCCCATGCTTTTAGCGTAATTTTCACCAAGCAGTAAGGCGTTCAATGATTTGCAGCTCGCAAATGCTATAATTATTCCCAGTATGCAGCAGAGTGCCAGGATAAGAATACCCGACCAGGACTGATTCCCCAGGCTTCCGAAACTCCAGAATATATATTGCTGTAATTTTTCAGCTGTACTAAAATAGGAGAGGACCGCGACCACAGCTGCGGTTACGCTTCCGAACATAAGTCCAATAATGAGAATTGCCATACTATCTTTCACTCTGAGTGTTACCGCTAATACCGCCAGTAACACTAAGAAACTACCCAGGGCCGAGGCGATCACGAGGCTCCACTGACTCAATAACAGGCTTCCTAAAAATCCACCAAAGGCACCTGCTCCCAGAATAAGCAATGCAACACCCAGGCTGGCACCGCTGCTCAGGCCCAATACGAAGGGCCCTGCGAGAGGATTCCTGAAAAGCGTTTGCATCAATAATCCCGAAACCGCTAATCCGCCACCAGCCAATATCGCCGTTAGTGCTTTGGGTAGTCTGTAATCGGTGATAATGTATTCCCATGATGATTTGGAAGCGCCGTTTCCGCTAAGTGCTGAAAGCACATCCTCCAATGGTATTTTAACAGATCCCAGACTTACGTTAAGAAGAAATAATAGCACCAGTCCTGCAAAGAGCACGATAAACCATACCGTATATGATCTATTGGTATCCATTATTCCACTTTGCTAAAAAAATATAGTTTGTGATCGGGCAGTAAGTCCGGATGAAGAATTTTAATGATATCCTTTAAAACGATATCCGGCCTGTTAGGAGCAAGTTCATAATAGAGTATTCCTCCTGTCTCTCCTTTGTTAGCAGTAAATGTATACACATTTCCATTCTGTAAAGCCAGGAATTCTTCATAGACGCTGTGCGCATCATTAAATTGCGCAACTGTAGTAAATTGCCCGGGACCGATCCAGAAATCGGCATTTTGTCCTTTTTCTAAAACAGATTCCAAACTCATGGATAAGCTCCCGGTCCCCTCGGTCTCCTGCCAGAGGTATTCACCGTTGGCATCGGCAATAAAGCGAGCCGCCCAACTATCACCTTGCGGCATATACCATACATCTTTATACATAGCTCCACTTAACACCGACGGCCTGCTGGTTGCTTTTTTAGCCAGCGCCCTGGCTGTTAAATATTCGGTCTCAATGACATTGAATATACTGTCTGCTTCTTTTTCCTTGCCAAACAGTACACCGAAGAATTTAATCCATTCTGCTTTACCCAGTGGATGTTTCTCTGTCCAGTCTGCATTGTATAAGACTGGAATTCCTGCCTGTTGAATATTTTCTACGGCCTTGTTGGTTCCATCCACTGCAAAACTAATCACCACATCTGGCTGAAGGTCGATGAGGACTTCCGTGTTAATAGATTCGTTCTGTCCCAATTCCTTAATTTTTCCTTCAGAAATAAGCTTCCTGGCGCTTTCCGAAGAAATATAGTCCAGGTTTGGAAATCCAACCAATTGATCTGTAACACCTAACATATCTAATGAAGGTATGTGGGTAGTTGAAGTAACAACCATAGAAGTTACCGGTATGTCAATGATGCGCTCAACACCTAAACCTTCTTCCGTACCGGCATAATCTATGGAAGAATCTGCATGTCCCAATAAATATTCAAAAGTCTGATCGGCACCTGGCCAGGGATTAGAAACCCGAATTATGGTATGATTATTCTTCTTGCTAAAATCGAAACCTTCGGCGTATTTAACTTCCAGTGTATGATTCGATTCCTGGACGATGGAAGGAGATTTCTGAATATCCTTGCAAGAAATTAAAAGCAGAACTGCTAAGAATAGAAATAGTCGATGCATGCCCAAAAATAACAGTTTTAATGGGTATAAGTCTGAATTAAATCCTTAATTCCAAATTATTTTTCAGCAATCATTATCTGATGGATTGGTGAAGAAGCCCTGGAATCCGATATCTCTTCCAGTCCGGATCGGTATGGAATTACAGGTAAGGGTGTAGGGAATATATCGGCCAAAGCAGCAGCCAGCAGTGGTTCATTCAGATCGCCAAGTACCCCGAGATTTGTATAATCCTCGTCCAACATTATATCCGGGACCAAACCATCAACGAAATCGGTAACACCATTTGCATTGGCTGTTTTAAAAACCAATGGTAGCATGGCATAAGTATGATCCGGGTTTGCTTCGGAGCGGCTGAAATTTGGTGCCGGCGCATCGTAAAGAATAAAGGATGCCTGGAATTTACCCTCGGTAGTACCTCCTACCTGGACCACATCGATATAAGGATCCAGGCCGTTGATCACCAATTCACTCGCCGAAGCTGTTCTTCCGGTTGCGATAATGTAGACCCGGTTCAGGTTTAAACTGTTAATGGCATCTCCATTGGATATTGTCTGATTGAAGAGCCCGTCGCTCGCATAATCCTGCTGCCTGTCCTCATTCCATTGTTCTGTATAGAATACCTGTCCGTTAAACTGCCCGGTGACCATACTGGACAGATCACTTGCCGATTCAACAGATCCTCCACTGTTATATCTTAGGTCGAGTATTACATCGGAAACTCCGTCGGCACTGAACTGTGCAAATGCCGCATTTAATTCCGGATCGAAATCACGAGTGAAGGAATTGTACATTAAATAACCTATTTTTTGTCCTGAAATATCCAGGGTGGTTGCAATAAATACCGGATTTTCGGTGTATTCGGATTTGGTGAGTTCAACACTATCACCGGTAGGAGTTATGGTGGTACCGTCGAATGTAGCTAATCCAATAGTATAGGTATCAGGTTCGAATATATCTCTGAAATTGTTTTCAGTTATCTGGGTACCATCTACGGTATTAAATATAATGCCACGGTCAAGGCCTTTCGCCTCAGCATCAGTATTTGGTAATATATATCGTACGTATCCAAAGACCAGCGAAGGGTCGTTGGGATAACGGATCAATCCGTATTCCATACCATTATTCTTTGTTACCCCGGCTAACGCATTTTCCAGTGCCACGTAATCGTCTACGAGAATACTAAAACGATCTTGCGGGGATTTGAGAAAATCGAACAAGGATTCCGGAGAATCAAAGGTGCTTAGAAAAGCATCTAGATCGCCCTGGGACGCAAAAGCATCATTTGCTAATTCGGGTGTATCTGCCTTGTACAAGTAAAAGAAATTAAGTCCGCGATAGATAAAATTCTGGATATCGAGGGTTGACGCAACTTGCAACACATCATCGTTATCTTCAAAGCAAGAGGTAAAAAGCGTACTTACTATCAGTACAAGGAGAATAATTTTCTTTTTCATGGGAAATTGTTTCAAAACTAACTTGTAAACTCCGAAAATAGGGACATTATTGCGAAAGTTCAACTAATTTGTAACAAAATTGGATGAGGTTCGTCGAGATATAAGAACGGCATAGCAATTGCAGGTTCACTAACCAATAATACCATGAAGCAGAAGGAGTTTTTAACTACTGTAATGCCTTTTAAAGACAAGCTATACCGGCTTGCTAAGAGATTGCTGGTGTCGAATGATGAAGCTGAAGATGCCGTTCAGGAGATTTATTTGAAATTATGGAAGGGAAGGGATAAGATCGGGAACTATAAGAACCCTGAAGCCTTTGCGATGACGATGACCAAGAATTTTTGCCTTGATCGCTTAAAATCGAAACAAGCCGGAAATATGAAGATCGTGCATAGCAATTTTCAGAATTCCGATAATGTTGAAAGAAAGGTAGAGGCGATTGATGGAGTTTCACTGGTTTTTCAGATTATGGAAACCCTACCGGAACAACAGCGAATGATCGTTCAGCTTAGGGATGTAGAGCAATATGAATTTGCAGAAATTGCCGAAATGCTCGAAAGTAATGAAACAGCCATCCGTGTCGCCTTATCGCGGGCTCGGAAAGTATTAAGAGAAGAAATGATTAAAAAGTACAATTATGGAATCAGCTAGAATTGAAAGGTTATTGGACGCTTATTTCGAAGGGAATACCACCCTGGCGGAAGAAGGAACCTTGAGAGACTATTTTACCAAGGGTAATGTAGCAGCACATCTTGAATCATACACACCTATATTCCAGGGTTTCGTGCAAGCCAAAGAGGAAGTATCGGTTAAGGAAGTAACACTTCCGGAATCCGGATTCAGGATCAAGGGCTGGTGGTACAGTATCGCCGCAACTTTTTTGGTAGCCGTTACGGTAGGTAGTATAGTATTCTCTAATTCAGGCCTGACCGATGAAGAACAAGAAGCTCTTGCAGCTATCAAGGAAACCAAAGAAGCCATGATGCTGCTTTCTTCAAACCTAAATAAAGGAACCGAAAATGTGGTTTTCTTAAACGAATTCACAAAAGGATCCTCGAATATTAAGTATATCAATCAATTTACAGAAACGAAAAACAGAATTTTAAAGTAATAACCTTAAAGACAAGAATAATGAAAAAGTTAGTTATAGTAATGTTAGTAATGCTGGTGCCTTTTATCGGGTCAGCTCAAACCTTCGATTCGTATGAAGGTGAAAAGGATGTGACCTCAATTGTGGTTACCAAGAATATGTTCAAGTTATTGGCCGAGATCGATCTTGAAAGTGACGATCCTGAGGTAAAAGAATACCTGGAACTGGTGAATAACCTGGATAACATAAAAATCTTTGTTACAGAAAATGCCGATATCGCCAGCAGAATGACTGCTGATGTTAAGAAGTATGTCAGCTCTGCCAAAGGTCTTAATGAATTGATGCGAGTGAAAGATGAAGGCAAGAATATCAAGTTTTACTCAAAAGAAGGCAAGAGTTCAAGTTATGTAAGTGAATTGCTTATGTTCATGGAGGGTGACATTGACGGTAAAGAAGGTTCTATGATCATGAGTATCACAGGTAATATCGATCTTAAGAAAATATCAAAACTCACTAAAGATCTGAATGTACCTGGTAGTGATGAGTTGAAGAAAATTGAAAACAAACAGTAATATGGTACTCGTACGATTTATTGTAGGACTAAGCCTGGCAGCAATTTCATTGGTTAGCTGTGCAGACGGATCATCGCTGCAGCGATACCTTGTGGACAAACAGGATGACGATAAATTCCTAAAAGTGGATATAGCAACCAGTCTACTGGAGAGTGATGATGCCGATTTCACCGAAGAACAGAAGGAGATCTTAGAGACGATAAAGAAAGTAAATGTAGTAGCATTTCCCCTGAAAGGAAAGAATGCGGAAGATTATACGGCGGAGCGTGCGGAATTAGCGAAAATACTAGATAACGAGAAGTATGTGTTATTAGGTAAGGTTAGCTCTAACGGAAGTATGATGACGATGAAGTACCTTGGAGAAGAAGATGCGATCGACGAAGTGATCATCTTTGCAAGTGATGATGAAAGAGGTTTTGCGGTGTTCCGTTTGCTGGGAGACAATATGAAACCGGGACAGATGCTTAAATTAATGAATTCAATTAATAGCGGCGACTTCGATGTATCGGCTTTAAATGGTATAGGTGATATTTTCAGTGAAAGCGGAGGTGAAACCGACAATAACACTGAGCTAATTGATGAAATAGCAGACTAAAAAATTTATATTGTAGGAAAAAGGCTTCATTTCGTGGGGCCTTTTTTTATTTTGGTCGAAAACAGATTTTCAAGTCATTGTTTTTCAATCTTTTGGATTTAACTTCGAGTATAATACTTTGGAAGGGTATAATGTAGATCCCCGCAATTATAACCTTCCCGTCGGCCAGAGACCTCACGAGATGAGGTAGGTTGTAGAATATAAAGGCCCCTTTCGGGGGGTCTTTTTTGTTTTAGGTCGAAAACCAATGTGCTACGGGATCATTTGTACCACTTTGGAATATAATTTGAAATATAACAATCGGAAGGGGTTAATATAGTTCCCCGCAATTAAAACCTTCCATCGACCAGAGACCTCACGAGATGAGATAGGTCGAAGCCTACTAGGGCTCCTTTCGAGGAGCCTTTTTTGTTTTTTATCGAAAACCAAATTTCAAGTGCCAGATAAACAATGGCTTAACCATAAATTAGCACTACATGAGAATTGCTATTTGTTTATCTATCCCCAAAACAATGGCAAGTCGGCCAGAGATCTTCAAGTATACTGGAGCAGGCCGCGAATAAGAGGCCTGAGTAATTCCGGGCCTTTTTTAAATCCCAGTATAATTCGCCGGGCTAATGGCTCGAAGCTCTTCTTTTATTTCTTCTGAGACGTCCAGCGTCCCGATAAAATCCTGAATGGAATCGCGGGTGATCGCGTCATTTGTCCTTGTGAGCCCCTTCAAAGCCTCATAGGGATTTGGATAGCCTTCTCGTCGCAGAATGGTCTGGATGGCCTCTGCGACCACCGCCCAGTTGTTTTCCAGGTCTTCTTTGAACTTGGCTTCGTTCAAAAGCAATTTGTTCAATCCTTTGAGTGTGGATTGAAAACCGATAATGGTATGTCCCATAGGTACGCCTATATTCCGTAGTACGGTACTATCGGTAAGGTCACGTTGTAAACGACTAATGGGAAGCTTCGCCGAAAGATGCTCGAATACGGCATTTGCCAGACCCAGGTTCCCCTCACTATTCTCAAAGTCTATAGGATTCACTTTATGGGGCATAGCAGATGAACCTATCTCGCCCTTTTTGATCTTCTGTTTGAAGTAGTCCATAGACACATAGGTCCAAATGTCCCTGTCCAGGTCGATCAAGATAGTGTTGATACGTTTTAGACAGTCGAACAATGCGGCCATATGGTCGTAATGTTCTATTTGTGTGGTGGGAAAGGAGTGATGTAATCCCAGTTTTTCCTGTACGAACTCGGTTCCGAAAGCCTTCCAGTCAATTTCCGGATAGGCTACTTTGTGCGCATTGAAATTGCCCGTTGCGCCGCCAAATTTCGCCGCACTTTTAATATCGTTAAGTAAGTCGAATTGTTCTTCCAATCTCACAACAAATACCTCTATCTCCTTACCAAGGCGTGTTGGAGATGCAGGCTGACCATGCGTTCTTGCAAGCATGGAAACATCGGCCCATTCACCAGCCAGTTCCTTTAGTTTATCCTTCACTTCAAAGAATCCCGGAACGAATACTTCGTTCATGGCGTCCTTCAGGGATAAGGGAATGGCGGTATTATTTATATCCTGCGACGTCAATCCGAAATGGATAAACTCCTTGTATTGCTCCAGGCCCAGTGCATCAAATTCTTCTTTGATAAAGTATTCAACGGCTTTTACATCGTGATTTGTAACCATCTCGGTATCTTTGATACGCTGTGCATCTTCCGAAGAGAATTCAGTGTACAATCTTCGTAGATCGGCAAATAAACTGCTGTCGAATTCTTTCAATTGAGGTAATGGTAATTCTACCAAGGCAATGAAATATTCGATCTCTACCTGAACCCGGTATTTGATGAGCGCCTCTTCCGAAAAGAAGGGCACAAGGGATTGGGTCTTGGATGCGTATCGTCCGTCGATAGGAGAAATTGCCTGAAGTGCGCGGGATGACATAGGTTGCATAATTAAAGACGCAAAGATAAGGTTTCTTGTGGGAAGACGGAAGTGAGAAGTCAGAAGTTGGATGTCGGGAGGCAGGAGTCAAGAATTAAGAATCAACAAATGAGCGAAATTACGAATCCACTGAATGCCCTAACGCTTTTTTGCAATTTGCTGTAAGGTTTTCTTCGCCCGAGATTTATAACCGGCGCTGCCCGAATGTATTCTCTCCTGCAGAATCTGTTCCAATTCCGGATGGATCCAGTCGAATTGAGTACCAAGGTAATACAGGCAGGTCATGGCCCTTACCTGGCAAGCTACTTTTTGATCGGTGATGAGCCAGTTGAAAGCACATTCGGTCATAATATTTTTGTGTTCCTCAGTGAGATAATTGCGAAGTTCGGTATCCGGCTTTTTATAATAACGAATGCACAACCGCTCACAGATATGTGACATAGGCCGTGCGATCTGATCGAGTTTCACTGTTGGCAGCTTTTCGAAGAAATAATCGAAATACGGGTACAGGTATCCGGGATCCTCGATGAAGACAAACTCGAATGCCCAGGCGGCTTTGTACGACAGCTCCGAAGTATCCTCGAAGCAATATCGCAGCAGCTCAGGGATACAGTCTGGATTATCTATCACCCATTCTGCTGCTTTTAACCTGTTATCGCGATAAGCGCGATGGTAACTAAGTTGTTTTTTTAGCTCCGAATTAGTCATCAGGAATGCATTTTTCTTATCATTTCTATGACTTTAGGCACACCCGAGGTAGCTGATTCGGCCAAAACAGTAATTCGATCGGAACTATGCATGGCCGGTTTAGGGTCTACAAAATAGACATGGGCGTCGGACCTTGTGTACTGGATAAGTCCGGCCGCCGGATATACCTGCATGGAGGTGCCCACGATAAGGATGATGTCTGAATCCTGTACATAATCGATAGCAACATCCATCTTTGGTACAGCTTCTCCAAACCAGACTATATGTGGGCGTAGTTGGTGATTGAATTCACAAAGATCCCCCAGGTTAAGGTCGTCATGCCAGTCCAATATTAGGTTTTCATCAAAAGTGCTTCTTACTTTCAGCAGTTCACCGTGTAAATGCACAACTTGTTTACTTCCGGCTCTTTCGTGAAGATCGTCTACATTTTGAGTAATGATCGTTACTTCATAGTCGACCTCCAATTCTGCCAAGGCAATATGAGCCTTATTTGGATTCACCTGTAGCAGTTGCCTGCGTCTCTGATTGTAAAACTCCAGCACTAATTCGGGATTCCGGGCGAAACCTTGTGGAGAAGCTACCTGCATTACATCATGTCCTTCCCAAAGGCCATTGCTGTCCCTGAAAGTTTTTAAGCCGCTTTCGGCGCTCATTCCAGCACCCGTTAATATTGAAATTTTCATAGCTTAAATGTAATTGAAAATCTGCTTTTTTAGAAAAAAATTATCTTAGCCCAAACAACTTTATTTATTGGATTCAGCTCTATTCGAATATTTACAAACCTATCTTACCGAACGCCGCAAACAATTGTTCAGGGAGGTGCTTAATGAACGTACCCGTCACTTTACCGTAGTGACGGAAGATGTTTATCAGTTGCACAACACCAGTGCAGTAATGCGTTCTTGTGATGTGTTCGGTATACAGGATCTGCATGTGGTGGAGGAGTTGGAAGGAAAACGCGTGGATAAGGAAATTGCCATGGGTGCCCAGAAATGGGTGAACCTGCATCGTTATAATACTATTGTACAATGTATGGATAAACTGAAAAGGGAAGGTTACCAATTGATCGCTACAACACCTCACAATGATTCCATGATGTTACAGGATTTCGATGTGAGGAGAAAAACTGCTTTCTTCTTTGGGAAAGAGGATGTTGGACTTAGCGAGACAGTGCTGGATGGTGCGGACGGGTTTTTAAAAATTCCGATGTACGGATTCACCGAGAGTTTGAATATCTCTGTTTCCGCTGCCATCGTTCTTCAGGAAGTGGTAACTCGGATGAGGCAACAAAATATTGATTGGCGACTTACGGAAGAGGAAAAAAGAAAATTGGAAATGGAATGGACAAAACGATCGATTAAAAGCGTAGAAGCGATCATAGATCATTATTATAAGAATAAAAATTAGTAATTTGTTAGACTAACTAAAAATCAAATAGTTATGTATATTCTCTTAAGTATTCTCGGGGCAATTGTAGCGATTTTCATTATTCTCATGATCGCTGCACCAAAAAAATATCATTTGAACAGAAGTATTGTTATAAACAGGGCTCTGCCTGACGTTTTCAAGTATATCAAATATGTAAAAAATCAAGATGAATGGTCACCGTGGAAAAAGAAGGACCCTGATATGAAACAGACCTTTACCGGCGATGACGGAACAGTGGGTTTTGTCTCACATTGGGAAGGCAATAAAGATGTGGGAACCGGCGAGCAGGAAATTATAAGCATTGAAGAAAATAAGCGACTTGAAACCGAGTTACGCTTTTTCAAACCATGGAAATCTCAAAGTGATGCTTATATAGAGGTGGATGAAGCGGAAGGAGGCACAAGAGTGACCTGGGGGTTTGCAGGCGTAAACAAAGTTCCTTTTAATGTGATCATGATGTTCATGAATATGGATAAGGCCGTTGGAAAGGATTTTGAAGAAGGACTAGGCGATCTGAAAAGAATACTTGAATCCTGATTACGGAGGATTTCAGTAGAACTCAATAGCAAATACACAAATAAACTACTATTATGGAACACAACATTTTTGCATGGGTTGAGATACCGGTAACAGACATGAACAGGGCAATAAATTTTTACGAAGCAGTATTAGATGTGGAGCTGAAACTTGTTGACTTCGGTGGGGTTCAGATGGGATGGTTCCCGTTTTCGGAAAATGCTGAAGCCATCCCGGGAGCTACGGGGACTTTAATAAAACATGAAACTTACATTCCGAGCCAGGAAGGCACTCTTGTTTACATTCACAGCAAGGATGTGCAAATAGAGCTGGACAGAATAGAAGCTGCCGGCGGGACGATCTACCAGCCTAAAACTCAGATCTCACCGGAACATGGCTTTATGGGGGTTTTTATCGATTCGGAAGGGAATAGAGTTGCGCTGCACAGCCGGAATTAGAATTTAGAAACAGGAGCCAGGAGTATAGAGCCAGGAGTATAGAACCAGGAATCAAGAATCAAGAGTCTGGAACAAAAACTGTCAAAACGATCATATTGCTTCGAAGTGAAAGCTCTTTTTGAGATTTCTCGTTACACTCGCAATAACTATCTCCTACCATCTTACTAACATATTAAAATACCGAACTACTATATTGAAACTTGTATTTGCCACACACAACGAAAACAAATTCAGAGAAGTTAAGGCTCAAATGCCTGATCATGTTGAGTTATTAAGTTTGAGTGATATCAATTGCTTCGACGACATTGCCGAAACAGAAAAGACCATAGAGGGAAATGCGTTGCTGAAGGCCAGATACGTAAAAGATCATTTCGGAATTGATTGTTTCGCAGATGATTCCGGCCTTGAGGTTGCTGCATTGAACAATGCCCCGGGAGTATACAGTGCTCGCTATGCTGGCCCTGAGAAAAATGCCGATTCCAACAACCGAAAATTGCTGGAGGCCCTTCAGAAGGAAACGAACAGAGCTGCACGTTTTAAAACGGTGATCGCGCTTATAATGAACGGTGAAGAACATTTGTTTACCGGATTATGTCCCGGTAGAATCATTGAAGCCCCTCGCGGAGAAGGTGGTTTTGGATACGATCCGATTTTCCAACCGGACGGATTTGAGAAGACATTTGCGGAGATGTCATTATCTCGTAAAACCGAAATAGGCCATAGAGGAAATGCGATAAGACAGCTCATAACGTATCTTCGGATGTAAAAAAGCATTGATAATCAGTGATCTAAATAAACATTATTCTTTAATTGTTAGCCCATCCGTAATTAAAACTTATCTTTGCCGCCGATTCCTCAGGGTGAGGAAGCGTTGCAAAGGAAGCGTAGGGTTTTATCTGTCGTTAGCTTCAGGACAACGCACTAACAGGTAAAACATTCATATGCCTACATTTCAATCATTAGGATTGGAGGACCAGTTTCTTCAAGCCATATCCGATTTGGGTTTTAAATCCCCATCGGAAGTTCAGGAAAGAACAATTCCTATTCTCTTAGACCAGGAAACCGATCTGGTGTCTCTGGCACAGACCGGTACCGGTAAAACAGCCGCCTTCGGATTTCCAATGCTTCAGAAAATAAATGCTGACAGCAGAACAACACAAGGACTTATCTTATCTCCAACACGCGAGCTCTGCCTGCAGATCACCAATGAACTTGTAGCATATGGAAAGTATGTTAACGGACTCAATGTTGTTGCTATTTACGGCGGTGCCAGTATTACAGACCAGGCCAGGAAGATCAAAAAAGGTGCACAGATCATTGTTGCTACTCCTGGCAGAATGAAAGATATGATCGGCCGTGGGATGATCGATATTTCCAAAATAGAATATTGTGTCCTCGATGAGGCCGATGAAATGCTCAACATGGGATTCTATGAGGACATTACCGATATACTTTCACATTCACCCGAGGATAAAAGCACATGGCTTTTCAGTGCCACCATGCCTAAAGAGGTGGCCACCATCGCCAGGAAGTTCATGCATACGCCTATCGAAATTTCGGTGGGGACCAAAAATGTAGGAGCAGAAAATGTATCTCACGAATATTACCTGGTAAATGCCCGGGATCGATATGCTGCCCTGAAAAGACTGGCGGACGCCAACCCGGATATTTTCTCCGTTGTTTTCTGCCGAACCAAGCGGGACACTCAAAAAGTTGCTGAAAGGTTGATTGAAGATGGTTATAATGCAGCAGCGATACATGGAGATCTGAGTCAGAATCAACGAGACATGGTAATGAAATCGTTTCGTACCAGACAGATCCAGATGCTGGTCGCCACCGATGTCGCTGCCCGCGGGATCGATGTGGAAGATATTACCCATGTGATCAATTACCAGTTACCCGACGAGATAGAAACCTATACTCACCGCAGCGGGAGAACCGGACGGGCAGGGAAGAGTGGGGTATCCATGGTGATCGTTTCCAAAAGTGAACACCGTAAAATAAGGACGATCGAAAAGATCATTCAGAAGAAGTTTGAACAAAAGGAGATTCCATCAGGTATGGAGATCTGTGAAAAACAGCTCTTTCATCTTGCTAGTAGTATAAAGGATACTGAAGTAAATCACGATATCGATCCGTACCTTGACGGGATCAATGAAGTACTTACCGAATTCAGTAAAGAAGAATTGATCAAGAAAGTTTTCTCGGTAGAGTTCACCCGTTTCTACAATTACTATAAAAATTCGAAAGACCTTAGTATCGCTGCCGGTGACAGCGACAGGGGCTCCGATTCGCCTAGTATTCGT
This sequence comes from Flavobacteriaceae bacterium, assembly GCA_013043685.1. GTDB lineage: Bacteria > Bacteroidota > Bacteroidia > Flavobacteriales > Flavobacteriaceae > Pukyongia. Next base: position 31,732 of record JABDNT010000052.1, on the reverse strand, counting down.
TTCTTTATAAATCTAGGTGGAAAGGATGATTTCGACTGGATGTCGTTAAAAGACTTCCTCCGCGATCTGCTGCAATTGGGGAAAGACGATCTCTATAAGGTGGATGTCATGGATAGCTTTTCATTCTTTAATGTAGATGAAAAGCACAAGGATATGGTGCTACATGCTTTCGAATCTTTTAAACTGAACGGAAGGCAGATCACCGTGGAGATATCGAAGGACGGTAAACGAAAAGGAGGGGGAAGGCCTTCCAGGAAAGGCAGACGGGACTTTAAGAAAAAAGGGCGCTCCTTCGGTAACGATAGTTCCAAATTCAAAGGAAAAAACCGCAGAAAAAAAAGAGGTCCGAGTGAAAAAGGAACCGGAGGAAGACGCAGGAGACGTTAAGAGTGTCTTAAATTTAAGGTCGTAGATACAACTTTGGCGTGATTTTTAGGTCTATTTACGTACATTTACGATCTCAAGGCTATGAAGAAATTACTTATCCTACTACTTCTCATTTCATGCTCGTTTGCATATGCTCAGGACGATACGGTTATCAATGGTACGGTTCTGAATGATGCGACTGATCAACCACTTGAAAATGTGAATATCGTAAATCTGAATAGTGTAAAAGGGGCTAGTTCGGATGCAGAGGGAAAATTCCGGATCAAGGCTGCTGTGAATGACACGCTGTATTTCAGTTATCTCGGATTTAAATCCATTCGAGTTCGTGTGACCAACGACTGGATGAAGTATGGGGATATCCGCATTAAAATGACGGAGTTGGGAATCGCACTTGAAGAGGTTGTAATCCGTCCTGTAGAGCTTACCGGGTATGTTGAAGTAGATGCCAAGCTAATCCCAATTTACGATAACTATCGCTACCGGATATCCGGTTTAAGCACGGGATATGAAGGTGGCAAGACCAAACCCGGAGCCGTGAGCAGTGTTTTAAGCGCCATTTTCAACCCGGCAGATTTCCTATATAATATCTTCGGAAAGAGACCCAAACAGATGCGGAAGCTGCGGCAAATGAAGGAAGACGATGAGATTCGAAACCTTCTTGCCGGTAAGTATGACCGTGAAACGCTCATGGCGGTTCTGCAGCTGGAGCGTGTTGATATTGATGAAATTGTGAATCGATGTAATTATTCGGCCGATTTTATCAGGACGGCCAGTGATCTTCAGATACTGGATGCGATAAGTGAATGTTACGAAGAGTACAAGGTGCTCAATAGGAAGAAAGGAAAAGGTTAAACTTAATAGCCTTGCTACACCTAATCCGTTGCTTTATACTTGTCATGGTTGATTCAATTTAATGCTTTCTTACTTCAATTTTCACTATCCAAGGAAAAGAATCCCTGTAAGAGCCCTATTTGACAAATTTTTTGTAGGAAAATACATAAAAACTGGCTTTTGACCGATTAAATATGATTAAGGGCGAAAATTTTAGTGTGACATTCAAAGGTGCCTTAATTTGAGATTTAAATCAAATGTAATTCGCTTATAGGCTTATTGGATTTGATGTTATAATAGCCTCTAAATTTACACTATAAGATTCTAACGGAATCTTTGCGTTACTTAATTTCCTTATGTGGTTGTGGTATATAACAACTAACAAAACATAAGTGATATGAGTTCATTCTACTCTTTCAAGGAATCCATTAATTCTTTGGAATCTATTCTACCGGGTAAAAAAATCAGGAATCCCTATTTCAAACTAAACATCATACATCTAACGATATTGATGTTTCTTTTGGCTTCCATTAATACTATTGAAGCGCAGTGTACTGAAATGAGTTGTTTGCCGACTCCCGCCGCTTCAGGAGCTAATGGTCCAGATCCTTGTAATGCTAAATTATATTGTTCGAATAGTGGAGCAGTGCAAACAGGATTGATTAACTGTACTAATGCTGCCGACACTGATGGATGCGGAGTAAATGCGGATGCAGCAAGTTCGGCCGCAAGCACATATGCGTCAGCCGATGCTTCTGTTGTCGAGTTATTTAGCGGAGGTCAGTACAATACGGGTACTTATCTACAGTGGATCGTTTTTGCAACACCGCCTACGGTTAAAGGAACTAAGATACAAGGAGTAGGCGCTGTCGATTCATGGTGGCTTTTTCATGCAGGAAGTGTCACTGTTCCAGGTGATTATGCAACGGTTGAGGCCGCCCTTACGGATCCTGCGCGTTGCGATAGTTTTGATTCATCCAACCTGGTTATAGGTAGCAATGCTAATCAGTACGAGCCATGGCTTAATGAAAATGCAGTCATCGCAGAGAATGTATACAATATTTATTATATCGCATTATTTTGGGACACGCCTACAAATGGTTCACTGAACTTTAAGGTTAAAGAATGTGAATTAGGTTGTCCTGATGTATTTATTTCGTGTCCTGAAAACGATGTGCAGGCGGCATGCCAGTCGCAAGCCGAGATTGATCTTGCATTTGACAATTGGAAGAGTCAATTTACTTTCACCGGTGGTGAAGAGCCTGTAACTGAAATTTTTCTGGTAAATGGAAACCCTGTAGACATTAATTCACTACAGGCTCCCGATCGTTGCGGAGGCACTATAACGGTCACCTATGAGGTTAGTGACAATTGTCCTAATTTTGAAACCTGCACCAGCACGTTTACGGTTGAAGAAGTGCAGGATTTTACAGTTCCCGCGGATACAGGGAGTACTTTAGAATGTGCGCCTAGCGACATGCCTACACCTCCTACTGTGATGGATGCATGTGGTGTAACTATCACACCTACTGGTCCAACTACTGGAGGCACGTATGATGGTTGTGAAGGAACGATAATCTACACATGGAATTATGCAGAAAGTTGCGGTGTCTTCAACCACGACTGGACCTATACCTATACGATCGATTATACGCAGGGAGTTACGGCACCCATGGATGAGTCTTCTACGGTCGAATGTCCTGCCGAAGCAGTAGATCCTGGGCCACCTGCCACAGTACAAGATGCCTGTGGAAGAGATGTGATCCCGGTACTGGTTGGTTCGACTTCTACGCCAGATCCGGTGACCTGTGAGGGTACCGTGGTGTGGACCTACCGATATACCGATTGTACGGGTCAGGGTACCGATGACTGGACCTATACCTATACGATCGACATCACCACGCCTCCTAATGCAGGAATGGACGATGGTAGTAATGTTCAGTGTCTCGATGATGCCACTGAGCCAACTCCTCCATCTGGTGTAACCGATGTATGTGACAGACCTATAGTACCAACAGGACCTGTAGTTAACACTGTGTTTGATGGCTGTAGAGGTACGCGTACCTATACATGGACGTATACAGACTGTTCCGGATTATCCGATGACTGGGTTTATACTTATACGATAGAGGATACCATAAATCCGGAAATCGTGAACCTTCCGGAACCAGAACCACTATGTAACGACCAATTCCCTCCTTATTTAGAGGCTGAATGGACGGATAACTGTGCGACTGGTGGGCCATTACAGTCTGGTGGACCGGTAATTACAATGTTGGATACCTGTACAGAACAAGCTGTATATACTTTCTATGTAGAGGATGACTGCGGTAATTCAGATACTGAAACAGTTACTGTAATAAGAGAATTCGACTTGATCGAGAACTGTGAAACTGCGTTTGCTAGGTTAAGTCCTAACAATCCGCCGTCTCAGTGTTTCCTGGATGACGACGACTACAACTTTAACCGTTGGGGCTGGACAAACTATATAGCTGATGAAGGAACCTATACTATGGATCTTTGGGCCGGTGCCGCACATTGCGACACTTCACGAGGAGAACTGGTTGGTACCGTTACAGTGATGTACTATGATGATGAAGTAGATGTTGAATATCAATTGACAGGTAATTATGTGATGAGTGAAGCACACATCAATATTGGTTGTGATAAATATCCTACCAAGCGTAATGGTCAACCAACAGTTGCACCGGGTCAGTATAATTTCAATTCCGGTTCTTTGAACTATGTTCAAAATTATACTCTGGAAGATGTGGACGTAACCGGACCATTCTGGATTATTGCACATGGAGTAACCTGTGAATTGACTTGTGAGTGTTCCGGATTGCCTGGAGCACCTAATTCGGATACATCTACCGAAGATCCAATTAATTGTACACCGGCACCATTTGGTGAATCAACGTCAACATCCGTAGATCAAACACGGGAATTAGACTGGAATCTTGATTTCACAATGTATCCTGTGCCATTCGACAATTATCTGAATGTTGCCTATAATCTGGAATACGATAGCAATATCTTAATTGAGGTATTCGATATCAGAGGTAGATTGATCCAAACGGCTCAATCTGATTATACTCAAGGACGCAGAGCAGTTACCAGGTTAGATCTCGGTGGCACGGCAAATGAAGTACTTTTCATTAAAGTGACCACTGATAGAAGTGTTGGAATGAAGAAAGTCGTTGCTAATAATTATATTAAAGACTAGACTTCATTATAACCACTAGTATATAGCGCCCGTTTAAAACGGGCGCTATTTTATTGTATCGATGTAGAAGTAAGTCCTACTATTTCACTAAATTTAGATTTAGGACTTCGGAAAGATGAAAAAAATAATTGAAGCGCAACGCGATTTTTTCAAAAGCGGAACTACACGTAATATTTCCTTCAGAAAGAAACAGCTGAAGAAACTAAGAAATTTGCTCAAGGATAATGAAGACAGGCTTTGTGAAGCAATTCATGCTGACTTTAGTAAATCGGAATTCGCAACTGTTGCGACTGAACTCGAGATCATTAACAAGGACATTCGGATCGCCCTGGCATCTATGAATGATTGGTCTAAAAGGCAACGCGTATCAACCAATTTACTGAATTTCCCTGCTAAAAGTTATATAGTCCCAGAACCCCTCGGAGTATCTCTGGTGATAGGCGCATGGAACTATCCCTACCAGCTCTCTCTTGCACCGGCAATTGCGGCTATTGCAGCGGGTTGCACAGTAATCGTGAAACCCAGCGAAATTCCAGGGCGTACCAGTGCGCTGATGGCTGAGTTGATCAACAATAATTTCAACCCGGAATTCTTTACCGTCGTGGAAGGCGGAGTTCCCGAGACCACCGAACTATTACAACAGAAATTCGACAAAATATTCTTTACGGGAAGTACAGGTGTGGGTAAGATCGTGTACAAAGCTGCGGCAGAGCATCTAACTCCCGTCACACTGGAATTGGGTGGGAAAAGCCCGGCATTCGTCACCGGGGATTGTAATTTGAAAATGACTGTTAAACGTCTTATCTGGGGCAAGTTTCTCAATGCCGGCCAGACTTGTATAGCACCGGATTATATTTTGGTGGATGAAAAAATTGAAGATCGATTCCTCGAGTTGTGCGTTAAGGAGATTGAAAAACGAAAGTATGAGATCGATAATAATAACTATGTCCAGATCATTAACGACGCAAATCTCGAACGCCTTAGCAGTATGATAGATCCTGAGAAGGTCTTTTTTGGAGGAAAGATCGATCGGGTCAAAAGAACGATCAGTCCAACCTTACTGAGCAATGTGTCCTTTGAGGATACGATCATGGAGGACGAGATCTTCGGGCCACTTTTACCTGTGATCTCCTATACTGATCTCGATAAAGCAATTGAGCAGGTTAAATCATTGCACAGGCCGTTGTCCTGCTATGTTTTTTCAAGTAACAATAAAGTTAAACGAGACGTAATGGAGCAGATAAGTTTTGGTGGTGGCGCTATAAATGAAGCTGTTATGCAAATCACCAACCCCAATCTTCCTTTTGGAGGTGTTGGGTCGAGTGGAATGGGTAAATATCACGGGGAAGCTGGATTCAGGACGTTCTCCCACTACAAGGGAATACTCAGTAAGCCTACCTGGTTCGAATTGAACATTAAATATGCGCCTTTAAGCAATTCCAAGCTTTGGTGGATCCGGAAGGTTTTTAAATTGTAATTTAAGCTTCGGAGGAATTTAGACAGACTGAAATAGCTACCTGTGATGATACGGTTCATTCCGAAGGATGGTAAATCCACGGTATAATTGCTCCACAAAAAACAAACGCACCATTTGGTGGGAAAAGGTCATTTTTGAAAGCGAAACTTTCCCGTTTGCCCGTTGGTACACTTCTTCACTAAAACCATATGGCCCGCCAACAGCGAATACCAGGTTTTTTAGTCCGCTGTTCATTTGCTTCTGCAGGTAGGCCGAAAATTCTACCGAGCTGAAGCTTTTACCCTCTTCATCGAGAAGCACCAGATGATCGGAAGTCTGAACTTTCCTCAGAATTTCGGAACCTTCCACCTGTTTTTGCTGCGCCTCACTCAGGTTTTTGGTATTGCGGGCATCCGGGATGATTTCGAAGGAGAACGGTACGTAGCGTATGAGTCGGCGCTGGTATTCGTCGATCAATTGCTGCAGTTCGCGGTTATCCGTTTTTCCAATAGCGAGCAAGGTTATTTTCATATAGCGTTTATTGGGCTTGTCTCTGCAAAGGTACTATTTCCTTAACGCTTCCAACTTCATTCTTCTTTTAGTATTTTAGCTGAAAGAATTCGTGTCATGATTAGTAAAAAACAATTCCAAAAGGAGATCGACCTCATTATCGCAAATGCGATACGGGAGGACGTGGGTGACGGGGATCACAGCTCCCTGGCCTGTATTTCGGAAGATGCCGAAGGAACTGCCAAACTCCTGGTGAAGGATGAGGGTATAATCGCCGGGGTGGATTTCGCGCGCCAGGTGTTCGAATTTGTGGATACGGGATTGAAGATGGATATTAAAATCCCGGATGGAACAGAAGTTTCAAATGGTGATATCTGCTTCTATGTTTCAGGGAGTTCGCAATCTATACTTAAAGCAGAGCGCCTCGTCCTGAATACCATGCAGCGCATGAGTGCCATTGCGACAAAGACCAACAAATATGTGAAGTTACTGGAAGGGACCAAAACACAGATCCTGGATACCCGTAAGACCACACCCGGAATTCGGGCGCTCGAGAAATGGGCGGTGAAGATAGGGGGAGGAGAGAATCATCGATTTGCGTTGTACGATATGATCATGCTGAAGGATAATCATATTGACTTCTGTGGAGGGATCGAGAAGGCCATCCAACAAACCAAAGCCTATTTAAAGGATCAGAAACTAAACCTGCAGATTATCTGTGAAGCACGCAACCTGATGGAGATTCAGCAGATCCTGGATGCCGGAGGAGTGTACAGGATACTGATAGACAATTTCAACTATGAGGATACTAAAAAAGCCGTGTCACTAATCGGTGATCTGTGTCAAACAGAATCCAGCGGCGGGATCACCCTGGAAACAGCGAGGCATTATGCCGAATGTGGCGTGGATTATATAAGCAGTGGTGCCTTAACGCATTCGGTACACAATATGGATCTTAGTCTAAAGGCGGTTTAAATGAGCAAAGAAGTAGAGGAGAAGTTGCTTAGCATTCCCGTGATCAATGTCATAGTAAGGATATTCAGGCGAATTATTCTTCCCGGGTTTAACGGACTCTCACTCTACGACCTCCTGGAGATTTATATCACCGGAATAATTAAGGGTACGTTTTCTTCCAGGGCCAGTTCCATTGCGTACAGTTTTTTTATCGCCATATTCCCTTTCCTTCTTTTTATTCTGAACCTTATCTCCTACATAAAAGTGGAAGGATTTCAGCAGCGGTTTCTCACGTTTATTGAAGAGTTATTACCCCCAAAGACCCACGATTTCTTCTACCCGGTGATCGAGGATATTGCGATTAATCAGCGAACCGGGTTAACGTATTTTGTGCTCTTTCTGTCGCTATTCCTTGCGGCGAATGGCGTGAATGCTATTTTTAGTGCTTTTGAAGGTTCCTACCTGGTGAAGATCAACCGCGCTTTTTTTAAGCAGTTCTTTATTTCGATCGCCGTGGCAATTTGCTTATCGGTGCTGATGCTGGTCACAATTGGTGTGATCCTGTATGGGGAATATATTATCAGCGAGTTGAAAGGAAGTGATTTTATATCCGACGATATTTTCTGGATAAATGTATTCCAGGTTGTGGTGTTTGTGGGCATGGTATATGTGATAATTGCAGGATTGTATCATTTCGGAGTGAAAAAAGGCAGACACACCCGTTTTTTCTCGATAGGAGCACTTATGACCACCTTATTATTTTTGCTAACTACCTATTTATTTGGTATTTACATAAACAATTTTTCCAATTATAATGAGTTATACGGTTCTATAGGAGCTTTAATGATCATGTTATTTTATATTTGGATCAACTCCAACTTATTACTGCTGGGATTCGAGCTGAATATTTCCCTGCAGCGGTTAAAGGAAAAGCGTCAACCCGAAGAATAATACTATGAAAAAGTTATTTATCATTACTGCCTTATTATGCTCGGTCGTTGTTAGTTCACAAGAAGTGACCGGCAAATGGAAAACCATCGACGACAATACCGGGGAGGAAAAATCAATCGTCGAGATCTATGAAGAGAATGGAAGGGTCTATGGGAAAGTGGTCGAGATCCTGGTAGATGGAAGGCAGAATGCTACCTGCAGGAATTGCGAAGGAGAGGATGAGGACAAACCTATCCTGGGGCTTACCATCATTAGAGGCCTGGAAGAAGACGGAGATGAGTACAACAGTGGAAAGATCCTGGATCCGGAGAGCGGAAAATTGTATAAATGTTATATCGAACTCGAGGAAGAAGATAAGCTGAAAGTGAGAGGCTATATTGGTTTTTCACTCCTGGGAAGGACGCAGTACTGGTTCAGGGCAGAATAAAATTGTTTATAAACGCTTTTGAAGGTCGTTCATTTTGTGAACGGCCTTTTTTACTTTTATACCGTGTACTTTATCGATGTTATTTTACCAATTCCCTTAAAGCAAACTTTTACCTATTCGGTGAATGTGGATGAAGCCAGGTTCCTTAGACAAGGGATGCGGGTTGCGGTCCCATTTGGTAAATCCAAGGTGTACACGGGTATTGTATACAGGGTGCATCAGCAGGCCCCTACAAGCTATGAGACCAAGTCGATAGACCAGATCCTTGATGAGGAACCTGTTATTAATTCCTTTCAACTGAAACACTGGGAATGGATGGCGTCCTATTATATGTGTACCCTGGGAGAAGTGATCAGGGCAGCGCTACCCAGTGCTTTTTTACTGGAAAGTGAAACGGTTATCAGACTGGTTTCCAAAAATAACTTAACTGATTCAGTATTTTCGGATGAAGAATTCCTGGTCTATGAAGCCTTGCAGCATCAATCGTCGCTGCATATTAACGACGTTCGGTCTATTTTGGACCGAAGGAATGTGGTGAAGGTCATTCAGCAATTGCTTCAGAAAGAGGTGATCGAAGTAGAAGAAACTGTATTCGAAAAGTATACGCCTAAAATTGTTCGGTATATTCGTCTCGCCCCTGAGTTCGCTTCGGAAGACAACCTGCAAATCCTGCTAGAGTCCCTAACCAGGGCGCCGAAACAGAAAGAAGTGCTCATGACCCTATTTATGCTTACCGCACAACAGAATAAACCTGTGAGTTCGGTACAACTTCAGAAGAAGAGCAATTCGAATGCTTCCGTCTTAAAAACCCTTATTGGGAAAGGGATTATTGAAGAGTATTTCATTCAGAAGGATCGGGTACAATATACGGGTCCCGAAGGAGCTGATACAAAAGAACTCAACGAGGCTCAGGTCCAGGCGCTTTCAGAAATTAAAGAAAGTTTTAAGGAAAATGAAGTGACCTTGCTGCATGGGGTTACTTCCAGCGGGAAGACCGAGATCTACGTTGAATTGATCTCCGAGTTGCTTAAAACCGGCAAACAGGTACTGTATATGTTGCCTGAGATCGCGCTTACCACCCAGCTTATTAGCAGGTTACAGCATTATTTTGGAGAGTGTATCTCCGTGTATCACTCCAAATATACTTTGAACGAAAGGGTGGAGGTCTGGAACAATGTCCTGAATGGAAAATCCAAAGCCCAGATCATTATTGGGGCACGTTCGGCATTATTTCTTCCTTTCTCCAGTTTAGGGCTTATTATTGTGGACGAGGCCCATGAACCCAGTTTCAAACAATACAGTCCGGCACCACGCTATCATGCCAGGGACGCTGCGGTGGTCTTGGGGAATTTACACGGAGCAAAGACTTTGTTAGGTTCGGCAACACCTTCCCTGGAAAGTTCGTACAACGCCCAAACCGGTAAGTTCGGGCATGTGAAGCTAACCCGCCGCTATGGTGACGTGCTGATGCCGGAGATAGAACTGGTGGATATAAAGGAAAAGCATCGTAAAAAGCGTATGACAGGGCATTTCAGTGATAGATTACTGGAAGAAATGAAAGAATGCCTGGAAACCGGGGACCAGGTTATTTTATTTCAGAACCGACGCGGATACTCACCATTCGTAGAATGCACAACATGTGGTGTATCACCTCAATGCCCGAATTGTGATGTAAGCCTTACCTATCATCAGTATAAGAATGAACTCCGTTGTCATTATTGCGGGTATCATATGGCAATGCTGATTTCCTGCATGGCCTGCGGGAGTGAAACTCTGGACACCAAGGGATTTGGAACCGAACAGATTGAAAAGGAAGTTAAAGAACTTTTTCCCTCACAGGCTGTGGTACGTATGGACCAGGATACGACCAAAGGGAAACATGCGTATTCCAAACTCATAGAAGCTATTGAAAACAGGGAGGCAGACATCGTTGTGGGGACTCAAATGCTGGCAAAGGGACTGGATTTTCGGAATATAGGCCTTGTTGGGGTGATGAATGCCGACAATTTGCTGAATTTTCCCGATTTCCGTGCTCATGAACGAAGTTTTCAATTGTTGCAGCAGGTGGCCGGGAGGGCAGGGCGCACCGAAAAACGAGGGAAAGTGTTGATACAAACTTATAACCCGTATCATCGGATACTTCAGCAGGTGAGTGTTCACGATTATGACGGGATGTATAAAGATGAAGCAGAACAACGTTACCAGTACAAATACCCTCCTTATTACCGCACAATAAAGATCACTTTCCGCGACCGAAATTATAACAAGATGCGAAAAGCGGCTGTATGGTTCGGGGCTTTGTTGCAAACGCGACTCAAGGACCAGGTTTTAGGCCCGGAGGCGCCACCGGTTGGGCGAATTCGGAATTTGTTCATTATAAACCTGCTCATAAAGATCCCAAAGGAGCAGTCGGTACCAAAAACCAAGGAGTTCATTGGCAAGGCGGTACAAAGTTTTCATTCGGTAAAGGATTTCTCCACCGTGAAGTTAACTTTAGATGTAGATAATTATTAGTTGCGCATTGTAGCGGCAAGGGCTTCGGCCAGTTCAGCTTTGCGATTCCGGCTAAGGGGTAATTGCTCCTTATCCAGCTCGATCACTTTGCTGTTATAGCGTTCCACTTTATCGAGATTCACGATATACGATTTGTGAATTCGTAGAAAACGGTCGCTAGGGAGCAAGGCTTCGAAGGCTTTCATAGTAGAAAGGACTACGAGGGCGTCGTGTTCTGTAACAAGCTTGACATAATCACCAAGAGCCTCAATGTAACGTAATTCATTAAGGAATACTTTACGCTTTTTAAGGTTGCTTTTTACGAAAATGAAATCCTCTTCATCGAATCCTTCATCATTTTTCAGTTTATAGTTGGTGATCGCCTTATGAACGGCATTTAAGAAGCGATCTTTGGAAATTGGTTTCCTGAGATAATCCACCGCGTCATAATCGAAAGCTTTAAATGCATACTTGGTTTTACCGGTTACGAAAATAATCTGCGGTTTATGAGTTAAGTCATCAAGCAGATCGAATCCGGAGAGTATAGGCATTTCGATATCCAGGAAGATAAGATCAATTTGGGTTGTAGCCAGGCCCATCTTGGCTTCAATGGCGTTATTGTACTCAGCTACAAGATCTAGTGAGGGATGATTTTCAATTAACTTTACAATCGAAAGACGTTGTAATGTAGAATCATCAACAATAGCACATTTAAGTATTGGTTTGTCCACGATAAAGCTGTTTTCTTAAAGGCAATGATAATTAAAAAATCGATGAACTGCAAGTTTTTTTAACTTTTGTCGTCATTATTGCCCATTTCATCTTTTTATGTAAGAAAAATCTTTGTTTTTTAGTTTAAAAATAGTTCCCTCTTCAATATTTGATAATTCTAAATAAAGTAGTATTTTTGCAGGCTCTTGGCAAGGCGCTGAGAGTTATTTTAATACTATAAAGTAGTTTTTATGAATCATTATGAAACTGTTTTCATCTTAAATCCCGTTTTATCTGAAGAGCAGATAAAGGAAACAGTTAAGAAATACGAAGATCTTCTTGTTTCTAAAGGTGCTAAGATGATAGCGAAGGAAGATTGGGGGCTTAAAAAATTAGCCTACCCGATCCAACACAAAAAAAGTGGTTTCTACCACTTATTCGAGTATACCGTTGGTGGTGAAGCCATCAATGAAGTGGAACTAGATTTCCGAAGAGACGAGCGTATCATGCGTTACTTAAATGTAAAGCTTGACAAACATGCTATCGCATGGGCTGAAAAAAGAAGAAACCGTAACAAGCAAAAAGCATAATCATGGCTACATTACAGCAACAAGCGAAAGGAAAGAAAGACGGAGAGATCAGATATCTTACTCCGCTTAATATAGAGACCACTAAGGCGAAGAAATATTGTCGTTTTAAAAAATCCGGTATCAAGTATATTGATTACAAAGACCCGGATTTCCTGATGAAATTTGTAAATGAGCAAGGTAAGATCTTGCCTCGCAGGCTAACAGGAACATCGCTGAAGTATCAGCGTAAGGTTGCCGTTGCAGTTAAAAGAGCACGTCACCTGGCCTTAATGCCTTATGTAGCCGACTTATTAAAATAAAAAGCAGACAGGATTATGGAACTTATACTTAAAAAAGACGTAGATAACCTCGGATTTGCAGACGACCTCGTAAGCGTTAAGAATGGTTACGGAAGAAACTTTCTTATCCCTCAGGGTTATGCGGTACTTGCCACTCCATCTGCTAAGAAAGTATTGGCAGAGACTTTGAAGCAACGTGCCTTTAAAGAAAAGAAAGTGATCGAAGATGCGCAGGCAGAAGCCGACAAGCTGAACGATATCGAAATTAAGATCGGTGCTAAAGCCGGCGAAGGTGACAAGCTATTTGGTTCTGTTACCAATGCAGACCTGGCCGAAGCTCTTGAAAAAGAAGGTGTTACTATTGAAAAGAAATACATCAGCATTGCAGGTGGTTCTATTAAAAGAACCGGTAACTACGAAGCGACCGTTCGTTTCCACAGAGATGTGGTTACTAATTTCGCCTTCGATGTGATTGCAGAAGCGAAAAAATAATAGTACTGAAAAGTAAAACAGGAAAACACCTTCAGCAATGAAGGTGTTTTTTTTGTTATTACCTTTGTACTGATCAACCAACGACGCTCCCCGCAGCATGAAATACTTAAGACTCACCAAAGAGCAATTCGAGGAATTACACGAAGAATTTGCACGTTTTCTTGCCACTCAGTCTATTACCGCAGATGAATGGAAAGATATTAAAGAGAATAAACCGGAGGTGGCAGAAGCCGAACTGGATGTGTTTAGCGATATGGTGTGGGAAGGGATTTTGAATAATACCGAGTATCTCGAGAAGATCGACGCGCAACAACTGTTTCTCTTTAAAATAGAGGAGGCCGAGATGAAACTCATCGCCATTAAAGTGAACGATACGTCCAGGGACATAACCACCGACGAAGGCTTTCAATGGTTGCTTAAGAATTACCTGAACGATGAAGTGGATTTCTTTGAAGCTTCACAAGCGTATTCCGAAGATAAGAATGAAGACATCTTCAACCTGCTGAAAATGGGCAGCGTGATCAGCAAAGGAGAGTGGTATCAGTATTTTCGCGAATTGCTTTATGCTGAATAAATAACAGATCACAATATCCCTTCGAGTGAATTTGAAATGCGATAGCAATTTCAAATTAGTATCGAGAAGTGGTTCTCGATACAATTTTCTTTCAGAAAATCACTCGAACTGACAACTTCTAACTTCCGACCCTTCGACTCCGCTCAGGGTAACACTTCTGACTCCCTACTCGTAACGCAAACTCTCAATAGGATCCAGCCTGGCGGCTTTGGTGGCCGGATAAGAACCAGCGATCACTGCGGTTAAGAAGGAGATAATTGTCGCTCCTATTAACGCTCCCCAGGGTAAGGAGAATTTAAATTCGAAGATAGCCGCAAAGGCAATCCCGGTAGCGATCCCGAGGATAATTCCCAGGATACTTCCCAGCTGCCCGATGACGATAGTCTCTATAAAGAACTGCGTGGAAATGGTCTTCCGTTTCGCACCCATGGCTTTCCGCACCCCGATCTCCCGGGTACGCTCGGTCACCGATACCAGCATAATATTCATAAGTGCAATGGAAGAGCCCAGGATAGTAATTATACTGATGATCCATGCCGAAACTTCAAGGACTCCCGTAATACTGGCAATCCGGTTGATGAGATCGTCGCTGCGTTCGAGTCCGAAGTTATTTTCCTCCACAGGGTTGAGCCCGCGAATATTCCGGAACGTAATAATAGCATCGTCCTGTGCACCTGCCATCATGGCCTTGTCGTCTACCTTCACACTTAATGTATAATTGATATTGGACTGCGTAAACAAACTCCGGGCGATCTTAATAGGTATCAGTACTTTCAGGTCCTGGTTGTTTCCGAAGGTGGAACCCTTAGACTCCAAAAGTCCGACAACCTTGAATTTCACTCCGCGAATACTTATAGTTTTACCTATGGGGTTATCGTTCTGGAAAAGCCCATTAACGAAGTCGGAGCCAATCATTGCGACCTTATTATTGTTCTCAATATCGAAAAATGTGAAATCACGTCCGCGATCTACCTTTGTACCGGTATTATCGAGGTAATGTTCGTTGATGCCGTACACCTGGATGTCGGGATCGGTCTTTTCGTTCCCGTATTTTATTTCTGCGGAACTTGTTCCGCGGAAAGAAATGGAAGTTTGTGCATAAGGAAAGTCGTATCGTTCCAGGAACTCCTTGGCGTCGTTATAACTGATCACCGGGTTTATTTTTCGTGTCTCTCCCTGGTTTCCACGCTGCACCCTCACTCCAAACTCGTAACGCTGAATATTGAAGGTATTCGCACCCATGGAGGCAAAATCACTGGAAATGGTATTTTCCAAAGCCTTCACGGCACTTAATATCCCTACCAGCGCCCAGATACCAATACCAATGATCACAATAGTCAAAATGGTACGAAGTATCTGACTCTTGATCGAATCGAGTGCGATTCTTACATTTTCCCTAAAGAGTCCAAACATGCTTTTAGCGTTGAAGTTTGTAATAAGACTAAAAACTGCTCATAAAGTTACCATTAATTTTAAGATATTTGCAGCAGTTGTTTTGGTAATACCAAAATTCCAAAATACTAATTTACCCGTAAACTAATAATGGCATCCAAACCCTCCATACCTAAAGGAACCCGCGATTTCAATCCGCAGGAAGTTGTAAAGCGCAATTATATCTTCGATGTGATGCGAAAGGCGTTCAAGCGCTATGGCTTTCAGCCAATTGAAACACCGTCCTTTGAGAATAGTGAGACCCTTATGGGTAAGTATGGGGAAGAAGGGGACAGGCTCATCTTTAAAATCTTAAACAGCGGTGATTATCTTAAGAAGGTTAGTGACGAGGAACTGGCTGCAAAGGACAGTGCGGCCATTACTTCGAAAATCTCCGAAAAAGCACTTCGCTATGACCTTACCGTGCCTTTTGCGAGATACGTTGTTCAACATCAGAATGAGATCACCTTTCCCTTCAAACGCTACCAGATACAACCCGTATGGAGAGCCGACCGGCCACAGAAAGGAAGATTCAGGGAATTTTATCAGTGTGATGCCGATGTGGTAGGGAGCAAATCGCTGTGGCAGGAAGTAGAACTGGTACAATTGTACGATTCGGTGTTTACCAATCTTCGCTTGCGAAATACGGTAATCAAGATGAACAACCGCAAGATCCTCAGCGGAATTGCTGAAGTGATCGGTGAAGAAGACAAGCTCATCGATTTCACCGTGGCCCTGGACAAGTTGGATAAGATAGGAGTGGAGAAGGTGAAGGATGAAATGCGTGCCAAGGGAATTTCGGAAGCTGCCATCGAGAAATTAGGGCCGCTTTTTAATGTCTCAGGATCGGCTTTGGAAAAACTGAACAGCCTGAAATCACTATTAGCCTCCTCGGAAACCGGGATGAAAGGAATTTCAGAACTGGAATTCATTTTGAATACCATAGATGAAATTCAATTAAAAACGGCACAACTTGAAATAGATGTCACTTTAGCTCGCGGACTCAATTACTACACGGGAGCCATCTTTGAGGTAGGAGCTCCTGCCGAGGTTAGTATGGGAAGCATTGGCGGTGGTGGCCGTTACGATGACCTTACCGGTATTTTCGGGTTGAAAGATATGAGTGGGGTGGGGATCTCTTTCGGACTCGACCGGATCTACCTGGTTTTGGAAGAACTGGGGCTTTTCCCGGAAACCGTATTGGAAAGCACCCGTGCGCTTTTTGTGAACTTCGGAAACAAGGAAGCGATGTATGCCATGCGCACCATCAATGCGTTACGGGAAGAAGGTATAGCCGTGGATCTGTACCCGGATGAAACGAAAATGGGAAAGCAGATGGGTTATGCCGATAAGCGCGGTATTCCATTTGTGATCCTGGCAGGAGAAAGCGAGATGCAATCCCGCACCTACACCCTCAAGAATATGAAAACCGGTGAGCAGCAAACGCTGGATATTGATCAGTTGGTTTCCGAATTGAAATAACATTATTGTCACTTCGAGTGAATTTGAATTGCGGTAGCAAATTCAAATTAGTATCGAGAAGTGGTTTTCGATACACCTCACTGCGTTCGGCACTCTAGCTGACAAAGGGTTCTCGATACACCTCACTACGTTCGGCACTCGAGCTGACAAGGAGTCTCGATACAATTTTCCTTTGGAAAATCACTCGAACTGACAAAAAAACCCTTCAAGAAATTGAAGGGTTTTTTTTCATTATGAAACTTAACAGAATGCGTTAGCATCCAAACTTAATATTTGCCTGGGCCGAAGAGATCCTCGCAATAGGAACTCTGAACGGTGAACAGCTCACATAATTCAGGCCTATACTGCAGAAGAATTCAACCGAACTTGGATCACCTCCGTGTTCGCCACAGATACCAACCTTAAGTTTCGGCTTTACTTCTCGTCCTTTGTCGGTCGCCATTTTTACCAGCTGTCCAACACCTTCGCGGTCTATCACTTTAAACGGATCTTCATTCAGAATACCCTTCTTCAGATAGATCGGCATGAACTTATCGGCGTCATCTCTTGAATAACCGTATGTCATCTGCGTAAGGTCGTTGGTTCCGAAGGAGAAGAAATCGGCCTTCTCGGCTATCTTTTCTGCAATAACGGCAGCTCTTGGCACTTCTATCATTGTACCTACCAGGTACTCTATCGTGTCTTTTCGCTCTTTAAAGATCTGTTCGGCAGTAGTGCGGATCACTTTTTCCTGGGCATCAAATTCAGCAACCGTTCCTACCAGCGGGATCATGATCTCCGGTTTAACAGTAATTCCTTTGGCCTTCAGATTGAGTGCTGCTTCGATAATGGCTCTCGCTTGCATTTCGGTGATCTCCGGATAGGTGTTTCCTAATCGGCAACCTCTGTGTCCCAGCATAGGGTTGAACTCTTCGAGTTCGGCTACTTTGTTCTTAACCGCCATTAAGGAAATGTGCATTTCCTCGGCCAGTTCTTTCTGAGTAGCCAGCTGGTGAGGTACGAACTCATGCAATGGCGGATCCAATAATCGGATGGTGACAGGTAATCCTTCCATAGCCTCGAAGATACCTTCGAAGTCCTCTCGCTGCATCGGCAGTAATCGTCTAAGAGCTCGGCGT
Organism: Flavobacteriaceae bacterium; assembly: GCA_013043685.1. GTDB lineage: Bacteria > Bacteroidota > Bacteroidia > Flavobacteriales > Flavobacteriaceae > Pukyongia. The sequence goes on along the minus strand of JABDNT010000052.1, from coordinate 13,821 downwards.
CGGCCTTTTTCGTGAGGCGCGAGTATCATCTCCCTCATAACATTGATACGGCCAGACTCGAAGAACATATGTTCGGTTCGGGTAAGACCAATACCTTCTGCACCGAATTCACGGGCAAGAAGTGCTTCTTTTGGCGTATCGGCATTGGTGCGTACCTTCACTTTGGAAAACTTATCGGACAGTTTCATCAGTTGAGCAAATTCGCCACTTAATTCAGGATCTTTAGTGGCTACTTTACCTTCAATGATATTACCGGTAGAACCGTTAAGAGACAACCATTCACCTTCGTGGAATTCTTTCCCGTCCACAGTAAATTTTCGATTCTTATAATCGATCTTCAGTGCTCCTGCTCCTGAAATACAGCATTTACCAATACCCCGGGCAACTACGGCAGCATGTGAGGTCATACCACCACGGGCGGTAAGGATACCTCTTGCCTTATTCATACCTTCCAGGTCTTCCGGAGAGGTTTCCATTCGTATGAGAATGGTATTTCTGAAGCGGTCTGCGTCTTCAGCAAAGAAAACGATCTGCCCGGTGGCGGCTCCCGGCGAAGCGGGTAGGCCCTGTGCGATGATATTTGCTTTTTTTATAGCTTTTGGATCGAAGACCGGGTGCAGTAATTCGTCAAGTTTATAAGGTTCTATAAGAAGCATGGCTTCTTCTTCGTTGATCATGCCGTCGTCCAGCAGATCCATAGCGATCTTCACCATGGCTGCCCCGGTGCGTTTACCGTTTCTTGTTTGCAGTATCCACAGCTTCCCATCCTGGATAGTAAACTCCATATCCTGCATATTGCGGTAATGGTCTTCCAGTTGCTGCTGATAGCTATCGAGTTCTTTATAGATCTCAGGCATTAATTCTTCAAGAGAAGGATAATTGGCTGCACGTTCGGCTTCATCGATCTTGGCCAACCTCGCCCAGCGTTCCGAACCTATCTTGGTGATCTGTTGAGGAGTGCGTACTCCGGACACAACGTCTTCTCCCTGTGCGTTGATGAGGTATTCCCCGTTAAACTGATCTTCCCCGGTTCCGGCGTCTCGGGTAAAGCAAACACCTGTACCGGAAGTATCTCCCATATTTCCGAAGACCATGGCCTGCACGTTTACAGCAGTACCCCAGTCGGCAGGATATCCGTGCATAGCACGATAGTACATGGCACGATTCCCGTTCCAGCTATTAAAAACAGCGATGATCGAACCCCAGAGTTGTTCCCAGGGATCGGTTGGGAAATCGTGGCCGGTGCCTTTTTTCACGATGTCTTTGAAATCGTAGACCAGGTCCTTGAGATCCTGAACCGAAAAATCGGTATCCATGGTGATCTCTCGTTTGTCTTTCAGGTGATCGATCACTTCCTCGAACGGATCCATATCGTCTTTGGATTCGGGTTTGAGTCCGAGTACCACACTTCCGTACATCTGTATAAAGCGACGGTAGGAATCCCAGGCAAATCGTTCATTACCCGATTTTTCTGCGAGTCCGACAACGGAAACATCATTCAGTCCCAGGTTGAGGACGGTATCCATCATTCCCGGCATGGAGACACGCGCTCCGGAGCGTACGGAAAGCAGCAGCGGATCGGTATCATTACCAAATTTTGCTCCCATGATCCCTTCCACGCTGGCCACGGCATCGCGGAGGTCATTTTTAAGCAATTCTTTTAAGGCATCTTCCCCCAGTTCGTTGTATTCGGTACAAACTTCAGTGCTAATGGTAAATCCCGGAGGAACGGGGATCCCTATGGCACTCATTTCGGCCAGGTTAGCGCCTTTCCCTCCCAGGAGGTTTTTCATGTCGCTGTCACCATCTGCGGAATTCGCTCCGAACTTAAAAATTCTGGTCTTTTTTGCTTCCATCACATCCATAATATTCACTTTGGTTGAACTAAGTATTTAAGACGCAAAATTACGGCAGAGAGCGGGGGTATTTCATGACAATTGTCAGTTGTGAGTTGTGAGTTGTGAGTTGTGAGTTGTGAGTTGTCAGTTCGAGTGATTTGCGAAGCAAATTGTATCGAGAACCGAGTGATTTGCTGGGTTTCGATACATCCACCAAGGGTGGACACTCAACCGCCAGCAAATTGTAGTTCTCCAGAGCTCGTCGAAGGGTCGAGAACCTGGAGGTGAGAGGTGAGTATAGATGAATTCCTATTTCCACATATTCGCAGGAATACATGAAATAAACGAACAATCTCCTTTGCTTCATTTAACTTCCCTCAATTTTTCTCTACCCGAGTCATGTTCCAGGTATAGGAGAAATTTTCAACCTGCTGGCCAAAATCCAGCTTTTTTGGAATAGTTCGGCTTCCGGAGCCGCCCATGGTTCGTTTGCCATCTCCGGTGCTTACCAAAATATCCGGGGGTATCTCTTTAATGGTCTCCTGGTTGGAAACTTCAGGTATGGTTACCCCGGGCGGTAACTCGATGCCCTGGTCCTTGATATAATCCTTTATCCAGGTATCCGACTGTGCAACGGTAGGATCGGGAATTTCTTCACCCACCGGGCCAATTACAAATTTTTTATCACGGGTTTTGGTAGTGGTTTCAGAATCCCTATCGGGTCCATCTTTACTATAAATCACACTGTTCAGAACCTTTGTTTCCATAATCTCGTAATCTATAGTACAGCCTCCGGGAACGATCTTCACGACTTTTCCCGTATCATTATCAATAGCAAGTATCCATGGGACCATGGTAGTATACTCCTTTTGACTTATTTCACGGTTTTTAACAATCCGGGTATAGTCAATATTAGTTTCGTAATTCTTGCCCGTACTGTTTTTATTTTCATTTGAATTATAATTAAATGAAGTGATGTTCACACTTACCGGTTTGTAATACTCCCAGGTTTGGTTGTATACAGGCATATCCGCAACTTGCGTTAGCTTCAAATACAGGGTCGCGGCAGCATGTATATTTTCGTTCAATTTATGGATAACCCGTACTTCACCCTTATTGTCCTGCTGGTCGGTATTGAGTGTTTTATCGTAGTTCTTCGTAATTGTTACTTCAGCCTCGTATTCCGCAGGTTTTACAATGACGGTGCCTTTGCCTTCTGCCTTATCGGGATAATCTTCAGGTTGATAACTGGCTGTGACCAGGATACGTTCGTCATTGCTTCCTGCCTTGTAATTAAGAACTACTTTGCCGTCGCTGTCGGTGGTATATCCATTTTCTGCTTTAAGGGTCCCGTTCTCAAGTCCGTTAATCTTAACATTGAGATCCTTACCTTCTACAGGGTATTTGGATCCGTCGGGATCGGTTTCATTAAATGTGAGAATGATTTTGGTACGCTCATCAGGCTTTAACTCTTTGCGATCCGGTTTCACTGTAATTTCGAGCCCTCGGATAATTAATTCCTCTTCTACTTCTACCAATGGGCCGCCGAGCTGACAGGTTTTAAATTGGATATTTTTCTTTTCTGCTTCAATCCCTTTTTCAAGAATATACTCCCCTTCATTATTACAGTCTTTGTAGGTAACGATCACCATAAAATCGCCCAGGTGATATCCACCTTCACAATTGCCAATCTTGAGGTCGAGCCGCTCAATATAATCCTGATAATAGACCGGTTGTCCGTCCCCTCCTTGGTCACAAACCAGGTTTCCACGGCAATCATATACTTCCGCATTCACTTTGGTCTTTCGGGATTCTTTATCCAGCGGAGAGATAAACTCCTTTTCAATATCTATTGTCAACTGCGGATCTCTGGGGGCTGAAGGATGGTCCTTTTCATAGGCTATAATGTTCCTGTCCATCGGCCAGAACTGCGATACCATATTTTTCATGGCTTGTTTCAGATCGCGGTCTTCACCTTCTTCGGCAGCGAGAACCCAGTTGTGATTTGGAACACAATCGGCATTGGCAATCAGAGGTGCGATTACAAAATAACCTGTATGTTCATTATTGTCTTCTTTTCCTACAATAGTTAAGGTCAAACTTGCCTTGAGATGATAATGATAATCTTCACTTCCTTCGCCTATAGTAAAGAAAGTGATATTAGGTTCGTATTCCGAAAGAATTTGAACTAGCATTCTTGCTGTGAAACCGTTCCATTCATCTTTGTCACCCGGACCAAAATCATTTTCTAACCACTCATAATTGTCCGGTTTATCTACAATATCAACCGAAACTCCAACCTTGGTCTTATCACAATCATCAACCTGACCATATCCATTGAAAATTCCTAGAATTAATAATAATACAAGAACAATTTTAAACTTAAACATTTTTACATTAGTTAAATTCAACTTTCACAAATTCCACTCTTCGGTTATTTGCCTTTCCTTCGGGACTTTGGTTGGTATCTATTGGAACAGATTCTCCAAATCCTTTGGTGCTCAGGCGCTCTTCTGAAATTCCGAGTTTAACCAGGGTATTCGCTACGGTTGTCGCCCGGTCATCGGAGAGTTTCAGGTTGCTGGCATCGTCTCCATCGCTGTCGGTATGTCCTTCCACGCTGAACTTGATTTCCGGGTACTTCTGCATGAGTTTTACAATTTCATTGATCACACCCATGGATTCCGGTTTAAGGGTTGCCTTACCGGTGTCGAAGCGTATACCTGTGGCAACGATCTTTCCGTCCTGCAATACCTGGTCATAATACTTCACGCCTCCTTCGGCAAGCCTGAAATTCTTAATATAGAATTTATACTGGTCGGTCGCAGAATACGCGCTAAGTGTGATCCCTGTGGGTTCAAATTCCAGTCGCGGAATGTTAATCAGTCGGGTTTCATTTATATAGGCCTTGAATTTGCCCCTGGTATAGGCAACAGCAATATGCGCCCATTTGTTTTCAATACTTCCTTTATCGGGGATATAACTGCCTATGTTATACAGTCGTAATCCATTGTAACTAGCGGTCAGGGATCTGTGTTCAGCCGACTTACGCTGATTCTTCGCATCGTAGAAAAACACTTCGAAGGAATTAACATTGTTTACGTACAGATCGAATTCGATGGTGAAAACTTCAGGCAGATAATCCTGCTCCCTGTTTTTGAGGTAGGGTATGATCTTAGGATTACCACCTCTGAACATGATAATGTTCTCCCCGCCAAATTCAGCATTCTCCACGGTACCTTTCACCAGGTCCCATCGGGACGGGAACTCACCATTTTCTTCCCCCACCAGGTTGTCTTCAAAAAGTACCTTGTCTCCGGGCACGAAATCGTATTTAGACCATACCAGTTCGGGATCCTGGGATTCGGTGGTTTCCACAGGCTGTCCTTTTTCGTCTACAGGAACATCACCCTGTTTCTTTTCTTCTTCTTTAGTTGTACCATCGTCTTCACCGGTAATCACATCTTCCGTTTCTTCCATACCTTTATCGATGGATTTATCAATTTCCCGGTCTACTTTTCGGTCTACTTTCTTCTTTACTTTCTTGCTTATTTTATCCAGGATCTGCGCTTCGGCAGGAACCGGTGCAGCAAATAATAATCCAAGCATTGCGAATAACATTAATAACTTTTTCATGGTAGCGTTTTATTTAAAATAAGTTCATAAAAATCCTAGCTAAAAAGGTAGAAAGTATCGCTGTTTTGGGCAATGATCCAGGTCATTCGCAAGTCGTATTTTTAGGGAAGAAGTTTTCGCTTAAAATGATCACTTCGATACACTCGCTTGCGCGAGCACTCAGTGACCTTTGGTTGTATGGACCATCAGGATGATAAAAGATCGAAGTACTCCACTATACTAACTGCATACTGACATGTCAAAATTTATACCCTTCGTTTTCTTTATTCATGCGTTAATATTGAATTAGGAATTCATGAATGCTTCGCATTTGTCTTGTATAAAGAAAACGAAGCAAAAGAAAGGGCACCTTTTAGTAGGTATTTTTCCAGTTACAAAATGCAACTGAAAAACCGATTCCAAAACTCCGCGTCCGCCTTTGGCGGACTGAATCTCGGAGGTTTTGTTCACCTATACTGGACTAAAAGAGTTTTTAACTTAGCCAAAACAGATACAACCCGCCTACCGGGATCACTCAGTCACTCTGAATAGTACAGCGTTCACCACTGTTTATAGCGTATTGGAAGGTTTGGTTTGGGTATGGTTAGGACTAACCCATAAATGACCTGAGAGGTTCTTATTTAGGTGATTACAAGATTCTTAGTATCTTTAATTTGGAATTCTCCTTGCGGGATAGGAGTAATAAAATTGATTATACAACATGCTGCTAAAACATTTAAATCAAAAATATATGAAAAAAGTAATGATAATTGCCCTTGCTGGATCATTGTCTATCCTATCTTCATGTGCTGGAAGTGTACAAGTCGATGCTGAAACTATTTGTGAATGTTGGAAAGAAGCCGAGTCCAAAGATCCGTCAAAAACATTCGATGATTGTCGCGAACTAGAGAAAGAAATCCGTGAGAAGTATAAAGATGATGATGATGCGCTTCAGGAGATGGAGGATGCCTTGAATGAAGGTTGTGCAGCTTCCAGATAATAAATGATACTTCTTGAGCGATTACTAAAGGTCGCGATAATTTTAATTCCTGTCATAGTAATTCCCTGGACGGGAGTTACTGACCAATTTTATTTTCCAAAAGCTTTTGTATTATGGCTTATTGGGATAAGTCTGCTTTGTTGGATAGTTTTTAAAGGGGGCTATACTTCTATAATAAACTTACCGAAATGGCTTTTAATTCCGATTGGTGTATTTCTTTTTGCCGTGTTGTTATCTGCGAGTCTATCACCACACCAACAAATTGTGTGGGATGGCCTCTTATGGAGACACGAGGGTGTGTATACATTACTCTGCTATATTTTGCTTTTTGTTCTATCTGCTAACCTCAACACAGTTTCGACAACGTCTATTTTTGACGCAATTATTCTCACTAGCTCTGTTGTCAGCCTTATTGGGTTACTTCAATATTATAATGTACAAATAATTCCTCAAGACACTTTAAGATATTCCTGGACAAGAATCTATTCTACTATTGGCAATGCAAACTGGTTAGCCAGCCTACTACTACTGGCACTTCCTCTTACTTTTTATAAGGCTTCTACAAGCTCGAATCACTTTTATAAAATTGCACTGCTATTAATATCTGCTTGCCTGTTTGCTACTGGTTCGAGAGGCGCCTATTTAGCTTTATTTATAATGGCTATTGCGATAATTCTATCAAAATGGAACTCTTTAATCAGGTCTTCTCGCAAGCTAATTTTGCCCGCGTGCGTTGTACTTATTGGTTTTTCCATAACGTGCATACCTAATTACTATCCTCTTCAAAGGATTTATTCTACATCAACAAATATTAACTCTGCATTAGTTAATAACGATATGGCCGCTGGTGAGTACAGATGGCATCTATTTTCAGAAGCGGTAAAAATGATTCCTAACTATGTATTCATGGGATCCGGTCCAGATACTTTCGGAAAAGAATTCGACCAGGAAAGTACTTGGCATATAATGGAAAGGGATGGTATAAAAAAATCACATCGAGTCAAAATACTGAAAGCACATAATGAGTATCTGCAATTAGCAGTTACGATCGGATTTCTTGGCTCTCTTTCCTTTATCTTTATTTCATACAGCATAGTCTTTCGGCTCTTGCGTCTAAGAGACTGGAGGTCAACAGCAATAGCCAGTGGGCTTCTTGCTTACCTTATCCAGCTACTATTCACAAATAGCTCAATTGGGCCAGCCGTTGTATTCTGGATTTTGTTGGGAATCGGTGTGCAAAAGGCCAATTCTGGGTTGAAAAAACATATCGTAAGGTGACACGTTTAAAGTTACCCTACCTACTTTTAATAAATAAGGGTTAAGTCGCTGTATTATATGGCTTTAAAGTTGTTTTGAATTTTAGATAGAAATATTTACTAGTGTCTTTTGAAAATAGCAATGTACCCCTCAACTAAGGTATATAGTTGGTATATTAAAGCATCTAAAAGAATATACGGAAGGATTCACCTTGTTCCTGGTAGTAGTAGCCTGTAATATTGAAGTGATCGCTGAGTTTCAATTGCCTTTTACCTGTTGTTTTATCCAATATACATTAAGTTCGATAATTTTAGCTAGTATTTTTCATAGCTAATAAGAAGTAAATACTACATTTCTAACAAATTTCACTAACTTTAAACACTCCCCGGTAATCACTTTCCCGATTACTTTTTATTGAATTAGAAACCAGATGATTTAAATCATTATAATTCAATGTACCAAATAGTATTTTAGTGTCGGATTTAAAACAACCTAACCAATGAAACCTTTTTTTTTGGCCATTCTGGTCATAGGATTTGTATTCACAACATCTTTTAACACCACATTTACTGATGTCTATATCTGTAAAGGCCCTTACAGTAAGAAATATCATTACGATAAAGACTGTAGAGGACTTTCCAATTGTTCCACAAGTATTTATAAAGTAACCCTTAGCGATGCCAAACAAATGGGGCGGACGCTTTGTGGTCATGAGGATTAAAATCGATTTAACAACTTAATATAACCTACGTATGAAAAAAATACTTCTTTATGTATTGCTCACGTGCCTATTAATCCCTAACACCAAGGCCCAGGATGATGGCGCGGTTGCTGCAGCTGCTGTAGTTGGCGGCCTCCTTGCTATTGGAGCCGGTGTGGCAGCCGTGGAAGCTATGAAGGAACAAGCCGAATTAACTGCCACACAATGGGTTCTGGGCAACCATCCTGATATGACTAGTTTCTCTTTAAAAACATTGGATTTCGACGGAAAAAAATTGAAAGACATGTCCAACGTTTCGGTGATTACTTATAAGATCCAGGAGTTTACTCCTGCAAATAAGCCAGAACTAGATGGAAAGAAACAGGTTCTATTTATGTTTACGAGTAGAGGGTGGATCAATGAATACGGTATCGATTTCAGCAAGGTGCGTTGGCATCTTATTGATGCTGAGGAATGGATGAATATGATGATAGCTTATGTAAAGGTTGCTTCCGGGGAAAGTGATGTGCGTGCAGTGGAAGACCAGTTGAAGACTGGAAAAATTGTGAATAAAGGTGTGAAAGAACGAGGTAAATTAGTCATCCCGTTTTACCAACTTAAGGGTGATATGTATGTTGTGACAGATTATTCAGATTTTATGAAACTATTGTACAACGAGCGTTCGTTAGGAATGTTTATAAAGGAAACAGGCGACTTGGTACAGATAGGACGGGATGATATCATTGAAATTCATGATTTCTTTTATGGGGAGGATTAGAAATCGATTAGAAATATTTGAACATTGAGATTTGAGAATTTCTATCGTTAAACACTAAATAATTTCCTAACTTTATATTCTCCCCGGTAATCACTTTCCTGGTTACTATTTGATGATAACTTATACTCTCTTTCAGATATAAGGAGAGTATTTTTGATTTAAGACAGACCTATGACCAACAACTTCAATGAAGAATCTCATGCCAAGGGCAAGCAGTTTGAAGATTTCGTGCAAAATAAACTCTTCCCTAAAAGTCAGTATCGAATAATTCATAGAACAAGTGACTTTGAGCAGAATTCAGTTCGCTTTGTTACCAACACTTTGAAACCTGACTTTAAAATTAAAAGTTTAGTAAACAATAAGGAGTTTTATATTGAAGCAAAGTATCGCTCAAAAACATATAATGATGTATACGATATCCTGAGTGACAAACAACTTGAAAGTTTTCCTGAATATGCTAAAGAAGCCCCAATCTATATCGCTTTTGGATATGGAGGAGAACCCAATGAACCTGAATTCGTTAGTTTAATTCCGTATGGCTCGGATATATCCCAGTCGATGTCACCTGAAGAAATTCTTTTATTCAACGTTAAGGATTACCCAATTGCCATATCTCAAATACATAAGATTGATAACGAACCTAAAGCGAATTCATTGGTGACCGAAAATTCCATTATAGAGACTGAACCCAAGGATGAACCCACTCAGAAAACTACTGGTAAAAAAAAGATATGGATTGGAATTGGAGCAATAGGTGTTATAGTAATACTGTTTCTTTTAGGGAGCATTTATAAAAATGAAAGCGAACCGATTAACCATGAAGAAATGCTAAAGAATAAAGTGATGTCTTATTATGAATTTGCAAATAATTATCAATACGATTCACTGACAAAATATCTTGGCACTAGAGTGAATTGGTATGGAGCTGCTTACCAAAAACCCTCTGCAATAATCGAGCAAGCAAAAGAATTGCAAAAACGAATTCCTTATTTACAATGCATAGTAAATCCTGAAAGCTTTACAATTAATAAGCAACAGGATGGAGACTATTATGTTTCCTACGACATGGTGTACAAAAGAAGAAAAAAATTTAATCAGAAGGATGAAGTTTATAATTTGAAAATGATCACAACCTGGAATGATAAATTTATGTTGAATAGTGTAAGTGAAATTCGGAAATGATATTATTCTATTATGGACTTCAATAATCGATTAAATATTATAACATTCAAAAATCTCGGTCTATCTGGTAAAAGATAATGAATAAACTTAGGATTAATGCGAAATCAAAATTAACTATTTCAAATAAATGTGATATTCCCCTGCAATGAATTTTGATTAAATGAAAACCAATTCAAACGTGTTCGATATATCTAAAGAGATAACCCTTTTAAACGCTAAGCTACCTGCACTGCCAAAGAGAGCTCGAAAGAACCTATTTGATATTTTAAAGATTCAACATAGGGAAATTCGCAATAGTAATATTTTGGCTTATTTTTTTGCTCCAAATGAGGAGCACAGTTTTGGATTATTGTTTAGTGAATCACTTCAGGAAATTGCAGTAGAGAAGATGGCGGAATTAAAAATATCTCACCCAGACATTGCATTTAACGATATTAGTTCTTTTGATGAAATAAAGACAGTTAATACTGAGGAACAAACAAGCGGAACTCATTCAAAAAACAAAAGTATTGATATTGTATTAGAGGGAGATGATTGGGTAATCGGCATTGAGAATAAAATACACCATCATCTTGCAAACCCGCTAAATACGTATTGGGCCCATCTTAAAAGTAAAAGGAAAACACCTTTTGGTATTTTACTGACCCTATTTCCCTACAAAATTGATCAAGGTAAGCTCAAGGATGGCAATTATTTTCTAAATATTACGCACAAAGAACTCATAGAAAAAGTACAACAGAATATACAATTAACAGGAGAATTTAGTAATACCGATATCTTTTATTTAAAAGAATATTTTAAAAATATTGAAAGCCATTACTTTCACTTAAAACATAGACCAGAAATGGAAACTTTAGTTCAGGAAATAGTAGAAAATTATAATCCGATAAGAGAAATTTTAAAAAAGAAGGATGAAGCGGAGAAATATGTAGAAACGGAAATTAATACTGCTTTTTCTAAGTATGGTTATGTGAAGGCGGGTAAATGGTTTAGGCGAGAAGACAAAAAATTTGATTTATATTTCTATTTACCACCAGCCTCAGAATTGATGAGAACAAATTCATTATGGCTTTGTTTTGAAATAAGAAATCAAACCAACAATGTCATAAATAAAGCTGATTTCATGAAGCATTTTCGAAAGGAATTTGAAAAATTGAAAAATTTTAAGCAAGGAGAAATAGCTACCACCAGGCTACATACTCATGCTTTTATTTATCAAAAACATAAATTTTTTGAAAAGGACAAATCATTTATCGAAAAACTTGAGGAGGTATTTGAAGAATTAATAAATGCAGCTAACTCTCCGGTGAAAAAAGTTGAGAAATACTTTGAAGAAAGAAATCATTCATTCACCGGTTAAGTTTTAGAGGTTATCAAAAAGACAAGACAACTATTAAAAATTACGTCTTCATTAAAAGAACAATACAAAGGAAAATTGGATTTTTCTTTAGACGGTCGTCTTTTGGGTGATATTGGTGAGGCTTTATTGTCGGAGATGTTTGATATTGAGTTATATGGAAAAAATAATCATACCTATGATGGTTTTCAAGGTGACAAAAGCACCTTTGGCCTATTGAGATTTAAAAGTATAAACAAATTAACATGATCATAATAAAAAATATTTTCAAAGAACTAGAACCTTCCGAATTAGCGAAGATGGAAGGTTGTGGTTGTTACGTTCTGCGTAGTATTGAATGGAAAGATGGCATTAATCGTCTAAAAGGCAGAGACAATAAGAACATTCTGTACATTGGAAAAGCAGATGTACTTACCAAACGTGTGAAATCTCTTAAACGAGCGATCAAGAATAATTGTAACGATGATAGAGATGAACCAAAGGAAATAGGACATAAATCATTAAGCAGGAAATTTTTTAGAATTAGAAAGATGGTAAAAGCAGATCAGCTTTTTATACAAGTATTTCCAATAGATGCATCTATTCCAGAAGTGTTGGAAAGCTATTTATTAGAGAGTTATGTAGCTAATTATGGCGAACTGCCACCCTTGAATGGACAGTATGGAAGTCATTCCCGTAATGCAGCTATTACGATTTTAAAACAACATAAACTTTCTATTGAAGATTATGAGATTACTAAATTGTGATGCTCTAATGTTGATTTGACGCTTTAATACGACAATTCCTTTAAACTTAACACCTTCCCCCAAACTTCCTTACCTTTATGTAACATTTAAGGCGTATCTTTTACTAACCAATTAAAAATACCTCACTATGACATATCTAATCGTTTTTATAGGCGGTGGCCTCGTCATCTTCCTGCTGCTCGTTTCCATCTTTAATCGTTTTGTAAAGAACCGCAATACGGTACAGGACGCCTGGAGCAATATCGATGTAGCCCTGAAACGCCGCTACGACCTTATCCCAAACCTGGTGGAAACCGTTAAAGGCTACGCAGCCCACGAGAAGACCACCCTGGAGAATGTGATCAACGCGCGAAACAATGCTATGGCGGTTCCCAGCGATGATATCAACGGACAAATAAAAGCCGAGAATGCCCTGCAGCAGACGCTGAGGTCAATTTTTGCATTAGGAGAAGCCTACCCTGACCTGAAGGCCAATATGAACTTTATCGATCTGCAACAGAAGCTCAGCGAGATAGAAGAGAACCTGGAACGCAGCCGTCGCTATTACAACGGTACCGTGCGCGAGAACAACACCTATGGGGAAAGCTTCCCGGGCGTGCTCTTTGCAGCGATCTTTAACTACAAGCACTACGACTTCTTCGAGGCGGGGGACGAGAGCCGTGAGAACATAGAAGTAGACTTTACGTAATCACGGGGGTCCAATGAAGAAACATATACTTACCGTATTCATTGCGCTTTTCACGCTAAGCCTTGGCTATGCCCAGGGGTTTATCGTAGAGAATTTTACCGTGGATATCTATATCAGTGAAGAAGGCTATTTCGATGTGGTGGAAAAATACGATGTGAACTTCACCCAGGATAAGCACGGAATTTACAGGACCATCCAGACCAAATACGACATGCTTACTTCCGAAGGGAAGAAAGAGAAACGAACGATCCGGATCGATAATATTGAGGTGCCGGGCCATAAGTCGGACATCAACAATAAATTCTCACGAAAACTGGAAGGCTGGGTGAAGATCAAAATAGGGGACGCCAACAAATATGTTTTCGGGCCGCAGCAGTATGAGATACGCTACCGGGTGACCAATGCGTTTCTCTACGAAGACCGAGATACCCGCTTTTACTGGAACCTGAAACCCAACCAATGGTACGCACCCTTTAATTCGATTGATTTCAGAATTCACCTGCCGGAAAATACCACCGTAGACGGGGCCAATATCTTTGTGTACTCCGGGAATACGGGGAATACCATGCCCAGCAAGGATTTTACTACGGACTATACGGGGAATGTCTTTTCGGGCAGCAGCAAGGAAGGAGTGATCTCTTCCTATGGCCAGGCGGTAAC
>JABDNT010000046.1 GCA_013043685.1 Flavobacteriaceae bacterium | reverse complement strand
GAAAAAAAACAAATCCAATTTCCCATACAAAACGCTGATCCGGGCGACGCTGGCGCTCATCGCTTTGTTTTTGTTTAAGATAGAAGTGGGTGGCTTGTTGAGCCGCGCCAGTGAAGTGTCTCTTTTTGGCATTGAGCTGAAAGTAGGAAAAGAACAAGCAGCAAAACTTGAGATAGCCATACAGGGCTATAAAGACAAGATCAATGGATTCAGCGAACAGGTTGCTATGCAGCAGGAACGCATACAGGAGTTGGAAGGATTAAGAGAGCAATTACAACAGGACATCGAGAATTGTCCGGAGGCCAAAGAAAGTTCTGTAATGCTGAATGCGCAGTTTACAAAGATCCTGGAATCCAATGCCGACCTGAAACAACGGTCGGATATTTTAAAAGACACTTGGATACTGCAACGCATGAACCAGGGGGACCTGAAGATAAAACAATAGCACAGCTGCAAATGGGAGGGATAAGGTATGAGCTGTAAAATATTCTATTTTACATAATATAAATTATAGTACATTCATAGCAAATAGGCCAATATCTGCTATATATCAGGATTTCCGAATAGCTCTGCTATTTGATATATTATCAGATATAACTTCACGTAAGTGAATTATATCGGTACAGATATTATGTCAAAGGAAATAATGAGATATTTTTAAAGCACCAACAATTTAAATACCCAAAACAAAAAACGCCTTACCCTTAGGATAAGACGTTTGGTTTATAATTAGGATTGACTGTGTTATAGTATTTCAACCAACTCTAGATCAAATACAAGATCCTGGCCTGCTAAAGGATGGTTGGCATCGATTATAATATCGTCAGCTTCCACTTTTGCAATTCTGAATTGTTGTTGAGATCCATCCGGATTAGAACCCACAAGGCCCATTCCAACTTCCGGCTTAATGTCTTGAGGCAGATCCGATTTAGGGACTTTATGAAAAAGCGCTTCATGAATGTCTCCGTAGGCGTCTTTCTTTTCTATGGTTATCGTCTTCTTTTCATTTACGGCCATGTCGATAAGTCCGTTTTCAAATCCCGGTATAAGTTGCCCCTGACCAAGCTGCACTTCCAATGGTTCTCTTTCTAATGAGCTGTCAAAAACCTGTCCATTACTTAATTTACCTGTGTAATGCACCTTTACAACATCATTTTCTTTTACTTTACTCATAATTATTTGTTTATCATGTTATTATAAAACGGTGCAAAGATATGGGGTATGAAATGGTTTAAAAAAGGAATTCGTAAAAACATTGCATTCCTAAATACCAGTCTTTCAAAAAATTTAGTGCTGTTCCATACAAATTGCATCCCGCCACTCCTTCCCAGGCAATAAAGAGCATTTCATTTAATTTTTAAAGATATTCTAGTCATGCGTAACCCCAAAAACCCTCTTATCAACCCTATAAATAATAAAACCCAGCAGCAAGTTCAACAACCCCAAACAGGATTCAAGAGGTTGTGCCACAAATAAATACACCAGCACCCAACCGCTTAACAAAAGAAAGATCAATTGCGGTATAGGATACAGCGGGCTTCTGAATCCATTGGTAACACCGCGGTTTTTACGCCTCACCACAAATACACCCAGCACTGCTATAGCTGCGAATAGTTGCAATACAAAACCACTGTAGATCAATACCTGTTCGAAGGTTCCGGTAAATACAAGAATGAGGGTTATGGTAGTTTGCAACCAAATGGCCCGCAACGGGATCTGATTCCGGGTTTTTATAGAGAACCAACGCCAAAGGCTATGATCCTCTGCCATCACCTGGGTTACCCGGGGGCCCGCCCAGACCATGGCACTTACACTGGAGATCAGCATAAGGGCTATGGCAAAACTAATAAGCTTCCCTCCTGTGAGTCCGAAAATAGCAATGGCGGTTATCTGACCAATTTCCAATTCCCCCTGTATCGCGTCCAGCGGATTCTGGAATAGAAATACAAAGTTCAACAGCAGGTATAGCACGCTTACTATCACCGTTCCCAGTAACAGGGCTGCGGGTAAATTCTTCCGTGCGTCGCGAATCTCATCTACGATATAAGCAGCGGCATTCCATCCTGAATAAGAGAAGGTGACATAGACGAAAGATACCGCAAAGGCAGGCAGTAAGATCTCGTTCTTCCAACCCGCATCCATTATAAAGGCAGAGGTCTCCGGGGATTTTGTCAACCCGGCCACGATAAAGGCCAGTATCAGCACTACTTTGAGCGTGGTTGTGATATTTTGAAGGACACTGCTCCTTTTAAGGCTTATGGAATGAATCATGGATATAACTAAAATGGCAGCAATGGCCAGTACTATTTCGGAGATCTCCATATAAGGCCCTATATATGCACCCATGGCCATGGCCGATAAGGCCACCGGAGCCGAAAACCCTATGGTTAAAGAAACCCATCCCGATAGATACCCTAGCAGCGGGTTAAAAGCCTTACTGATAAAATGGTATTCTCCACCGGATCTTTTCCAATGGGTTCCAAGTTCGGCATAGCTAACGGCGCCACATAAAGCCATTAAAGCTCCCAGCGACCATAAGATGGCTATGGACCAGGTATTTACTGTATCGACTAATTGAAAACCTAAACTGGTGAAGATCCCGGCACCAATCATATTGGCTACCACGATTGCGGTAGCAGTGAACACACCTATGGAATTATTCTTTTTCACAGGGTGAAAGTGATTTTAGGATTAGTTCTTATCCCTGGTGAAAGGAACAAACACAACAGGAATTAGTTTTTTCCTGTTTATTTTTCCGTCTTTCTTAGTAGCAAGGATCAGGTTTCGTTGTACCCTGGTTTCGCCCACCGGAATGATCATCCTTCCGCCTTCGCCTAATTGTTCTAATAATTTAGGAGGGATCTCCTGCACAGCTGCAGTAACAATTATCGCATCAAAGGGAGCCTGCTCTGGCCAACCGTGATACCCATCCCCTATCCGGGTATAAATATTTGTATAGCCCAAACGCTTTAATAGCTTATCGGCGATAATACCCAATGGTTTTACTATTTCTATAGTATAGACCGAGTCGACTATTTCGGCAAGCACGGCTGCCTGGTAGCCGGATCCTGTGCCAATTTCTAACACTTTATCCTGTGGCTTTAGCTGCAAGGCCTGCGTCATATAGGCCACTATATAGGGCTGCGATATGGTCTGATCGTTACCAATGGGCAAGGCACCATCTCTATACGCATACTTTTTTATCTTTTCCGGTACGAATAAATGCCTGGGTACCTTGAGCATCGCCTGAAGCGTAGCGGGATCGGTAATATCCCTGGCTTCCAACTGCGTCTTAACCATCTGTTTTCGTTCTTCTGCAAAATCGTCCTGGGCAAAGCCCGTCATATAAACAAAACACACTATGAACGTAATGATCTTTTTCATGATACTTCAATATTAACCTAATAATATATATCATTACTCCTTACAGCACAATGACCGGGATCATTACAAAACGATGGATGATAAATAGCTTGGGTGTGCTGCGTATTATGCCGGCCTCCTGACATTCGACACGCCGACTGTGCTATGAATTGGCATGATCAGTAGCCCCTTGGGATCGCAAAAAGAGGGTTCCTTTTAGCACAGAGTGAATAGCTCGAAACAAAAAGCCCGTCAAAATATTGACGGGCTTTTGAGAAAATTTTTTTCGGATATGCTATACCACTTTTACGTTTACGGCATTTAATCCTTTGTTACCTTCTTTCAGATCAAATTCAACAGTATCGCCTTCTCGAATTTCATCGATACATCCGGTGACATGTACAAAATGTTCTTTGTCTGAACCTTCTTCAGTGATAAAACCAAAACCTTTGGCGTTGTTGAAGAATTTTACTGTTCCTGTATTCATTATACTATATTTAATTAATAATTACGTATTACAGGTCAAAGATAATGCCACAAAACCAATATAGATACTACTTCAGCCATAAAGTCAGGGCGATTTGAGAAATCATATATAAAACAGCATGAGAATACCTGCGTTTTCAGTACAATATCGTAGCTTCACAAATCACTAAATTCTCGCTTTGCATCCACGTAATATTCACAACGACTCTTATGATTTTGACGCTTTAACGAAAGCGCATGCTCCATTAGCTGATTTCGTTTATCAGGGCGAATCAGGCCGACAAACAATTAATTTTGCCATTAGCGAAGCGGTATTACATCTGAATAAAGCGCTGTTAAAGCATCATTACGAAGTTCCCGAATGGAATATTCCTCCCAACTATCTATGCCCTCCCATTCCGGGAAGAGCAGATTATATTCATTATCTGAAGGACCTTATCACTGAAACGGAAAGTCCTGAAAATATTAAAGGCCTTGATATAGGTGTGGGTGCCAACTGCATCTATCCACTTCTCGCCAACAAAATTTACGATTGGAAAATGGTGGGCGCAGATACCGACCCTGCGGCAATCGCATCGGCCAGGGTAAATGTAAAAGCAGCTGAAGTTCTTAAAGACAGTATTGAGATACGACGTCAACACAACAGGGCAAACATCTTTGAAGGTATTATATCTGTAAGGGAATATTTCGACTTCAGCATGTGTAATCCTCCCTTTCACACTTCAGAAGAAGAAGCCGTGAAGGGCACATTGAGAAAGTTAAGGAATCTCGGCAATGATTCGCCACGCCAGACGAAAAAGGAAATCGTGCATAATTTCGGAGGACAGGCCAATGAACTTTGGTGCAACGGCGGGGAAGCACTTTTTATTAAAAGAATGATAAAACAAAGTGTCGCTTTTAAAACTCAGATCGGGTGGTTTACCACTTTAGTTTCAAAAAAAGACAATCTGAATAAAATTTATAAGCAACTGGATAAACTGAAGGCGACGCACCGAACCATTAAAATGGAACAAGGCCATAAACAAAGCAGGATAGTAGCCTGGAGATTTTTATAGGAACTTTTTATAAAGGTTATGCGACTCAACTTTCGTTTTAACAAAAACACATGTGACGCTTGGGCTTTAATCAGGCTAAACTTCAAGCAGAACATTGTGATACAAAAGTATTTATTGGAGCAATTCGCGCATAGCTATACTTTTTACAAATAAAATCAACTACGTTTCATTCTGTTTTATATGAACGTCGAGCTGTGGGAAAGCAATGGTAATACCATTCTCATTAAACTTACGGACAATGATCCTTCTGATATCACTTTTTACTGAACCAATTCTGAAAATATTTTTACTGAAAAACAACAATTGAAAATCGAGTGAAGAACTACCAAATCTCATTAACCTGCCTTCTGTGAGTTCACGATCATACACATCGGGATGTTCAAAAGCACTTTCTTCCATAATTTGTATAACCTGGTCCACATTACTCCCATAGGCAACACCAACATCAATCCTGAAGCGGGTCTTATCGCTTTGATGGCTCCAGTTAATTACTTTATTTGTAGTAATTAGTGAATTCGGGATAATTATGGAGATATCGTCCGTATTTAACCCTTTAGAGGTTCTAATACCTATGGATTGTATTTTAATTACATTCCCCTCGACTTCCAGCACATCACCAATTCTAATAGAACGTTCCGTAAGTAAAATAAATCCGGAAATTATATCGTTGAAGGTTTGCTGTAAACCTAAACCAATTCCAACTAATAAGGCGGCCGATCCAGCTAGTAATAAGGTTAATTTTATACCAAGAGTTTCTAATATCAATCCAAAAGCTACTATCCACAGTACATAACGGATAATTTGATAAACGGCATGAATATTTCCTTTTTCATGCTCATCAACATAGGACCGTCTGAAAAGCATTTTCTTGATTATCCACAATATAAATCTTGTGATGATTAAGATTAATAGAATCATAACCACCATATGTACCTTAAATGAAAAACTTCCAATACTAAATAGTACGTAATCCAGAATATCCTGTATCGAATCCATAACTATAGAAAAATTATAACATAAATATACCACTTAATTATATGCCCGTTGGCCAAATACAGTAGTGAGCAAAGACAAGTGATGGAACGGCAAACTCAGCGCTCCGTAAAAGCCAGTAGTTTTTGTTTGCGCACTCCGCACAACCTAAACTAAACTTCCTTCCGCAATACTTCCAGGGGTGAACTTCGCAACACACTCTGTATATTGCTCAGCCCGATCCCAAGCACCAGTAGGGAGATCCCAGGCAAGAACATCAGGAACGGAATGACTGAAGGGACAAAAGGTTCCTTAAAAACCAATACGGCCAGCAGCAGGCTGCTAAGCAAAGCCAGGAGAATTCCAACCAGGCTTCCCAGGACACCTAGGAACAAATATTCCAGTGCTGAGATCCTTAATATTTGATTGTTTGTAGCGCCCAGGGTTCGCAACAACACACTTTCCCGGATACGCTGGTATTTACTGGTTCGCACCGATCCTATCAACACAATGAT
This sequence comes from Flavobacteriaceae bacterium, assembly GCA_013043685.1. Classification (GTDB taxonomy): domain Bacteria; phylum Bacteroidota; class Bacteroidia; order Flavobacteriales; family Flavobacteriaceae; genus Pukyongia. The sequence continues at coordinate 150,047 of JABDNT010000046.1, read as the reverse complement.
CCCGGTAAGAATACTAAAGAATGCCATAAAGTTGATGATCCATGTGATCTTGTTCAAAATGTCCTCAATAATGTAATATACCTGCCTGAGATCGATCACCGACACATTTGGGAATTCCGCCACCAGGTCACGCTGGAACGCCGCAGAAGTTTCTTCGTTGGCGGCATAGGTGGTCAGCACATTGAATTGCGGAGCATTTTCTAACACCCCTTTGGGAAATACGATGGAGAAATTGAGTTGCAGTCTGGCCCAGTCAACCTGCCGAATGCTCCCCACTATGGTTTCCATAAGCACTCCCTGCACATTGAAAACAATGGTATCCCCAACCGTTACCCTGGCGTCTGCAGCGATATTATCGGAAATAGATATTTTAATGGGTTCATCGGGGGCCTGGGCAGGGGTCCACTCCCCTCCTACCAGGGTTTCAGATGCGATAAGGGAATCCCGGTAAGTGGTTCTGAATTCGTGATTTAAGATCCAGCCTCGTACCTGCCGTGTACTGTCCTGCCTGAGGGCATTGACAAGTTTTCCCTTTATACTGTGCATGCGCATGGTCACCAGCGGAATATTATCAATGGCTGTCAGATCGTTCGCATCAAAGGTCCTTAATACACCATCCACCTGGTTGGTTTGCACATCCAATGCGATGAGATTTGCATTTTCAGAAGTCTGGCCAAGGCTTGTTTTGGCTAATAGAATATCTTTGGTAAAATATAAGGTGCTTATCAAGAATGTACCTAAACCGATCGCTACGATCAACACCAAGGTTTGATTATTTGGGCGAAATAAGTTTAATAAACTTTGCCGAAGGGTATACCCCGCACGCTTCGGGAAATACCTTTTAACCCCTCTCATTGACAATTCTGAAATGCCGGCCAAAATGGCAAATGTCACCAAAACACCTATAGCAAAGGCGAACGCATACTGTACATCCCTCAGTAACCATAAAGAGAACCCATATAAGAACAAGACGATCAATATAAATACTACCAATCTTGCTTTCTTAGGTTTTACCTGGGGTGCTCCCCCTATGCGCAGGACTTCCAATGGCGACACATACCAGGTACGCATCAGGGGTAATAAGGCAAACAACACCGACATAAAGAATCCAAGCAGAACTCCCATGATCAGGGGTGGCAGGGTGATCCTCACCTCCACATCGAACGGCAGGAATTCCTTTAAAATATAGGGAAACAGTTCCTGAAGGCCTACCCCGATCCCGGTACCAATGATACCCCCAAGGATCCCTATTCCCGATATCTGAAGAAGAAAAATTAGAAAGCTTTGCCGTCTTGAAGCTCCCATGCATTTCAGCACAGCTATGGCTTTTAGTTTTTCCTTGATGTAAATATTCACGGAACTTGCAATACCCACACAACCCAGTAACAAGGCAATAAATGCTGCCAGGTTTAAGAACTTACTCACATTCTCATAACTTCGCCCCAAGCGCTGACTAGTACTTGTATGAGTATCCAGATCGGCGTTTTCTGTATCCAGCATGGGATCCAGGGTCTTATCTAATGCTTCCAGATCCATCTCCGGAGCTTTGTAGAAATACTGATACTCCTTACGGCTTCCTAACTGTAAAAGTTCGGTCGCTTCAATATACCGATACGGGATAACCACCGGCGGTGCTACCGAAGTGGAAATGGCTGTACTGCCGGGTATGGCTTTTAAGGAGCCGGAAATGGGCAGGGTTATTTCTCCAATTTTTATAGAATCTCCCGGGCTCACATCAAACTGCAACATAAGGGTGGCATCTACAAGCGCCCCCCCGGATTCCTGGTAGTTTGCAGCGGCTGATTCAGGTTGAGTATCGATGGTCCCATAAAACGGAAACGCTCCTTCCAGGCCTCGTACACGCACCAGTTTGGTACCTCCGTTCTTCGGAAAAGCGATCATAGACACAAAATTTACCTCTTTCGCGTCAGGCTCAAGAGAATCGATTATTGCCTGTGCTCTTTCGTTGGGGACCTGCCGGCTATCAATGATAAAATCGGCTCCCATCAGGGCTTTGGATTGTCGCTGAATATTATCCTTAAGATTCTGGCTGAATAATTGAATGGAAACCACAGCCGCGATACCCAGTATAATGGACGCCACGAAAAGAAAGAGGCGAACCCTGCTAGCTTTTGCGTCACGCCAGGCCATTCTTAACAACCACGCAGTGTTGCCTTTCGATGTGAATTGGGACTTACTCAAACTGTCGTTGTGGGTTCGTTGGTTAGTATTCGCCCGCCTTTCAGTCTCAGTATTTGTTGTGTTCTGTTGGCCAGGTCCAGGTCGTGAGAAATAATTACTAAAGTGGTTCCTGCCTCTTTATTGAGTTCGAACAATAGCTGTATCACTTTTTCCCCGGTCTCTTCATCTAAATTTCCGGTGGGCTCATCGGCAAACAGAATTGAAGGCCTGTTCGAAAAAGCTCTTGCCAGGGCTACTCGCTGTTGTTCTCCTCCCGATAACTGGGATGGATAATGATCTAAGCGATCTGCCAGGCCAACTTTCTCTAATAACATTTTAGCACTTTCAGATGCATCCCTTGCACCCTGTAACTCCAAAGGCACACTTACATTTTCCAGGGCAGTAAGGGTTGGCAACAATTGAAAGTTCTGAAAAATAAATCCCACTTCCTTATTGCGCAATTGGGCCCGTTCGTCTTCGTTCAGTGAATTTAAATCGTAGCCACATAATTCTACGGTACCACTTTCGGGCTTGTCTAACCCGGCACATAAACCCAGCAAGGTTGTTTTCCCGCTTCCCGAAGGTCCTACGATGGAAAAGGTTTGTCCCTTTTCCACTTCAAAAGAGACATCCTGTAAGACCGTTAATTGTTTGGAACCACTGGAATATCTTTTTTCCAGCCCGTTAATCTTTAATATCTTTGGCATAAACCTTTAAATTCATTTTACAATTGAAGCACTTGCCTAAAAATATACAAACGATTTTACATGCAGTGCATTATTCGGAATGGAACTTCTTAAAGTTTTGTTATTTTATATTTGCATTCGTTATTCTTTCCTGTGGCAATGGGAATAGCACCAAAGAAAAGACGGAACTCGACACCCCTATTACTTCTGAAGCTACCACTGCTGAAGCAACATCCACAAAGACCATATTGTGTTTTGGAGATAGTATTACAGCCGGTTATGGCCTGGAGGACAGCAACGATGCCTACCCCGGATTACTTCAAACTAAGATAGACTCGCTGGGCCATGACTATGTGGTGGTGAACTCTGGATTAAGCGGGGAAACCACCGCGGGTGGCAGAAGCAGAATTAAGTGGGTGCTCAACCAGGATATTGATATTTTTCTTTTGGAACTCGGAGGCAATGATGGCCTGAGAGGAGTTCCTTTATCTGAGACCCGGGCCAACCTGCAGGCGATCATTGATGCCGTTAGGGAAAAGAACCCCGAGACGAAAATAATTTTAGCAGGGATGGAATTACCCTCTAATATGGGACAGGATTACACTTCGGAATTCAGGTCGATCTTTGCCGACCTGGCCAAAAAGAATGACGTATTGTTTATTCCCTTTATACTAAAAAATGTAGGGGGCATTCCGGAGTTAAACCAGGGTGACGGCATACACCCTACCCTTGAAGGCCATAAAGTTGTGGCTAATACAGTATGGGACATTTTGGAAACGGTGATTGAGCCGTAATTATGCAATTAAAGTTGCCTTTCTCCGTTATACCACATTACGGACTCTCCGATTTAATTAGCGCAAACTTCGAATTCTTATTATTATTTATGGTAGGTTTGCACAAAATCCAATAACTTCCATCGAAAGCAAATCACTTACCCTAGAAACACTTCTCCAATTAGATTTTAATAAAATTATCTGGATAGCTGCCCCTATAATGTTTACACTGGTGGCCCTGGAATATTATCTGTCTTACAGAAAGCAATCAAATCTGTATCACGGCAAAGACTTTTTAGCCTCTTCGGCTATAGGTTTCGGCAACCTGTTTGTGAATGCACTCACCAAAGTAGGCATCTTCTATATCGTCGTGATCTGTTATAATATAACCCCCTGGAATATTCCCCACACCTGGTGGTCTTATATATTGTGCTTTTTCGCTCTCGATTTTGTTCGGTACTGGTCTCATAAGATCTCACATATGCAGCGTTTCTGGTGGTCTACGCATGTGGTACACCATAGTTCTAAATATTATAATTTCTCTACTTCCTTTCGGTTATCCTGGGTTCAGAATCTGAAATTGGTGTTTTTTATACCCGTATTCATGCTGAGTTTTGACCCCGTGGTATTTATAATTGTGCATCAATTGGAAATATTATACCAGTTCTGGATCCACACCGAATTGATCCGTAAGCTCCCCAGGCCCATCGAATATATTTTTGTAACACCCTCCCATCATCGGGTGCATCATGCTGTGAACGAAGATTATATTGATAAGAATTTCGGTTCAACACTTATTATCTGGGACCGGATCTTTGGCACCTTTAAGGAAGAAAAAGAACAAGCCATCTATGGCATCACCAAGCCAGTTAATTCATACAATCCTGTATACCTGGTATTCCATGCCTGGGGTGATCTGTTACAAGATGTATGGAAACGTCCGCTGAAAACCTGGACTATACTCTTTGGAAGCCCCACCACATGGGAACGCGGGCAAATGAAAAAAGCAAAAGCCAAAAACGTGTAACCTCGTAGCGTGAGGATCTTTATTTTTTACGGAGCGCTTCCTATAGCAATTACGGCTGCCTAATAACGGCCTTTCGCGACTATAAGTTTCACCTTACCGCGATTTGCATCACCTTCAGAAGGTTCTTCCGAAGTAATCTCTTCGCACTTTACTGCTCCCGTATCGTTATTGCTGAAAAGCACAATAAAATTGCCACACAATACCCCCAGGATGAAGACGCCAAGGAAATATTTTAATAGATTTTTCATATTGGTTTGGTTATGAGGTTTCGAAAAGTTGTGGTTCAAAATCGTTTCACAACTCCGATAATGATTCCTTCAAAGTTAAATACCCTATCATAAATCTACGTAAGTGAAAACCCGTAAAATCGGTGAGGTATCCACTTCATTTTTACATAGGTATTTTCCTTAAACATATACGTTGATGTCACTTTAGCTATACTTAATTCAGCGTGTTAATTAAGATTTTTTTAACACCGTATTCCCCTCATCCATAGACCTATTAGGTAACTTTAAGTAACTAATAAAATTCAAATCATGAGACGACTATCCTCTATACTTATCGCCATTTTCTGCATGACGATCTTTTTAGCGAATGCCCAGGAACAGAAAGTTATTCTTATCACCGGAACCGCCTCCGGGATCGGTAAAGCGACAGCTGAAACATTGATCGAAAAAGGTCACACAGTCTACGGCGGCGACATCCAGGTGGAAGCGAACCTTTACCTCAATGATATCGGTGGCCATGCACTCATTATGGACGTTACCAAAGACGACCAGGTTAAAACCGGTGTACAAAAAGTGATCGATGAACAAGGGCGTATTGACGTATTGATCAACAATGCGGGCTATGGCTCCTTTTCTACTATTGAAAACATCGACATCGCTGAGTTACAGAATCAATTCGATGTAAATGTTTTTGGTTACGCGCGCTTACAGCAAGCTGTGCTTCCGCATATGCGTAAGCAGAGATCGGGACTGGTAATTGAAGTCTCTTCTGTTGTAGGTGAAATATCCTACCCTATGCTGGGATGGTATGCTGCCACCAAGCATGCTGTTGAAGCTATGGCCGATGCACTTCGCCAGGAAGTAGCACCTTTTGGTATTGATGTGGTGAAGATCCAGCCCGGTGCTGTGAAGACGAATTTTCCCAATGTAGCGTTGGCGAAACTCGATGACGCTGATATTCCGGATGATTACAAACAACTGGCGGCCGATTTCAAGCTGGTCGTAGAAGGAACATACGAATACAACGCCGAGAGTACGGATGGAACCGTTGGTTTTATTGTGCAGGCGATAGAGTCGGAAAATCCGAAAACTGAATATCGTACCACACCGAGTGCGAAGATGGCTATAATGGTAAAGGGCAGCATGACTGAAAAGGAGCATGACGAATTAAATGATCGCCAGTTCAAGGAAGCTGTATTATACCTGAGGATGGCCAAGGAAGCGTCTGAAAAGAAAAAAGGGAATTAACCTATTTCGTAAATTGAAAGCTCAGGTAATCTGTACACTATTTGCCGTCTGGTAAGAAGTTAGATACAAAAAAAATCTATGCCCCCTGGAATAACCAAGGGGCATAGATCGTTAATTTCTCATGGATATTCAGAAATTAAATCCCTAACTCTTCAACGACTTCATATCGATCACAAAGCGGTACTTTACATCTGCCTTTAACATGCGTTCATAGGCATCATTGATATTTTGCATATCGATCACTTCGATATCCGAAGTGATATTATGCTTTCCGCAGAAGTCAAGTAATTCCTGAGTTTCAGCAATTCCTCCAATGAGTGATCCAGCCACCGATTTACGCCCCATGATCATAGGTACGGTAACCAGCATAGGGTCTAAAGGCCCAAGGTATCCAACTACTACCAGTGTCCCGTCGGTCGACAGTGTACCCACATAAGGATTTAGGTCATGCTCATACGGAACGGTGTCTATAATAAGGTCGAATCGTCCCATGGCTGCTTCCATTTGAGCCTCATCGGTAGAAATAATCACTTCATTTGCCCCTAGTGCTTTGGCATCTTCTATCTTATTGGGGGATCTCGAAAACAAAGTGACATGAGCGCCTAAGGCGTGCGCCAGTTTAATGGCCATATGTCCTAAACCTCCTAATCCAACTACCGCCACTTTGCTATTTGCATCCACCTTCCAGTGTCGTAATGGTGACCATGTCGTGATCCCGGCACAAAGTATGGGTGCCACACCGGCCGGATCGAGGTTCTCGGGAACGCTCATCACAAATTCTTCATCCACTACAATAGTTTCAGAATAACCCCCATGGGTGTTGGTCTGTAAATGGTTATCGAAGCCGCCATAGGTTCCCACCCATTCCGGGCAATACTGTTCCAGGTCGTTCTTACAGTTATTACAACTTCTACAGGAATCTACGAGACAGCCTACAGCTACCAGGTCGCCAGCTTTATATTTGCTCACTCCTTCCCCTACGCGGGTCACGCGACCTACGATCTCGTGGCCAGGCACTACTGGGTATTCAGTCATACCCCAGTCGTTACGTGCAAAATGAAGGTCTGAGTGACACACCCCGCAGTATAATATATCAATTTCAATATCCTTCGTTAGTGGTACACGTCTTTCAATTTGCAATTGCTTCAGATCTGCATCGGCAGCTTCTGTGCCGTATGCCTTTATTGATGTAGTATTCATTTTAGTATTGATTATAGTATTTAAAAATTATTGAGCCATATCGTCCTGTCCTAGCATCAGGAAATGTTCACTGCTTGAGCCATCGGTTCGCATCTTTAGGTAAGGAGCGTAATCCGGGTCGTTCATAAAAGAAGTGGCAGCCTCTTTGGACGGCCATTCGATGATCACGCGCACCCCGGCAGGAGCTTCGGCCCCTTCAAGCTGTTCGTGAGTGAGGGTCCGGGAGAGGTATTTACCACCGTGTTTGGCCACTAGCTGTGAAGCTGTAGGTATGTAATTAGGGATCCATTCTTCGGAATTTGGGGTGACATTCAATACGGAATAATAAGTCATAATGTAATGTATAGAGGTTAGATTATTTGTTACTAAAGCTACGACTTTTATTTTCGATATATCAAATGGAGTATTCCTTATGAAGACTAAAAACTGAAGTAAACTACTATAAACCAAAAACCCGGCCTTTGCAGACCGGGTTCCTGGTTAGTCAGGTTTTGTTCTAATCACTAATGTTTAAACCTAACATAATAGGGTGTTACGGAACCATCGGTTTCATAAGTAAAACCTGCAGAAACCCATTCGTCTCCGTTGGTTCCCGATTTTCGAACAGTATGGTAATGTCCATAATTCATATAGCTCCTGGAACTCAACCTGGGATAGTAGATCACAAAATCTCCCCAGACTCCTACTCCACTGCTAGCATCGTAAATATCGCCTCCAAAGGCGGTAATGATACCAATCTGCCCTTTGTTATTGGTTTCAAAATACGGATAAGCAAAGGCAAAATCCGGATTCCAGATCTGCATCTGGTTCACCAGGGTCCAGCTATTAGTATTGATCTCGGCGATCTGAACATGGGTATTCGGGAAATTAGCATTGTTTGAAGCATTCCATGCAAAGATGGCATTGTTATCCCGCATAGTCGCCGCTCGTACATAAGTCTTCCACGAAGCATCGGTGAGCCAGTCGTTCCCATCGGCAGCTATAGAAGACATTGTGCCGTTGGGCCAGGAATTGATATTCACCTCCCGCCAGCTATAAAAATTCTCATTATCCCGCATACTGTAGACCAGCATAGTGCTATTGTTCTGGTGACCTGCCCAGAATACGGCATTCCTCCCGTTTTGGGTAACATGTGACCAGAAGGCGGTCGTAGCCCCGGTATATTGATAATTTACCGTTCCTTTAGCCTGCAGCTCCTGCAGAGGAACGCGAATCACATAACGATTGGCTCCGCCTCCAATGCTGCTGGTCCAGTACAGAAACTGATTTCCAAAGCTCATATCGTTATAATCCAAAGTCCCCGATGAAGCCAGGGCGCCATTGGTGAAATCCCAGTAGGTCCAGGAAGTTCCGTTGCTGTTGCGTACACCTTGTGTGTCCTGAACGGCTATACGAATGGCGTTTTGACCACCTGAGGTCCAGTATTGCAGAAGCCATACAAACAGGTCGTATTCCGGGACATACTGAAGTACCTGGTCGCAACAGAGTCCGCCATAATCATTCGGGAATATAGTTGTAGGATTCACAGAGGTGAAGGTTTGTCCGCCATCCAATGACAAGGACATCCAGGTGTTCCCAGTGGTCATAACGGTTTGGCCATTCTCGGCAACACTGGGTTCTGGTAATACAGCACTTACATTGATAGCGTCACCAATCTCATCGTATTCTTCGAAGGACACTGCCTGGCTTGCTCCGTCATCTTGCTTATCCACTTTGTATTCCGGGTTGGCCGGCGATAGATTCCCGCGTACTGGCCCGATAGGGACGTAGTACGGTTTTGTTTCCTTGTTCAAGGTGTCGTAAACAGGTTCGAAGGCCGGGTACTCTCCACCTTTGGCCTCCCTTGGCTCCACGGTCCCTCTTTTTAGTGGTTCGCTGTATTCACAGGGATCGTCGCAAGGATCAACTGGGTCGGTTTTCCCGGGGTCACAGCTAAAGAACAATACAGTAATGGCGAATGTGCCAAGCAGGTATTTCAATAGACTTTTCATATTGATTAGGTTTATGGTTACTAAACAGGTTTGCGGGAGCTGATATACGTGATATATCGATATGATATCATCAGCGATAAAAATAAAGACTTATATATCAGTAAGTTACAATAAAAACCTGAATATGTACAGGGAAACAACTGAATTTTCAGGAGGGTTTTTCCTAATTATGGGTGCAGCCGATCACAGATCGTAGTGAAATAATCTGCTCGAGGCTAACTAAATTAAGAGGAGGCTAATTAAAAAGATATATTATTTAATCAGGGTAACTTTCACGGCATTCATTCCTTTCAATCCTTTTTCCAATTCGAAGGATACCTTGTCATTTTCAGCAATTTCATCAATGAGGCCACTAACGTGGGTAAAGTATTTCTCCTGGTTTTCAGCATCGATTATAAATCCGAATCCTTTGGAGCTGTCATAAAATGAAACTTTGCCTTTCCTAACCGGGTCAACAGGCTCGATATCGCTGTCTTCCATCCTGGGAATGTTTATTTCTATGCTTTCAACATCTACTTCTACTTTGAGATTTGGATCCGGAGGCGTATCCGTGAGCTGGCCATCATGCCCTACATAGGCAAATTCGATGGTATTTCCTCTTTCCTTTGCTGCAGCTTTGCGCGCTTCTTTTTTCTTTTGTTTTTCTTCGCGTTTTTTACGACGCTTTTTTTCTTTTTCTTTCTTACTATAGGTTTGCTGCGATTTTGCCATATGTGTTTTTAAGTATTGACCTCAAAATAAACATTTTTATCGAAAGACCTACTATTATCAGGATCAATTTCAAAAATCAACAAACTAAAATCAATCAAAGTTGTGTTTACATCCTCTGATGAAGTATGTTAGCATCAACCAACCTCCAGTTTATAACCCACTCCATGGATATTGGTAAGTTTTATGGAATCGTCCTCCTGAAGTTTTTTCCGGAGTTTGGAAATATAGGTATCCAGGCTTCTGCCTACCACTACGCCATTGTCTTCCCAAACCTTTTTGGTGAGCTCTTCCCGCTTGACCACCTGGTTAGGACTTGCTGCAAAAATGGCTAGTAATTCACACTCCTTCTTCGATAAAGGGATCTCCACAGCTTCCTTCACAAGTTTGTTCTGCTCCGGGTAGAAATGAAATTTTCCTACGGCTGCATAATTTGTATCGTTTAAAGCTGCAGTACGTTGTGCACGTTTCCGAAGAAAAAATTCAATGAAAAATATGCCCAAAACCAATACAAGAATGAGATACATAAGGGTTTGCCTTCCCAGGAAGGGCGTCCGGGCATTAAGAAACTTCACGTCTATGGTATAGCATGATTTAGGCACCTTCCGTCCCTGGCAAGCGACGATGGTACTCTCCTCCAGGAAATCCATCTGGAAACTATACGCCACTTCACCATCGCCACACTGTATCACTTCCACTCGGTAGGTATCGGGAAGTGAGGCGATGAGAAAATTCTTTGAAACTGCTGTAACCAATTCGCCGGGTCTGAAGGACAGATCGCTTTCAAACGACATTCGGTATTTCTGTGATTCGAGTTCGACCACAGGCTGTATGACGGAAGTAGAATCGTTATTGGAGAGCAAGACCTCATTTCCTGCTGCCCGCAAGGCAACCTTTACCGTTTCAGAAAACTCCTGTTTCTCTACTTTCGATACGGCACTTCCGTAAGCATAAAGAAGCAGGGTGATGAGTAAGGCATATATAATATATCGGATTCTTAACATAGCTCGTACAAATAACCGTTAAATTGACGACTTTTTGAAAAGGTTTACACTTCTTTTACATTCTTTTGACAGTTTTAAGCGGTACTTACCATAGTTTTACTTCGTGATCCAAATAAATCAGATCATCTAATTCAGTACGAATCGAAAAACGAACAATCATGAAATATCTATTATCCTGTTTCGGAATCCTGCTTTTATTAAGTTGTAACCAAAGTAATTCAGAACCACTTAAAGAACTGGCGCTCTTGAGCGAATCTGAGCGCATAGTAGAAAATGAGAAAGACTATACCTATTATTACGACTCGATTTCCCGCGATGACTATCAGATTAAACTTGGCGTGCTCGAACTTAGCAATGACGAATTTGAACTGGTGATCAGTATGAAATTGTTCAGAGAATCGCATTACATTTCACCAAACGCGAAGCGTGACTTCAAAGGCAAATTTTTCGTTGAATTTGATGATTCAGAAGATCTTAGTTTTTTAGCAGACATGGAAGAAATTCCGCTTTCGGTAGAGGAATTCGATGAGGATCCGTTCGTGGATGGATATGTGAACTGGGTTCGTAAGGCAACCCGTTATGTCCTAAAAGTAAAACGAAACAAGACCGATGATTTCGGCATAAGCGGTAATCTTCAATTCGTAATTGAACCAAGATGTACCCTGGAAAAGATCCCGCTAATTATTGTGAACCAGGGGGGTTACCTGAAATTTCACGTTAGAGGCTGTTAGCTTATTGCCGTATCGGTAACCGTATTTGAGACGGGTACTTCCTGGAATGATGCACCTTATTGTTGGCTTTAATGCCCTCAGATTCATCATAATTGTTACCCCCTGTGTTTAAATTACGAGCAAAACGCGGGAAATTACTACTGGAAACCTCGATTCGGATACGATGGCCCTTTTCAAAGTAATTACTGGTTGCCATGGGTGTTAGGTCCACTTGATAAACTTCTCCCTCCTCCATAAAAACTTCCTTGTCGTAACCCTCTCTGTAGCGCACCCTTTGTATGGTTTCATCCAGGTTGTAAGCCCTTCCGTCGGGATATACATCGATCAGCTTAATAGTGAAATCGGTATCTTTCACATCTGACGAAACATAAAGCGTAGATTCGATAAAGCCAGTCACTTCAACGCCTTCGGAAAGTACCTCTGTAGTATACACCAATATATCTTCACGTTCCTCCATATCCTGCTGGTCGAAAGCGCCTCCTTTTACCGCATTTCCGGTACAGCAAACATTCCCTCCCCAGGAAGTAACGGGATTCATAGGATCGTACACGAAAGAATCAGGATTATCCCCGGAAGGTTTCTTTTTACTCAGCGTACCGTCTCCATTTAGTGTATTCGCATCTCCGCTACTATTCAAATAGTAGGTAACCAACTTGCTATCTGCAGGAGGCCATTGCTCTGCCGACTGCCACTTGTTGCTCCCCATGGTATAATATTGTACCCGCGCTGTTTTCTCCTTGAAATCGTTCTCCTCACCCTTCAACCAGTAATCCCACCACGCCATGATCTGTTCGTTATAATTTAAACGCGCATCGCCTACGCTGCGCTCCCCTACGATCGTATTTTTACCAGCTCGGGTATACCCGCAATGCAAGGTTGGTGCTATAACCATGTACTGATTATCCCTGACCTCGGCATCTTTAGCATTATTTCGCACATGATTGAACAAGGCAAGATTCGGGGTAATGGAAACATCATACCAGGAGGCAAACCAAAAGCTGGGTACACCAAATTCCATATCATCATGATACAAACCACCTGAGTACCAATCGGGGTGGTTTGGCTTCCGCCTTACCATCTTGTCAAAGATCTCTTTTTTCCCACCAACATTCTTCAGAATATCCTGGATGGGTAAATGGTTCAAGGCTTCCGACATATCCACTGGCGGATTCTCGGGCGCCAGGTCGTAGAATCTCGAAATCCGTATAAGGTCCTGCTGGCTCGCACCGGCCGGGATCCTGGGTTTAAATTTATCATGCTCTACCCCATATAACCAGGCAAAGAACAACATTTGTTCTACTCCACCCCTGTACCAGTTCCCCTGTTCCATGATATCGCCAACTCGTCCTACCCCGGCACCATAACCCTGAGGCACCATGGCCGCATGTGAGGGATGATCGAGGGCAGCGACCGCCATTTGCCATTCTGCTGTAGAGGAACAACCATAAGTGCCAATTTTTCCGTTGGACCAGGACTGATCTTTCATCCAGCTAAACGCGTCATAACCATCAGTTAGCGGGACACCCAGTATATCCCACTCCCCTTCCGAATAATATCGCCCCCGTTCATTCTGAACCACATAGGCATAGCCACGTTTAACAGCTTCATATGCACGAGTAGCGGTCCAGGTACGCTGTTTGCCGTCACCCCAGGAATTGAAATTGTAGGGTGTGCGAGAAAAAATGATCGGGACCTGATTATCTGTTTTAGGACGATAGATATCGGTCGCAAGTCGGACCCCATCCCGCATAGGCATCATGACTTTTTGATCGACGATGGCAATTTCTTCAAGCTTTTCGAGAATATCGTTCGGCGCCTGGCCGAGAAATATTTGGGTGAATATTAAAAAAATGACAAGTGAGGTGAAACGGAATATTTTCATTAAAGAAGTATGTTGATTGGTAAACGCTAAAGTTACCGAAAAAAGACTTTACTCAGTATAATAAAGTATTCGATTTGTAAAGCTATTTTAGAAAATGGTAGGATACCTCTTACGGCATTCTCAACTTTTCCTTAATTCCCTGAAATTCAGATAGTAAATCCGTAAAACGCTGTTCTGCATCCTTTCCAGGAAGCTGATCGGCTCCGCTTATCATATTCAACAGATAGCCTATTTGAGAAACGAGCATTTGCTGCGGATACGCGCCTTCAGCATTCTTAAGCTGCTCTAAAACAGCATCCACCTTCGCCAGGCGTTCTTTTTTTACTTTGGCTTTCTTTCCTTTTAACTCCTTGGATTCATCCTCTAAATCTGCCTGTAGTTTTCTCGCTTCGGAAAGCAGGTCGATCACTTTATTCTGAAGGGTTAATTGCTTTTGAATATCGTTTTTGGTAATACCCTGTGCAATTACTCGAGGGTCCATCAACAGATCAAAGGACTGTTCTAAGGTATTCTCTGCTATCATCAGCTTAACAGAATATTTCCCCGGCGCGACTATGGGCCCATTCTTATATCGTCTTTTTTCTTCTTTGGACCAGGCGCCTTTTTGACGCAGGTCCCAGAGAAAACGGTGTAAGCCCGGTTTCGATTCCAGTTTTTTATCTACAAAGCGGAAGGTCTGACTCATATTCATATCCACTACTTTTTCTTCGGAAGATCTTAACTGAGTACTGTCACCAGAGATACTGGCTACAGCCTCTCCTCTTTCATTCAGGATTTCCAATTGCACAGCTCCGTTAATCGATTCAGGGATATAATAATCGATGATCACCCCGGGCCTGGGATATTCCGGAAAAGTACCCCAGCTCGATTTTGGATATCGATAACGTATGGTATTATCCGGTTTGAATAATACAGCAGCGTCGGTCAAATTATTCACCTGTGCCTGACGAAGTGTAGTTATATTATCAAGTATCCAGAAACCACGTCCCATAGTACTTATCACGAGATCACCCCTGTGAATCTTTAAATCAGTAATAGGCGTGACCGGTAAATTCTGCTGAAATGCCTTCCAGCTTTTTCCGTCATCGAATGTAACGAAAACACCGTATTCGGTTCCGGCGAACAATAACCCCGGTCGTGCAGGATCTTCCCGCAGCACCCGTGCATTGAAATCGGACGGGATCCCTTCTGAAATCAACTCCCAGTTCTCCCCATAATTGCTGGTCTTGTATAGATAAGGCTTTGGATCTCCCATTAAATGCCTGTCTACTACGATATAGGCTTTGGCAGGATCGAAATGAGACGGTTCAATGGATTCCACTCTTCCGCCCTTTGGTAACTTTTTTGGGGTTATGGTGCTCCATGTTTTGCCACCATCCTTTGTTAAGGATACTACGCCATCGTTAGATCCTACCCAGATCAAACCCGGAACCAATTTCGATTCACGGATTGAATAGATGGTGCTATAGTATTCTTCCCCGGTGATATCCCTCGTAATCGGACTTCCTGAAATAACCTGCTTATCGGCTTCAAATGCAGTGAGATCGGGAGAAATAGTTTCCCAGGCCAATCCGTCATTTACCGTTTTATGGACGAATTGTGAGCCGTGATACACCACATCAGGATCGTGAGGAGACACATGTATAGGTGCTACTCGCTGGAAACGGTATTCCAGGTCCTTCGGATTGTGGCCGTAAATGTTGGAAGCCCCTACGTAGTATCCTTTCTCGGTTCCGGTACGTTTATCAAAAACACTGAATCGTCCTTTGCAATTGGCATAAACAATATTATGATTACCTGGTTTAGGCACTCCCGGACCTGTTTCACAGCCCCCTGTATTGAGGATCCAACCTCTCCCGGGATACTGAATCGAATAGGGAGGAAAACTGGGAACAGCGATGGTGGATGAGTTATCCTGCATCCCTGCATATAACCAGTAAGGGTATTGATCGTCTACTTCCACCTGGTATAATTCTGCGGTGGGCTGATTGAATTGTGTAGACCAGGTCTCGCCTCCATTCATACTCACATTCGCTCCGCCGTCATTACATTGAATTAGCAAATCAGTATTGTTTGGATTGATCCAGATATCATGGTTATCTCCATGCGGAACGCTCATTCGGTCCCAGGTCTTTCCACCATCTACAGATTTTAATAGTGGATTTGCATTAGAGTATACTATGTCCGGATTCGTAGGATCTAATTCAATGTTGGTATAATAAAAAGGACGGTTCACCAGCCCTTTGTTATCAGAGATTTGTTTAAAGGTCTTTCCCTGGTCCACCGATTTATAAAGGCCTCCTTCATCATCGGGCGCTTCGATCACAGCATAAAGAATGCTGGAGTCTACCGGGGATACGGCCAGATCGATCTTGCCGATGAGACCCTGGGGTAATCCGTTTTCAAGTTTTATCCAATCCTTTCCACCATTAATAGATTTATAGATGCCGCCTTCATTATTTTTTCCTCCCGAAATGATCGTCCAGGGTTTTCGCTCTGCTTTCCAGGCCGCAGCATACACTATATTTGGATTTCCGGGAAGTAGTTCCAGGTCTGAAAATCCAACCTTGTCCGAAACAAACAATACCTTCTCCCAGTTCTTACCACCATCCATGGTTTTATAAATACCTCTTTCGGGATTAGACCTGAAGGCATTACCAATAGCCGCTACCCAGACAACATTGTTATTCGTAGGATCTATTTCCAGCGCGCCTATCTGTCCAACTTCTCTAAGTCCGATATGCTCCCAGGTCTTCCCCGAATCTATAGACCTATACACACCTTTACCACTGATCACATTGGAACGTAAACCGTCCGACCCTGTCCCTACATACACTATGTTCGGATCGTTAACAGCTACTTCAATGGCGCCAATGGAAGGGGTTTCAAAAAAACCATCGGATACATTGTTCCATGTAGTCCCGTAGTCTTCCGATTTCCAGACCCCACCTCCAGTGGCACCAAGATAGAATGTACCAGGCTCCATAGGTGTTCCGGTTACCGTGGTAACACGGCCTCCCCGTTCCGGCCCTACGGTTCGGTACTGTAAGGCCTCGAAATCCTGAGCTGTTAAAGTGGTTGCAAAAAATAATGATAGAAGAAATTGAACAGTGTTCGGTCTAAATTTCATAAGATGGCAATGTGAATTCATTCGTTCTTAAAGATAATTAAAATTGCCTCATTCGTTGTAACTGTCAAATCATGTAATTTAGATTTTGTTATTATATGAACATATTCGCTCTTTTCCCGTATTTTTAGGCTTCAAAATTTTATCTCAATGAAACTGACCACAACCCTATTCATAACATTTCTCACTACGGTCGCGCTATTTGGCCAGGAAGCAAACGAATACTTCTCATCTATGAAATACAGAAACATTGGTCCCTATCGCGGCGGGCGTTCAGTTTCAGCTACCGGTGTTGTGAACGATCCTCTCACCTATTATATGGGTACTACAGGAGGTGGTTTATGGAAGACCGAAGATGCCGGATCCCACTGGAAGAATATTAGTGATGGTTTCTTCAAAACAGGTTCGGTAGGTGCCGTGGCGGTTTCAGAAAGCAATCCTAATATTTTGTATTGCGGAATGGGTGAACACGCTATTCGGGGTGTGATGACTTCCTATGGCGATGGGGTATACAAATCGAACGATGGTGGAAAGACATGGGATCATATGGGTTTAGAAGCTACGGAACAGATCTCCCGAATTGTGATCCATCCCACCAACCCCGATATCGTATATGTAGCGGCACAGGGAAAGTATCCTTCTCCTACCACAGAGCGGGGTGTCTATAAATCGACGGATGGCGGATTTACCTGGAAAAAGACACTTTATGTAAACTCATTCGCGGGCGCTTCCGAATTATCGATCGATTATAATAATCCTAATGTCCTTTATGCTGCTCTCTGGCATCATCAGCGCACACCATGGAAAATTATCAGTGGTGGCGATGGCAGCGGACTTTACAAATCGACCGATGCCGGCGAAACCTGGGAACGTCTTGAAAAGGGTCTTCCAAAGGAATTAGGGAAAATGGCAATCTCTGTGTGCCGGAGTAACAGTGACAAGGTATATGCCCTAATAGAAAGTGATACGCAGACCGACCAAAGCGGACTGTACCTGTCGAACAATGCGGGGAAAAGCTGGTCCCAGGTAAGCGGTGATAACAGACTCACGCAACGTGCATGGTATTATACAGAGGTGTTTACCGATCCGAATGATGACGAAACAGTATATGTGCTAAGTGCCCCTTCCCTGCGATCGAAAGATTCCGGAAAGACATGGGAACGAATTACAGGAACCCACGGGGATTATCACGATTTATGGATCAATCCGAATAATTCCAACAATATGGTGATTGCCAACGACGGAGGTGCCGCCATTTCTTTTAATTTCGGTAAAAGCTGGTCCTCCCAGGACATCATGCCTACAGCACAGTTCTACAGGATCAATACAGACAATTTATACCCTTACAATATCTATGGCGGGCAACAGGATAATAGCTCGGTTAGAATAGCGAGCATGAGCATGGGCAATTACAGTATTTCCGTAAGTGACTGGACCCGGGCGGCCGGAGGCGAAAGTGCTTTCCTGGCCTTTGATAAAGACGATCCTAAGGTCACCATCGGAGGCAGTTATTTAGGTACTATCGAAGTACTCCATATGGAAACAAAAGCCAGCAATAAGATAATGGCAGCTCCAATCCAATACCTCGGCAAGGCCGCCCGAGATATGAAATACCTTTATAACTGGAATGCTCCTATTATCTGGTCACAGCATGAACCAAATACTATTTATCATTGTGCTCAACTGGTGTTGAAATCAACGGATTTCGGTAAGTCATGGAGTGAAATTTCCCCCGACCTTACCAGGAACCTGGACGAAAAACAGGGGAAAGGCGGTGGCCCCTATACCAATGAGGCTGTAGGAGCAGAGAATTATGGTACCATTAGTTATATGGTGGAGTCGCAACACGAAAAAGGCGTTTTTTACACAGGAAGTGATGATGGCTATGTATACATTACACGTAACAACGGCCAAAGCTGGCAAAATATCACCCCAAAGAACCTGGGTGAGACCCTGGTAAATGCGATTGAGGTCTCCCCTCACGACCCGGCAACGGTGTATATAGCGACAACCAAATACAAGTTGGGGGATTATACGCCAGCTTTATACAAGAGCAATGATTATGGCAATTCCTGGACAAACATAAGTTCCGGTATACCCAATGGTGCCTATACCCGTGTAGTTCGGGAGGACGAAACTAAAAAAGGAATGTTATACGCCGGTACAGAATTGGGCGTCTATATTTCTTTCAATGACGGAAGATCATGGGAATCATTTCAGCGTAACCTGCCTGTCACACCTATCACAGATCTGAAAGTACATGACAACGACCTTGTAGTCGCTACTTCAGGCAGGTCTTTTTGGATACTGGATAATCTTTCTTTACTGTCGCAATATGACCCGGGTAATCAGTCGGCTAAACTATACGAGCCCGAACCTATCTACTACGGTAACTGGGGTAGTTCATTAAGTGGCAACAATGATGCTTTTACGGGGATGCAGGATTTTGAGGGGATCAATCCGGCTAATGGCATAGAATTATATTACTATCTCCCCGAAGTCCCAGAAGATTCAGAACTTACAATGACGGTTACAAACTCCGAAGGCAAAGTGATCAATAGTTACAGTTCTAAAAAAGATGAGAATTACATTCCACACCAAGGTGGTGGCGCTCCACGAGCTCCTACATTGTCCTATAAAAAAGGACTGAACCGCTTCGTTTGGAATATGCGACATGAAATAGTTCCTGGTGTTCCGGGTGTTTATATTGAAGCTGGATTCAGAGGTCATAAAGTCATTCCAGGTACTTATACTGTTACTTTTAATTATAATGGTCAAGTCCTTTCTAGTCAGGCTGTTATAAACCCAAATCCAAAATACAACATCGCTCCTGCCGTTTACCAGGAGTACGATGCTTTTATGAGTGAAGTGGAAGGAAATGTTACCGAAATGCATGACAGGGTGAATCTTTTAAAAAAGGCTGAAACTGAAATTTCAGGGCTGTTGAAAGAATTTAAAAGTAAAGGAATTCACCCGGATTTGGTTTCAGAAGGAGAAGCTCTTGTAAAAGAACTTAAAAACTGGGATGAGAAAATGGTGCAGCGAAGATCCCAGGCGTACGATGATGTGGAAAATTTTGAGAATAAGTTTACTGCGGAGTATTTATTCCTTATGAACCAAACAAGCAGCAGCTTGCCTCGCGTGAATCAACCGAATAAGGACCGTAAATCCGAACTGGATGCCCAATGGCAGGGATTGCGGGCAACAGCCAATGCTTTACTGAAAACCAAACTGCCCCTCTTTAATAAGAAGTTATGGGATGCAGGTTACGGGGCTATTAGCCTCGAGTAATGACTTTATATGGGGTTCCTCTATCTATAAGACTTCTTGTAAGATGTAATATAATTTGTTTCAGGCGTTATACACTCTGGTCTTAAACCGCATCCTGTAAATCGGAGATCTCTAATCTTACTTTAGTGCCTTTTTCAGAACTCGTAATGTCCAGGGAGGCATCTAATTTATCGGCTCTTGATTGCATATTTCGCAATCCACTGCTACTCGAGCTGATATTTTGAGAATCGTAGCCTTTACCGTCATCTTGAATTTCAATAAAGGAAGGGGGGCCTACTTCTAACCTTATACAAATTTCCTTAGCCTGAGCGTGCTTCACAGCGTTATTTACTGCTTCCTGTATGATACGAAAAATGTTCATGGTTTGGGCGGGATTTAGTGCAGTATCATTATCTCCTTCTTTTTTTACGTTGACTTGAATACCTGTTGTGTTAGAAACCTTATGGGCTAAATATCTAATGCGTTCTGCCAGGTCCTCCCAGGAAATTAGACTCCGGTTCATCACCCAGATGGTATCGCGAAGATCGGCAATGGCCTCCTGGCTAAAATCGGATAGATCCTTTAACTTATTTTCTGTTACTTCTGAAGGCACTTTCTTCATTCCAATTCCAATGTTTTGGGCTGCACTGGCGAGATACGTTAATTGCGACCCAATATTATCGTGTAGCTCCTTCGCAATTCTCAAGCGCTGATCTTCCAGTTTCTTATTCATCGCAACGGTTTGTAATGCCTCTTTAAGTTCTTGTTCTTGCTTCTGATGCCTTATTTTAAGTCTTTGTTGTCGTAATACCAGGAAGGCTATTAGGACAAGGAAAACTGTTCCTACTCCTAAGAGAATATTTAACAATCGCTGGAAATCCAGGTCTGCCTGCTGCAGTTCTAACATCCGCTCTTTTTCCTTAGTTCTGAACTCGGTCTCCTTGGTCTGAATGATTTGCATGTTCTCCTTGTTCTGCAGGCTGTCAACGGCTCTTGAATAACGCTTGAACACAGCATCCGCTTCCTGAGGCCTTCCTAATTGCAATAGATTTGCACCCTTTTGAAACAAAAATTCCCGGTTTCTCAGGTCAGATAGATTATGGTGATCGGTTATACTATCAGCCAGCCGTATATATTGCTGTGCTTCCAGAGGACGTGATAGTTGATTATAGGCGTGGATCAGGCCGTTTAGTGCTTCTATGACCTTAAAAGGTTCCAGGTTGGATTTGGTACTCATCTCATACGCCTCTCTATAAGCTGTTATTCCTTTTTCGAATGAATCCTGTCTTAAATAGACGGAGCCAACACATAGTTGGTTTCCTGCCGCTGCATACCTATCGCCTTTTCGTTCTGCTTCGGCAACACCTAACTTAAGAATATCCAATGCTTCCTCATACATTTCCTTTTCCATATAACATATTCCGAGATTCCAGTAAGTATGTGCTTTAAAATCCGAATCAAATTCCGACTGATTCTCCAGAGATCTGTTTAGGTAAAGAATAGCCTGATCGAAGCGTTCCATATTCAAAAAGGCCATTCCAATGTTGTTGTTAGCCATTGCTACAGGCCTGGTGTTATCCGGCAATGCCTGAGCCACAGCGAGGTATTCAATAAATGTTACGGCAGCATTGGTGTAATCTGACAGGTTGGAATAGGCATTGCCTTTATAATTAAGCAGATCCCCTTGTAATTCGTTTAATCCAAGCTGCTTCGACATGGGTATTAGGGAATCTATCCCGGTGATCATTTTTTTGTACGCTCCTAATGAATAAAGTCTTTTACAATTCAAAAACCCTAGTTGCAGTTCTGTCTCCGTATCATTTATTTCATGTGCATAGATTATTCCCTCAGTCAGGTATCTTTTAAATATTACAGAATCTCCACGGCGATAGTAGTTCGTAATGGCCTTGTAGGCGCTTGATTTTGCTTCAATGTCATTAGAGGATTGGATGATTTGCTTCAGACTGTCAATATTTTGCCCGTAAAACTGAGTAAAAGTTAGGATCGCCAGCGTAAAATGGATCAGTTTTGCCATGAAAAATGCTTTTTGCTAATTTATAATTCTTTAACTGTTCAATCAAAAAATTATGTTTAGTAATGTGCTTTTCAGTTTATTACAACGATAATAATGTATGCATCAGCGATTTCTGAACACTGTGACTCTTTTGAAGAACGGCATATATCCATACTGTTAAAGACACATCCTATCCATGAAATTCATACTTGTAATACGCCCTTTATAGCCCAACCAATTTTTAAGTACTGGCTTTTCTGTGTTTATATAATTCTTTTAAACCTGACACTAATCATTGCGTTACAAATCGTACTGCCTTATCTTATTTCGTTAATCATAAATGTACTATGTAATGGTAACTGCAGTATCTAACATCAGAATTGCGGACCTCCCAAAACTCACCTTGGCATATGTCCGTAACGTAGGCCCTTATATGGGCGACACCGAACTTTTTGGCCGATTGTTTAATCAGGTCATGGAATGGGCGACACCCAAAGGCCACATGACCGAGGCAACCGAAGCTATAAGCGTATACCACGACGATCCCTATACCGTACCCATTGAAAAACAACGTATCAGTGTTGGTTTTACAGTTCCTGAAGGAACCGTAGCAAATAATAATATAAGGATCATGGAAATTCCTGCCGGAAAATATGTGGTGGGATCTTATGAGCTACTTCCACATGAATATGGAGATGCCTGGATGGAAGTTCATAATTTCATCTTAAACGAAGGTATACAGACCACAAACCTGAATTTCGAATTGTACAAGAACGATCCTGATACTCATCCTGAAGGCAGGCATATAGTGGATATATGTGTTGGAATGAAGTAAGAATATTCCGATCAAGTTTAATCTTAAGCACGATCAAATGTCGTGACAAAAATGTTATGGCACAGGCCAAATATTGATTTCATACGATAAAATATATGTGATGCGAAAAACCAATTATTTATTATTCGGTTTACCCATGCTGCTTATGTTGTTGTTAAGTACACAATGCAGCAAGGAGGATGTGCCGCCCATTGTACCGGATACAGGTTATAACTGGCCCAGTACCGACAGGAGCTACTGGCCCACTGACGGGTGGAGGACAGCTCCAATGGATGAGCACCAGATAGATCCTGCTAAAATGGATGTTGCAGATCAGTTTGCAAAAAATGACAAACTGGCTAAGGCACTATTGGTGGTAAAAGACGGATACCTGGTGTTTGAGAACTATTATCATGGCGGCAATGAAGAAAAGAGCAGCAACCTGTGGTCGGTTACCAAAAGTGTGAGTTCTGCACTGGTAGGAATTGTTAAGGACGATAGCGATATTGCTTCTACCCACCAATTCATGACCGAATTCATGCCACAATATTCCGATTTTGAAACAATCACATTGCATCATACGCTCACACATACTACGGGATTGGACTGGGATGAGGAAGGCCCCCGTTGGGTAGAGTGGATTTTTTCCGATGACTGGGTGCAATCGGCTCTGGACAGGGGATTTAATTCTCGACCGGGAAAACGTTGGAAATACAGTTCTGGCAATACACATTTCCTGAATTCCCTGATATACTATCATACCGGAGAATTCCCGGGAGTGATTGCCAAAGAACGGCTATTTGAACCAATGGGTATTGAGTTCAATCTTTATACAAGACCATTTGATTATATCGACTGGAACCAGTTTAGAGAACCGCTGCATCAAACCTGGAGACGTGATCCGAAAGATGTTGAATGTGCCAGTTTCGGACTTTATCTTACTGCCCGTGACATGGCAAAATTCGGGTATCTTTATTTAAACCGGGGAAGATGGGAAAACAAGCAATTGATTTCAGAAAGCTGGGTTTTGGATTCAACCGCAGAACATGAAACTGACATATACGGACGGTACAGTTACGGATACCAATGGTACATCTCCCTGGTGGACGGGCACCCGGCATTCTTAGCAAGTGGCTGGGGTGGCCAGATCATAGGGGTGGTCCCATCTTTGGATCTGGTAGTCGTATTAAAGTATGAAGCCGTTTACCCGCAACACCCTGTACCTGGAACAAATCATGATGATATGGGCTTGTTCGACCTGGTGGTTCAGGCAGTGAATTGATTGATTATTACAAGAACAAAAAAACTCTGAAGCAATAGCCTCAGAGTTTTCTGTTTTTATTGGCATAGCGCCTCCATAGTGTCTTCGATATCACCTGGAGTACTCATTATTTTCATAAAGGTTCCCATGGAAAGATCCGGCCAATGCAGTGCGATCCTGTACTTACCGTGTAAGATGGTTGCCTTGTTTCCTTGTAAGATAATTTCATAGGGTAATGCGGCTACATGAGCTTCTCCGATTTTCGGTAGAAAATGCGGCTCTCCGTCTTCCCTGGACTGCAGCCCAACACCAAATACGGCTACTTCCGAAGATTTGTAAACCAGTTTATATACCATTTTGGTATTCCCTTTTTTGGCTTTCAAGTTAGATTCTATAGTCGCGAGACCTTCCTCAAAAGAAGCAAATTCTCTCAATTCAACAGGATCTGTAAAATAAGGCATCATGATCTTGTAATGATACTTCTTAAGTTTATCAGCAGCTACAGTTCCACCGAAAGGTTTAAATTCGGTACCCACATTAGACAGGGCAGCCTCTAGGTCTGAACTAAATTTTACAAAAGTTGATTTATAGCGGTTATAATGATCCCCCAAATAAGCTCTTAGTATATATTCAGGGTTTGTATAAGACATGATCACCTTGTCACCATCTTTTATAAGACCAATCTTGTATATCGCCGCCAGTGCTCCACGATCCTTAACCTTGATCACTGTGTATTTTAAGTCGGAGCGTGTGAATGTAATTACTTTCAGGTTGCTTTTGTTTGAAGGGTGATATGCCCCTAGAATGGCAAAGGAATTATCCTTTAGAGTAGCAATGATCTTATCGGATGCCTGCTGAATAGTTTCCTGGGTCTCCCCTATTTTGATATAGGGTGAAATCTCTTGTCCAATTAATTGTGACCCAAATGCAATAAGGGTCACGACACAAATAAATATATTTCTCATGACATTGTACTGTTTTAGAATCCATCAAAAGTAGTTTGAGAATCCAATTGTTACTATGACTATGGTCATAAACAGTAATTCACAGAGAAAACAAAACGTTTCGCCATAAAGACGAAACGCTCATATTTTAATTTTACAGATATAAGGACTACTGCTTCGTACCTCTACCCGGAGTATACGGCATACCTGCCTGTTTCATTAAAGTTTCCAATTGCTTTACATCTCCTTCAATTAGGGTCTCCAATCGTTGCTTGATGCCATCCAGTTCAGATTTAGCGATGCTATAGCTGTCCCTGTGCGTTTTTGTGATAGTGGACGTTGTATATTTCTGTTCATAACTAATAGTCCCCAATCTGCTTGCAGGTGACGGCGGCTGGTCCATATCTAGAGATCTCTTCACAGAATCACCATACAAGGATTTATTAATATCCCGCAGTTGATCCTCAATGGAGATCACCTGCTTCAGAAGGCCTCCCAGAGGTTGCTCCGATCGTTTTAATGCGGCTTTCATGAACTTCAACTTCTCGTTGAGTTCGCCCATTTTGTTCTGCATCTCACCAACACCGGATTCCAACTGCATGATCTGACGCTGAAATGCAACTTTCTCTGCCCGATTCTCGGCAGGCATAACCGTATTGTCAAGAGCTTTTACTGAAAAGCTTTGTGGTGGAACCAATGGTGTGAACTCTCCATCTTGTTCCATCTGCATATCGATAGTATACATCCCAGGTTCTACCAGGGTACCTTCATCTTTTGGCATCCATGGATTATAAAACGAGGGCTCGTAAAAACTAATTGGGTCCTGTAAAGTATATCGCAGATTCCAATGAAAACGTTGAACCCCCCGTGTTGGCTTCTGAAATTCCTTTTTCACAACCTGGCCCTTCGCATCCCGTATAGTAAATACTAATTGAGGTTTGGCTTCTTCTCGTTCGGCTTTAAGCTCATTGTAGGTAGGATAGCGAACATCTTTCTTCTCTTTTATAAGCTCCTGCTCCCTTTTCTTCCGGGTATCTTCAATCGATTTATACTCATCACCATAATAATAGGTGATAATCGCTTCGGGCCCGAGGTTATCGGCGGTATAAAAATTGTCCCCCTGAAATGCCTTTCCGGGTAATCCTAATGGCGAACTCTGCTCCCAGACAAGTGCTTCCCTTATTGGAAAGATCTTTGCTTTTTCTTTAGGCACACTATTCTCTACCGAGCGAAGTGCCGAATAATCATCCATAACATAGAAACCTCTTCCAAACGTCCCCAAAACCAGATCATTCTCTCTTTCCTGAATAGCAATATCACGCACTGCGATCGTTGGTAAGCCTTTAGCAAGCTCTTTCCATCGCATTCCTCCATTAGGCGAAAAGAAAGCTCCAAACTCCGTTCCCACGAAAAGAAGATCCTTGTCCACTGGGTCCTCCTCTATCGCATAAACACTCCCTCGTTCCGGTAAATTTCCACTTATACGGGTCCAGGTGTTTCCCTTATTTTCCGACTTGAATACATAAGGTTTGAAATCGCCATATTTATGATGATTGAAGGCCACATAAACAACATTGGCATCATGTCGGGACAGGTAAATACTATTCACATAGGATCTATTCGGTACTCCGGGAACATTGTCGATCTTTCTCCAGGTTTGTCCCCCGTTTTCACTTATATGAATAAGGCCGTCATCCGTACCTACGGCTAGGAGATTTTCATCTAAAGGAGATTCAGAAAGGGCTACAATACTTCCATATAAGGAAGTCGAACCATTTTTCATTACCGCATCAATACTCAACACACGATCGAAAACTTTTAGGGTATTGCGATCTATCTGTCGGGACAGATCTTCACTGATCACCTCCCAACTATTCCCATAATCATTGGAACGGAATAACTTATTTGCCGCGAAATAAAGTCGGCCAGGAGAATGTCGACTTACAACCAAAGGCGAATCCCAGTTGAAATTGTAGGCATCCTCACCTTTGCGCTCTTTGGGTTGAATTCCCACAATCTCTCCACTTTTTCTGTCGTACCGTACTAAGAAGCCATATTGGGACTGGGAATATACGATGTCCGGATTATTTGGATCGACCTGCGATTCAAAACCATCGCCTCCATTCGTGATAAACCAGTCGAGGTTAGTGATACCGTGATTGGTTAGCACCCGTGAAGGCCCTCCTATACTAAAGTTATCCTGAGTTCCGCCGTAAATATTATAAAAGGGTTCATCGTTATCTACAGTAACCTTATAAAACTGGGTAACCGGCAGATTTTCCTTGAAATCCCATTGCTTCCCCGAATCGAAAGTTTCATATATCCCGCCGTCGCATCCCACTAGCCAGTGAGCTGTGTTCTTCGGATTGATCCACATAGAATGATTATCCACGTGCTTATAGGTCTCTCCCACTACTTTGAATGATTTACCACCATCGTGGCTTACCGACATCCAGGTGTCCATGGAATATAGCGTATTCGCATCCACGGGATCGACAATGATCTCCTGGTAATAATTCCCACTTGTAACGTGACTACCGCGTTTCTGCCAGCTGGCACCTCGATTGGTTGTTGCAAATACCCCTCCCTTACCATCTGCAGCCTCAACTATCGCATAGACCAAATGCGGATCGGCCGGCGTTACTGCCAGACCAATGCGGCCTAGTTCTACTCCGGGCAAACCGGTATGGATCTTTGTCCAGGTTTCTCCCGAATCAGTACTTTTGTGAATTCCCGAACCGGGCCCTCCTCCAACATAAGTAAATACGTGTCGTCTGCGCTGATGAGTAGAAGCATATAAAACATCAGGGTTGGCCGGGCTCATCACCACGTCGTTTACCCCAGTATGTTCGTCGACCGTGAGAACAGCCTTCCAGTTCTTCCCACCGTCTTCCGATTTGTACAAGCCGCGATCACCCCCTTTGCTCCACAAGGGACCAATAGCAGCGACATAAATCACATCGGAATTATCTGGATGGACAATGATCTTTCCAATATGTTCTGAAGTTTTAAGCCCCATGTGTTGCCATGAAGCACCACCATCCTCCGATTTATACACGCCGTCCCCATAGGCAACAGAACGCTGGTTATTGTTCTCACCAGTTCCCACCCAGATCACATTTGGATTATTGGGATCCATTGTTATACAGCCAATAGAATAAGAGCCCTCATTATCGAAAATAGGGGTGAAATCCACACCAGAATTCACAGTTTTCCAAATCCCTCCGGAAGATGAAGCTACATAATATTCGAAAGGATTCACGGGGTTTACCGCTATATCAGATATACGTCCTGAAGTTAGCGCAGGACCAACGGAACGCCAGCTTAGACCGCTTATATTAAGAGTGTCGAGCGCCTGTTTGTCTTCGGTTTTCTTTTTCTGAGCATGTGAGAAACTTGTAATAAGGAACAGAGATAGAACAAAGAGTAAGAAATGCTTTTTCATATTTTTAATATTGGTTGGTTGGTGTTTTTAGCGGAAACATAAAGATAGTGAACAATTTCGGACTGGTGATTATAGGCATATTCGAATATTAATTCGTCGAAATGTTAGCTTGGATTGAATAAAATCTTGTGAAATACAAACATGCATTGACACACATTATAGGCATCAACGTATAATGTAATTCTGTAGAAATAGATAACCGTTTAATTGCTTTTACTAGTCGGGTTTCATGGCTTTTACGTGTGCAAAGATCTTTACACCTTTAATAACCATCTCTACGGGAGCAGAGAGCATTTTTAAACCTTGCACTTCGTTAATTTCACCCAGGGGTGAAACTGCCAGGACACTATATTGGGCACCATCTTTGTCTAAAGCCCTTATATGAATAATATTTCCGGTTTTGCTAACACCTTTCACATCAAGCATAAATCCCTCATCGGTTATGGCTTTGATATCCATAATTGTTCCGTCGGTGTTGATCGCTTTTACCGGGTAATATCTATCTTCTCCATGCACGATCAATTTAATTGGCAAACGATTCCCGTCTACAAGTGCCTTCACATTGAGAACACTTGTGCTGTATGAATCCTGAATGGCCTTTACATCGTGAATATTTCCATCTTTATCTATGGCCTTGACCTTTAGCAATTTTACCTGGGGATGATAGGCTTTCACCGCCCAGTAAATATCATCTGTGATCTCGGTTTCCGGCTTGATGAGATCCGATTGGTTCTTATCGGGTATCTGAGCGTATCCGATAACGGGCAACATCAATAAAATGGTTAATGACATTAATAGGAATGCAGGTTTCGTAAGGAATTTGACGGTTTTCATATCTTTTGTTTTAACGAAATAAAACTAAAGAACAACCCTTAGAATAAATATGATGAAAATCATTAATAACTTCCGGCACATTCAAAAATAAAACCTCTAAGAAAAACCAGATAAATTAACTTTTGGGCTTAATATTTTGGTTCACCCTGAAAAAGTTGTTGCCATCGTATTTCTGCTTAATCGATGCCAGGCGATCGTAATTGTGTTTATAACTGGCCTGAACTCGCTCTTGCCCTTCTTCCATCATAAAGTTTGAGTAAGCTCCGCCGGAAGAATACGGGTGTAATGCCTCCCAATAGTCTTTGCACCAATTAGTGATTTTTTCGGCATTTTCCGGATCCGGGTCTACACCTACTATCACCCCGGCATACTTGGCGTCTCTATAAGCCCATGGGGTCTCATCGGCACCTACTCTGGCGGCAGCACCACTAATAGGATACAGGTGCATTTGCGAAAGAGGCGTTGGAATAGTAGAACCAAACTCTAAATGCTTTGCTCTTACCTCCGGCCCCAGTTCTTTAAAGAAATCTGCTCGCCAATACCATTGCAAGCCATGAGGCAGCAATCCATCGAACAATGTCTGAATGGCTGGATAAGGCATTTCACCAACATGCGCGAATAATGGATTTTTGGCAAGAATAGGTTTAAACGCTTCTTCCGCCATGTTCATGTCTCCGGCATAACACCAAACGATACCACAAAATTGTTTGTTATGTAATTCCTCGGGAAATGGTGCACCTGGTATAACCATGGTTGCTATAAATCCGTTTAATTCATCGGGGGCATTATTGATAAAATCATGATACCATTTCATAATTTCCTCAGTTTGCTCTATAGGCCATAAGGTTGGTCCTCCAAAAACATTCTTTACCGGGTGAGCTTGAAATTTAAAGGATGTTACAATACCAAAGTTTCCGCCACCCCCGCGAATAGCCCAAAAAAGATCTGAGTGCTCTGTTGAATTTACTGTTACGAAAGAACCATCGGCTAAAACCATATCGGCTTCCAAAAGATTATCTATGGTCAATCCATACTTTCTTGATAAATGGCCAACACCGCCACCGAGCGTCAACCCTCCCACTCCCGTAGTAGAAATAATTCCCGCCGGAACTGCTAATCCAAATGGGTGTGTAGCATGATCTACTTCTCCCCAAAGGTTACCTCCCCCTACCCTTACGGTATGGTTCGAGGTGTCAACACGTACAAATTTAATTCCGGATAGATCGATAACCAATCCTTCATCACAAAGCCCTAGTCCTCCTCCATTATGCCCACCGCCCCGGACTGCAACCAGCACATTATTTTCTCGTCCAAAATTTACCGCTGCCATCACATCTGCTACGTCTTCACACATAGCAAATAAACCAGGATGTTTATCTATCATCCCGTTATACACTTTCCTCGTTTCGTTATAATCGGAATCTTGAGGGTTAACAAGTCTCCCTCTTAATTGAGCTGCAAATTCCTCTATTACAGAAGCATCAAGATCTTTAATTGAATTGGTCATAATAATAAGGTTTAGTTAGTTGTATGAGTTTTCTATAGCTCAAAATTAGAGGGAAATTAAACAGTAGAATAACACATTCAGGTCAATAAACCCTAAATTTAATGCATGGAGTTTCTGAGTGAAGAAATGACTTAATTGATATGTTGCTGCAAGTATTTAGATGGTAGAATGCCGTATTTGTCTAAAAAGCATTTCGAGAAGTATGTTGGGCTGTTAAATCCAGTTTCATAGGCTATTTCAGATATATTACCTTCTTGCCTATGTAATAGATCCAGTGCTTTATGTAATCTGAATTCCCTTATAAAATGATTGGGAGATTTCCCTGTTAGCTTCATCAATTTTCGATATAATTGAGATTTACTATATCCCAGGTCTTTACTAAATGTTTGCACATTTAAGGATGGGCTTTTCCATTTCAATTCGGTATGGTCCATTAAATGTGTAAGGAATTTCTCTTCAGCCGGAGTTAAGGCCTTGACCAGTGTTTTATCAATGACCGCATTCCTGTTCTCATTCTCGAACATCGCATTTACTTCAGCAGAAATAACAAACGGATATTTAAGGATCTCACACATTCTGGTAGCCAGGGAAATACCATCTTCAAATATAGTTGCGTTACCGTTAACAGGCGTACCAATACTCAAACCTATATTCAGACGACGGTTAAAAGAATCTTGCTTGGGTGTTACATATTTAAATTTGTACTGTATTTTTAAAGCGCAGCGCACCGCGTCTGAAACCGATTCGAAAGAAACCAAATAACTATTGTTATCCTTTCTTACAATACTTCCGTTAAACTGCTTTATGGTTTTAGATGTACTGTTGTGAAACTTCTGTGTGAAAATAGTGTATTGCTCAGCTTCCACCCGATCGAAATAATTGCTGATCTCAACAACCATTATCACCCTGTAGGTATCCTCATTAATGGACGCAAATATTTCATCATCCACATTGACGGGGTCCTCTATCCTCCCTAGAAACGACTCCACTATGTTTTCATTGACCTTTATAATACTGTGCGGTAGATCTCCGTGCGCATGATCATGCATCTCCTGTATGGCCTCCTCATTTGGTGCTTCTATAAGGCAGAACGCCGTTCTCCTTTTTTCATCACACCAATAGGTCATTCCCCTGCATCCATATAAATGCTGTACTTTGAGATCCGCCTGATGCATTGATGCAACATGCTCTGAGGTAACTCCATCAGGTAATTCGTGACGATCCATGTACAATGGCATAATTTGGAATTTTTATCAAGTTAGTAATTTAAATCAATATATTAGGAAAGATCAATTGTCGGGCAAGGTCAGCCATTTCATAGATCTTCATAACCTTCATTACGATAATAGTCACCGACATATAGCCGCTCCTTGATTTACAATGGAAATTCCTTCGCTTATGAACATATCCCCGTTCTGTAATTTGTACATCGGATAGAATTGTTGTCCGCCGTTCGTGGCAGCATAGTAAATTCCATTTAACCCGTTTTGAGTAGTAATTTTCCAGGTTCCGAACTCCTGCCAGTTGGATCGTTGTTCGTTGTCCAGTACCGTCCTTTTTACTGTATTCCCGTACAGACCGTAATATCCATTCGGACAATAATGTATTTCAAGGAAATAGTAAGTGCCGTATAAAACCTCCCCTTCCCGATAGGTTATAAGCAATTGCTGTCCGTTAAAGAAGTTATGCAGTTCTTCTACCGATGGATTTGTTTGAGCTTCCATAGTCTGCGTATTACAAATTCCAAATAAAATGAATAGACAAATGAACAATATCGATTTCATAAGGTGAGGTTGTTGTATTACACTATTATTTGTTAGCCTAAATTACTAATTATTATTAAGTTAGCTCAAGAGTATCTATGACCCGCAACCAACATTAAATAATTCACCTAACCCTCTGTTATGAGAGGATCGCGAAATAATGTCAATAAAATTTTAATAACGCTCCCATTGGCGGGGATACTGCTATTCGTAGTGTTCTACGTAATTGCGGCTCTTTATTATCCGGGTGGCTCCTATGTTGCCCCTGAACAGATTGGATTTAGTTTTGAACACAATTATTTATGCGACCTGTTGGACGATGTTGCCGTCAACGGAGAGATCAATACAGCACGTTTATATTCACGAATATCATTAGGAATCCTTTGCGGAAGTCTCATTTTACTATGGGCTTACCTTCCCTGGTTGTTCGATGTAAAACGCAGGATTCATGTCCTGATAAGTGCATGCGGTATCCTGTCCATGTTGATCACTGTTTTCCTTGCTTTAGGAGCACATGATATTGTGGTGCGCATTGCAGGGTTCTTTGGTGCGATCGCATTGTTACTAACATTCAGGGAACTGTATAAGGCCCATTATGGAAAGCTTCTGTTTCTGGGAATCGTTTCGTTGGTCTTATTTCTGGCTAATTATTATATATACGAAACCGGTGTTCTAATTGAAAGATTACCGCTAATTCAAAAGGTTACTTTTATTAGTTGCTTAAGCTGGTTTGTGATCTTGAATATACTTCTACTGAAAAAATATAAAATTGATAATAATTGACCTATGAATATGATTTCGTAACAAATTCAAAACAATGACACTAATAAGGTAGTTCTGAATATTGCAGAACGTAGAATAACTTAAATTACTTTAAATGAAAAAAGGAAGATTATTAGCCTTATTAGGATTAGCCGGTGGTGCTTTTGCTTACTGGAAATACAAAAATTTAAGCCCTGAACAAAAAGAAGAGCTCAAACAAAAAGCCAGGAAAGTAGGCAAAGATGTGAAAGAAGCCACTCTGGATGCCGAACAAACCATTAGCGAGGGACTTGATAAACTCTCGGACAAGGCGAAAGAAGTATTCGATAAGGCTACAACTTGATCGAACACAAACTATATAGCTATAATCCCGCTTACAGCGGGATTTTTTTATACCCTAAACTCAATTTTCCGTGCACCTTCAAAATATATATCCTTAGGTTTAAATCAATTCATTTTATCAGTATCTTTAAAATCCTTTATTAAATAGTACTAACCACTATATATCAACTCGTATTATGAGATCATTTTATCCCTTGCTACTAGTTGCTTCATTTATTTTCGGGGCGACTTTTACGACTTCAGCACAAGAAAAATCAAAGGAATCAGACAACATCTATAACGGATTAAAACTCCGAAGCATTGGCCCAGCTTTTATGAGTGGGCGAATAGCGGATATTGAGATTCATCCAGACAATGAAAGTGTTTGGTATGTCGCCGTGGGCTCCGGTGGAGTTTGGAAGACCGTGAATTCAGGAACTACGTGGACCCCAATTTTCGACGAACAACCTTCGTATTCAATTGGGGCCGTAACAATAGACCCTAATAATCCCGATACAGTTTGGGTTGGATCGGGTGAAGACTCGGGAGGACGTCACGTAGGTTATGGAGATGGTGTCTATAAGAGCGAAGATGGCGGCAAGACCTGGAAGAATATGGGTCTTAAAGATTCTCAACACATCTCGCGAATTCTTGTTCACCCCTTCGACAGCAATGTGGTTTGGGTAACCGCACAAGGACCACTATGGAGGAAGGGAGGAGATCGCGGAGTATATAAAACAACCGATGGCGGCCAAACCTGGAAGAAGACTTTAGGTGACAACGAATGGACAGGTGCTACAGACCTGGTCATGGATCCGCGTGATCCGGATGTACTGTATGCCGCAACATGGCAGCGTCACCGTACTGTAGCTGCCTATATGGGTGGAGGCCCTGGAACAGCACTGTATAAAAGTACCGATGGGGGTAATAATTGGACCAAGCTTACCAATGGCATCCCTACATCCTGGAAAGGTAAAACCGGTTTAGCGATCTCTTATCACAATCCCAATGTGATCTATGCTGCAATAGAACTGGATCGCCGGAAAGGTGGTTTATATCGTTCGGAGGATGGAGGTGGTTCCTGGAATAAAATGTCGGAAACAATTTCCGGCGGAACAGGACCGCATTACTACCAGGAGCTATATGCTTCGCCCCACCAGGAAGGCCGTTTATACCTGATGGATAACAATCTTCAGATCTCGGAGGATGGCGGAAAGACCTTCTACCGCATGAATGAAAAGAACAAGCATGGAGATAATCACGCCATTGCGTTCAGAAAAAGTGATCCTAATTACCTGATCGTAGGTTCCGACGGTGGATTATATGAATCTTTTGATCTTACGAAAACATGGAAATACGTGGAGAATCTGCCTGTTACCCAGTATTACAAAATGGCCGTGGACGATTCTGAACCATTCTACAACATTTATGGCGGAACACAGGATAACAGTACGCAACGCGGACCTTCCCGCACCGACAATGTACATGGTATACAAAGCAGCGACTGGAGTGTCATCCTTAATTGGGATGGCCACCAACCGGCTACGGAACCCGGAAATCCTAATATCGTCTATGCAGAAAGACAGCAGGGAACTTTATCACGTATTGATATGAGTACCGGTGAAGTAGTAGATATCATGCCACAGCCGGGTGAAAATGAAGATCACGAACGTTTTAACTGGGATTCTCCCATACTGGTGAGTCCGCACTCCCCTACTACTATCTTTTTTGCTTCGCAACGTGTATGGAAAAGTGAGAATCGCGGTGACGATTGGACAGCTATATCCGGTGATCTTACAAAAGATGAAGAGCGTATCACATTACCCATTATGGGAAAACAGCAAAGTTGGGATGCCCCCTGGGACATGTATGCGATGTCTACATATAATACGATAACATCACTGGCAGAATCGCCTAAACAACAAGGATTGAT
This sequence comes from Flavobacteriaceae bacterium, assembly GCA_013043685.1. GTDB lineage: Bacteria > Bacteroidota > Bacteroidia > Flavobacteriales > Flavobacteriaceae > Pukyongia. Next base: position 114,394 of record JABDNT010000046.1, on the reverse strand, counting down.
CTATGCCGGAACAGACGACGGACTAATACAGGTTACTGAGGACGGAGGAAATAACTGGAGGAGGATTGCTGTTGGGAACTTACCCGGTGTACCATCTACCGCATTTGTTAACGATATTAAAGCGGATATGTTCAATGCCAATACAGTATATGTGGCACTTGACAATCATAAATACGGCGATTTAAATCCTTATCTGCTGAAGAGTACCGATAAGGGCCGGACCTGGTCTTCTATCGCTAGCAACATCCCGAAAAGAACAGTGGTATGGCGTCTTGTACAGGATCATGTTAAACCAGGGCTGATGTTCCTTGGAACAGAATTCGGAGTATATTTTACGATCAATGGTGGCGGGAAATGGACCAAACTGGAAGGTGGTGTCCCTACTATTTCGTTCAGGGATCTGGCGATTCAGAAAAGGGAGAATGATCTTGTGGGTGCCACCTTCGGAAGAGGATTTTACATATTGGACGATTATACTGCCTTAAGGGAAATGAGCGATGCAACTCTTCAACAAGAAGCCAAATTATTCTCGGTTCGTGATGCCTGGTGGTATGTACCGCGGCCACAGCTAAGCTTTGGTCCCGGTAAAGGGAGTCAGGGTGATTCGCATTATCTGGCCCCTAATCCGGAATTTGGGGCAACTTTTACATACTATCTGAAGGATGCACCTAAAACAATGGAGCAGCAACGCAAAGATTCAGAAAAAAACAAGGATACCGAAGCAGTTTCGTTCCCCGGTTGGGATGCTCTGGCAGAAGAGGTAAACGAAGACGATCCCCAGTTACTCTTTGTAGTGAGTGATGCGAATGGCGCTGTTGTGAGAAAGATTCATACAAAACCCATGAAAGGTATGAATAGGATTAGCTGGGACCTGCGATACCCGGATCTTGATGCTATTGGACTTAACGATAAAAATGATACCGGAAGATCTGCATTCCTGGCACCACCGGGTAATTATTCGGTTGAAATGTATCTTTCTGAAAAAGGACAGACGAGAAAACTCGATGGTCCTGTATCCTTCAGTGTGAAGCAGCTTTATAAAAACTCACTCCCGGGTTCCTCAATGGATGATGTTTCTGCTTTCTGGCGTTCATATGAAGCTACTTCGAAGTCTGTTTCCAGGTTTAATATGGATATGAATAAAGCAATGAAGCGCGCTAAAGCAATGAAGATCGCCTTAGCCAGGAGTGCAGCAAAACCAGGTACCACTGACAACGAACTAAAAAGCGTAATAAAAAGCCTGCAGGATCTATCCGGGGATTTTTACGGAAACCCGGCAAAAGGTGAAATTGGTGAAAAAGACAGGCCAACCGTTGGCGAACGAATGTTTGCCATCTATCGCGGTGTAGAACGAGCCACTTATGGGCCGACAAGTTTGAACAAATCTCAAATGCAAATCGTTGAGAAAGAATTGAACACAGCGGTTTCCAAATTAAATGCCGCAAAACAAAAACTCGATGGGATCTACACTGAACTGAAGGCTGCGGGCGCACCTTACGTAGAAGAATAATAATACGTTAAGACAAACAAAACCACGAATTTACTTCGTGGTTTTTTTGTTTTAATTACCTGTCTGATCTTCCAGATCCTTCAAGACATTTTCTGCCGAGGCAGTCACCTTCCGATACCCCCTGTAGCCATATCTTGAAAATAGGACCACTCCAACCGTCACAGCTGCAGTAAATACCCATAACCAGGGATTGTGTTTCATAGCAAAGAAATCTTTGTTATTCATAATCATTGAAAATACTGGGATAGACACCCACATCATTACTACACTTAACATAACTGCAATCCTTTGAAATAATAACATATTCTTTCTTTTACGGGTGAAATCCACCATCGTTTCCTTATAACTACGATTCGACAAATCCAGAGTCCTCATGCCGTGAATAGCACGGAGGGACAGTACCGGCAGTATAATTAAGAACAATAAAGTTACCAGGCTGCAGGCCATAAGATACCAGCTGTTCATTTTATCCAGGTTGAGCAGTATAAAAAACGCAAAGACAAAACAGATCACCGCTCCGATCGTTTCGTATATGGACAAAGTGTAAAAACGATTCCTGAATTTTTGCTGAGTCATTTCCATAATAAGTTTGTTTGTTAGTTTTTTCTGACTTTCAATCTGACTACTCATCTGAGTCCAAAGTGTTTGCATTTCTTCAAGTTCCATAGTCAATTATTTAATTATTTGTTTTCTAAGCTTTTCTTTTATCCTTCCTATTCGAGTACCGATATTAGATTTGCTAAATCCGGTAATCGAAGCAATCTCTTCGTGTTTCTTTCCTTCCAGGAATAAGAGTATGATTCCCTTTTCAATATCATTTAAGCTTCTGATCTGTTCGTAGACTACCTTTAGACGTTCTTCAAACACCGGATCGTAATTTTCATGCTGAAGCACAACTCCGTCCAGGCTCACATTATACCCTCTCTTTTTAGCTCTTTTGGAATGAAACAGGGCCGTATTTAATGCGATGCGATACATCCAGGTACTTACCTTGGCATCTCCTCGAAATGAGTCGAAACTTTTCCAAAGCTGAAAAACTATTTCCTGGTAGAGATCGTTCTGATCTTCAACAGTACTGGTATAGATCCTCGTGATCTTGTAAATGATCCCTTCGTTGTCTCTAATAATCCTTGTAAAGCTTTCTTCCTTGCTCATTCAATGATGTTCTACTCTATTAGTTAACATGGTACTGAAAAAATCACAGTTTTTTATTTTTTCATTTAAGAATTTGAAAGATAAGTTGAGGACAGAACATGTAAAAGCGTGTGAACATAAATCAGCCTGAAACACTGATATTGACGATAATTAGTATTTAAAATATTGATAATGAGGGTGTTGATTTTGAACATGGTAGATAAGCGTGTTTGCCATGATATAAATTACAACTAGCCACTAATGAACATCTGATTTTCTATACATTTCATCGAATAGTTTGAAAAGTGTAATTGTAATAACCAGAAATTTCTTACATTTATACTATACCCCCTTATCTTACCTCTTTTAATCGATTTTCGATTATAAATTACACTTTCCTCTTATCTATTGTTTAAGGACGCATTAAATGATTTAATAACCCATAAAACAATGATATATGATGAAAAAACTACGCAAAAAATTCTTTAACAATTGGGATGAAAAACTAAAAGTTTGGAAAGCCAAATTGGCCGTATACGCAAGAGCCAGTAGCTATGCCATTCACAGATAGTTCTTTTTTGTTTAGAGAAAAGAAAAACCCCTCACTTCCATGAGGGGTTATTTTTTACCATTAACCATGGGACAGGTTAATGAGAGCCGACTTCAATTTTCCGCAACATACCGCTCGCATTCTTACCAGTGGGTCCATCAGGATCCATCTTCAGCGCTTTTTGATAGTATTCTGTCGCCTTTTCCTTGTCTCCAGCCTCTAAATAACCTTCGGCTAAACTATCCCATGCATTTGCCGATTCCGGGAATAATTGAGTTATAAAGGTGAAAATAGCAATAGCCGTTTGAGGGTCACCACGTTGTATAGAATTATACCCTGCTTCATTCAGTTCTCCTTCGAAGTTAAAAAACTTATACCTGGGGTCTCTTACCATTTTAGGTACTTCGGTAGCCAGTTTTTCCTGTTGTCCCGAGGTATATAGCTCCGTCATATACTGCATTGGATCGAGTACAAAATCAGAATCGTCAAAGCTGAGCGCAGCTTCCAATACCGGATCCTTATTGGTTTTATATTCTTCAAAACTCATATCGATGGCTATATGCGGGGCCAGCCAATCGTCGTTTTCCCATTGTGGTTTGTCCTGCCACCAGGCAAAGGAGAGATAAACCGGGGTTTTAGTGTTGGGAAGGATCACCTCATTATTATCACCGTAAAAATTGATATTCTCACCTGTGGGCTCCCCAACAAATACAGCATTGGTGTAATTGTCCAGTTCATTCACAAGGTTCTGACATGCCGAAAATGTTCTCCGGCCCAGAACAACAACAAAATTTCCAACCTGGTTTATCTTCTTAGATTCTATGATCCTGGTCACCACCGCTTTGTTCTTGTAATTGTTCCCTCCCCCGTTCAACCGCACATCCAGTACAAGGCGTTGCACATCATTCTTTTCGATGAAATCGAACACCCGGGTATAAAATGCAGGGATCGGTTCAGTTGGATCATCCTGAATCTGGCTCTGCCGAACGTATACGGTTTTAGAATCCGGCAGGTATTCGTAGTAGTATATTTTGTCAAGTTGTTTTAGATATAGTGGTGTTTCCCCTGAGGCACGCACATCAAGCCACTCATCTGAAGTTTGTATATATCCGTAGGTTCTGGGTGGCATCTTCCCTGCAGGAAGTACTTCAAATGTGGTCTTAAAGGTCTTTCCTTCCTTTTCAAGGGTCAGCTCAAGCTGGTCTGATAATTCCGAAACAACCCCCTGAGCATGTAATACTTCGGGACTCATAAGATAAAGGAATCCGTATGCTTTAAAGAATTGCTCATTTTCTACAGGTACCACTGGATACACAGCTTTTAATGCTTCTTCAACAGACATATTCCCTACCCTGAGGACCTTAGCTCCTAAAGCTTGAGAGTAGTCCTTATGGACTCCCTGAACATAGACTCCGTCTGAGAAACGATAGAGATTAACAGGGAATTGTCTTAAAGCTGTGGGATTGCCATGCCATCCCATACGGGTATGTCCGTATTTGAACATTCCTATTATCCGGGCAAATCCTATACTGATCTCATGTTGCGCCAGATTTGGAATCTGTTTGTGGAGTTTCTCGACAGCCGCATCAAAGGCTTCCGAAGTAACTTTTTTGAAGAGAAATGGATAGTCCTTATGAACCGTATGTTGAAGAAATTTGAGGTCGTCCTGCCATTGTTGGGCGGTAAAAGTCGATTGTGCAGTTGCCTGTAACATCAGGAAACTGATGAAGAGTAAGATGATTTTTTTCATTTTTTGATTGATAACTAGTTATATATACAAGAGTAAACTTTTATGAAAATGTTACACATTCGTCTTATTATTTTGTTGGTTCTGAAATATTTATCACATTATCAATTATTAAATTTAAGATGTTGGGAAACCGTTCCGCCAAGAAGCTGTATTTTTAAAGAATCAATTTATTAAAATTACAACTTCTTACAAATGAAAAGATTTCTCTCCCTTGGATTCGTACTATTAATAGGCTGTACTTCCATTTTTGCCCAGGAAAAAGACCCTGTGATCGAAGCTATGATCAGCGAAGCGAACGAAAACTCACAACTAAAACAACTTGGGCATGAACTCATGGATCAGATAGGCCCGAGACTAGTGGGGACGCCACAGATGAAAAATGCACATGACTGGGCCGTAGCCAAGTACGCCGAATGGGGCGTTAGCGCCCGCAATGAACAATATGGTGAATGGCGCGGATGGGAACGAGGTGTTACTCATATAGATATGGTTTATCCCAGGGTGCAAAGCTTAAGAGGAATGCAACTGGCGTGGAGCCCGGGAACCGGCAAGGAAGGTGTAATGGCCGAACTTGCTATTTTACCTCGTGTAAAGGATTCTGCCGATTTCGCAAAATGGTTGCCCAGCGTTAAAGGAAAATTAGTTATGATCTCCATGCAACAACCCACAGGAAGGCCTGATTATAACTGGGAAGAGTACGCTACAGAGGAATCCTTTCAGAAGATGAAAGATGAAAGGGACGCATTAACCAAAGACTGGCGGACCAATATGCAGAATACCGGGCATAACAGGAGAACTTTGCCTGCCGCCCTAGAGGAAGCCGGTGCTGCCGGTATTGTTATGTCGAACTGGTCAAGAGGTTTCGGAGTAAATAAGATCTTTGGAGCAAGGACCAAATCCATACCTACAGTGGACCTTGAACTGGAGGATTACGGTCTGTTATACAGGCTTGTGGAATCTGGCCAGAAACCCAGGATACATATTGTGGCAGAATCGAAAGAGCTTGGCTCCATGCCAACTTTCAATACTATTGCTGAGATAAAAGGTTCTGAAAAACCCGATGAATACGTTATCCTTTCAGCACATTTCGACTCTTGGGATGGCGCTACCGGAGCCACAGATAATGGAACAGGAACTTTAGTAATGATGGAAGCATTGCGAATCCTGAAAAAACATTACCCTAATCCGAAGCGGACAATACTCGTGGGCTTATGGGGAAGCGAAGAGCAAGGCCTGAACGGTTCACGCGCTTTTGTAGAGGATCATCCGGAGATCGTTAATGGGGTGCAGGCAGTTTTTAATCAGGATAACGGAACCGGGCGTGTTGTGCGTTTGTCGGGTGGTGGTTTCTTGCATTCATACGATTACCTGTCCCGCTGGCTAAATGCGGTTCCAGGTGAAATAACTTCGGAAATTGAAACAACCTTCCCCGGGAGGCCTGCCCGAGGTGGTTCGGATTATGCTTCATTCCAGGCCGCAGGTGCTCCTGCGTTCAGCTTGAGTTCGCTAAGCTGGGCATACTGGAATTACACCTGGCATACCAACCGTGATACTTACGATAAAATTGTGTTTGATGATGTGAGAAATAACGTGATCTTAACGACTATTTTAACCTACATGGCCAGTGAAGATCCCGAAACCACATCCAGGGATCGCGCCGTATTACCGGTGAGCAGTAGGACAGGGAAACAAATGGAGTGGCCTACGCCCAGATCTCCGGATCGCAAGGGAAACTAGTTGGAAATATATCGCCGCAAGACCGGAATTAGTGATATAATCCGACCTTGCGGCACGCCTAAAATTCGAGTTGATCTACAGAACTCCTCCAATCACCTAAGCAGTTTCTGTTTCTTTGCCTCGGTTTTCATAGATCTTCTCGATCATTTCCGGTACCTTCTCGAATGCAGCGGCTAATCCATGAGCCTTTCCTGCTTCGACGAAGCTAATTTCCTCACCTTTGGTTACTAGGAATCCAAGTGGTTCAATGCCCATTCCGGCACCAGCTCCCATTCCGTAACCGGTTTTAGTTTTTGTTTTCTTCTCAATACCTTCTCCTTCACCGGAACCAAATCCCATTCCGATTTTAATTACAGGAACACATATGAATTCTCCCAATTTAAATTGTTCGCCTACAACGGTTTCTGTTTTCGCTTCATTCCTGATAAATTCAGTTATTTGTTTTAATAATTCTTCAAAATGTAAGACCATCACAAAAGTTTTAAATATTAATAATAGATTTAAGTATATATATGGGTCGATTTTGTACAATTAGTGCTAATCGATTTCTATTCGTAAAATTAATGGCGAAACTCCCTTGCCACCTGTTCAGCATGAAAAAGACCGGATATAGTTTCGCATTCAATACATAATCACCGGTGTCCAGTTCCACCAGCAACTGTTTAATTTCAAACGTTTTAAGTACCCGCCAGGCTCTGCGCCCTTCATTGGTCCAATTTCTCTTCTTCTTTTCCGCATCTTCTTCCCCTTTTTTAGCCTTTAGCTTTTTCTTTTTCGAAGCCTTTCTTTTTCGAAGCGGGTAAAAGTTGAAATTCAAAAACAGTACATTAAGTTTAACCTTTAATACTTCCTTATCGTCCCCTAATACCGATGCCTTCGCCAGGCCTTTCAATTGAAGATAATATTCGTTGGTGTCAGTATCAATTTTCAATACAACCGGCATCCACAAAAGATAGCCTAACAGAAGTAATAAGAGGATAATTATGACGAGCAAAGCGGCCATAACTTAACTTTCTGCAAAGTAAATAATCAACGATATAGATTCCTATGACCTGCATCATTGCCGTCACATTTTAATGAAATAAATAATGATTCTGAATAAAGAATGATCAATTAATGCCCCAAAAACACTGAATCAGTTTAATCGTTCTTCCGCTGAAATTCAACAAAAACAACAGGGATAAGGAATTTACGTTTGATCTTACCTTTCTTTTTCCTAAGCAACATAAGGTCGCGTGTACTTCGCCTGGCCCCTTCAGGAACAATTAGCCGGCCGCCTTCCGCCAACTGGTCTATTAGAGGCTGAGGAACATGATCTATACCGGCGGTTATAATAATAGCATCGAACGGCGCTTTTTCCGGCCATCCCAGGTAGCCATCACCAATTCTCACCTCGACGTTATCGTAACCAAGACTTTTCAGTCGGTTTGCCGCAGTCTCACCCAGGGATTCAATGATCTCTATGGAGTAGACCTCGGAAACAATTTCAGCCAGGACCGCAGCCTGGTAACCAGAACCTGTCCCTATCTCCAGTACCTTATCTGTTGGCTTTAGCTGGAGCTGTTCTGTCATATAGCCGACAATATATGGCTGAGAAATGGTCTGGCCTTTCCCAATGGTAAGTGGTGCGTCGATATAAGCCTTGCCTTTTGCATTTTCTGGCACAAACATATGCCGGGGTACTTTGCGCATTGCCTCCAATGTTGCTTTATCCTTTATTCCACGTGATTCCAGTTGTCCCCTTACCATTTTGGCACGACGTTCTGAATAATCGGACTGGCAATTCGCAAAAGCCGTAAGAAATATAGCCATAATCAGCACCAGACGTTTCAAGTTATGAGTATTTGAATTGTTCTTAAAAAGATACAAAATCCGGCTGTTAAAATGAAATTAAATGGAGTGAATTGAGAGGAATAGGTCGGCATCATATTCTTACATAATATAGTTTAGGATATATGTTCAAAATAGTTTTATTCTATTCAATTTCAAACAGTTAGAGAATTGCTTCAACTAATGGCACGCTTGTTGGATTTCTGATGGCATAACCCTAAAATTCGAGTTATGAAAAATTGGAAACAACTTTGGAGTGAGAAACTTAGTAAGTGGAATGTAAAATTAGCTGAATTTGCGAAAGCCAGTAGTTATGCAATCCACAGATAGTCTTCTCCACACCAACCGGAATCCATAAAACCTCCCGCTGAAATAACGGGAGGTTTTTTTGTGCTCTTACATGATATTTATCATTCCAGAACCTGTAAGGAATCGTATCTTTAAAACGCTGTCATTCAGTACGTATAATATTCAACTTTAAAATATTTGTTATGAATCCAATTGTATTATTCAGTATAGTTTTTGTTGTATTCCTATTATTGGGGATTCGCGTGGTCTTTGAATACAAAAGAGCACTAAAATTTCGATTTGGAAAGTATATAAAAACCCTGCAACCCGGTTTCCGTTGGATCATCCCTGTGGTTGAAACCATCCAGGTTGTGGACATTCGGGTTATTACAATCAACATAGTTTCCCAGGAAGTAATGACTGAAGATAACGTACCCTGTAGTATAGACGGAGTGGTCTTTTTCAGAATAAATGACCCTGAAAAAGCCGTACTCGAAGTAGAAGAATATAAATTCGCCATCTCACAATTAGCGCAAGCTGCATTGAGAGATGTTTGTGGTAAGGTAGAACTGGATACCATTCTTTCGAAGCGCGAAGAAATGGGTAAAAACATAAAGGAAATTGTAGAAATGGAAACCATGGAATGGGGTATCGAAATAAATGATGTCAAGATCAAAGACATTCAGCTTCCTGAAAATATGAGAAGAATGATGGCCAATCAGGCCGAGGCAGAACGCTCGCGTAGAGCCAGGATAATTCTTGCTGAAGCTGAAGAACAAGCCGCACAAAAATTATTCGAGGCCGGACAGATCATTGATCAATCACCTTCAGCTATAAAATTAAGGCTTTACCAAACCTTATCTAATATTGCTTCTGAAAAGAATTCGACCATCCTCTTCCCTTTCCCTGAAGAAGTTTTACCGGTGAAGAAAAAGAAGGAATAAAAGAATCAACAGATTAAATTTGAATAAATCGAACCTACGTTATAGAACGGTACAGGTTTAATATCTTATCTTCCGTTTTTCAAACTATTACACATTAATGGAAAAAACGGTTTCAGAGGCAATTGCCTACCGTCGTGCGGTTCGAGTTTTCAAGGAGGAGCCCATCGACACCCAAAAGGTTGAACAATGTCTTAAAAATGCCACTTTAGCTGCCACAAGCAGTAACCTTCAACTTTGGGAATTCTATCACATTACCAATCCGGAGATCATTCGTAGAATAGCTGTTGCGTGTTTCAATCAAAATGCATCGAAAACGGCAAAACAACTGGTAGTTGTTGTTGCAAGAAAAGATCTTTGGAGACAACGGGCCAGGGCTAATCTTAAGTTTATCGAAGAAGGATTCAACAATACCGAAATGACTCCGCGCCTTGAGAAACGGAGAAAAATGGCCCAAAACTATTATGGTAAGCTAATTCCAGTTACTTATTTCGATTTCCTGGGTATCTTCGGATGGCTGAAATTCCTGGCTTTTCAGCTCGTAGGGCTATTCAGGCCCATATACCGGCAGGCCAGGACCAGTGATATGCGGGTGGTCGCACATAAAAGTGCCGGCCTGGCAGCACAGAATTTTATGATCAGTATGGCGTCCATCGGTTATGATACTTGTCCGATGGAAGGAAGTGATACCCTGAGAGTGAAGCGGATTTTAAAGATACCTTATCGTGCAGAGATCAACATGGTGATAGGGTGCGGCATCCGCGACGAAAAAGGGATCTATGGGCCACGTTTCAGAATTCCTTTCAAAGAGGTATACCGGTTAATAAATTAAAGACGACAAATTGTGATGATTTCCGATTAACTTTTATATTAGCTTTTATGAAAACATTAATACTTATCACCGCTTTCTTTATTTCCATACAAGGTTTTGCTCAGCTAAACCGAAGCTATGACGGAACGAACAACAATTTAAACAATCCCGAGTGGGGTGCTGCTGATGCGCATTTCAGAAATTTTGCGACCAATGCCTTTGGCGATCTTATAAGCGAGCCAGGAGGCCAGGACAGACCTAATCCCAGGGAGATAAGTAATGCTATTGGAAGCCAGACCGAATTCATTGCCAACGAGTTGGAATTAAGTGACTTTATCTGGGGCTGGGGCCAGTTTATAGATCACGATGTTAATTTGAACGATGATAATTTCGACGAACCCAACGATATTCCGGTTCCCATGTGTGAACCTCTGTTCGACCCGAACTGCACGGGGAACGAGACTCTGCGTATGTTCAGATCTAAGTCCGATCCTGCAACGGGTACTTCTATTAACAATCCGAGAAAACACATCAACGATATCACCAGCTATATTGATGGCTCGGCAGTATATGGAAGCGACATCAATCGAGCCAACTGGCTGCGCACATTTGTGGATGGAAAGCTGAAGACCTCCTCCGGAGATCTTTTACCGTGGAATACCGTAGATGGGGAATTTGACAGTGCAATTGACCCTGCTGCTCCGTTTATGGTTCTGGATGGATTTCCACTGCCCGAGAAATTCTTTGTGGGAGGGGATATTCGAGTTAACGAGCAGCCTGGACTCTCCTGTTTCCACACGCTGTGGGTTCGTGAACACAACAGGCTTTGTGACGAAATCAAGGATCAGAATCCTTCTTGGAATGATGAAGAGATCTTTCAGAGAGTAAGAAAAATAGTTGGAGCACTGATTCAGGTAGTGACTTACGAAGAGTTCTTACCTCACATTGGTATCCAGATAGATCCTTATGCAGGATATGATGACACTGTTGAGCCTAACATCCTCAATACTTTTTCTGCTGCAGGCTATCGTTTTGGTCATACTATGGTGAACGGACGCCTGGTTCGCTATGAAGAGAATGGTGACGACTGGGTTTTTGGTGCCGTTGATCTTAGAGATGGCTTTTTTAATCCTGCCATCCTGAAAGATGAAGGCGGTATTGAACCTTTTTTCAGGGGACTGGCGGCCCAGGAACATCAGCTGGTAGATCCACTGATCATGGATGATATACGAAACTTCCTTTTCGGTCAACCCGGTTCTGGTGGTATAGACCTTCTGTCCATAAACCTTGCGCGTGCACGCGAACGTGGGATTCCCGATTATAATACGTTCCGAACCGACCTTTCACTGACACCTCATGCTGATTTCAATAGCTTGACTTCAGACCCGGTCCTGAGTGGTAATTTAGCTACCGTATACGAAGGTGATATTGGAAAACTGGATCCATGGATCGGCTTTATGAGTGAGGACCACTTACCGAATGCACTTGTGGGTGAAGGATTGCATGAAATACTTAAATTACAGTTCCAGGCACTTCGTGACGGTGATCGTTATTACTATGAGAATGACCCTGCTTTTACTACGGGGGAAATCGATGAATTAAAGAGCACGAAGCTTTCAGAGATCATTCTGCGTAATTCAAGTATTGAAACACTTCAGGAAGATGTTTTCATTGCCGTGCCTCGGGATCTCTTAGCTGTAGAATTCTTTCCTTTTCCGGAAGTTAAATCGATCGAGCTCACTGCATATCCTAACCCGGTTCAGAAATATTTCAACCTCGTAATTGAAAGCAGCAGGCCGTCCAGTGCTACATTAAGTATATACGGTGTAAGCGGACAAATTATTTCGCAACAAGCCGTTCAGCTGAACAGAGGTCGTAATGAACTTAATTTTGAACTAAGTGACCAACTGGCCAACGGATTATATGTAGTATCTCTGGATTCGGATAACGGTGCCGGGCAATTAAAACTCATTAAGCGAGGCAGATAAACAGTCTTATAACGAGTAGCTTACAGATCAAATTAGCACAAAAACTTGCCTTTTAAGTGGATATCTGTTTTGTTGAATAGGCGGAAATTTGTTTTGAAATAAGAATTGTGCTATGGACTTAACAAACCTACTTGGAAATGTTGCGGCATTTCTTACAACCATTAGTTTTTTGCCTCAGGCAATTAAAACGATCCGATCGGGAAATACGAAACAATTATCGCTGCCAATGTATTTACTCTTTGTGAGCGGTGTTCTGCTTTGGATTCTTTATGGATTATCCAACAATCAGCTTCCTATTATTTTAGGTAATGGCATTACCTTTTTATTTGCCGGGACAATACTAACCTATAAACTAATAGACCTGAGAAAAAAATAGGAATGACCGCCACTGGTATTGTGCAATAATTCTACAAATGTCTTATTATTGTATCGCCCATGGAGACCAACCAACCGCAAATTAAGAAATTCGGGACTTTCGGAGGAGTATTCACACCCACCCTCCTAACTATACTCGGTGTTATTATGTATTTGCGATTGGGTTGGGTTGTTGGTAATGCCGGTCTTATTGGTGCCTGGCTCATTATTATCATCTCCTTTCTAATCACCCTTTGCACAGCCCTCTCCATGTCGGCGATCACTACTAATATCCGTATAGGTGCAGGCGGAGCTTATGCGATCATCTCACAATCCCTGGGCCTGGAAGTTGGAGGTAGTCTTGGTATTCCAAGGTACATTTCCCAGGGCCTGGCAGTAACCATGTACATTTTTGGTTTCCGGGAAGGATGGCTTGGTATTTTTCCCGATCATAACGCCTTTTTGGTGGATGTTTCTGCTTTTATAGGACTATTTACCATCGCGTACATAAGTGCGAATCTTGCCATAAAAACACAATACCTTATTATGGTGGTAATTATCGCATCACTTGTGTCGATCGTATTGGCAGCTTATGATGGCTCCATGGTAATTGCTTCCGATGAAGCACTTAAATGGGGTACCTTCAAAGGTGCCCCTGAAAATGATTTTAAGGGAAGTGATTTCTGGCTGGTATTTGCTGTATTTTTCCCGGCAGCCACCGGGATAATGGCGGGCGCTAATATGTCCGGTGAGCTAAAAAGTCCGCGGAAAAGTATTCCCATTGGTACACTTTGGGCCATTGGGGTTAGCTTCGTGATCTATATGCTTCTGGCCTTTTGGCTGGCCCGTACTGCTACAGAGCAAGAGTTAATATCCAATTACAATATTATAATTGATAAGGCGTATGTGGGGCCGTTGATCATTGCGGGAGTGCTGGGAGCAACCTTCTCCTCTGCCCTGGCCTCTATTGTAGGCTCATCGCGAATACTATTTGCCATGGGGCAGCACAATGTCTTGCCGTATTCCGGATTCCTTGCCGGTCAGAGTAAGAATGGCCAGCCTCGAAATGCGATGCTGGTTACAGGTATACTGATTTTCGGAACTATGCTGTTACGTAACCTGAATGCCGTGGCCCCTTTAGTAACTTTATTTTTCCTTGTAACCTATGCCATGATCAATATCGTGGTGATCATAGAACAAAATTTAGGATTGATAAGTTATCGACCTATCTTTAAGGTAAAACGCTGGATCCCTTGGCTTGGCCTGATATCATCAGTTCTTGCCATGTTCATTATAAACCCGACCATTAGCCTGATCACAATTGCTATTGTCCTTGCCGTTTATTGGTATTTGTCCCGTCAAAATCTGGAAACACCATTCGAGGACGTTCGGTCCGGGCTTTTTGTCTCCTTTGCTGAATGGGCGGCAAAGCATACCTGGGGAATGAAAAATATGCAACAGCGCGCATGGAAACCAAATCTTATGGTTCCAGTTCGGGATTTAACCGGTGCACGCGGGAATTTTGAGTTTCTTCGGAATATTGCGGCTCCGAAAGGATCTATAAAACTACTGGGGATTGAACCAGATTCCGAAAATAGCAGTATGACCTCCGAATTGGATACCCTTGCGGAATCGTTCAGGCAACGAGGGGTCTTCTCGTCCTGGACAGTAATTAATACCACTGAATTCGCAAAAGGGGTTAACTACGGAAATCAGGCTTTACGAGGAGCTTTCTTCAGGCCTAATATTGTATTTCTGAACTTGCAGCAGCATGATGATTACGAAACAGAGCTGAGGCCGGTGATCCGGGAATGTATCCGGCTGGAAATTGGGGTACTGCTTTATCAATCGCATGCTAAGGCATTACTAGGGCAAAGAAATACGATTAATGTATGGGTTAGCAATAGAAAGAATAACTGGAGCCTGGGATGGGACATAGGAAATTTGGATCTTTCTACTTTGATCGCATATAAACTTAAACGGAACTGGAAGGCAAGAATACGGCTCATCACGGTTATCGATGATGATTCCGAATTAGAGAATGCAACTATTTTCCTTAATTCTTTAACCAATTTGGCCAGGCTTCCCGAAACTCTAACCCAGGTTTTCGTTGGAGATTTTAAGGATGTCGTGGTAAAAGCACCTCAAGCCGATCTAAATATCTTCGGGATGCATGCCGACCTGCAATTTGAGTTCGTTCAGGAAATGACAGAAAAGACCAACAGTTCCTGTCTCTTCGTAAAGGATTCCGGACACGAGAGTATTTTAGCCTAGTTTACCGGATTATTCAGCAATACCGAGAATTTCCATCATGATTTCTGTGCGATTGCTTATTACTTCTGTACCGTCCGGCAGGGTCATCTCCGGCCCTACACCAAAGTCCAGACGATTAATCACCAGCATGCCGCTAATAGCGATCGATTGTTTACGGGTAGGAAGATCCATTTTGGGGCCTGTTACCTCGGCAGTAAATTCCACTTCTTTGGTAACTCCATGCAAGGTTAAGTCACCCGTTATGGTATACGTTCCGTCATCTTCTTTTGCATTTGATAATTTGAAGGTGATCTCAGGAAAATTCATTGAATCCATAAAGGCACGGCTCTTAGCCGAATCTTCACCTCCTTGATTATTTGCACTATAACTTTCCACGCCCACTCTCATATCCATATCAAGAGCATCGCTGTTCTCCGAATCGAGGGTAATTGTTCCGGTAACATCGCCAAAACGCCCTATTACATTTACAACTCCGAATCGCTGTACTTTCATTAGTACCGCAGTGTGAGTTGGGTCGACCTTGTAGGTCTGTGAAATTGATTTAGTTGGTAAAAGAAATGAGATCGTCAATAAAGAAAATAGAATTGCTTTCATAATGGTGTGGTTATTTTGAAAATCAGTCGCTTACAATAAATAAATATTACACTTTTCAGCAACATTTATTATTTTTTGAGATTTAGAAAAGGTGTTAGTAGCTGTGAATATTTCTTACAATTTTGATTTTTTTCCTACGTGTTTACACGTATAATTTAATTTTTTTCGTTGAAATACAATTTTATTCGTTATACGTCACTGTTCCAGCCTACTCTTTAACAATTACTTACACGATTACCTTATATATTTGTACAACCCAAATTTGTTAATTATGAAATCGTATAAAGCCCCCGCTGCGATTTTCTTACTTGCCTGTTTCGTTATAAGCGGCAATATCTATTCGCAAGTTGGTATTAATACTACCAATCCAAGGAAAACATTAGAAGTTGCAGGTGATATGACCATTTTAAATGGCTTGGAGATCACCAATTTTACTCCTCAACGAGACACAGACACGACGACATTTCTTATTCAGGAAGGAGATAATTCCATAAAATCCTTAGATGTTAGTAATCCAACAGGAGTTGCCCTTGCCTATATCCAGGAATATGTGATTGAGGATCCAGATCTTGATTGGGTTAAAGATTTCGACACCGGAATAGATGCAAGTAATTATGTGGTCATCGTGACTTCAGCCAGTTTTAACCAGGAATTAGACTTAACCTCAAATCCCGGTGTAGAGACGAATTCAAGTATACCGTTCGCCTCTGCATTTATTGACAATGGAACATGGCATCTGGTGGCAGATTATCCCCAGGCTGCAAATCTCGATGAAACTCAAATGGGTATCTGGACAATTAGTACCCTCATTTTCTCGAATGATGTTTCCAAACAGTTTGGAACAGTTAATATCCCAATGGCTAATACTAGCAGTGGTGCAGCTGCCTCACCAATCATAAATTAAAGAAAACATTATGAGACATAGTATTCTTTCTATTTTCTTCATGGTTTGTGGATTAACAATTGGACAAGTTGGTATAGGCACGACCACACCAATGGCAGATTTACATGTTGCCGGAGAGATGTTGGTTCAGAAAAAATTTGTTACTGGTAACCTGAATACGGTGTCCCCCGTTGACGAAGACTTTAAATTGGTAACAAGAGTTACCAATTCCACACCCGTTGGACAAATCACTTTATTAGATGTTGATCAACTAAATGTGGCCCCAGTCAACACGGTAAATTATCATTTCACTAATGTGTATTTGGACAACCTAAACGATGTCGACCTCCAATACGATATCAATAAGTATGTGGTTGGAGTAGCAAATTTCAGATATGTTGGGGATGCAATTAAAAAAGTGCCTGGCGGCGATAATTTCTCTATCGGCCATTTCGTGGTGCGTACCTTTAAAAGTGGTGGTACCTGGCATCTCGAAATACGAAATGTAGAACTAGACCTGGATCCGACAGACAGTTTGGAATATTACATCCAACTTATCGTTTACGACAAATCCTATTTCAGGGATCTTCCTACCATCTTGAGTAATCTTGGTGGTTCCAATGTCGGGACAGCTTCATCAATTCCAGTTTTTGAATAATAAACGAACTAATGAAAAAAATTACCCTACTTCTTGTTTTTGTTTGTTGCATTTCGGCAACCATGGCTCAGGTCGGTATAAATTCAAGTGAACCTTCCGCAGACCTGGAGGTAGATGGTGATGTTCTGTTGGACGATGGCCTGTATCTTGAAGATCCGGGTGATAATACTAATATTCGAGGATCCAAATTCCTTGTAAATACAGTGGCTAACGAGCTATCGCGATATGACATTAACCTAAGTAAATACGGGCCTATTAATTATGTCGAATTTAAATTCAGTAATTTATCGGCCGACGGTTTGCTCGACTATGATACCAAGATCTCAACCACAGATTATTTAGTAAGTGTACAGGGTTATTCCTGCGGAATCGCGGGAGCTGGAAGAACCGGAAGTATTATGCCTCATAGTCTTATATCAGACGATAATATTGAAGGATATCAGATTTATGCATATCCGAATTTAACGACCAAAACCTGGTTTCTAAGGGCATTCGTAAATAATTCAGAATGGCAAAAATCCGGGGCTACCTCTTATATTAACACGGAAATTGACATGTGGCTTAATATCATGATTTATCGTAAAGGATTTATCGCTAAAGAGCAAAACAATATTACTGTGGACATGTCCAATTCAGCTACTGGTACAGCCACATTGCCCGCAGGATTCTAGGTATAAAAACCAAAGGGTTATATTTACCAAAACTTAATCCATGTCCCTGGCTATTGGAATCTGGCAAGCTGTCATTATCATTGTTCTCATCTTATTCATGTTGGGTCCCGTATTGTATTTGATCATCAAGGGGAAAAACGACAAGAAGAAATAGGTCATGCCTGATTATCCCGAAATCAGGGCACTAAAAGATTTTATTCGGCAGCATTCCGTCAGCGTTGATGCTTCGCCAGACAACCAGGATATTTTCAACCTTGTTCCTGTAATTTTCACAATTCAGAATAAAAAACAGCATTGTTATATTCAGGATGAATACGATGATTTGCAATTAAACGATCCCTGCGTTAAGGTGGTTCTTGCGCTCAGAGAATTTGAATTGATTGAAGAATCCACAGATTACCTGAATTGGTGCACCATGATGGGAATTGAAGCGAATTCTGAAGTAATACGAAATTATTACCAGGATACAGTACGGATCATTCCGAAGTTCAAGGCTTACTTCAAGCGAAATAAGATAACTTCATTCATTCCAGACCTTGACTTTCAATTGAATTCTGGTGCCATGAAATCCCTGAGAAATCGATAGGTCTACTTTTTCAAAATAACTTTTTGAAGACTTCTGGTTCCTTCTACTTCCAAAGCAACAAAATAAAGCCCTTCGGCCATGCGCTGCCCGGCTCCGTTCGTGCCATCCCAGCGAACTTTTGTAGTTCCCGAGTTAATATCATCGAACAAAGTGTTCACTAATTGGCCTTGCATATTGTAAACGTCCATTCGTGCTGCCTGATCATCACCCGTATAGAATTGGAGTGTGGTTTCTTCTGAAAAAGGATTGGGATAGCTAATAAAGCCATATCCTTCTGCTAAGGCAATATCATCAACTCCAAGTATGCCTTCGGGTGAAATGCGGGTGTAATAGGCGTCCTGTCCGCCATTTAGAGTGTTGCACCAGGCTAGGTGCGCATAATCATTGTCGGATTTCATATCGTAATAATCACCCATTTTATTCTGATTGGGATATCCGATGGTCGGATCGAACATTTCCGATATCATCAAATAATCATTCCATGTATCTCCCTGATCATCGGACCAGCAGTAAATTAATCGAGAGTCCACCGAACCGGTCCCTGCACTGCTTGTATCCAGATAAACCACGTCTATTCTTCCATTGGGCGCAACCGACATGGTTCCGAACCACTGATAGGTATTTCCGGTATCGATGTTAACCCGAACCGGTGGTTCGAAGCTAAGTCCGCCATCGGTACTTCGAGCGAACATCACATCCGCCGGATCACCACCCGATCGCAATACAGAACCCAGCACGTAAACATTACCATCCCCCGATCCGCCGGAATTATCTGTATCTATCCATGCCTGACCTACCAAACCAGCGGGATTCACATCACCCTGAGCGTACACTACCCCATCCAGATCGACGGGTGTTACAAAGTCCCAGTCCACTACTTCACCCGGATCCTTGGCATTGGTTGATTTTACAACTACCATACCGCTTCCGGCACCATTTCGACCTACCATGTACAGGTCTCCATTACCATCAACTTTCATCGTTCCCCAAAATGGTTCATTATCTATAACTTCACAATCTTCAAAGGAATTGCTACCATCGGTAGATCTCGTAAATGCCCCCGGAGCACAGGTGGTGAAAGAAGTATTCCAGTAAGAGTAATTATGCCCGGCGCTCGACCCACCGCTTTTATCGAGGGTCATCCACTGCTTATCCCCTCCCCGGGCAGGCACGGGGCTCCCCCAGTCTGTTCCTCCGTCTGTGATTTTAAAGACATCACAATCGAAAGTTCCGCGAAGACTATTATAATAGAAATTTCCGTCCGAATCAAAGTCAAGGACTGGATCGGACCTGAAGACACCAGGGTTCAATACGCCCGGAAAAGTGAAATTATATCCTCCGTCCAAAGAGTATCCGTAACCTGCTTGTCTAAAATTACTGCCGACATCATCAAATTGTCTCCAACCAATAGCGATCCTGTTTGGATTTGTTGGATCTATGGCGATCGAAGTTTCATTTCCTGCATCTCCAACAATGTTATTGCCATCAGCATCCACATTCACCTGTGTGGTAAAGAAATACGCGGTACGCACCTTATAGGCTGGTGTGCGAGCTTGCCGGCTTTTGTCGACAGTTGTATAGGGATCGTCGGGAACTTCGTTGTGCATCTCACGGATTTGCTCGATAGTTTGTGCATTCCCAAAGAAATAAGACAGACTAAAAAGAAATAGTAATGTGAGTATTCTATTCGATTTCATAGTTTTTTGAATTATAATGAGAGAGGTTTAAAGATAATAGTTAATCCTATACAAGATGGGTATTCATATATGATATAGGTCTTGATTTATAAATTGACCTACATTTAATCCTCCTGCAAAACAGGCACTTGGTCTTTTCCCGAAATCATCCAGTGTTCGTCGTAAATGGACCTGTATTTAATTTCATAGTTGAATCCTTCTTCGGATAATTTACTCATGATCCTAAGAAAATTAATATAACTACTCTTATCACCTCCTGCAGTTATAACATTGCGTTCGCTGGATGAAGGGATTGCTACCCCAACTTGCAGCGTTGTCGTGTTTAGTAATTCCACACTATCCATTTCAGGGATTTGTTTTTGAAGGAATTCATAGAGTTCCATATCATAGACCTTCTCTTTATAATGGATCACTCTGCTTTCTACAATTGCCGGGCCCACCCCGTAGTTTACTATGCTAATGGAATATGTGTTATTCTCACTATTATTAGAAGATTCCAGCATGAGATAGGGCATTACGGAACGCCTACTTTGCTCCTCGATAATATTTGTTTGTTTTACGAAAATATAAAGTGTGAATAAACTAATACATATTGCTACAAAACTTACAACCTTATCTGAAGTCCAAAACTTTTTTTTCATGTATGTTCGAATTCTTTTCAGAGATTTAAAGATAACCATTTCGTGAAATTTATTTTCTTAATTAAAGAATACCATTTCTTAAGCTCCGAAGCAGATATAAAATAATCGAATATTTGTAAGAATATACATATATTGTGCCTCGTTAAACCCCGTATTATGAAAAAACCGCTCAACGTATTTATCCTACTGGTATTTGCCGTTCAACTTACTTTGTCTGCACAAGACCGTCCTATAAAGATCGTGGACGAAAGAGTGAACAACAGATTAATGATATATGCCATAAATGAGAACGAACATGACCTGGATGTCTCTATCAAGGTCAAGGGATCCGGATTTCGTCAAAGAGCTGGTACCCCCAGACTACACAGAGTTCCGAAGGCTTCAAAGATCAACATTGCCAGCCTGGTTGTGGAGCGAGGCCGTGTTCCGGTCTATACCTACGAACTCACTGTAAATGATAGCTTATCCCGCCGTGTCGTGCGCAAACCATCAACGCAGGTGAAGATAGATCCTAAAAAGAATATACTCGTCTATCTGAAAGATGGCTGCAGCACCTGTGACAGTCTTGTGAGTAAACTGGATAAGAGTTATTATAAGTATCGCACGATGAACCTGCAGGAAAAACCGGAAGTGAAAGATTTTCTCGTTCGAACTTTTAAATATACCAAAACTCCATACGATTCAATTACAAATCCAATCGTAAGCCTGGGAGGTACGCTTTATTCTGAAATTGAGAATTACGATCAGCTTTTGGAAAAACTGAATGCAGATGAGAGTGAGATGAAGGAAGAGGACGAAACCGAAGAAAAAAAGAACTAGCAGTCCACAGCTCCCTATAATCTTTACAATTACCTATTGCTTTAGTACCTCTATGGTCGCTTTATTTCCGGTAAGCAGATTCCATTCGGCAGCTGAGATTAGCTGACCCTTGTCGTTATATACATGTAATTCGGCAGTATTTGGCCCGGAACTACCCTGATTCAATGCCTGGAATACTATTTGATTGTTCCCTTCATCCAGTGTTAAGGTAAAACCCTTAAAAGAGCCTCCAAGCGATACCTCAGATTTTATCACATCTCCGTTCATAAATATCCGGATGCGGTCACCATCCACGAATTCATGATCCCTGTATTTTACCATGACAAAACCTCCGGAGGTAGCAACAGTTCCCAGGAATTGATCACGACCATATTCCTCCTTGGCTTTTTTATCTTTTTTAAATGCTTTAGGGACAATATTCGAAGTATAATCCATTAATCCATCTCCTTGTGTAAAATCTACTTTATCCTCGTCATCCGCAATTTTGAGATTTGTATTGGGCTTTAGAGAAGGATCGTAATTACTCAGGCTGGGCTGCTTCAACGCCGGAAGTTCAACACCGCCTGGATCTTTGAAATCGTCTTCTACAGGATCTAATTCAACCTGAACATTTCGATTATCAATTTGAGCGGTTAACACCGAAAAGTTTATAAAAACCAATCCGATTAGTATATTAAGTCTCATGGGGGTTTTTCTTATTCATAACAACAATTACACCAAAAAATTGCAGCATTTATAATTTAACCAATTTTTTAACGGTAAGAATACTCCCTTTGCTATTTAACAAGCTGATAAAATAGATTCCCGGGCCCATCGAAGCTGTCTCACTAACTGCTATCGCATCGTTTTCCACATTATACTGCAACTCCATAGTTCTGCCTAAAACATCGTTCATTTGAATTCCTGATATTTCTGATATTACATCTAAAGGTGCCTGTATTCGAAAACCATCGGCGCCGAATGGGTTCGGATAGACGGCAATGGCCTCGTTGTAAAATTCGTTATTTCCTAAGGTATTATTATCATATTCTTTCACAGTGAAATCATCGAAGTAAAAGCCGTCTCCAGGTATAAAGCCATCGGTATCCATGGTAAACCTGAATCGCACATCAGGAAGCCCGGAATATGCGACCAAATCAAACAATTCTACCGTCCAGTCATTATTTTTAGAATATTCTTTTAATGTATTCCAGTTCGTTCCTCCGTCCGTCGAAACTTGAAAATTGGCATTGTCATCACTTTCAATAGACCACTTAGACGCGAAGGTAACCACGGGTCTGAAATCAATATCGAAAGCGAATGTCTGGTTCAATTCGAAATTATTAGAAGTATTATTTTCTCCATTCCCTCCGTTGGAATCGCCAAAACTGAAATCTCCGCTGTAGGAATCATCCCCTACTTCACTCCAGGAAATTCCATTTCCACTGGCGGTCCAGTTAGACATGCCGTTCTCAGCATCATCGAAGAACAAGGTTGTGCCTTCACCTACAAAGATCGGAATGTCTATGGATTCATTTGCAACTGCATCCTGGTACGTCGTGATGGTAAGATCGAAGTAACTGCCCACAAATGACGGATCTAAACTGATAATGAAAGGACTCGCATTATTATCTTTCTTCTCCCTTGCCGCAACGATACCATAATCATTAGCAGTAGGAACGGTGACATTGGTGTTTGAAGTAGATAGAATAACACTAACATTCTGGGCTTCAGCTCCTACTCCGGTATTCTTAATTTCTACGACCAATTGGAACGACTCACCGGGCAAAGCATTTCCAATTTGTGTATGACTTTGAACATCGAGATACGCTCCTGAAATCCACGATTGATAAAATAACGCTCTCAGGTTTTCATCAACGAGTTCAAAAATCGTACTTGGAGGTGGCCAGAAACCATCACCGTCTATTTCTGGAGTCCATCCATAGATTCCTTCGGAATGCAGGTAATCCCTGGTTGTGCCACAGCTAGTATAACCCAGCATTTGAAAAGTAACACCGTAAGGATAGTCATTATCATCCAGAAAAGCCGATGCCCATTCGGAATATATTTCGAAGTCAGGTGGAGACGTATCGAAACCATATGGCATCAAATAACTACCTGCGGTTGAATGTGTTGAAAATGCCGTGTTGGGTTGTATCAATGCCAGGAAATCCTTTACGGCGGTCGATTCCGGTTCGGAAAAGGGCGCTGTTCCCCTGTACACTCCCGAGCAGGGATTAGGACTGGAACAGGACTCGTTTGCAGCATAACCGAAACTATAATTCCTGTTTAGATCAACTCCTATACAAAGGCCACCTCCATTGGGATTCCGGTTTTTTCGCCATAAACCACCGCCATCGGGATCAGTCTCTTCATTGTACACGTATCCATCCGGATTCACGATCGGAACAAAATATAGTTCGCGGTTATCCACAAGGAATTGAACCATTGGATCTGTTTCATAATTTTCTAATAACCAGAACATATAATTTATGGTCGTGGCCATGGCCAGAGGTTCCCGTGCATGATGAACTCCATCGAAATAAGCGGCCGGTTCCGGTTCGTCAAGATCAGGATTATCCGAGATCTTAACCATCCAGATAGGTCTTCCTTCAATACTGGTTCCAATACTGCTCTTGGTAGTTACCAGGTTCGGGTAATTGGTTTTCATTTCATCCAATTTAGCCTCCATTTCAGCAAACGTGTAAAATCCGCCCAATGAACCGAGGTCGAAACCATCGGCTACAAAATCCGATCGGGTCATGTTCTGTATATTTTCTGCATCCCCCATCAGCATCTCCGCATAATACTCACGAAAATTTGGTATAACCACCTCAAACTGAAAGTTGTGGTAACGGAGTTTTGTAATTTCAGCTTCGGTAACATATAGATACAAACTATCCTCCCCTTCAAATTCGGGGTGATCGAGGTCGAAATCGAGACCTGCGAGTCGTTCTATTTCAGAGCTATTATCTAATGAAACCCTTACTTTACTGTAAACGGTTTCTTGTGAGAGTATAGAAGTACTTAACACAAAAAACAACAACAGGAAAATGGTTGTGGTTCTGGTATTTTTCAATTTGATATATTCTTTTTTCTTTTTATAAATACAAGGTACAATATTACAATCACCACTGGTATAACAAGGTATATGATAAGATCCGCCGGATTTGTAAGATCCACCGGGGTATTGTCATCGGGATGCGGCACCCCACTGGGTATTTGCAAGATGCTGAATTTTGCAGGATAAAACATAAAACAATTTTTGTTTCAAAATAAGCATTTTTCGTCCTACAGAATTCGATTTTAACAGATTATGTTAAGTTTTTTGATTTTTCAGTTCTGAAACTTATCCTATGAGTGGTAAAAATAAACTTTCAAGGATATATGAGACAATTAAAAATATCGAAACAGGTAACTAACCGTGAAACCAAATCACTAAATAACTATTTGCAGGATGTTAGCAAGATAGATTTGATCACCGCAGAAGAGGAAGTCGAACTGGCCCGACTGATAAAAGAAGGTGATGAAAGAGCTCTGGATAAACTGGTTAGGGCAAACCTCCGTTTCGTTGTCTCGGTTGCTAAACAATATCAGAATCAGGGCTTAAGGTTACCAGATCTTATCAACGAAGGCAATATTGGACTTGTGAAAGCAGCGAAGCGCTTTGATGAAACCCGGGGTTTTAAATTCATATCATATGCCGTATGGTGGATTCGCCAGTCGATTCTTCAGGCAATATCTGTTCAGGCAAGGGTGGTTAGGTTGCCTCTTAATAAGATAGGCCTTATTAATAGAATAAGAAAAACCTCTCTCCACCTTCAGCAAGTGTATGAGCGCCAGCCCACGGTTGCCGAGATTGCTAAAGAAATGGACGAGCACGTGGACAAGATCAAGAACGCCATGAAGGAGTCTAATAGGAGTATTTCCATGGATGCACCTTTTCAGGAAGGAGAAAACGACAATAACCTATACGATGTGGTTAAGTCTAGTGAGAGTCCGGTTCCGGACAATGAGCTAATGAGGGAATCTCTCGAAATAGAAATTGCAAGAACCCTGAACACGCTCCCGGATAGAGAAGCCGATGTATTACGATTAAATTTCGGACTTGCGGACCAGCCTGCTATGACTTTACAGGAAATAGGAGATACCTTCGATATAAGCCGTGAGCGGGTAAGGCAAATACGGGAGAAAGCCCTAGGACACTTAAGAAGCAAACATAAAAGTCACATTCTAAAGAAATATCTGGGTTAACAGGAGTAAGAGATTTCGTATTAAGAAAGTAAGTGCATATTTA
Source organism: Flavobacteriaceae bacterium (assembly GCA_013043685.1). Classification (GTDB taxonomy): domain Bacteria; phylum Bacteroidota; class Bacteroidia; order Flavobacteriales; family Flavobacteriaceae; genus Pukyongia. The sequence goes on along the minus strand of JABDNT010000046.1, from coordinate 88,402 downwards.
ACATAACAATAGCAATTTTTAGAGCGATTATTCAAGGGACTTGAAATACATTTGTTATAACAAACCTTAATACTTAGTAATATGAAAAATTTGATTGCACTAACTCTGCTATCGGGGACCATCCTCCTCACTTCCTGTGTTTCAAAAAAGAAATACGTGGAACTCGAATCCCAGTACAACACTACCCGTTCAACTTTAACAAAAACGCAACTTGAAAAAGAAGAGATCGAAGCAAAATATGCGAAGATCGAAGAACGCGTGGCCAGTTACAATGCGAAGATCAATTCGCTTACCCAGGAGAACGTGGACCTGGAGACAAATAGTCTTAGAAATTATGGCAATGTGGTTCTGTCGAACAAAGACAAGGAGCAAATGAAACAGGCCCTTGCAAATGTTGATCAGAATGAACTAGCCGAAGCCAAGACCTTACAGGACTCGATGAACCTGATAGTGTCTTACAACCTGAAGAAAAATCTGGATAACAACCTGGTCGCCGAAGGTGAAGAAGATGATATCAAAATTGATATTGACGAGACAGTGGTTATGATCACGATCTCAGACAAACTTCTTTTCAACTCGGGCAGTTACCGTGTAAATCCAAAAGCGGATAACCTGCTAGAACGCCTTGCCAATGTTATCAATAGCGAACCGGCAATGGAAGTGCTAATTGAAGGGCATACAGACGCCCGCACTGTTAAAAAAGGCGCTTACATTAAAGACAACTGGGAATTGAGCGTTCAGCGCTCAACTGCCGTTATCAGGAAGTTGCAGGAGCAATTTGGTGTTGCCCCTGAAAAACTAATCGCAGCTGGAAGAAGTAGTTTCGCTCCTGTTTCTGACAATGATACGGAAGAGGGAAGATCCAAAAACAGGCGTACGCGCATCGTGATACTGCCTAACCTGGATAAGTTCCTGGCGCTGCTATCGGCGAACTAAATCGAATAAAGTGAAAACTATAAAAAGTGGCCTTGTGCCACTTTTTTTGTTTAATCAATTGTCTTTTAACGAAGTATTGCTGTTTTTAGACGAAAACCAATTTTCATATTAAAACCTCAGCCCTTCTTGGAATAAATTTTGAGAAGGTTCAGTAAAATTGGGGCATGAAAATCGAATCTTCAAAATATAGAGGTTTATATCGGTACAAGATCTCTGAGCCATTCGGAAATTTTTACATTTTCGATGATTACGTTATTTCTGAAATCAATGAAGGAGTTCATTTCAATTGGGAACTCGCAGAAATTGTGATCGAACAAGTTTACGATTATTTCGGATCGCGCGATATTAAGCTTAGCTATATTTCAAACCGTATACACTCGTATTCACTTCATCCACAGGACTGGTTGCGATTCTATCAGGAACGGCATCAGCTGGAGGCCTTTGCTATTGTAGCCTATAACAAGATCGGACTAATGAACGTGATCCTGGAAAAACTCTTTTCACAAACGCGTATCAGAAAATTCAGGAATCTTGACGTAGCCATAGAATGGGTAAGTGAAATTAAAATTCAAGATCAGGAACACAGCGCTTGACCTATGCTTTTGCACTCGGAGGTATGGAAGGCCTTACTTCTATTTTCGAAGGAAGTGTTCTTGGATGCATTTCCAATAAGTCTACCACAAGTTTTCCGATATCCTCTATCTGGATCTTCCAGCTATCTTTTTCATTTGGTACATGATCATTGAAATAAGTGGCAACGCTGCCAGGCATAATTGTGCTCACTTTGATACCGTATTTCCTTAGATCCAGCATGGCTGCCTGTGTAAATCCGGTTAGCCCGAATTTACTGGCATTATAGGCCGATCCACCCGCAAAGAAGTTCGTTCCTGCCAAACTTGAGATTGAAATATAATACCCTTTGCTTTCTTTTAAAGCGTCCAGCGTTGCTTTAAGGCTGTAAAATGCCCCTGTAAGATTGGTGTCGATGGTTTCCTGCCACTGTTTCGTAGTAAGGGATTCCACGCTACCAAAATGACCGATGCCTGCATTGGCGACTACAACATCTATTTTGCCAAATTCGGCCATCACGGCACGCATTGCGCTCTCCTGGCTTGGATAATCGCGCACATCAGCACTAAGGCCTATGGCCCGAACAGTTCCGTTTATGCTTTTCATGAGTTCCTGCGCAGATTTTTGCGCCGAAACTTCACCTCTTCCTGTAATTGCTACATGCACGCCTTTTCGCATTAATGCTTCAGCAATGCCATAGCCTATACCTTTTGTTCCACCTGTAATTAGAGCTACCTTTCCTTTAATATCATTCATTTGATTCAATTTTACCCCAAAACTACAACTAAGGTAACAGAAGGTTATTAATTTATCCTTAATTTTATTCTCAATGAAAATGGTCCCAATCTATATCATCACACTACTAACGGTGCAGTTGCAGTCTCAGTCCAATCTTGTAGACATAGCTTCACTCTCTACTGAATTTGATTATGAGATCAGGTATGCTACTTCAGATAATTTCATTGGTGAGGTATTGTATGACTGTCCGAAGTGCTTACTACAGAAGGATGTTGCCAATGCCCTGTTGAAGGCGAACCAATATTTCTGTGAATTAGGATATAGGATAAAACTGTACGATTGCTACCGACCCCTGGATATTCAGAAGAAAATGTGGGCTAAAGTACCGCGGGCCACTTATGTCGCCAATCCTTATGATAAAGGATCCATTCACAACAAAGGTGCTGCTGTGGACATCACTTTAGTTACCCTGGAAGGGTGTTATGTTGAAATGGGAACCGATTACGATTACTTCGGAAGGGAAGCCCATATAGACTACTTCAATTTCCCTGAAGACATAATCGCGAACCGGAATTTACTTATGGACGGTATGAAGAAATTCGGATTTAAGACTATTCGCAGCGAATGGTGGCACTTCAGTTTTAGAAAAAACATGTCTTTCCCGACCATGAATGAACCACTCCCTTGTGAGGATTAAAGTTCCCGGCTTTCTAATTCCCTTATTTCATTTCCGAAGATATCCAACTCGACCACCTTCTTTCCTAATCTTCTCACCTCTTCCAATTGTGTTGCCTTATCGCCTACCACCACATAGATCATTTTATCTTCCTGCATGTATTTATCGATGGTCGATTTAAAATCGTCCAGCGTCATCGCCATCAATTCCTGCTGTTCAAGGTCGATGTAATTCCTTGGTTTGCCGTATTTATCTATATTGGTGAGTATCCCAAGTTTAGCATTCAAAGACTCATACGCCCGGGTATTCTGCTTAACGATCTTGTTCTTGGTAAGTTCAACATCATTCTCTGTGAATCCTGTTCCGTAATCTCTCACCATTTCCTGAATTATTTCAAGGGATGCTAAGGTAGCATTAGCGCGAACGCTCGAAGAGATAGTAAAAGGTGCGATCTCACTGCGTGATGGTATTCTTGAATAAGCGCCATACGTATATCCTTTCTGAATTCGCAGGGTCTGGAATAACCTTCCGCTTGATCCTCCTCCGAGAATCTCATTCGCAAAATCCAGTTTAGCCGCATCAGGATGCGTGGCCGAAAGCGCCATGGAACCAATGTACAGTACAGACTGCTTAGAATTAGGGACATCTATAAAATACAGGGTTGGCTCCTTGGATTCAGAAGCCACATTCATCAATGGTTTATCGAACGCCTCTCCAGACCAGTTGGCTGCCATATTTGCCATAGCTTTACGTACTTCTTCTTCTCCTATATCGCCTACCACTTTCAAACTGGCATTAACCGGAGTGAGGTTTTTGTAAAATTCTTTTACATCATCCAATGTTACGTTTTCCGCCGTTTCTAAAGTTCCTGTCGTGGGAATAGCCGCTATGTGCTCCGGCCCGTAGATCAATTTGTTGAAATTAAGGGCCGCTATTGCATTGGGATTCGCTTCCCGACCTTTTAAACCGGTCTTCCACTCTTGTTTCAAGCGTTCGAAATCTGCAGCGTCCCATCGCGGTTGCAATAACATCTCTTCGACCAGGGCTAATGTAGGCTCGAAATTTCGTGACAAACAACTTCCTGAAATAGTAATTTCCTCTAATCCACCATTAATGGATATGCTGGAACCCAACAGACCAATAGCCTCCTCCAGTTCTGCAGAAGTTTTGTTAACTGTCCCCTCATTCATAAGGTCGGCCGTAAATACGGCCAAACCAGACTTATCTTCCGGATCCAGCATATGTCCGCCAGGGATGGTAATATTAAAAGTAACTATTGGAAGTTCACTGTTCTCGATACCAAGTAATTTCATGCCATTTTCTGCATTCGATTGCCAAACAACAGGCATTTTAAATAAAGGTGCTTCCCCAAACGCAGGTTCGGAACGATCATATTTTGAAGGTGTTTTTTCATAAACAGCCTCTTCTCCCTGTGCAACTTGTTCATTCGCCTTCATGGCTGTAATCTCTTCCTGCCATACCGTTGCTTCAGCTGCTCCCGTTACAGCCAATTCTGGTGATGCCGCAGGAACCACACTGGTCATTACATAATTCTTTCCTTTAAGATACTTATCATAAACCCGCATCACATCTTCCCGACTCACCTCCTGAAGATACTTAGCTCGTTTACTAACATACCCCGGATCATTTCCAAATTCATTGTCCTGAACCAACTGGAAGGCTTTATTCAATACTGTGGCTACTCCATAGTATAATTGGGTTTCAAGTTCTGCTTTTATTCTCTGTAATTCATTATCGGTAAAACCATCAGACTCAAATTTATTTAAACCCTTATCGATTGCCTTTTTTACCTCGTCTAAAGCCACGCCCTCATTAGCTCGTACCCTAACAACAAATTCACCAGCGAGTTCATTCGTGGCATTATACGTCCTAACATTCGGTGCTAATTTCCCTTCCTCTACTACGGTTCTATACAGTGGGGATTTCTTGCTTCCACTAAGCAACTGCCCAAGTACCTGTAGTGCATATTCATCCTGGTTGTATTGCTCAACAGAAGGAAAAACCATACGCAGCTCCGGGAGTTTCGCGAAATTATCTGCAAAGGAGAGCGATTTGGTCTCGCTCAAGGTAACAGGCATAGGCTTTAACGGTTCTATCTCGGGGCCACTGGGAATCTCGCCAAACCATTTTTCCACCAATTGCTTTGTCTCTTCAATATCGATATCTCCGGCAATGACTAAGGAAGCATTGGCCGCCCCGTAATATTCGTTGTAGAACTCTTTCACATCTTCAAGCGTCGCAGCCTGAAGATCTGGTAAGGACCCTATCACTGTCCAATTGTAAGGGTGTCCTTCAGGGTATAGGTTTTTCCTGATGATCTCATCGGTATAACCGTAAGGCGCATTATCTACACGCTGTCTTTTTTCATTTTTCACTACCTGCTTTTCCCTTTCGAGCGCAGCCTCGGTTACAGTATTGATCATGTACCCGAATCGGTCACTGTCAATCCAGAGTATCTTTTCGAAAGCGTCTTTAGGAACTACTTCATAGTATACCGTACCATCGCTCCACGTACCACCGTTTCGGCTTCCACCCCATTCGGGGATCATTTTCCTGTTCGCACCAACGGGAACATTTTCAGAATCATTAAAACTCATATGTTCAAAGAAGTGTGCAAATCCGGTTTTACCTGGTTTTTCACGATTAGAACCCACATGCATCATAGTCGCCACAGCCACAATAGGATCACTTTTATCCACATGCAGTATTACCTCCAGTCCATTGTCGAGGGTGAATTTTTCATACTCAATACTGAACTCAGATGCAGCTACGTTATTGGAATTGTTGTCCTTACAAGAGGTCATAATGAAAAGGGATAATGATAAGAAAAGGATCGATGACGGCTTCATATTATCGTGGATATTGATTAAAAGCTGAAGATAATGCGTTCTTTGAAAATGCGTTACTAAAGATATCTTAAATTTGAAATAGCACTGTGGATTATCCTATCTTTGCTACAAATTTCTGTTTTGAATATTTCAATAAAATCTTTTAAGATCATCAGTACACTTGAAGCAATATCATTCTTAGTTTTGCTGGGTATCGCTATGCCGCTAAAATATATATGGGATATGCCGGAATATGTGAGTGCAGTTGGGATGGCTCATGGTATACTTTTCATGATGTACCTGGTTGGTGCCTGGTACATGAAGGAAAAACTAAACTGGACGTGGCGGGTTTTATGTATTTCATTTGCATGTGCAGTACTTCCTTTTGGGCCATTCTATGTTGAACGTAAATATTTGCGATGAACAGGGAGCAACTTATAGAATATGCCGGTTGGCTTCGGGACCTGCTCATAGAGCAAGGTATGGGGCCCTTTTGGGCGAGTATTATCAACACTGTGGCGCTGATAATTGTAACCACATTTATTGCTGTTCTGATAGATATCATAATACGCAAGATCATTGTTCAGTTGTTCAAAGCTTTTAGTAATCGATCTAAGACCACTTTCGACGATTATCTTGTAAAGAGCAACTTTCCTCGCTATTTGGCACATGCATTTCCTTTGGCATTAGTTTGGTACCTGATACCAGTAATATTTGCCGATTTCCGCGCAGTAGAACGACATGTGGAAACACTCGCTGAGGCCTATCTGGTTATTTTGTGCATTCTTGTGTTCCGCTCGATCCTGAGAACTATTACTAATTACCTGAGAGCAACCAATCCGAAGTTTGCGGATAAGCCACTTGAGAGTTACGTCCAGGTGATGATGATCTTCGCCTGGGGTGCTGGAATCTTCTTTATTGTCAATGCAATCTTCCAATACTCCATAGCAAGTATTGCCACCTTAAGTGCGGTCTCGGCTGTTATATTGCTTATCTTCAAGGACACCATACTCGGTTTTGTAGCCAGTATACAGGTATCGGTGAATGATACGGTGCGAATTGGTGATTGGATCACCTTCAGTAAGTTTGGTGCCGATGGCCTTGTTACTGAAATAAACTTGGCTGCAGTTCGAGTGCAGAACTGGGATAATACGTATACCACTATCCCTACCTATAGCCTCATTGCCGACTCTTTCCAGAACTGGCGGGGGATGCAGGAATCTGATGGGCGACGCATAAAAAGGTCTATACATATTAAGCAGAGTTCGGTAAAGTTCCTTTCTCCTGAAGAGATAGAGAACTTTAAAGCAATTACCCTGGTAAAACCCTTTATAGAACACAGGCAAAGGGACATCGATAAATACAATGCAAGAGTAGAAGCCGATAAGTCGATTCTAATCAATGGCAGAAACCAAACAAACCTGGGTATTTTCCGTAAATACATCGATGCGTATTTACATGAATCACCGGCTATCAATAAGGATATGTATATGATGGTCCGGCATTTGAATCCTACCGACAAGGGCATCCCTGTTGAAATAATGTGTTGGAGCTATGACAAAGTCTGGCAGAATTACGAAGCTATCCAGGCAGACCTTTTCGATCATTTTATCTCGGCCGCCAAATATTTCGATCTAGAGATATTCGAACTTCCAACCGGGAAAGACATCGCAGCGCTGAACTAGTCCTCTTTTAAACGGTCTGATACAAATTCAACCTTAGTCTTACCATGAGGTTCGGGCTTCCCTGCTTCATCGAGACTCACCATGATGATCTTTTCGATAGTTATGATGCTCTGGCGGGTCATTTTATTTCGGACTTCACAACCCAGGGTCAGCGAGCTTTTTCCGAATTGCTTCACTTCAATTCCAATTTCAACGATATCTCCTTTTTTAGCGGAACTCACAAAATTGATCTCGCTAATGTACTTGGTTACCGTTCTGGGATTTTCCAGTTGAATAATGGCATAAAGTGCAGCCTCCTCATCGATCCATTCCAGCAGCCGACCACCGAAAAGTGTTCCATTCGGGTTGAGATCTTCCGGTTTTATCCATTTTCGGGTATGGAATCGCATATTTTTAAATTTTACTTTAGCTGGTTTAAATGTACTGAATTCAATAAGTTATTTTTAGAAAAAATTAACAACCCTGCGTAACAATCTTCTGCCTGTTAAGACTTACCTTTAAGCTAAACTTAAATTATTTATGATTATGAGGACTATAAGGACACTCTTTACCTGCCTTCTGGTAACGGTATTTATTCCCGTAAATGCACAAACGGCAGATGAGATTATTGCCAATTACTTGGAGAATACAGGTGGTATCGAAGCATGGGAAAGTATCCAGTCAATGACAACCACAGGTGACGCTATGATGGGAGGACAATCCTATCCATTTGTGCAAACTATGATGGAAGACGGCCGGATGGTGGTAAATGTTGATTTACAGGGAATGAATTTTGTCCCGCAGGCTTTTGATGGTGAAAGAATGTGGACCACCAATTTTCAGAGCATGGAGGCAGAAGCGATGGATGAAGAAACTTCTTCAAATTATAAGAATAACGAAGCCAATGATTTTCCTGAGGCCTTACTAAATTATAAAGAAAAAGGGTATTCGGTTGAATTGGTAGGTGAAGAAATGATGGAAGGAACTGAATGCCACAAGATAAAGCTGACAAAAAATCCTGTAATGGTGGATGGCGAGGAAAAACCAAATGTAGCGACTTACTATTTGGATAAGGAAAACTTTGTACCTATAGTGATTGAAAATACTGTAAATTCCGGACCAATGGCCGGAACCGTTACACAAACTGTTTTCAGTGAATATCTGGAAGCAGGTGATCTGTTTTTACCTTATTCCATAACGCAAAAGTTCAACGGCCAGGCCGGACAAACTATAAAGATTACCAAAATAGAATTTAACGCAGAGGTTGACGAATCTCTATTTGTGATGCCTGAAGCTACTGAAACTGAAGAAGAAGACAAAAATTAGTTATCACATACTGTAACAATCTATTGAAGGCTCAGACTTACTTTAAAGCTAAACTTAAATTAATTACGTAATGAAAATCCTTAAAACACTATTCGTCTTGCTTCTAATTGCTTCAGTCGTGCCGGCTTCAGCGCAAACAGCAGATGAAATAATCTCGAATTATCTTGAAAATACTGGAGGTGCGGAAGCCTGGAACAATATCGAAGGTATCAAATATGCCGGAACAGCGAATGCTCAGGGAATGACCATTCCTATCGAATATTACCAGACCAAAGATGGAAAGCAATTGCTTAAAATAAATCTTCAGGGACAGGAAATGACACAATTCTCTTTCGATGGAGACAAAATGTGGACCACCAACTTCATGACGATGTTACCTGAAGAGGCCGATGCCGAAGCGACGCACAATATGAAGAACCAGGCAATGGACTTCCCGGATCCTTTTGTAAATTATAAAGAAAAGGGGTATACGGTGGAGCTCATTGGTGACGAAACTATGGAAGGAACCGAAACCTTTAAAATAAAACTTACCAGAAAACCTATGCTGGTTGATGGTGTGGAAGAACCAAATGTAACCTTCTATTATTTTGAGAAGGAAAACTTTGTTCCTATCGCAACAGAAGCTGAAGTAAAACAGGGGCCTATGAAAGGCCAAATGTTAAAAGATACCTTGAGCGACTACCAGGAAGTGGAAGGCCTTTATTTTCCATTTGCTATTACCATGGGCGGAGGACAACCAGTTACAATGACCGAAATCGTTATTAACCCGGAAATAGACGAAGCCATGTTTGCAATGCCTGAAGTTGAGGAGACAGAAGACAAAAAATAAACTTATTTCTTAAGCTCAAAAAATCCCCGTTGCATGGGGATTTTTTGTAAACAAATTCCAAAAAATGAAAAAACTAATCATCTTATTCTTAGCGGGAATACTCTTCCCTATTGAACTACCTGCGCAGGAGATCTCTTTGAAAGGAAAAGAATTGTTCGGTGATATGCGTGCCCGACATATAGGGCCTGCGCTTATGAGCGGTCGTATCAACGATATGGAAATGCACCCAACAAACACCCGTATTCTCTATGCAGGAACCGCAGGAGGCGGTGTGTGGAAATCGAGCGATGGTGGTGCCACTTTTGTCCCCATTTTTGATGACTATGTACAATCCATAGGGGTTGTGAAATTAGATCCTAAAGACCCCGATCAAACTATCTGGGTAGGGACCGGAGAAACCTGGACTCGTAATTCCGTTTCTGTGGGTGACGGCCTTTATAAGTCTACGGATGGTGGAAGTAATTGGAACGAAATTCCCGGTTTTGAAAATAGCGAACGAATCGCTTCCATCGCAATAAATCCGAATAACACTGATGAAGTGTACGTAGGTGTACTTGGGGCTCTATGGAGCGACAGTGAGGCCCGTGGAGTCTTTAAGACAACCGATGGTGGAAAGACATGGGAAAAGATACTTTACGTGAACCCCTCTACAGGTGCTGCCGACGTGATTATGGATCCTAAAAATCCTAATGTGCTCTATGCATCTATGTGGCAATTCAGAAGAACTGCCTGGGGTTTTAATTCCGGCGGCGCCGATAGTGCCTTGTACAAAACAGTGGACGGTGGTAAGAACTGGAACAAGATTCATAATGGATTCCCTCCGGGTGATCTTGGCCGAATAGCTGTACAGTTGGCCCCGAGCGACAGCTCTATAGTTTATGCGGTACTTGAAACCGAGGACAGAACCAAAAATGGTCTGTGGAAATCCACGGATGCCGGACAAAGCTGGGAGCACCTTAACGCCGATTTCGGTTTAACCGTTAGACCATTTTACTTTTCAAGAATCACAGTGGATCCCAAAAATCCTGATGTTGTTGTGAAAGGCGGACTCAATGGCTCCATTAGCCGCGATGGTGGTAAGACCTTCAAGAACCTCGGTAATATGCACAGTGATATTCACGATATCACATTCCATATCGAGGACAGCGATATTATGTACTCCGGAACTGATGGTGGCGTGTACCGTTCCTGGAATGGAGGAACTACATTCGAGATAGTGGAAAACCTGCCATTATCTCAATTCTACCATATCAGTGTGGACGATGCTGAACCTTATAATGTGTACGGTGGACTTCAGGATAACGGCAGTTGGTATGGCCCTTCCTCCTCACCTGGTGGTGTAAATGCCCGCGACTGGAATAGTGTGGGTTATGGTGACGGATTCCGTGTATTAAAGCATCCGACCAAAAATATTATTTACTCCGAAATGCAAGGCGCCGAAAATGTTTGGCGTTACGATGCAGATCGAAACAGAACCAAAACAATTCAACCACTCCCCGGAAAGGGTGACCCCGAATTACGATTCAACTGGAATGCGCCGATGGCTGTGAGTAATCACGCGCCAGACAGGTTCTACATGGGAAGCCAGTTTGTCCACAGATCGGATAATATGGGTGATAGCTGGACAATTATTTCTCCGGATCTTACCACAAATGACCCTGCAAAACAGGACCAGTCGAAATCTGGTGGACTATCGGTGGATAATAGTGGTGCTGAAAATCATACCACAATATTCACTATTGCCGAATCCCCATTGGATGAGAATATAATATGGGTTGGTACCGATGACGGAAATGTCCAGGTTACCACAGATGGTGGGAAGAGCTGGAACAATGTTACCGCTAATCTCACCGGTATTCCCGAAAATACCTGGGTATATCATATAGAAGCGAGTGTTCATGGCAAAGGGACGGCATATGCAGTTTTCGATGGTCATACACATGGAGATATGAAGCCATACGGCTTGAAAACAACCGATTATGGTAAAACCTGGACGAATATAATTTCGGATGATATCCAGGAAAATGCCTTTGTGCGAAATATACAGGAAGACTACGAAAACGAAAACCTGTTATTCCTTGGTACCGAATTCGGACTTTATGTGACTATCGATGGTGGGAAAAACTGGTCGCATTTTACAAATAATATGCCGCCTGTCGCAGTACACTTCATCGATCTTCAGAAGAAGACCAATGATATTGTAATGGGAACACATGGCAGAGGTGTTATCATCATTGATGACATAAGCCCCTTACGTGAATTAAATCAAAGTGTACTTGCCAAAGACGTGCATTTCTTCAAAACCAAGCCATTTACCATGGTAGAGGATAGTGGTTTTTCTGGAAATTTCGGTGCCGAGACGCAATTCGTAGGTGGAAATAAAAGTACCGCAGCGCGAATAGTGTACTACCTGAAAAAACGTCACACGTTTGGTAAGATGACTATGGAGGTTCAGGATATGCAGGGTAATAAGGTCTTGACACTTTCACCAGGAAAATCGAAAGGTATTAATGTTGTAAACTGGAATTACAATACCTATGCTCCGGAAATGGCCCAGGCGAAAACCTTGTCTTTTGGTGGATTTACTCCTCCCAGAGTACCCGCCGGACAGTACAAGATAGTTTTAAAGAAAGGCAAGAATACCTATGAGCATTTGATAGATCTAAAATATGATGAGAAATCATTAACGACGCTTGCAGAGCGAAAGGAACAAGAAAAATTTACGCGAACCTTATTCGATATGGTCGAGGATCTGGCTTACACCGTATACGAATTGAATGGAATTCAGAATAAGGCACAGGAAGTTATGGATAAGAATCCAAAGGGTAAAAAGCAAGCTGGGAAAGTGTACGACGCTCTTGAAGCACTTAAAAAAGATCTTGTAATAACTACCGGCGATAATTACGTGGCCTCCGCAGAACCTGAACTTAGGGAAAAAATGGGGGATCTGTATGCCAACGTAGCATCAAGCTATGACCGCATATCCGGAGCTCAGAAACAAAATTTTGAACTTATATCGGAGGAATGGAGCGATGCCAAAGGCCGTTACCAGGCGATTATGGATAAAGAAGGTAAGAAGTTTATGAGCTTCCTTGAAAAAAATGATATCGCTGCTCCAAAATTAAAGTCAAAAGAAGAATTCCTCAAGAAGGATTAATATTTATTTTTAGCTGTAAACCCCGCTTTGAGCGGGGTTTTTTATTTTATATAAACGGTTTTCCTATTTACAAATTCCTTGATCCCGTGTTCACTCAATTCGCGTCCGTAACCACTTTCCTTGATCCCTCCAAAAGGCAGGCGCGGATCACTTTTTACTAATTCGTTGATGAATACAGCCCCTTCTTCAAATCGATTGACCCACTTCTCTGCTGCTGTAACATCCCTGGTAAATATAGAAACTCCAAGGCCAAATTTTGATCGATTCGACAAATCAATGGCTTCATCAATGGATCTAAAAGTGGTAACACTTAATACGGGTCCGAAGGTCTCTTCCACAAACACGGGCATATCCGAAGTTACTCCACTAAGGATGGTTGGTTCGAAATAAGCAGCATTCCGCTTCCCTCCTGTTTCCAGTTTTGCGCCCATCCGAATACTTTTCAGAACCTGTGCTTCCAGTTCTTCCGCAAGATCCTCTCTTGCCAGCGTACCTATATACGTTTCGGGGTGAGCAGGATCTCCATTATGCAATGCCTTTACTTTCTTTACCAGACTGGATAGGAATTCATCTGCGATCGCCTCATCCAAAAGAAGACGCTTACCTGCGATACAACTCTGACCTGTATTCTGAAATCTCGCCTGAATACAGGTTTCGAGTGTAGCTTCCATATCACAATCCTTTAGAACAATAAGGGCGTTGTTACCACCTAATTCCAGAACCGTTTTCTTGATATTTTCACCTGCAGTCATTGCCACCGAGGCACCTGCAGGGCCACTTCCTGTTAGCGTCACTGCTTTTACAACAGGATTCTCTATGATCGCTTTTACCATTTCCTTTTCAACCAGTAGCGATGTGAAACAATATTCGGGAAACCCAGCCCGCGTAAAAACCCTTTCAATATTCAAAGCACTGCCAAATACGTTAGAAGCATGTTTCAGTACTCCTATGTTACCAGCCATCAGGGCAGGTGCTGCAAAACGGAATACCTGCCAGAAAGGATAGTTCCAGGGCATTACAGCCAGGATCACACCTAAAGGCTCATAACTTACATAACTCTTTCTGGCATCGGTTGCAATCGACTCGTCAGCGAGATGATTCGCAGCATTTACAGCATAGTATTCACAGACCCAGGCACATTTTTCCACTTCGGCTATAGCCTGGGAAATTGGCTTCCCTATTTCCCTGGAGATCAATGAAGCATATTCCTCCTTGTTACCTCGCAACTCATTCGCAGCGGCAATCATTAACTTCGAACGGTCTTCAAAGCTGGTCTTCCGCCATTGCCTGAACCGACTGTCTGCTTTTGTTAGTATACGGCGTATCTCGTCAGGAGTATGGGTTTGAAAGGTCTCAATTTCATTTCCGTTATATGGATTGATAGATTTTATTTCAGCCATAGAATAAAAGTATACAAAACAGAACATTTAAAACAGGGATGTATATACCAATTTTATCGTTCCGTTTGTTGAAAACATAGTTTATAACTTATCGAAGCCGGATCACACGTAAGAGCGAGATTTCCTACTTTTAAACAAACACCATGTTATGGAACTACGTGATGCGTCGCTCGTTAGGTTACGGCCTGAAATTCCGAATGCGACCATAAACCCCGCAATGACTTCCGAAGAAATTTTTCAGAATCGAACGTTACGCCCTGTCGCAAAACTTCAGAATGAACTATTACTGGAAGTATTCAGAAATTATGTCAGAAAACACAAGAACGTATTTTACGATCTGTCCTTAGAAAAACGCCTGGACTATATGGAAAATGCGATCCATAAAGACATGAAATTCAGAAATTCTTTAAAGGGAATTATAATAGGGCAGTTCACGGTTGATGAGTACAAAGAATACACCCTGAACTCATCTGCCCTGAACAAACGTATGATGAATATCGTGAAAGAGCGGCTGAAAAGTAATGTTCAATTACTGGAATATCAGTACGCGCATTAAGAATCCTATCAAAATTGTAAGTGCAAAACTCATTAGGGTACCGATGAGAACGTATTCTGTTTGCTTTCGTGCCCCACTTTTACTCTTATCACTGAATCGTAATATGGATTTCGCTGCTATTAGAAATCCTATGGCAGAAAAATTATCTGTCAAAATAAATGTAAGCACAAGGATACGCTCAAAAATACCTATGTAACGACCTGCTTTTTCAAGACTTTTTAGACCGTCCTCTTTCTTTATCTCTTTCTGCCAACGCTGCGTTGCTTTACCAATGATAAAGCCAATTGGAAAGATCACCAGCAGATATCCGGTTACATAGACCAGGAAAAATTCTGATCCCAGGACAGAGGCTATGAATGGAATTAGATCTCCGAAATGATCGGTGGCATAAAGCCAGACGGCCACGAGTACAAGCATATGAAAAAACTGGTCCCACAAAAAGTATCGTAGTGAATCGGATTCCTGGTGAAGCTTCCAAAGGTCGATAAAGAAATGAGTCACTGTTATGATGACCGGTACCAGCCACATGCTCCAGTCCTGCACGATAACGTAGGTTATCAACCCCGCCAAGACGGCATGAATGTAGAGGAATGGTGACCTTGCTTTCTTTTTCCTTTTTTGTTTAATCCATTTTTTAGACTGAAAAACGAAATCGGTTATCACATGTGCCAGCAATAATTGCAGGGCGAAGACTAGTTCGGGATTCATACAAATTGTTTTTTAATTACCTGCTCGTACCTGTCGAAAAGCAGTTGGATCTCATCCCATCCGGCCGCTTTTTTCCTGTGATTTATAGCCGCCTGGCTCCTGTTCAACTTTTGAGCAATTTGCCGTTCTTTATAACGCTTCAGAAGAAAATAAACAACTTCGGCAGATGCCATGGACCAGCGGTCCGTAATGCTATCCAGGAATTTCATATGAACTCTGAATTCATCGTTGATCTGTGCGTTGACAGTCCGTAACGCCATTTTAACGTGTTCGGCCTTCATACTGTCCAGCGTTCTGCCTGAGAATTGAAATGCTTCCCCATTACTCACATTTATGGCGTCAAGATCATAGCTGGCCTCGCCTATTCCAATGGAAATTCTCACATCGGCGATAGGAACAGTATTTCCGGCGACTTCTCCACTATCATTAAAACTATTGATAAGCGCCTTTATTTGCAAGGATATCTGTAAGGCTTCGCAAGGATCTTCTACAATTCCCTGGAAGCTGTCACCTCTGAACATGGTAAAGGTTATCCTGTTTGTCCTTTTTTCACTTTGTATAGTTTCAAATTCATTCTTCAGGCGTTGAATAATAGCCTGTAACCTGGTATGGCTAAATTGAGATGAATTCACCAAATCTCCTGTAATTACCGCTATAGTTGCATTTTTCATCATGCTTTCTTTGACTAATTATAATCCTACTGTGCGCAAATATAAGCAAAAATACTAATAATATATATTTATAAGCATATATACTTATATTTTTGTATTATAATAATTAATGCTTATATGTTATTCCTTGAGCAGCGACACACCATTGAGGTCTGTAGTAAGCACTTCGCTCATATAATCGAAGAATGGCCGAAGTAACTTAAAATGATGCACTAAATTGTCTTTGAAGTCTGGAGACATCACCTCCTTGTCTGTAAAATCATGTGATACGAAATAACTTTTCAGTCTTATGAGGTCAATATTCGGATGATCCTTGCTAAATCCTTTGGGTGCTGTTTTTACCGCGAATTCCTGATTAAAACCCCCAAAGGCATCTTTAAAGCTCTTTTTATTCAAAATTTTCCGGATTTCGGAGGCATCCATATCAAATTCCTGCCTAATCCTAAGCAGATCCGCAGGTTCCGGTCCGAAAAAACCACCGGCCATCAGGGAATTACCTGGTTCGAGTCTCAAATAATACCCTCCACGCCTATGGGCTCCTGCCCTGCTAAAACTGACACTCCTATGTACATTGTACGGTGTTTTATCCTTACTAAAACGAATATCACGGTTTATGCGGAAGACTTTAACCTTGGCAATATCATCTGTTTCATTGAGACTTGCCTCTACGTCGGCATAAAACTGTTTCAAATGCTTCTCGTTAGCCTGATACTGCTTCTTGTGTTCCTGCATCCAATCCCGGTGATTATTTTTTTTTAGCTGCTTCAGAAAGGAAAAAATGTCTTTTGTGAGAATTGTACCCATACTTATGACGGTTAATAGCCTAAAGATACGCCTAATTTTTTTTCAGTACATTTAACTATTCAACCTTAAAACCAAAGTATTATGACAACCACCAAACCCAACACTGGCTTTTGGATAATAGCCGTTTTTGCATTCTTATGGTATCTCTTTGGGGTTTATCAGTATTTATTATCAACCGTATGGTATGATGACACTGTAAAAGCAACGATGTCTGAGGGTCTAATAAATATCGTGGATGGACTTCCCTCGTGGTATAATTATGTATTTGCACTGGCTATTTTTTCCGGCGTGGTTGCATGTTTGCTAATGCTGGCGAGAAAAAGTTTGGCAATTCCCTTGTTTGGGATTTCCTTACTGGCCGTATTAGTTCAGATGTGCTACTGGTTGCTCGCTACCGATGTCATGGAAGTTGAAGGGCTAAAAGCGGCTATAATGCCTTTATTAGTAATTATCGTTGCCATATTCCTTTACTTTTATAGCAAGGGAGCTTCACAAAAAGGGTGGCTCCGATAGTGAAAGAACTTACATAAATAGCGGGTATAAACCCGCTATTTTTTTATATCCATTTCTTTCTTCTGAAAAAAAGAAGCATGCCTAAAAAGACAAGAATCATTAATCCCCACAAAACAAAATAACCATACTTGTATTTTAATTCAGGAATATTTTCAAAGTTCATCCCATAGATTCCTGCCATAAACGTCAGAGGTATAAAGATGGATGCCATAATTGTAAGTACCTTCATGATCTCATTCATTCTGTTACTTATGGTGGTCATATACATATCCATCAATCCCCAGGTCATCTCCCGATAAAGATCGATACTTTCACTAACCTGGATGATATGATCGTAAAGATCACGTATATAATTATTTGTACGTTGTTCAATTAGTTCTGTATCGGTCTTTTCCAGGCGGTTAATGACTTCCCGCAAAGGGACAATTGCCCTTCGAATTTTTAGGACTTCCTTTTTCAGATCCTGAATTTGAAAAGCTATGTTATCACTTGCCAGATTTTCGAACAACTGATCTTCAAGTATTTCGATCTTATCGCTAAGTGTTTCTATTACCGTGAAGTAATTATCTACCACGGCGTCCATTAAAGCGAACATGAGGTAGTCGGATCCGGAAGACCTCACACGGCCTTTATCGTTTTTCAATCGTTCACGAACACCATCGAATACATCGCCATCCGCTTCCTGGAAAGTCAGCACGTAGCATTTGCCAAGTACCATGCTTACATGTTCGAAAATAAGTTCTGCCCTTTCATTGTAGTGCAACATCTTAAAGACCAGGAACAAATAATCATCGTATTCATCCATTTTCGGACGCTGCGTCGTTGTCACTATATCTTCCTGAATCAAGGGATGCAGTTGAAAATGTGTTCCCAGCAATTCAATCTGATCGGTGTTACTCAGGCCATCTACATTGATCCAGGTAACTTGATCGGTACTCCTGAACTTAAAAGCATCCTGAACTTCTTCGATATAAAAAGTATCGAAATGAGATTTCGAATAATCTATAATCTCGAGTTTCGTAATTTTATCCTTTTTTCGGCCACGATACTTTACGGCCCCCGGAATTTGATTTTCCGCCTTACGCCTGGGGATTATATTGATATTTAATTTCCTGTTTTTACGAGCTGGTTTGGTCATAATGCATTATCATTTGGATTAAAGGTAAAGAAACTTTTAATCCACAGTCTAAAGGCTACTCAAATTTATGCCTTGAGCGTAAGGTTTTATCCACATCTCTTAAGTGAAACCCCTTGGTTTGTAAAAGGATCATGGTGTGAAAGAGCAGATCCGCAGCTTCGTTAAGAAATGCAAGATCATTGTCATCTTTTGCTTCGATAACCAATTCCACCGCTTCTTCTCCAACCTTCTGGGCCACTTTGTTCACTCCTTTTCTGAATAAGGACGCCACATATGAATTCTCCATTTCAGGATTGTCCTTTCGCTCCTGAATTACATTTTCCAGGTACGACAGGAAGCCGAACTGCGGTATATTTCGCTCACCCCAACAGGTGTCAGTGCCTTTATGGCAAACAGGCCCTTCGGGTTTTACGAGGGCTAATAACGAGTCATTATCACAATCCTGGGTTATAGAAACCAGGTTCAGAAAGTTGCCCGATTCCTCACCCTTGGTCCATAAGCTTTCTTTTTTCCTACTGAAAAAAGTCACTCTTTTAGTATCTAACGTTTGCCGAACCGCCTCTTCATTCATAAAACCCAGCATTAATACATTTCGCGAGAGAACATCCTGTACGACTACAGGCACCAGTCCATCCGAATATTTATTATAGTCAATTTTCATAGTTTTAATTTAAAGTTATAACCGGACGGGTATGCCCTGTTCTTTTAGATTTTGTTTTAATTCTGTGATATCAATTTCCTTGAAATGAAAAACGCTTGCTGCTAATGCAGCATCAGCTTTCCCATCAATAAATGTATCGGCAAAATGCTGATCGATCCCGGCACCCCCTGAGGCGATTATCGGTATGTTCACAAGTTCCGATAGCTTCGCTAATGCCTCATTCGCAAATCCGTTCTTGGTACCGTCATGGTCCATGGAAGTGAACATGATCTCTCCTGCCCCGCGTCTCTCTACCTCAACAGCCCATTCAAACAGGTCAACCTCGGTGGGAACCTTCCCTCCAATGAGGTGTACTTTCCAATTTCCGTCTATCTTCTTAGCGTCTATCGCGACTACAATACATTGATTCCCAAAACGGCCGGAAAGTTCATTTATCAGTTCGGGTCGCTTTACAGCCGAGGAATTTATAGAAACCTTGTCAGCCCCGTTCTTAAGAAGCAGGTCCACATCCTCCACACTGGATATACCGCCTCCTACCGTGAAGGGAATTCGAATTCGTGCGGCAACCCTCAACACCAGGTCGGCAAGGGTTTTGCGATTCTCCTCTGTAGCTGAAATATCCAGAAAGACCAATTCATCGGCGCCTGATTCGCTGTATACTTCGGCAAGTTCTACAGGATCGCCAGCGTCCCTTAGATTTATAAAATTGATTCCCTTTACCGTCCTGCCATCCTTAATGTCCAGGCAGGGTATAATCCGTTTAGTGAGCATTCAGAATAAATTTTTCCAGTTGTTTGAGTGAAATCCGATTTTCATAGATCGCTTTTCCAATAATTGTTCCTTCGCACCCTATTTCACTTAATTTGTTTAATTCAGAGAATTCAGAGATCCCTCCTGATGCGATCAATGCCAATCCCTCAACTTTCCCGATTATTTTCTCATACAGTTTGAATGAAGGGCCTTCCAGCATACCATCCTTACTGATATCCGTGCAGATAACGTACTTAACGCCCCTGGCTACGTAGTCTTTGATAAATGGCACTAGCTCCTCCTCCGAAGCTTCCAGCCAACCACTAATGGCGATTTTCTCATCCTTTGCATCCGCCCCAAGGATAATGCGCTCTCTGCCATACTTGTTAAGCCAGTTCATAAATATATCCGGTGACTTAACCGCTATACTTCCCCCTGTTATCTGGTATGCACCACATTCGAATGCAATACGGACGTCCTCATCTTTTTTCAAACCTCCCCCGAAATCAACTTTCAGCTTTGTTTTCCCGGAAATAGATTCCAATATCCTGTGATTTATAATTCCATTGCTTTTAGCACCATCGAGATCCACAAGATGCAGATATTCTATCCCGTGATCTTCAAACTCTTTAGCTACCTCCAGGGGATCTTCATTGTAAATGACCTTAGTGTTATAATCGCCTTTTGAAAGTCGGACACATTTCCCCTCAATTATATCTATGGCTGGTATGATCCTCATAACGCTAGAAAATTCTTGAGTATTAGTTCGCCTGCTACACTACTTTTTTCTGGGTGAAACTGGACTCCATAAAAATTGTTCTTCTGTATTGCAGCTGAATACGGTATTTCGTAATCGCTAACTGCAATTGTTTCCTCACACAGTGGCACATAATAACTATGCAACAGGTACATAAACTCATTTTCCCGCACACCGTCGAACAGATGTGATCGTAATTCATGTATGCTATTCCAACCTATCTGTGGTACTTTTACCGCATTGGAGAAACGCTTTACTTGCTGGTTGAAGATTGCGAGCCCGCGGGTATTGTTCTCTTCAGAGATGTCACATAACAACTGCATACCAAGACATATGCCCAATACCGGTTGAGTTAAATTCGGTATCACACGGTCAAGGCCGGAATGACGAAGCTTCTTCATGGCGCTACTGGCTTCTCCCACTCCCGGAAAGATCACTTTATCGGCGCCCATGATCTCATCCGGGTCTGAACTCAATATCGGACTGAATCCAAAACGCTCAAAGGCAAATTGGATATTCTTTACATTCCCGGCTCCATAGTCTATTTGTACAATCTTCATTTATAAAGTTCCTTTGGTTGAGGGTAACAATAGTTTTTCGGGGTCTCTTCGCACCGCTGCTTTGATCGCTTTCGCAAATGCTTTGAAAATAGCCTCTATCTTATGATGTTCGTTGGTACCTTCGGCCTTGATATTTAAATTAGCCTTAGCACCATCGGTGAAGGACTTGAAAAAATGATAGAACATTTCCGTGGGCATCTTACCTATCATCTCTCTCTTGAACTCTGCATCCCACACCAACCAGTTCCGCCCGCCAAAATCGATAGCAACCTGGGCCAGGCTATCATCCATCGGCAGGCAAAAGCCGTATCTCTCTATCCCTAATTTACTATTTAGGGCCTGAGCGAAAACCTCTCCCAGCGCAATAGCAGTATCTTCAATCGTGTGATGTTCATCAACTTCGAGGTCTCCCTTCACATGGATTTTCAGGTCCATTAAACCATGTCGGGACAATTGATCCAACATATGATCGAAAAACGCTATCCCGGTATTAATATCGCTTTGTCCTGTGCCATCCAGGTTTAGTTGAATGGAAATGTCGGTTTCATTGGTTTTCCGACTCGTAGCAGCCTTCCTGCTTCCAAGTTTGATAAATGTGTAAATGTCGTCCCAATCATTACCCTCAAAGGAAATTACACTGCCCAGCTCGTCCCTGTTCACTGTTATTTCCGAATTTCCCAATTGTGTATTGTCGTTGATAAAGATTCCCCGGGCACCGAGATTCTTTGCCAGTTCCATATCTGTGAGCCGATCCCCGATGACGAAAGAATTCTCCATATCGTATTCTTCGGAAAAGTATTTCGTGAGCAATCCCGTGTTAGGTTTTCGTGTATTCGCATTCTCATGCGGAAAGGTGCGATCAATAAAGATCTCATCGAAGACCACGCCTTCATTCTCAAAAGTCTTCAAGATGAAATCATGGACCGGCCAGAAGGTGTCTTCCGGAAAGGACTCCGTGCCCAGGCCGTCCTGATTTGTTATCATAACCAATTCGAAATCCAGCTGTTCCGCTATCTTCCTCAGGACGCTCAACGCCTTAGGATAAAAATCTAGCTTCTCGAAGGAATCGATCTGCTCATCGGCCGTTTCACGTATCATGGTTCCATCCCTATCTATAAATAAGACCTTCTTTTTCATGTTATATCGTTTGTAGTTTTTTAATCAGTAATTCATTTTCCTCCGGTGTGCCGATTGTGATACGCAAAGTGTTCTCACATAATGGCTGATTACTTCGGTTACGAACAACCAAACCACAGTCTACCAATTGTTGATATCTCGCATCGGCATTATCTACTTTTACCAGTAGAAAATTAGCCTCACTGGGAAAGATCTTCTCAATAAAATTAACTTCAAGTAATTGTTTAGATAATATATCCTTTTGTTCTTTTATTGAATGTATTTCGTTTTCAATTAAAATTTTATTTCCGAGTCTTTTAAGAGCTCTTTGCTGTGTTAGTTCGTTCACATTATATGGAGGCTTTATCCTGTTTAATATTTCTATAATTTCCGGAGATGCATAGCACGCTCCTAATCGAATTCCTGCCATTCCATAGGCTTTTGAAAATGTCTGGACCACTACCAGGTTGCTAAAATTTTTAAGATCATCTAGCCAGCTATCCGATCCCGCAAAGTCTATATACGCTTCATCTATTACTACAAGCCCATTGAATTCGTTCAGTAGTTGCTCGACAGACCCCCGAGTCGCAGTATTTCCCGTTGGATTATTAGGGGAACAGATGAATAGCAACTTAGACTGTTCATCCCATTTACTCGAAATAGCCTGCAAGTCCGGCTGAAATTCGGAAGTGAGCAATACCCCCCTATTCTCAACATTATTGATACCTGCCAGAACATTATACATACCATATGTGGGTGGCAACGTAACACAGTTATCTTTGCCCGGCTCACAAAAAGCACGGAAGAGCAGATCAAGCACCTCATCACTCCCATTACCCAGGAAGATGCTCTCTTCAGGAACACCTTTTAATTCAGCCAACAACGACTTCAACGTTCTTTGATGTGGATCCGGATATCTATTAACCCCATTATCAAACGGATTCTCATTCGCATCCAGAAAGATCATTTCGGATGTAGTCCCCGTATATTCATCCCGAGCCGAACTATACGGTTTCAGGGATCTCACACTTGGGCGTACCAATGAATTCAAATCTATTACGCGCTTATTCATTTTCAATAATTTCCTTTAAACGAAGTGTTACCGCATTCTTATGTGCTTGCAAACCTTCCGCGGCTGCCATAAGTTCAACTGCCGGCCCTAGCTTCTTCAGCCCTGCTTTTGTGATCTTCTGAAACGTGATACTTTTCATAAAACTATCGAGATTCAAGCCACTATATTGCCTGGCATAGCCATTTGTTGGCAAGGTATGATTGGTCCCGGATGCATAATCACCCGCGCTTTCCGGGGTATAATCTCCAATGAATACAGAGCCTGCATTCAGAATATTTGTAGCAAAGAAATCTTCATCGGAAGCCGATACAATGAAGTGTTCCGGGCCATATTCATTTATAAGATTGAGGGCTGTTTCAGAATCTTCAACTAAAATAACCTTTGAATTATTAATGGCGTTCTGGGCTATTTCTGCTCTGGGAAGGAGTTGTAACTGATCATCAATTTCCTTCAACACATTGTCCAACAATGCTTCGGAAGTAGTTACCAGGATAACCTGGCTATCGGAACCATGCTCGGCCTGACTTAATAAGTCGGAAGCAATGAAGGCCGGATTTGCGGTTTCATCGGCGAAGACCAATAGTTCGGAAGGACCTGCAGGCATATCAATGGCAACTCCGAATTTCGTCGCTAATTGTTTGGCAACAGTGACAAATTGATTACCGGGTCCGAATATCTTGTAAACTGCCGGGATGGTTTCGGTGCCAAAGGTCATAGCTGCAACTGCCTGTATCCCGCCAACTTTATATATCTTTTTTATACCACAAAGCTGCGCTGTATAGAGAATAGCAGGATTGATCCTGCCTTCTGAATCGGGGGGCGTACAAAGTACGATCTCCTCACATCCTGCCAGTACAGCGGGAACAGCAAGCATGAGTACGGTAGAAAATAACGGTGCGGTACCCCCGGGAATATAAAGTCCCACTTTCTGTATAGGTCGCTTTTCCTGCCAGCAAGAAACGCCTTCCATAGTGTTCAATTCCACTCGCTGGGTACGCTGAGCTTCGTGGAACAGGCTTATGTTATTCTTTGCAAGCTGAATAGACTCTTTTAGCCCTGTGTCGATCATGTTTACGGAGGCATCAATCTCGTCTTGTGTAACTGCAAGGGATTGCAGCACAATGCCATCGAACAATTCCGTATATTTTTTTACCGCCTTATCTCCTTTAGTGTTAACTTCAGAAAATATCTCGATTACCGTCTTTTCGATATCGTCGACTGTTTGAGAAGGCCGCTTCAGCATAATATTCCAGTCTTCTTTTTTCGGGTATTTTATCTTTTTCATCACAACTATTTACATTACCATTTTTTCGATTGGACATACTAATATCCCTTCCGCACCGGCAGTCTTTAGACTATCGATCACCTCCCAGAACATATCTTGATTCACCACCGAGTGTATACTGCTCCAGCCTTCTTCGGCCAGTGGTAATACCGTTGGACTTTTCATTCCAGGCAGAATATCTATAATTTTCTGAAGATTTTCATTGGGTGCATTGAGCAGTACATACCTGTAATCCCTTCCTTTCAACACCGATTGAATACGAAACCGGAATTTATTCAAAATCTCACGTAGCGATTCAGATATCTGCGGAGAGGCAGCAAGGACAGCCTGACTTTTCATAATGACTTCTACTTCTTTCAGATTATTCTTAAAAAGGGTACTTCCACTGCTTACAATGTCACAGATAGCATCGGCCAAACCGATGTTGGGTGCAATTTCAACACTCCCGTTAATTATATGAAGCTCTGCATTCACACCCTGCTCCTTCAGGTAATTGCCGGTTGTGACGGGATAAGATGTGGCAATACGCTTACCTTCGAGGTCTTTGATATTATCATATTCGAATATCTTAGATACTGCCAGAGACACCCTGCATTTAGAGAACCCAAGTTTTTCAGTGATAGCGATATCATTCCCTTTTTCAATAAGCAGATTCTCACCTATTATGGCGCAATCTACCACCCCGTCTTTTAAATATTGAGGGATATCCCCATTACGCAGGTAATAGATCTCCATTGGAAAATTCTTAGCCGCGGCTTTCAATTGATCCCTCCCATTATCAATGGAAATACCACAGTCCTTTAACAATTTGAGGGACTCATCGTGGAGTCGCCCCGATTTCTGAATTGCGATTTTTAGTTTCATAATCCTTCTTGTGAGCTTTTTGTAATGAAAAAACCCGTTTGAGACAGCTCAAACGGGTTAAATATATATTGAATACAACGCAATACCATATCACCTCGCGTGAGCGTGGAAAAGGATATGGTGATGATGTTGTGGTTGATAAATCATTATATAGCAATATTACAAAATTTTGTTTACTACTATGTGAAAAACATATTAAATATTTAAAAAATATGTAGGAATAATTTTATAGATTTGAGTCTAACCCCAAGAAAAACCATTAAAGCCTTTTTTTACAGACCATAAGAGAAAAATGAAGAACTTTTTAATCGCCTTTTTAGTGTTCCTGGTGTGGTCATTTTTCGGTTTATGGTTATACTCCTGGTTACAGCCGGATAATGAAGAGCTTCCGGAAACTACCGAGGTAGCAATAAAAAATTCAGAAGAAGGGACTAATGAGACCAAAGTTGATACTCCTTCTGAAATAAAGGGTACCCCTCTAGTTATTGGTAACGATTCTACAGAGATTGTAGAAGCATATAAAGAGGAATTCATAAGTGCGCCGACTACAGGATTGCGCGCCATTAGTGAAACCGACGACATAATATTTTTTTATCCCGAAGGCTTTATTATCCGTAAAAATTCACAGTTGGTTGATGTACCTTCGAACCTGGTTGATTTCAAATATAAGCTCAACACCTACATCCTGGAACATCCGGATACCGAATTGCATATAACCTCACAGTATAGTCCTGGTGAGAACATAGAATCACCCAATCTCGGGATCAAACGCGGACAGGTGATCAAACAACTTCTTGTTGAAACCGGAATTTCATCCGAAAAAATTGTGATTAAGCCCTTTATTACACAAATTGCCTTTTCCACCGAAGATACCTTCAGACATAGTTTTTCTTTTACTTTCAAGCCACTTAACAACGAGCGTATCGAGGCTCTTAAAAAACAGATACCTGAAACCAGGGTTGTTTATCCTGAATTCTCATACCAGGGAATTCTGGTAAACGAAGATCTCTTAAAATTAAGACAGGAAGTATCCGATATTATAAAAGAAAACCCCAATCTTCACCTTGAGGTCGTTGGACATACAGACAATGTTGGGAATGCTATCGACAACTATACCAAGGGTTTAGAATATGCGAGGCAGTTAAGATGGTTCCTTGTAAATAAATCGGGTATAGATCGTAATAAAATTACAGCTGTTTCCAAAGGTGAATCTGAAGCGATAGCTGGCAACGGTACAGAAAAAGGTCGTAACTTAAACCGAAGATTAGAGGTGAAATTTTATTTAGATACAGATGAATAATATATCCGAATTTATTCAGGAATTACCCGAATTTACCGGTATCTTCATATTAATGCTGAGTACTTTCCTCATCGGGTATTTCGCGGCTTCCTGGTTTCAAAGGAATAAATTCAAAAAAATAATCACACGGCTCAAAAAAGAGATCAACGCTTTGAAATCGCCGATGAAACAAGAGAAAGATATTGACACCTTATTCTCTGAAATAAAACCTCGTATCATTGAAGTAGTAAAACAAACCCAGGAAGAAATTGAAGAAGAAGAAGAAGAAGAACTGGAAGAGGAAGAATATCGGAAATTCGAGCAAATGACTCCACCGAAATCCATTGCCGAAAAAGCGAGAACTACCTTTGTAAACTATTCTATAGACCGGCCCGAACTCGATTTCGAAAGTTTTGGGTATGCCGATCACGACCAGAAAGACGATCTTACCCAGATAATGGGTATCGGGCCGTATATCGAGCAAAAACTAAACGAAATAGGAATTTGTAATTATTCTCAGATCAGTAAATTCAAAGAAACAGATATCCGGGTCATCACCGAGCTGATCGATTTCTTCCCCGGTAGAATTGAACGCGACAATTGGGTAGGCCAGGCTAAGGCCCTCACTAAAGTATCCTAACTTTTTCAATTATTTTGCAGACGGTAAGCTTCTCTTATCCAGCCTGGTAGTCCGTGCTATGGATGGAATTCTTTAACTTAGAGATCTGAAGACCAGCCAAATGAAAAAATTTCTACTACTTTTTACGTTACTGATTAACATATCTGTTTCAGCACAAGACCCCATCTTTGATCCCTCAATGACTATTACTGAATTTGGAATAGTAAGCTCTCCCATTGGCGAGGAGGTCGATAAGGTGATCGATGGCACATCCAGTACTAAGTTTCTTGACTTTGAACTTGGAGATGGTATTGGCTTTACCGTTGATCTTGGAGGCGCAAGCAGGACCGCCATTTCGATGGATATTACCACAGCGAACGATTTTCCGGTACGAGATCCAATTGATTTTGAGGTTTTCGGATCGAATAATGGATCTTCCTTCACTTCTGTTGCCACAGGGACTATCGATTGTATTTCAGATCGTTTCTTTACAAGATCCTATACATTCACTAATACGACAGCATATTCATTCTACCGACTCAATTTTTCTGCGCCATGTGATCCCAGTGGCGGGACCGGAATACCCAGTATACAGATCGCTGAAGTCCAACTGTTTGAAGAGGTGCTCGCCATCAATGATAATCCCTTATCAGAAAACATTGTGAAGGTGTATCCTAACCCGAGCAGTGGAATCTTAACTGTAAATTATTCGGGGAATGATAAAATTCAATCTGTGAAGATCATTTCTGTTTCCGGTAAGATCGTCCAGGAAATAAGTAACCGGGCATTTAATTCTGAGCAGACCCTGGATATTTCATCACTGGGTACAGGAATTTATTTTCTGCGGATCAGTTCGGCAGCATCTACTATCACGAAAAAAATAATTCGCCATTAGTAATAAAAAAACCACTTCATGTATGAAGCGGTTTTTTTATGTGCAATTTGAAAATTATTGATTGCCAAGTATAATCGGCATTCCACTATCGCCAGATCCAATAACGATCACTTTACTGTTTGGTGATTCGGCTAATTTTATAGTAGCTTCTATGCCTTTATCCTGAAGGATCTTATCTGTTAATGACGCACTTAGAATACGGTTAGCATCTGCTTTACCCTGCGCTTCAATAATAACTTTTTCAGCTTCCTTGGCAGCTGTGACTAGTC
Source organism: Flavobacteriaceae bacterium (assembly GCA_013043685.1). Classification (GTDB taxonomy): domain Bacteria; phylum Bacteroidota; class Bacteroidia; order Flavobacteriales; family Flavobacteriaceae; genus Pukyongia. The sequence continues at coordinate 59,740 of JABDNT010000046.1, read as the reverse complement.
TGAATTCGTATTCCAGGGACTCCTGTTCCTGTTTTAGTTTTCTTTCGATCGCATCTTTAATAGTTCCAGGTAAAGTTACATCCCGAACCAACACTTCATTCAACTGCACGTATTGTGCTTCCAGTATTTTTTTTGTTTCTGTATAGATCTCATCCTGGATCGCATCCCTTTTACTCGAATATAGTTGTTCCGGTGTATATCTTCCTACTACACTACGAGCCGCAGAGCGTATCGCTGGCTGAATAACGCGCTGCAGGTAATTCTCCCCCAGCGACTGGTGAAGATTTCCAAGGTCATTGTAAACGGGTTGATACCAGGCAGAAGCATCGATCTGGATCTCCAGTCCGTTGGATGAAAGTACTTTCATCTTCTCAAATAATTCCTGTTGTCTCACCTCATAAACAATCACTTTATTCCATGGAGCTATCAGGTGAAAACCTTCACCCAACGGCGGCTTATCTGTCACAACCCCGTCATCAAAAGTTTTATACAACACACCTGCCTCCCCAGAACCTATGGTCACGGCAGATTTAGCAAATGCAATTACTAGTATTATTATAACAATGATAAGGGGAATCCCAATTTTAGGTAATTTGTCCATTTCTATATTTTTTTAGTTAAATAAGTCCGTTATATTTCCTGATAAACCACTCCAGACTTAAAAGAAGAGCAATAAGTCCAAGAAGATATTTCCAATCGATTAAAGGTACGATTTTTTGTTCGCTTTTCTGTACCGATTGGAAGCGGTTATCATTGATTAAAGCGCCAGTCAATAGTTCGCCTTCAGTGGCAAAAAATGCCTGTCCGCCTGTATTAGTCGCCAGGCGCTGTAGTTTTGTTACGTCGGCATTCAGAAATTGCTGCTCGACATTGAATTCCATTATAGTGAAGTTTCCAACCCGTGAAACCGCCTCATCGCGCACCGCAACTGAATAACGATAGTCTCCCGCAGCCAGGCTACTCAGATCCACTTCGAAGAAATTACCTTTCAAAAGCATCGGAAAAGTGCGTTGTTCTTCCGTCTCGGAATTAGTTACGGAGATCGTCACCGAAGCCCTGGGATCGAAGACATAGTTGCTATCGAAATACTGAGCGCTGATTTTTATAGAGCTATTATTATAGTAAAATGTTTCACTGGTAACTTCCAATCGGCTTCGACGCTTGGTAGAGGCTAGATATTGCACCAGTTTCCCTATGAAATCATCAAAGGGTTCAAAGCTTCCCGTATTCAAATAGGCCTGCGCCCGCCATTTCCAGATATCCTCTCCATCCCATATAGCATCACGAATCCCATTCAACTCCATTGTGGCCAACAGCGGACTTTCACTCGCAAATCCATCGATGGCCTGATCCAGCAGGCTCTCGTGAGGAATAGTGACTTCAAGGGCTCCAAAGGCTGTTCGTAGTGGTGGGAAATCATCAAAACCGATATCTTCAACAGCAAAAGTACCGTAATTCATGTTTAAGATAGCAGTAGCGAGTTCCGACTGGTATGTCGCATCCTTCTCGAAATTCTGTTGTATCGCATTCAGAAAATCCCAATCTGTTTCCATCCCGGCAAAGGTGAGCGTGTTTTTCTTGAGTTTTTCAATTTCCTCGTACAGATTGGCAAAAGTACCGTCCGGTTGATAGAGTATTACAAGTTGGTGATCATTAAGTAAAGGAAGAGCCTCAGCAGGATTTTTAAAAGTTACTGTTCGCTGTTCATTCGAGGTAATCGACTTTCGCAGCGCACCAAGATCGGGGTGAATAAGTTTACTCACAATTAAAACGTTGGTGGCCTGGTCTATCACCTCTACCGCAAATCGCTTCACATTATTCGTTTTGTTCTTTTCCTCCCCAAGGGGAATTAATTGTGCTGTATAACGCTGTAAGCCAACACTATTTGCCGGAAGCGTAAAGGATAAGGCTCTGGTGTTGTTCAATTCCGTAAACGCAACATTTTCCCTAAAAACAGTTGTTCCTCCCTGTGTAATTACGAATTGAGAATTCGCTGAAGTAGCTCCGTTGTACACAAGTATAACCTCAACAGGAAATTGGTTCTTTAAAAACGCATAACGGTTGGTGTTCAGTTGTTCTATCCTGAGGTCTGTGTATTGGGTTGAATCACCGAGGATTATCGGATAAATGGAATTTTTAAAACCGGAGGTGCCAAATTCATAATCGGTACCCAGGGTCTGATTCCCGTCAGTGATAAGCACAGCAGGGGCGGTGTCACTTTTAAAAACAGAATTTAACGAGGAAAGCGCTTTATTAATATTGGTATTCCTCTCTGAAAAACTAAGGGAATCGTTGCTATTCAGATTATTTCCGAAGGTATAATAACTAATGTCGAACTTATCATTGAGATCTGAGTTTGAACGAAGTTGCGATAGAATATCGTTCACATTCGACGCCTGGTTCAATTCTGTAATAGAAGAGGAATTATCGATCAGAACCGGAAGTTTGGGCTTTTCTACAGAATAGGTTTCGCTTTTTAATTTCGGATTGATAAGAAGAAGAAAGAGTGCAAACAGGCTAAGAAACCGGAGTATACCGTATAACCATCGTTGCTTACCCGATTGTTGTGCCTTGTACCCGTACATAAAAACAGCCACTGCAAAAGCTATTACAGCGGCGATTATTATATAGAGTATGGTTTCTGCAGTCATTGTAATGTTTAGGTCAGCATCCCGCCATCAACGTTCAACACCTGGCCGGTAACATATGCAGAGAGGTCACTTCCAAGGTACACGCATGCGTTTGCAATATCTTCAGGAGTTCCTCCTCGTTTGAGTGGAATAGCGTCACGCCACCCCTGAACCACAGCCTCGTCTAATTTCCCTGTCATCTCGGTTTCAATAAATCCGGGTGCAATTGCATTACAACGAATGTCTCGAGAGCCAAGCTCCAACGCAACCGATTTGGTAAAACCAATGATCCCGGCTTTCGAGGCAGCATAATTGGTTTGTCCCGGGTTACCCTTCACTCCTACCACCGAACTCATATTGATGATAGACCCTTTGCGTTGTTTCAGCATGGCGCGTTGAACAGCTTTGGTCATATTAAACACTGATTTCAGATTCACTTCAATCACTTTGTCGAAATCCTCTTCGGAAATACGCATCAACAAATTATCCTTTGTGATCCCCGCGTTATTCACTAGTATGTCTATACTCCCAAATTCTTCGAGAACCGCTGCGGCTAATTCCTGCGACTCATTGAAACTGGCTGCATTGCTTTTGTATGCTTTCACCTTTACACCTTCTTTAGAGGCTTCTTCAGCAATGGCTTCCGCGGCTTCCTGGGATGAGTTATAGGTAAATGCCACATTCGCTCCGTGTTTAGCAAAAGTTTCAACAATTCCTTTTCCAATTCCCCGGCTTCCTCCGGTGATAATGGCGGTCTTTCCTTCTAGTAATTTCATGAGATTGCTTAGTTTGTTTGTTTCAGCCTGATTTCATTCAAATATAAAAAAAGCCCTGCTAAAACTAACAGGACTTTCCTTATAAAACGTTTTATAAATTATTTTAATACTTCTGCTACTCTTTTACCTATTTCAGCAGGTGAATCAACAACATGAATTCCACACTCACGCATGATCTTCTTTTTTGCCTGAGCCGTATCATCACTTCCTCCAACGATAGCCCCTGCATGCCCCATAGTTCTTCCTGCGGGTGCAGTTTCACCAGCTATAAAACCAACAATGGGCTTACTACTGCCACTGTTCTTGTACCAGTGCGCGGCATCTGCTTCCAGTTGACCTCCAATTTCACCGATCATAACAACGGCTTCGGTCTCCGAATCATTAATTAGCAACTCTACTGCTTCTTTTGTGGTTGTCCCTATAATGGGGTCGCCTCCAATTCCAATGGCAGTTGTGATCCCCAAACCTTGTCGTACAACCTGGTCTGCAGCTTCATAGGTAAGTGTTCCCGATTTCGAAACTATCCCAACTTTTCCTTTCTTGAAGACAAATCCGGGCATGATACCCACTTTTGCTTCTTCCGGTGTAATTACCCCGGGACAGTTAGGTCCAACAAGGCGGCAATCTCTGTCTTTCAGATAAGCAGAAACCTTGATCATGTCGGCAACAGGAATACCTTCTGTAATGGTAATGATCACATCAATCCCAGCATTAGCAGATTCCATCATCGCGTCTGCCGCAAATGCAGGAGGTACGAATATGATAGAAACATTTGCGCCTGTATTCTTTACTGCTTCTTCCACCGTATTAAAGACAGGTTTATCTAGATGGGTCTGACCACCTTTTCCCGGAGTTACACCACCAACAACATTGGTTCCGTATTCTATCATCTGGCCGGAGTGGAAAGTTCCTTCACTACCAGTGAATCCCTGTACTATAATCTTCGAATCTTTATTAACTAAAACGCTCATGGGCAATTAGAAGTTTTTATATAATATTTTGCCCGCAAAGATATTCTTTTGGGCTGGTTTTTGAAAGTAAATTACACCTTAACTCGGTGGTAGGATTCTGTGGTATCATCCTTATCGGTAACGGGCTGACTAACCTGGTATCCACGATATAATTTATCGTCCTTAACTTCCCAAATAGCTATAAAGTGCGCAATTCCCAGTTCTTCATCGGGATTTTCCATGGTCCGGATATAGTATTTGTACCGAATCGTAATATGGTTGTCATCCTGAAGCAAGTGACTTACCTCAATGCGCAGGTCGTTGTAGGATCTTCTTACTTCAGCAAAGAATTCAACGAGGTCGTCGTAATTCATAATACTGAGTCCGTCCGCACTGTTCCAGATAAGCACCAGGTCCTTGTGCATATAACGTTCAAGGACAGTATCATCATTTAAAATATCAGATTTGTAGAAACTTCTTACAATTTCTTTTGCATTATTACTCATTGAATTTTGTCAAGTTTATCGATTATATCCGGTATTAGCCTGATGGATGCGATCTCCTTATATTTTTTTCTGAATTCATCTGCGGGAGTACCAAAATACGATTTATGACCGGGAAGGGATTTACTTACTCCACTCTGAGCGGAGATCACTGCTTTTTCTCCTATGGTAACACCACTGGTGATCCCTACCTGCCCCCATATAGTAACCATATCCTCAATCAGCACACATCCTGCTATCCCTACCTGTGAAGCAATTAGACAGCGTCTGCCTATTACAGAGTCATGGCCCACATGTACCTGATTATCCAGCTTTGTCCCTTCACCAATTATCGTGGAGGCGCTTACACCTCTGTCTATTGTACACAAGGCTCCGATATCGACATTGTCCTTGATAACCACATTGCCACCACTTATAAGTCGGTCGTAACTTTCCGGCCGGTTCTTGTAGTAGAACGCATCTGCACCCAAAACAGTGCCCGAATGTATGGTCACATTATTTCCGATCACAGTATCGTCATAGATGCACACATTCGAATGAATTACACAGTCATTACCAATCTGTACATTATTCCCAATAAATGTATTAGGCTGAATTACAGTGTGTCTGCCGATAACTGCATTTTCTGCGATCGCCGCCCTGGCCTGTTCGAATGGGTTGAAGTGATTGGTTAGGATATTGAAATCGCGGAACGGATCCTCTGAAATAAGCAAGGCTTTCCCGGGAGGACAATCTACTTTTTTATTTATAAGGATTATTGTAGCCAGTGAATTCAGGGCCTTGTCATAGTATTTAGGATGGTCTACAAAAACAATGTCTCCCGACTGGACTACATGGATTTCGTTCATTCCCAGGACAGGAAAATCCGCATCCCCCTCATACTCGCAATCAAGAATTTGCGCAATATCCTCAAGCTTTTGTGGGGTGCTGAACTTCATGATGGTTATTCTTTAATTCTTTCCTGATATTGTCCTTTATCGGTATCGATCTTAATTTTATCTCCTTCATTGATGAATAAAGGTACATTAATTTTAGCACCTGTCTCCACAATGGCCGGCTTGGTAGCATTAGTGGCGGTATTCCCTTTTACACCCGGTTCTGTCGATGTCACCTCAAGAATCACATGGGCCGGCATATCTACAGATAATGGCATCCCGTCCTCGGTGTTAATGATCACTGTAACCACTTCGCTCTCTTTCATAAGCTCTGGCGTGTCAAGGGTATCTTTCTGAAGTTGGATCTGCGAATAATCTTCGGTGTTCATAAAGTGATATGTATCTCCTTCATTATACAGGTACTGAAATTTATGAGTTTCCACACGTACATCATCGATCTTGTGTCCTGCCGAAAAGGTATTATCGATCACTTTACCGGTAGTCACACTTTTTAATTTGGTTCGCACGAAAGCCGGTCCTTTACCGGGTTTCACATGCAGGAATTCAATTATTTTAAAGATGTCGTGATTGTATTTAATGCACAATCCTTTTCGAATATCTGATGTAGTTGCCATGAATGGGTTTTTTCTGAATTAATTAGAGCTGAAGTACCCCTTCATGATACCACGCTTCGAATTTTTAATGAATTGAAGGATTTCATCCCTTTCCGGGGTTGCTTCCATTTCGGCTTCTATGATCTCAGAAGCCTGTGTAGTATTATAATTTTGCTGATATAATATTCGATATATATTTTGAATTTCGCGGATCTTTTCAGGACTAAATCCTCTTCGTCTAAGTCCGATTGAGTTAATCCCTACATACGATAAGGGTTCACGCGCTCCTTTAACGTAAGGCGGGACATCTTTTCTTACCAGGGATCCTCCGGTTACAAACGCATGATTACCTATCATACAGAACTGATGCACGGCCGTCATTCCAGCCAGAACCACATAGTCCCCCACTGTAATATGCCCTGCCAGGGTACTGTTATTAGAGAATATACAATTATCTCCTACGATGCAGTCGTGTGCAATATGACAGTACGCCATGATCCAGCAATTCTTACCGATAACGGTTTTGCCACGGTCCACAGTACCACGGTTTATGGTAACATATTCCCTTATAGTTGTACCGTCACCAATTTCAGCGGTGGTATCTTCATCATTGAACTTGAGATCCTGCGGTATGGCCGAAATCACTGCTCCCGGGAAAATATTACAATTCTTGCCAATGCGTGCCCCTTCCATGATGGTCACATTAGACCCAATCCAGGTCCCTTCGCCAATTACTACATTGTTGTGTATTGTGGTAAAAGGTTCAATTACAACATTCTTGGCAATCTTCGCGCCCGGATGAACATATGCTAATGGCTGATTCATTTAAATATTTTTGGTTTTTACAATTTGCGCCATTAATTCGGCTTCCGTAACAAGTTTTCCATTCGCGTAGGCATTACCGGACATATGTACGATGCCCCGTCTGATAGGAGTTATAAGTTCTAGTTTAAATACAAGCGTATCGCCTGGGTTTACCTGTTGTTTAAATTTCACATTGTTGATCTTCATAAAGAAGGTAAGATAATTCTCGGGATCAGGAACGGTGCTTAACGCCAGTATCCCTCCTGTTTGAGCCATCGCCTCTACAATGAGAACGCCGGGCATAACCGGAGCTCCCGGGAAGTGGCCAACGAAGAATGGTTCGTTCATGGTTACATTCTTCAAACCAATAACGTGTGTGTCTGATAATTCCAGGATCTTATCAACCAGCAGGAACGGCGGACGGTGCGGTAGCATCGCCATGATTTCGTTAACGTCTTTAACCGGTTCTTTCATGAGGTCGAACGTTGGAACCTTGTTCCTTTTGTCGATCTTGATCATTTTAGAAAGTTTCTTAGCGAACTGTGTGTTCACATGATGTCCTGGTTTATTTGCTATCACTTTTCCACGAATCCGGGTACCCACAAGAGCAAGATCACCTACTACGTCCAGTAATTTGTGTCGGGCTGCTTCATTCGGATAATGCAAGGTGAGATTATCGAGAATCCCATTTGGTTTTACCGATATCTCATCCTTCTTAAAAGCTTCGCGAAGTTTTTCCATGGTCTCGGGAGATAATTCCTTATCCACGTAGACAATAGCATTGTTCAGATCGCCTCCTTTTATAAGACCGTTTTCCAGTAACATTTCAATTTCATGCAGAAAGCTAAATGTCCTGGCGTCGGAAATTTCATCTTTAAAATCAGATAAATGCTTGAGTGACGCATTTTGTGTTCCCAGGACCTTCGTACCGAAGTCAACCATGGTCGTCACCTGATATTCTTCTGAAGGAATGATCGTGATCTCACTTCCTGATTCTTCATCCATATAAGAGATCACTTCTTTTACGATGTACTCTTCACGTGGTGCATCTTGTTCTACCAGACCTGCTTTTTCGATGGCTTCAACAAAGAATTTCGAAGAGCCATCCATTATGGGGGGTTCGGAAGCATTTAATTCTACAATACAATTATCCACTTCCATCCCTACCAATGCGGCAAGAACATGTTCGGAAGTTTGAATTTTTACCCCGCGCTTTTCAAGATTTGTTCCCCGTTGTGTATTCACCACGAAATTGGCATCCGCTTCTATTACAGGATTCCCTTCCAGATCTACTCGCACGAAGGCGTACCCGTAGTTTTCCGGGGCCGGTTTAAATGTTATGGTAACTTCTTTCCCGGTATGCAAACCCACGCCCGTAAGAGATACTTCCTTACCAATCGTTCGCTGTTTTACCAAACATTCAGTCATTGTTCTGATTTTTTTCAAAAGTGTTAAATCGCTCTATTATCTTCGGCAGGTTCTTAAAATGAACATAACTCTTATTATAGTCGCCGTATTTCAGCGCGGGTGATCCCTGTAAAACTTCATCATCCTTAACATTCCGACCTATACCGCTCTGCGCCTGAATTCTAACATTATTCCCTATGGTAAGATGCCCCACTATTCCTACCTGACCGCCGATCATGCAGTTTTTCCCGATCTTGGTGGATCCTGCGATCCCGGTTTGAGCTGCGATCACTGTATTTTCTCCAATTTCAACGTTATGGGCGATCTGTATCTGGTTGTCCAGTTTTACCCCTTTCTTAATTAAAGTAGACCCAAGGGTAGCACGGTCTATAGTGGTACCGGCTCCCACATCCACATTGTCTTCAATAATCACATTCCCGGTTTGAGGTACCTTAGAGTATTCACCTTCATCATTCGGAGTAAAGCCAAATCCGTCGGCTCCTACAATAGCACCACTGTGGATTACACAGTTATCCCCGATTATTGATTCGGAATAGATCTTGGCTCCCGCAAAGACTACAATGTTATCCCCGATCTCCACATTGTCACCTATATATACGTTGGGGTATATTTTTGCGTTTTCACCAATTCGTACATTCTCACCTATATATGAAAACGCACCCAGGTATAGATTATCTCCTATTTCGGCACTGTCTGAAATAAACACAGGCTGCTCAATTCCAGACTTGTTCATTTTCACCTGGTTGTAATATTCCAATAATTGCGAAAATGCCTTGTAAGCATCTTCTACCCGAATCAAAGTAGTTGATAGATGATTTTCAGCAATGAAGTCCCTATCTACGATAGTGACAGATGCCTCAGTAGTATAGATATACTGAGTGTATTTCGGATTTGCCAAAAAGGTAAGACTCCCTTTAGAGCCTTCTTCTATTTTGGCAAGTTTCGATACTTCCACTTCGGCATTGCCTTCTACTTCCCCGTTAAGTATCCCCGCTATCTGGGTTGCTGTAAATTTCATGTATAAGATTCAGTTTTGCAAAAATAGAAAAAAAGGATTAGTAATCGGACTTGGGATAGCAGAGATAATATTTAATAACCTTTTCTGAAAGTGCTTTAAGATTCAGTTGGTCACTGGCTTTCACCACGTCTTTCACGATTCCTTCTTTAGTTAACAGATTTATAGTATCCTTTTCCATACTATAAGCCTGATTACTAATATGACCCGTAAAAACAAAATAGGTTGCTTCGTGATCTGTAATATTATACTTCTTTTGAAGTATCTCTTTCTTACTATTCACCTCCTTTTCCGCGAAAGGATCGTTCTGAAGTTTAATTTTTAGTAACTCACGATTAATGAGCATCTTTGAAATATTGCGCAATACAAAATCATCGTAGTCCATCCACAGCTTCATAGCTGAAATAATATCGTAGTCATCAAGTTTAGAGAAGATGTCCAGAGTTTCTTTTGAAAAAGTTTTTGTGTTCACCTGATTTTTTAAAAAATACAATAAGGGGTCGCTGCCCGGAAGTTTGTCCCCGGATTGTACGAGTTCTTTGGCGCGCTGTAGCAATTTAACCAGCAGCTGCTCTGCCACGATCCCTGTCTTATGCAGATAAACCTGCCAGTACATAAGACGCCTGGCTACGATAAACTTTTCGACCGAATAGATTCCTTTCTCCTCAATAACAAGCTGATCATCTTTTACATGGAGCATGGCTATAAGGCGATCTGAACTTATGACCCCTTCAGCAACCCCGGTATAGAAACTATCTCGTTTCAGGTAATCCATACGGTCCATGTCCAGCTGGCTCGAAATCAGCTTATGAAAAAACTTCCTGGGATATTCATTCTTAAAAATGGCAATGGCCCTATCGAGTTTACCGTTAAACTCCGAATTGAGCACCTGCATAAATAACAGGGACAGGTATTCATGAGTAACATTCTCGGCTATACTGTTTTCCATAGCATGTGAGAATGGTCCATGCCCAATATCGTGTAATAATATCGCGACACAAAGCGCCTCTTCCTCGTCCTCAGATATTTCGATGCCTTTTTTCCTAAGGACACTTACAGCCTGGGTCATTAGGTGCAATGCCCCCAACGCATGATGGAAACGGGTGTGGTGCGCCCCGGGGTATACAAGGTAGGACATTCCCATTTGGGATATACGACGGAGTCGCTGAAAATAACGGTGCTCGATTAAATTATAGATTAACGGCCCGGGTATGGTAATAAAACCATAGATAGGGTCGTTTACTAAAGTGAGTTTAGGTGGTTGCTTCAAACTTTAACTTTTAATTAATAGAGCCAGCCGCATTTTTCGATGACTTCGGAACTAAATTTGATTCTATTTTAGAACCGACTTCACGGCGAACATAGTTACAAAAACAAATATACATATATGAGCGACATAAAAGTTCTTTGGGTTGACGATGAGATCGACCTGCTAAAACCTCACATTCTTTTCCTTGAAAACAAAAATTACACGGTTACCACTGCTCAAAGTGGAACCGAGGCACTTGAAGAAATGCAGAAGGATAGATTTGATATCGTATTCCTTGATGAGAATATGCCGGGTTTAACCGGATTGGAGACGTTGGCCGAAATAAAGGAACGACAGGATTCGTTACCCGTGGTGATGATCACCAAGAGTGAGGAAGAATATATTATGGAGGAGGCTATTGGTTCCAAAATAGCCGATTACCTCATCAAACCCGTAAACCCGAATCAGATACTATTAAGTTTAAAGAAAAACCTGGATCATTCTCGTCTTGTGTCTGAAAAGACAACATCCAGCTACCAGCAGGAATTTCGGAAAATTGCCATGGACATGTCTATGATCAACACTTTCGAAGGCTGGGCGGAGTTATATCAGAAACTCGTTTATTGGGAACTGCAACTTGAAGATATTGAAGACAGCGGAATGTTCGAGATCCTGGAATCTCAGAAGACAGAGGCCAATAATCAATTCTGCAAATTCATAGATAAGCACTACCCCAACTGGTTCAGTGGAGAGGAAGAAGCTCCTATCATGTCACATACCTTATTCAAGGAGCGAGTTCAGCCTGAACTGGAATCCGGGACGCCTACACTCCTTGTGGTGGTTGACAATTTAAGATATGACCAATGGAAGGCGTTCGAACCTTTTTTAAGCAATATCTATAAAAAGGAATCTGAAGAGCTGTTCTACAGCATATTACCCACAGCTACTCAATATGCCAGAAATGCCATATTCTCAGGCCTTATGCCAAGTGAGATGGAAAAGCAGCATCCCGACTATTGGCTGAACGATCCCGATGAAGGCGGAAAGAACATGTATGAAAAAGAATTCCTGCAATCCCAGTTGAACAGATTGAGACTGGATCTAAATTGGAGTTACCATAAAATTTCCAGTTTGAAGCAGGGTAAGCGGTTGGTGGAGAACTTTAAGAGTCACAAGGATGAAGACCTCACAGTGATCGTCTACAACTTTGTGGACATGTTATCGCATTCTAAAACTGAAATGGAGGTTATCAAAGAATTGGCTTCCACAGATAAGTCGTATCGTTCGTTAACCCTCAGCTGGTTTAAGAATTCACCCTTAATGGAAATTATTCAGCAGGCATCGCATTTAGGGTTCAAATTAATAATCACTACCGATCATGGTACGATCAATGTGAAGAATCCTTCCAAAGTGATTGGCGATAAAAATACCAGTTTAAACCTTCGCTATAAGACCGGTAAGAGTTTAACGTATGAAGGAAAGGACGTGTTTGCCGCGGTAGATCCGGGCAAGATCAAGTTGCCTTCCATTCATATGAGCAGCTCGTTCATCTTCGCCAAGGGAGATCTATTCTTTGCGTACCCCAATAATTACAACCACTATGTAAGTTATTATAGGAATACGTATCAGCATGGGGGTGTTTCTTTGGAAGAGATGGTTATTCCTTTCGCCGTATTAGCACCTAAATAATGTAGGATTTTTCTTCACAATTACAGATAATCGGTTTTTTTTGTAAATAATCGACATTTTCTGTTATATTTGTCTCAACCCGCTTATATGGAATTAACGTATACATTGCAAGATCTGCCTGAAGTTGCAGAGAAAGTTTTAACCGGTTCATCCAGTAAGACCCTGTTGTTTTACGGGGAAATGGGTACGGGTAAAACAACTCTTATTAAGGAGATAGCGAAAAATTTAGGCGTGGAAGAGGCCGTTAACAGTCCTACATTTTCCATAGTTAACGAGCACATTTTAAACAGCGAAAAATTATACCACTACGATTTCTACAGGCTGGAAAGCCTGGACGAAGCGTTGGATATTGGGATAGAAGATTATTTATATTCCGGGCACTGGAATTTTGTAGAATGGCCGGAAAAGGTAGAAGCTTTGCTTCCCGGAGAAAGCACTAAAATAGAACTAATAAAGAACGAAAACGGAAGTCGAACATTAAACATAATGCCAGTGAAATAGAGGCGTAACGAGAAATATAAGGTAGCTAAACTTTTAAATGATTGCCCCAAATCGCATTATTTTTAAGAGGAATTTTTTTGCAAAAAAGATAACTAATAAAGATACGGCGAACTTAATTTAAATACTTGTTTTATTTCGTGATAGGTTTGTAGTAATAACCTCACAAAAACAAGTATTATGAAATTAACAAAGTACCTTATGATCGTTGCACTCTTCGGAGCCGGTTTATTTATTTCCTGTACTCCGGAAAGCATCGAAGATGAACAAACCGAACAACAAATCGAAAGACCAGACATTCCTCAAAACGGGTAGGTCGAACCTATTTATAGGCGGTATTATAGTTTTTGTTATTGCCTGTTCACCGTTTTTATTTTATGCATATGAAAGTTTCCCAAGTGACAAAAGCACTTGGGAAACTTCCTTATTTACAATATCCACTAGTTATGCTAGTGTTGCTCATTTAGCCTGGTACTTCTTGAGTAAGGCTATACCATTAGGACTTTTTCTAATTTGGTTCTTCACATGTAAACATTGGTGGCACTGGATCATTCTGGTACCAATTGCAATGTATGCATTCCAATTATGGGGTATTATTAATGAAAGTAATGATCTAGATGAACTTGAGATCTATTATATAATTCCATTAATGTTAGTAGTTGTACCTGCAGTTTATTTGATACGAGCCAAAATATTTAGTAAAGTTCGAGGTACAGATTTAAAGTCATTTGAAAAAGAATTAATGGAACAGAAATCTACTTGGGGTCAAATAAAAGATCTATTCCGCTAATCATCTCTTTGCATACTTCAACAATATTTATGTAACTTAGGTCTATCAACCAGAATACAAGTATGTCCAAGCCTAAGTCCCCTTTTACGAAAGCTCAGCTTCTGCCTCAGGAAGAGAAACTGGAAGTAGCACGCCAGAAAGGTGAGTTGTTCATTGGGATTCCCAAAGAAACCTATTTCCAGGAAAAAAGAATTTGCCTCACTCCGGATGCAGTCACAGCTATAACCGCAAACGGTCATAAAGTGCTTATTGAAAATGGGGCCGGTCTGGAAGCAGGCTTTTCAGATCAGGATTATAATGAAGCTGGTGCTGTTTTGACCAATGACACCAAAAAGGTTTTTGGTTGCCCAATGATCTTAAAAGTGGAACCTCCTACCCTCGAGGAATTGGAACTTATTAAACCTAAAACAGTCCTCATTTCGGCTCTTCAGCTAAAAACAAGACAGCAAGATTATTTTGATACTTTGGCTAAGAAAAAGATCACCGCACTTGGATTTGAGTTTATTAAGGACGAGGATCATAGTTACCCGGCAGTAAAAGCATTAAGTGAAATTGCCGGCACTGCCTCTATCCTTATTGCCTCCGAATTAATGGTTAATGCCAAGAAAGGAAATGGACTCCTTTTTGGCAATATCAGTGGTGTTCCTCCCGTAGAAGTGGTCGTTATTGGAGCTGGGACTGTAGGACAATTTGCTGTTCGATCTGCATTAGGGTTGGGCGCAAATGTGAAAGTTTTTGATAGTTCTATCACCAAACTTCGAAAATTACAAACAAATGTGGGCCAAACTTTGTATACCTCAACCATCCAGCCGAAAAATCTGCTCAAGGCCCTAAGGCGATGCGATGTGGCAATTGGTGCTGTAAGAGGAACCAACAGGTCCCCTATTATTGTCACCAGGACCATGGTAGAGAATATGAAACGAGGAGCTGTCATCATTGACGTTAGCGTCGACATGGGCGGTTGTTTTGAAACCACAGAAATGACCTCTCACGATAGCCCTACCCAGATTAAATACGATGTGATCCATTATGGGGTGCCTAATATCCCCGCGCGTTATCCAAAAACCGCATCTATCTCGATTAGCAATATATTTACGCCTTATTTACTTGAAATTGCCGAATCCGGCGGATTAGAGAACGCGATCCGATATGACCAGGGATTAAAGAACGGATTGTATTTTTACCGTGGTATTCTTACGAACAAAGCCATCGCCGATTGGTTCGATATGTCCTACAGCGATATTAATCTCTTAATCTTTTAATGAAACTAATTCAACGTGTTGCCTGGTATTCCGGTGGTTTTATTGTGGGTATAATTGTCCTGATGTTCTTTTTAAGTGGAAAAAAAACCTCCTGCGACTATGGCCCGAATGCACGAACATTGAAAAACATCCGGTCCAAGGAAATAAAGATCTCCGAGGAAGTACGACAAATGCTGTCCGATCACGATCTTGATAGTACCGCGATTCTTGAAGTGTTTCTAAAGGGAGATGTATTATTTTCTGAAAGCAACACTTCAATGGATTCCTGCAAGGTTTATGTTGTCAAGGGATTGTCCAAAGGCAAGGAGCTAAAAGTATTTGTGTCAAACTGTAATAAAGACGCCAAGGTAAGCGAGGTAATCATTACGGGGCAGGATTAATTCTTTTGATCTGCTTTGTTTAATTTTTTGATATAATACGAAGGATAAATGCCATTTCGTTTATAAAATGCCTTAGAAAATGACTCCGCATTCTTATATCCACACTCTTCAGCGATTGCCTTTATCGTATATTTCCTTAGTTTTTTATCGGACCGTATTCCAGTCATTGCATAATCTATTCTTAGATCATTGATATATTGAGAAAAATTCTTACCTATTTTGGCATTAATCACCCGAGATAAATAATTTGCATTTGTTTCAAATAATTTTGCTAAACTTTGAAGTGTAATTTCATGATTTAAGAATGTTTTACTGTGCTCGAATCCTTCCATTTTGAGTAAAATATTATTAATAACCTCTGGAGATAGTTCATATGCATATTGATTTGAGCTATTATAGTTCGATGTTTCATTTTGCTGCATCAATTTATCAAACCTTCGTTTATATAATTGCTGTCGTTGTATATAATATACTAGCAATAATAGACTAATCAAAAGTAGAAAAATGAAGCCCCAATTCAATATTTTAGATTTTCTGTTTCTATACTTTAAACTTGAAATTAATGTTTCCTTTTCTAATAGAAGTTGAGGTGTTTCAAAATTTCGAATCATATTCGGTTCGAAATATTTATAATTTATCATCATTGCGCTGTCAACTTCAACTATCCTATTGAGATATGAAATATGATTTTCGGCATCACCTATGGACCTATAGTATTCTTTTAAAACTACTAATAGTTTCCTGTCATTAGGCAGTAGTTGGATTTCATTTGCAATAACTGTCGAATCTGATTTCTTTAAATAAGTAATGCCCAATTTTCTCTGCCCGGTCCTAATTAACGAAAGACCTTTGAAAAGATTAACATTCATTCTGCTGTGTGGCTCTAATCGCGATTCTTTATCAAGCAATTTTTTCGCCTGAATAATGGAATTATTATAGTCCGATTCGTAGTAAAAAAGTTCCATCAGCACTTCATCTATCCAATTCTCATAATGGTTTTTTTCAACCCAATTATATTCTTTTAGTAATTCCTTAGTTTTATCAATATATAATCTCGTGGAATCATAATTCCTCAGATTGAGATGACAAAAAATATAATTGATGTTCGAGTTTAATAACTCATTAATATATAGCTGTTTAATATCTATATGTGCGTTTACCCTTGTTGATTTTTTTATATTATTAAAATAAGTTTTGCTTTTTATTATTCGATCTCGACTATGTTGTAGAGATAATGCATCTTCCTTATTTCCCCAGGTAATCTTTTCTGATATAAGATTTTGCATTATATGAACTTGCTGTTGTAAATTCTTACGAATCTGGGCTATAGAATCTGCTTTTTTGTAGTTTTTGCTTGCATTAACAGCATCTTTAATTAATCTATAGTTATAACCTTTTAATATATAGCCCATGGCGGGATATGTAATATGATTATGTTTCATTGTCAATGAAATAACACTATCTGCAAATATTAAATTTACTTTAGGTTTAAAAATTCTTGCTAATCTATCATACCCTCTGGCCATTTTAATAGTATCCCCTTCTTTTCTTGCTTTTCTTAAATACATCCTGGCAATTGATTCCAGGTTTATGGAATCGCCACTATATTTATTGAATTTTGTAAGCAATTCCTCATAACCTAAGGAATCCAAATAAGTATTGGATAAATTTTGAGATGACATATTTACCATTAAGAAGAGTTGAAGGATATAAACCAACAGAATTCGAAAAGCTCTAGAATATCTCATATTGGTAACGTTGCGGTCAACATAAAGTTATAGGATATTTCTATCCGAAATACATTTTTTTGGATTCCATCATATCATCAATTTTACATATCACTGTTTTTCAAAGTGTTACAGAATATCGTCGTGCTCGGTTTTCGTGAATTCACAGTTCCTTTTCATGAATCAATAGTAGGTATAGTTGTTTCCTTTAAAAATTCATCTAAAATTTGAACTGTTTTAAATCCGATTCGCAACCTGAATGATTTTGTTATTATTAACTGGGGAGTTAGAACTGCAGGTCTTCAGGTTGCTTTTTTTACTGCACAATAATTACCAAATAATTGAACAATTCTGCATCCAAGTCACTCATTAAAGTACTGCATATCATTCTTTTTATGCTTATTATTCACGGGCCCCTGGTCATCGTGAAATCCAGTGCAGCCAATTTTACCGAAGATACTATAGAGTTATGTTTGAACCAATTTGCAAAAGAATTGAGTTTCATCGAAAAAAAATATGACTCTATCCTATTGGGTTTCAATAATCAATTAACCAACATAACAGCGGATCTGGTTCAAAATAATAGGACAAGACACACCCTAGAACTTCTCGTAAAACAATTTCAGATTAGGGATTCTGTTGATAAATTTCAGAGAATGCGGATTGCTGATATAAATAAAGTAAGATATATAAAGGGAGTGGAAATCATCAAAATACTTTACGAGAAGACTTTAGCATTAGATCATCATTTCACAACTGTTAATACTCTTCATGATATACAAAAGATGTCGAATCCGAACAATTACCAGGAATTTACTCTTGCCAAAGGAAATTTCTCCAATAAAGCTGATAAAAAAAAAGGCTTTGACCTTGGTGCAATCCTAGGAGATAATATCTATACAACCATTATTCACTCGATGATATCATTATTTACTAATGATGGAATTAATAAATCAAGCAAAAAAGAAATGATGAAGGAGATTGAATGTATTTTGGATTTCACACTAAGGATTAATAACGATCTAAATGTAGTTTACTTCGAATCTGCTTATCTAAAGAAAAGTAACGAGGAAATTATTCAGCAAATAGAGGAGCTTTTCAATCTATATACCCGACCTATTGATTATAAGATTAGCTTAAAGAAGTGCAGGGAAAATGACGATTGGTTAACGATCCAGACTCACTTGGTAGCATACCTAAATCGACTTAATTATCTTTCTTCTGCTTACCAGAATCCAATTGAAGCCTACAATATGAAAGTCGATCTGGAATTTTGCATTGATCGACTCACGCACTTCATTTTCCAGTATAATATGTTCATTAATCAAAGCGGGAAATTCTACGAGAAGTTCGCCCTCATGCTGGATAGCTACAAGAACGAGGAGGCTTGTGTGGAAAAAATTCCAGAAGAATTTGTAACCCTGAAAGAGAAGATCAATATCACCATCGAAAAATTCCACAACACCTACAAGCCTGTTGAGATCAACGGCAGCAAGATGAAACAGCTATTGTACGGGGTAGGCGGCCATTAAGATCCCAAACTACCATCCCTCTAATATACTGGTAATCCCCTATTCCTTCACGATCTTCATCACCTTAAGGCTCCCCTCGCCTACCAGGTGTGCCATATAGAGCCCGGAGCTCCAGTGTGAGCTGTCTTTTACAAGCGAAGCCTGGTTAATTTCAAAATAAGCCACCAGTCGGCCGCTAAGATCGTACACATACAGTTCGCTGCCTATCGCACTCTCGGCAAATTCCATTTCCAGGTATTCCCCCACCGGGTTCACCAAAGAGGCGCGTACATTGGCTTCTGGACCATCGGCACCCAACACTCCTTCCCGGTACACCCGCACATAATCGATCTCCAGGGTGCTTTCGGAAAACGCGGGGTCTATATTGGGCAGGATAGCCACGTTGAGCAGTATGTATTGATTGGCATCAAAAGGCCAGGTATCCGGGTTCTGTACCGCAGGATTATAGGTATAATGAACAACTCCGTCCACGGCAAATACTATGCGGTCCTCGTCCCATTCCATGGTATAGATGTGAAATTCACTACTGGCGGTGGGTATGGTTGTACCTCCCTTATTCACTGTATTCCCGTAGCTGGAAGGCGTATGTATCGCACTTTGCACAAAATTCTGGTTGTCGCCCCAATGCTCCATGATATCGATCTCCCCGCAGGCGGGCCAGCTAACACTGCCGTGAGTTGGTTCCCAAAATCCCCCGGGCTCCGAGATATTTTGTCCCAGGGTCCACATGGCCGGCCAGGTACCCACGCCGGTTGGCAGTTTGGCCCTGATCTCAACCTTCCCGTAGGTAAAAGCAAATTTGGAATTCAGCCGTGCCGAAGTAAAATCCTTGGTCACACCCTGGTCTGTAAATGTCTCGCGTTTCGCAACGATCTTAAGGGTTCCGTTGCCCACATAGGAATTGACCTCCCTGTCCGTATAATGCTGTATCTCTCCATTATACCAGCTCGAACCGTTTGGCAGCAGTGTCTGATGATGCCAGTTGTCGCCATTGATGGCCCCGCTGCCCTCAAATTCGTCGGCCCAGACCAGTTCGTATACCGGATCCTGTGCATATGCAGTTAAACCCATAAGTAAAGAGAAGAAAAATATCCTGTTGAACATACTGGCACTGATTAATGCTGCAAGATATCCAATAAGGAGGCAATACACGAAATATCTGCCTATACAACACTACATCAGTATTGTGAAAATTCTCAACTAAAAGATTGTTCTTTTAAGAAATACAGATAAAGTCAGCAAAATAAAACAGCTATTATTCGGTGAATCAGGGTATCATTGGATCCCTGTCTTGTGCCTTTTAGCTAACCTTCTATCCTATAGGTATTTACCTACATTTTTTATTCTATTATCATCAAGGGAGTTTGTAAAGTTTTCTTTATCTTTAATGGATCGTTAACTATCTACGCCTGTAACGATTATTTTTTAACTCCTCTCTTAAATTGACATTTACCCTTGTTTCCTATGGGTACACAGGTGTATTATGTTGTATTAACTAAACCAATATATATTATGAAAACAAATTTTAGAAATTCCAGTTTGAGATTTGGCCTTTTCGCCATTTCCGCAAGTGTTATGCTCCTCTTTTCAGGATGCTCGCAGGAAGAAGTACAGCTTCCCGACAACGAGGGTCAGAACCTAACCGAAGAAACCACAGAAACTCGGGCGAGCGGTCCGTCGGCCAGTGGCCAGGGAACCATATCCCTAGACGTTATCCCACCTGTAGGTGAAGGATTCAGGCATTTTAGTTTCCATGCACGGGTTAAGAAGAACGGATCCGTTCAGGGTAGTGGTGTACTCACCTATGTGGGTGGCCAAAGGAACCTTCAGTTCGATATCGATTGCCTTGAGGTAACAGGAAACCTCGCTGTAATGACTGGCGTTGTAACCAGGGATAACCAGTTTCCGGAATTAGAAGGAAGGCTGTGCTGGTTCAAAGTGATCGATAACGGTGAAGGCGCAAATGCCGATCCGGATCAAATGGCATTATTTTATACTGGTACAGATCCCGCGGTCTATACATGTACAAATAATTTTGAGGTACCTGTTTATGATATAGAAGGTGGAAATGTCCAGGTAAGAGAATAAACTTATCGTAAGTATACTTTATAAAGCTCATCCGTGTGATGGGCTTTTTTTATTCGTGGAAAGATAGAAATATCCCTGCTATCCTTTTTTTAGATCCCCCTCCGCTGCTTCTCTGTTTTCAGCAAGTTGAGCTCGCGGCTTGTCTGCCCGGCCACAGAAGTATTCTCCTCGGCCCTGCGTATAAGATACGGCATTACATCCTTTACCGGTCCAAAGGGAACGTATTTGGCCACGTTATAGCCCTCAACGGCCAGGTTGTAGCTAATGTGGTCGCTCATGCCATAGAGCTGCCCAAACCATATCCTGGGATCGTTTCTCAATAAACCTTTTTGTTCCATGATCTCCATGGCAAGGTAACTGCTCATCTCGTTGTGGCTACCCACGAACAAATAGATATCCTCCAGGTTATCGAGGATGTACCTCATGATCGTATTGAAGTTGTCATCGGTTTCTTCTTTGCTCTTGCAAATAGGTGTTGGGTATCCATGGTCCTCTGCCCGCTCGTGCTCTTTCTCCATATAAGCACCTCGCACGATCTTAAAGCCTGTTTTATATCCTTTGGCCTTGGCACGCTCATGCCTGCCCTTGAGATGCTCCAAACGATCGTGACGGTAACATTGCAGGGTATCCCACACTATCACCTTCTCCGTATTGTAGGTTTCCATCATGGATTCACAAAGCTCGTCGGCCGCTTTCTGCATAGCGTATTCTTCGGCGTCTATCAAGAGGATCACATCGCATTCTTTGGCTACTTTGCAGATGGCGTGATAGCGGTCTATAATTCGCTGCCACTCCCCTTGTTCTTCCTCGTTGAGTTCTTCCACGGCCGATACTTTCTCCCAGATCGCAAACCGGCCCAGCCCTGTAGGCTTAAATACCGAAAATGGCATCGCCTCTTTATCCCTGGCGAAATAGGTAAGCTCGATCACCTTGTCGCGGGCTCTGTCGAATTGCGCTTCTTCTTCCTTCCCTTCCACCGAATAATCCAGTACAGAATATACGCCGGTATCGAACATTTTATCTACCGTTGGCAGACAATCGCTCTCGTTCACCCCTCCACAGAAATGGTCGAAGACCGTGGAACGGATAAGCCCTTCAACAGGTAAGTGCACATTCAAAGCAAATTTGGTCACCGCCGTACCGATCTGGACCAAAGGTTCGTTGGAAATCATTTTGAATAAAAAGTACGCGCGTTCCAATTCCGAATCGCTCTTTAGCTTGAAGGCGGTTTCGGTATTATCGAAAAGGTTTTTTGATATCATGATTAGCCGGTATTGTAAACAAATATAGTTAGATTTGATGTCTCGAAACATGACAAAAAGCATTAAATGCCGAAGCAAAAAAATATCGGAAACGTACATTGCGGAACTGCCGTTGGGAAAGTGCTGAGCGTCCACCTGCAAAAGGTAAACCACTCCAGTATCTTTGTTTTAACCGATACAAATACAAGACGGCATTGCCTGCCGAAATTCCTTTCAGAAGTAACATTTGAAAGTGAGCCCGTTGTCCTGGAAATGCCTGCAGGAGAGCACCATAAAAATATAGATAGCTGCGTAAAGATCTGGAGTGAACTATCGGAAAAAAATGCAGACCGCAACAGCTTGTTAATTAATTTAGGTGGTGGGGTTGTTACCGATCTTGGAGGATTCGTAGCCTCTACTTTTAAGCGAGGGATAGATTTCATCAATATCCCCACTTCTCTGCTCGCGATGGTCGATGCTGCTGTGGGAGGAAAAACCGGTGTTGACCTGGGCAGCCTAAAAAACCAGGTGGGAGTGATCAACCATCCTTCCCTGGTGTTACTGGATCCGGGATATCTGCAGACACTTCCCGAAGCGCATCTCAGATCCGGTCAGGCAGAAATGCTGAAACACGGTATCATCGCCTCGGAAGTATATTTTGATCGTACCCTGGAATTCGATATTAACAAACCGGAGGCCGAGGAGCTCATCTGGGAATCTGTTCTCATTAAAGATCGCGTGGTCAAGCAAGACCCCCTGGAAAAAGGACTTCGAAAGATCCTTAACTATGGCCATACACTGGGACATGCAATTGAATCACATGCGCTTCGTCACAATCCGGACAATCCGTTATTGCACGGAGAAGCCATTGCCATCGGGATGATACTGGCAACTTATATATCTTCTGAAATGCTTGGCTTCCCAAAGAAATCCCTTGATAAAATAACCGCAGGCATCCTGGCCATATTCAAGAAACAACTGTTTTCAAAAACACATATAAAAGAGATCAGTGATCTGCTTATTTACGACAAAAAAAGTAGTCGTGGGAAGGTTTATTTTGTGCTGCTGAACGATTTTGCAGACCATAAAATCAATTGTGAAGTGCCGGATTCATTGATCTCAGAAGCATTTTCTTATTATAGTTCCCACTCGTAAAAAATAATATTCCCTTAATCCGGTTGGAACGATTTTTTTAGTAGTTTTAATCATGCAACCATCAAGTCCCCAATATGATGAAACGGATTATAGTAGATTACAAAAAACTAACCCCTGAGATTCTCGCCCTTCTTGTTGAGAAATATCCGGATGGTTATGATGACGACCACGTGATCGTATTTAAGAACGCCAGGAATGAAACTATCGAAGCCGTTGAAGTACGAACCGACGACACCATTTATCTTGTAAAGGTAAGTTCACGCCTGGTGAGTACTATGGCAAATTTCGACGAGGACGACTACGCCGAAGAGGACCTCTCTGAACCTATAATTGAGCTACCCGCTAAGAGAGAGCTGGAGGAAGAAGAAGATTAAACCTGCGATAAAGGAATAGGACTTTGGTACTACAGGTAACGATTTGATATTACCTTTCGGTGATGGATCTCATGTCCGCAAATCAAAAACCCTGCGGCACGAACCGATAGCGTGTTGTTATTCGCGGTCCCTTTGCGCATTAAGGCCTCATCGCTGAAACTTTTAAAAAGACTAATAGTGGCAGCTCGTACGGCGGAAAACTCCACTATGATATCATCCATGGACCGCTTATTGGCATTTGAATTGAGAGCGAATTCATTCTCATCGTAACCGGGAAGGTTGGCGTTGTCGGACCTGGCGAAACTCATGGCGCGGTAGCAGAACATCCGCTCCGAATCGGATAGATGCAATAGTATTTCCTTAGGAGTCCATTTACCTTCTGCATAGCGAAACTCTTGTTTCCCTGTTGGGATATCCTGAAAAAAAGTTTCAGTGGCTAATTTACCTTCTTCAAGACATTGAATCAGCGGTTTTTGTTCCACCTTGTCTATGTAAGGCTGAAAATAAGAACTGTATTCCGAAGAGTGCAAATCGTTAACGGTCATGATTTCCGGGTTAATCAAAAACAAAACCCCTGAGCATTCAGTATACTAAGGGGTTTTTCTGAAATTCTGAATTTATTAGATCTCTTTAAAAATAGAGTGCATTAATCGTTTTTTATCGTTGATACTTTCTTCCAGGGAGATCATGGTTTCCGTTCTGGTAACGCCTTCAATATCATCGATCTTATAAATTATCTCTTTGGCGTGGCTGGTATCTTTCGCCCTGATCTTGCAGAAAATATTAAATTTTCCGGTAGTTACATGGGCTACTGTCACATAGGGTATATCATGGATCCGCTCAAGTACGAATTGGGTCTGGGAGGTTTTATTAAGGAAAACTCCAACATAAGCAATGAACGAATAACCAAGTTTCTTATAATCCAGGGTGAGAGATGATCCGGTAATGATCCCGCCTTCTTCCATTTTTTTGACTCGAACATGAACTGTGCCTGCAGAAATGCCCAGTTTTTTAGCAATATCCGTGAATGGCGTACGGGTATTTTCAATGAGCATATCTAGAATTTGATGGTCTGTATCGTCTAATTTAAATTTAGCCATAGCTGTTTCTTTAATGGGGTATTAATACGGATATAATAATACGAAATTACTATTTATTAGCTGAATTAAATAGCGTGTTTTGTGTGATTTCATCAACAATCGTTACAATTTTCTCACCAATTCCCTCTTTTTCATGATAATTTAATAATGCGAACCCCTTATTTCCATCGTTTTCGTAGTGTCCATACCATTCATCGAGATCACCTATGGAATCCACTACCGGATCGAAGCAAATTTTACCGTTTCTTAACACTTCCTGGTACTGAACAGCTATGGAAACAGGATTTTCATGGCCTGAAAGACGCACATTTCGAATAATAACGTCCTTGAAATTCACTTGATTCTCGGGAATCTGGAAATATTCCTTATATCCGATATCAATGGTCCCGAAGTTTGTAATATGAAACAATTCCAACAGTGCGCAAAAGATCAGTTCGCGCGTTTTCTCTCGCTGGTAATCCCCGGGAAAATGCCCAGCTTCAAAAAGAATTGAAGGAACACCAGCCATTGTGCAGGCATCACCCACGCAATTTGCGTTGAAGGTATCGTCATAACGCCCCACCTGTCCCGGTATTAATAGCTGCAGGGCCGAATTAACCCTTGCAATATGCTGCATCGCAGCTTTACGCGCTTCCGTGATGGTTCGGGTGGGATCTGCAGCCGGCGCCAGGAATGAAACAGTGACTGTTTTACCTTCGGTAGTGCCATAAATAGTACGTTGATCGTGCATGTTCAGGCACATATCAGGTTCAAATTCTTCGAACAGGTTCCTGAGGATCATACTTTCTTTTTGCTGTAAATCCAATGCATCCCGGTTCAGATCAACGCCACTAATATTCTCACGTGTGTAGGTAAATGCCCCGTCAGGATTTAGTATAGGAATAAAAACAAAGGTGTAATCACCTAAAAATTTTGAAATATCCTGAACGTAGAACTTCTTTTGCTTTATAAAATGAAGAAAATCGAACAAGGCCTTGGTAGTTGTCGATTCATTTCCATGCATTTGTGACCAGGCCAAAATCTTTTTTTTGCCGGTTCCCAATGTAACCGAATAAATAGGAAGTCCATTTTCCGACGATCCGATCTGTTCAATTTTTGCAATTTTCGTCGCGTTCTCCAACAGCGGAATGATGTGTTCATTATGAATATAACGACCACTTAGTTCACACTTAAAATGCTTGGAATACAACTCCTGGATTTTCATACTGCCTACAAAGGTAAACAATGGCTTGTTTACAATTGTAAACATGAAATGCAACGGTGATTGATGACATAGGTAAACAAAATCTATCAAATAGACCTGAAAATCACCCCATATATTATTTGTATTTATAATATAAACCATATATTACTTATTTTCAATATTTTGAATATTATTATTTCAAGTAATAATGTAAGTATACGGGTAGATATACACCCTATTATTAGCTTATATAGCTATAATATTTTACATTTGTAAACGTTATAAGGTAAAGTGTCGATTTACAATGGTAAACAGTCAGGAATTCGCAAAAAGGCTACAAAAAATACTGGAATATTACAGTATTTCAGCCACTGCATTTTCCGACGAGATCGAAGTAAACCGCTCTACAATTTCGCACTTACTTTCGGGAAGAAATAAGCCGAGCCTGGATTTTGTTCTGAAGGTGATTCAGCACTACCCCGAGGTTGAATTGTACTGGTTGCTAAATGGGAAAGGCTCCTTCCCTGCTGTAAAATCATCTTCAGAAGAAATTAAAGAAACCTCATCGGAAAGCTCATTACATGAACCCACGGTAATTTCATCAGCTGAAAATTCCGCAAAAGATCCGATTTCAACTTTTCAGGACCCTGATATAGACAGAATTGTAATCTTCTATAAGGACGGAAGTTTTAAATCCTATAAAAACTAACATAGTTTCTTGAATTTTCGGAAATTTGCAGCAAAATTCCGCAATGCAAATAATTTCCTCTCTACTCCTACTGTTACTGCTCACCTCTTGTTATGAAGTAGAGCGAAACTGCGCCGATTTCAGAATCGGAACCTTCAAGTTCGAGGCAGTTAGTGGTACGGAGGTATATACCACGCGCATTGAACGCAATGATTCCATAGAGATCGAATACTACAAAGAGAGCATCGACACGGCTTCAATACGCTGGATAAACGACTGTGAGTATGTGCTGCGCAAACTTAACCCGAAGAGCATGGCCGAAGAAAAGGCGATCCATATTAAGATACTGACCACCAAAGGAAATGCCTACACCTTCGAATTTAACGAAGTGGGGAAATCAAGCAAAAGCCGGGCATCCGCAGTTAAAACAAGTAACTAACAGCTGCTGCTACATTCCACAAAATTCTTGTAATTTTAGCGCCAAATAAGCCTTTATGTTCGACATATTAACTACTCCAGACGCCTTTATGGCACTACTAACCCTTACTATACTTGAGATTGTACTGGGTATCGACAACATTATTTTTATATCGCTGGCTGCCAGCAAACTGAAGAAAAACCTGCAGGTTAAAGCCACCAATATCGGGCTTTTCTTAGCGATGCTTATCCGTATTATCTTGTTATTCGGGATTTCTTGGCTAGTAGCTATGGAAGCCCCGTTCTGGCACCTTAACTTATCATGGCTGAAGGTTGGAGTTAGTGGGCAGGCACTTATACTATTCGCCGGAGGGCTGTTCCTGTTATATAAGAGTGTAAGCGAAATCCATGAAAAAGTGGAGGACAAAGGCCACGATGAACGGGAAGTAAGAAAAGGAAGGTCTACAACCCTCACTAAGGCAATCATTCAGATCACACTTATAAATATCGTTTTCTCATTCGATTCGATCCTTACTGCGGTAGGTATGACCAATGGTGTTGGAGAAACACCTCAGGACGCCCTGTTAATTATGATCATCGCAGTGGTTGTATCGGTAATTATCATGATGTTATTCGCGAACCCGGTGGGTAAATTCGTAACAAAACATCCTACGGTGCAGATACTGGGCCTTGCTTTCCTTATCCTGATAGGCTTTATGCTGATCGCGGAAAGCGCTCACCTGTCGCATCTTATCGTATTCGACCAGGAAATAGGTGCGATACCAAAAGGATATCTGTACTTTACGATCGCTTTCTCTTTATTGATCGAATTCCTCAATATGCGATACAGAAGAAAGACCAGTGATATTGTTACCACGGTCGAATTAGATGAGGAACTCGATAAATAGCCGGTTATTTATTCTTCAGTAGTTCGTTCTGCTCCTCCATCAGGCGCTCGATATTAGAAAGTAATTCGATGTCCTTGGGTGTAACAACCTCTTTATCTTTAGGGTCTTCTGCCCTGCTTTTAAAGCGGTTCATACCCTTTATCACCACAAAGATCGTAAAGGCGATAATTACGAAATCGACCATCACTTCCAAAAGCTCTCCCCAGCCAATTGCTACTTCTTCAACCTTATCAGAAGCCTCACGGAGCACATATTTCCTATTAGATAAGGTTACGTCCTCGGTAAGCAGTGACAATGGCGGCATAATCACCTTTTTCACCAGGGTACTTACGACGGCATTGAACGCGGTACCAATCACAACTGCGACAACCATATCGATCATATTACCCTTAACGGCGAAGTCCTTGAATTCCCGGATGAACTTTTTCATTTTTTCATTAGAATAAAGTGGTCTGGCCTTCTCCGTCGGCATCTCCGGCAGGATTGTCTTTACCGGATGGGTTCGATTTTTTGTCCTTCACTTTGGACGTGTCGGAAGTAACCGCTTCTTCGTCGATCACATCCATTTCCTCCGCCGGTATCGGCTTCGGGGCATCGTAAGGCAAGGGTTCCAGAGCATTAATCTCCAGCACCTTGTCTTTAGTAAGTTGGTTCCCCATCGCAGTTATCCCCTTTATGGCAATGAATTCCTCCAAATTCACCTCCATATTTTGCCTGCGATCCTTCCCCCTTTCCTTTACGAATACAACTTCGGCCATTGGCCGGTGATCGGTAAATAATTTTTCCAGATACGATTTGGGATGGCCTGAAATGATCTGTTCATCACGATCCGGATTCTCTATCAAGAACCGCTTCACATAAAATAATTCCTTATCTCCGTCCCAATAAATAGCCGACAACGGCTTTTTTGGCTCCCATTTTTCGAGTATGATCATATCGTCGTCAAAACGCATGGTCACTTCCGGTATAGCCGTTTTGATTGTGCCGTTCTGCCTAACGATAAGAAGCCGGTCCTCCGAGGTGAACTCTCCCAGCAACTCCCCTCTGCCATCCACGTTAAGACGTTGAACAGTGTCGTCGAACCAGATCTTTCTTGGCTTTAACGTAGATAAGCCTTTCTCTTTCAGTTCCACCCGTTTCACCGAGTATTTGGTGACGATATTTCCTTTTGAAGCACGTCCCTTTACCAGTATATCGGCAAAATCCAGGTCCCATTTCAATTTCTTGATACTTCCGGACTGTCTTAGCATGATGGTAACAACCTCAGCCTCTCCGTTAGGATTAGCGGTGAAATAAATCACCTTAGAGCCTTTACTGCCCGCGCTAAGGTCGTATTCCTTATCCCTGGTGATGGATGTAACGGCAAATCGTTTTACATAGGTCGCACCACGTGTACCGTCTTTATAGATCATATTATAAATGGTGCGCTTGTCTTTTTTCTTGAATACAGCTACATGAATGATTCCTTTGCCGATAAAGGTTTTGGAATCTACTTTGGTCACCATCATCTTACCTTCACGGGTAAATACAATGATGTCGTCAATATCACTACAATCTGTCACATATTCATCCCTGCGCATACTGGTTCCAACAAAACCTTCTTCCCGGTTCACATAGAGTTTGGTATTCCGAATAACAACTTTGGTAGCTTCAATATCATCGAAGACACGAATCTCGGTCTTACGTTCCTTCCCTTTTCCATATTCCTTCTTAAGGCGTTTAAAATAGGCGATCGAATAGTCGATAAGATTATTCAAGTTATGCTTTACTTCAGCAATGCTATCTTCCAACGAATCAATCTTTTGCTGTGCTTTATCAATATCGAATTTAGAAATTCTCTTGATCCGTATCTCTGTAAGACGAACAATGTCCTCTTCGGTGATGGCACGCTTTAAATGTTTCACGTGAGGCTTTAATCCTTTATCAATAGCCTTGATCACTCCCTCCCAGGTTTCCTCCTCTTCGATGTCGCGATAGATCCGGTTCTCAATGAAGATCCGTTCCAGAGATGCGAAGTGCCATTGTTCTTCCAGTTCTCCTAACCTGATCTCAAGCTCGCTCTTCAGCAATTCAACGGTGCGGTCGGTCGAACGCCGTAACATTTCATTAACGCCTATAAATAACGGTTTGTTGTCTTCAATTACACAGCCAAGCGGTGATATGGAGGTTTCACAATTTGTAAAAGCATACAGGGCATCGATGGTCTTGTCCGGAGAGATACCACTTGGAATATGAATGAGTATTTCAACCTCAGCCGCAGTATTATCCTCGATCTTTTTGATCTTGATCTTGCCTTTGTCGTTAGCCTTCAGTATGGAATCGATTAATGAGGTGGTGGTGGTTCCGAATGGGATCTCGGTGATCACCAGAGTATTCTTGTCCTCCTGGTTGATCCGTGCCCTGCTCCGTATCTTTCCTCCGCGAATACCCTCGTTATAATTGGTAGCGTCCATGATCCCACCAGTTGGGAAGTCGGGTACAACCTGGAAGCGTTTCCCTTGTAAATGCTTTACCGAAGCATCGATAAGTTCAATGAAGTTATGCGGTAATATCTTGGTAGAAAGCCCCACGGCTATACCTTCAGCTCCCTGCGCTAAAAGCATTGGGAACATCACCGGAAGGTTTATAGGTTCTTTTCTTCGGCCGTCGTAGGAGGCCTGCCATTCGGTGATCTTCGGATTGTAGACCACATCCAGGGCAAACTTGGATAACCGCGCCTCAATATAACGTGAAGCAGCCGCACGGTCCCCTGTGAGAATGTTTCCCCAGTTACCCTGGGTATCAATGAGCAGGTCTTTCTGACCGATCTGCACCATGGCATCTGCAATACTGGCATCCCCATGAGGGTGATACTGCATGGTATGCCCAACGATATTCGCCACTTTGTTGTACCGGCCGTCGTCCAAATCCTTCATGGAGTGCATGATTCGTCGCTGAACCGGCTTAAAGCCGTCTTCTATAGCAGGTACAGCCCTCTCAAGGATCACATAGGAAGCGTAGTCAAGAAACCAATCCCGGTACATACCGGTAACACGGGTTATAGTCTCCGCTGTATCGCCTTCCGTAGTGAGTTGCTCTTCCCCTGGCTGGCCGTTCAGTTCTTCTTCGTTGTGTTCGTCTTCCGTCATTGATTAATCCTCTACTTTGTCCAGTTCCACTTTAAGGTTGTTAATAATGAATTCCTGGCGGTCGGGTGTGTTCTTACCCATATAGAATTTCAACAATTCCTCTATGCTCATCGCCTTATCCAGCATAACCGGATCCAGGCGCATATCATCCCCGATGAAATGCTGGAATTCATCCGGAGATATCTCCCCAAGCCCCTTAAATCGGGTGATCTCGGGCTTTGGTTTTAACTTTTCTATGGCGTTAACCCTTTCCTCTTCCGAATAACAGTAAATAGTTTCCTTCTTGTTCCGAACCCTGAATAAAGGCGTTTGCAGTATGTAAAGATGGCCTTCTTTGATCAGTTCCGGAAAGAACTGCAGGAAGAAGGTGATCAGCAGTAACCGGATGTGCATACCATCCACATCGGCATCGGTGGCGATCACTATATTATTGTATCGAAGGTCTTCAATGGACTCTTCAATATTAAGCGCTGCCTGCAGCAAATTGAATTCCTCGTTCTCGTAAACCACTTTTTTAGACATGCCGTAGCTGTTCAATGGCTTTCCGCGCAATGAAAATACAGCCTGAGTATTCACGTTGCGGCTTTTGGTGATACTACCACTGGCCGAGTCACCCTCGGTAATGAATAAGGTCGTTTCCAACCTGGCTTCCTTCTTCATATCCCCCAGGTGCACGCGACAATCGCGAAGCTTCTTATTATGCAAACTGGCCTTCTTGGCACGTTCACGAGCCAGTTTTCGGATACCACTCAATTCCTTGCGCTCCTTTTCGGCCATCATGATCTTTCGCTGGATCTTTTCAGCGACCTCAGGATTCTTGTGCAGGTAATTATCCAACTGGGTCTTTACAAAATCGTTGATGTAGGTCCTTACTGTTGGAAGATCACCTCCCATTTCCGTGGAACCCAGCTTGGTTTTTGTCTGACTCTCAAATACGGGCTCCATCACCTTGATGCTAATGGCTGCGACTATAGATTTACGTACATCGCTGGCATCGTAATTCTTTCCGTAGAATTCGCGTATGGTCTTTACAATGCTTTCCCGGAAAGCGGCCTGGTGGGTCCCTCCCTGAGTAGTGTTTTGTCCGTTTACAAAGCTGTGATATTCCTCGCTATACTGGGTCTTATGATGTGTAATGGCCACCTCAATATCATCACCTTTCAGATGAACAATAGGATACAGCATATCTTCCACCGCCATATTATCTTCAAGGAGATCCTTTAAGCCGTTGTCAGAATGAAATTTCTCCCCATTGAAATCAATGGTCAGGCCGGGGTTGAGATAGACGTAGTTCTTCAGCATTTTCGCAACGTACTCATTGCGATATTTATAATGCTTGAAAATCCCTTCGTCGGGAATGAAGATCACCTTGGTTCCTTTGCGCTTGGCTGATGCTTCTATTTTGGAATCGACTTTCAATTCGCCCAGTTCGAATTCTGCGGTTTTCATTTTACCGTCACGAACCGACTCTACCCTGAAGAATGCTGAGAGAGCGTTAACTGCCTTGGTCCCTACCCCGTTCAGGCCTACCGATTTTTTAAACGCACGGGTATCATATTTACCGCCGGTATTCATTTTGGAAACCACATCCACGACTTTGCCCAGGGGAATGCCCCGGCCGTAATCACGAACACGCACTTCTTTATCCTTGATACGAATTTCGATGGTCTTACCGGCGCCCATTACAAATTCGTCGATACAATTATCGATCACTTCTTTCAGGAGGATATAGATTCCGTCGTCGGGGGAAGAACCATCTCCCAGCTTCCCGATATACATACCGGGACGCATGCGAATATGCTCCTTCCAATCCAGCGATCGGATATTCTCTTCGGTATATTGGGTCTGCGCCATAAATTATTCCTGAATACGCCCTAAATATAGGGTTTCACGTAGAAAATGTAAACCGAATTTTTGGAAAGTAACTAACAATTATCGGCCGTTATTGTTAATAATTTTTCCGAAAAATTACGTGCGGAATTCCAGGGTCCTGATTTCGAAAAAACAACATGGTTCTTTCATGTATCAGCACAAGGAATTATTTTGAACTATTTAAGAAGAATTTGCTTAGACGTTAAATCGGAAGTGCATCACATCTCCATCCTGAACCACATATTCCTTTCCTTCTATCCCTAATTTCCCTGCTTCTCTCACCTTGGCTTCACTGCCATAAGTTACATAATCGTCGTATTTTATTACTTCTGCACGGATAAAGCCTTTTTCAAAGTCGGTATGGATCACACCTGCTGCCTGTGGAGCTGTGGCCCCTACAGGAATAGTCCAGGCGCGCACTTCTTTTGGCCCGGCAGTAAAGTAGGTTTGCAGGTCGAGTAGTTTATATGCCCCTCGAATTAGTTTGGCCGACCCGGGTTCATCCAGCCCAAGATCTTCCAGGAACATCTGTCGTTCTTCGAAGGTGTCCAGTTCGGTGATATCGGCCTCGGTTCCAACCGCGAGTACCAATACTTCGGCATTCTCACCTACAACCGCCGCTTTTACTTTTTCAACATAATCATTACCACTAACCGCTGCAGCTTCATCCACATTACATATATACATCACGGGTTTATCGGTAATATATTGCATACGGTTGATATATTCTTCGCGTTCCGCTTCATTCAGCTCGATGGCTCGAACCGATATTCCTGTTTCCAGCCCCTCCTTTACCTTTGTTAAAGCAGCCAACTCTTTTTGCGCTTCCTTGTCGCCCGTCTTGGCAGCACGTGCTACCTTATCTGTTCGTTTCTCTGTGGTCTCCAGGTCTTTCAGCTGTAATTCAATATCGATGGTCTCTTTATCACGAACGGGGTCTACACTGCCGTCCACGTGCACCACATTTTCGTTGTCGAAACAACGCAACACATGAAGTATGGCGTCGGTTTCACGTATATTACCCAGGAACTGGTTCCCAAGTCCCTCCCCTTTACTGGCTCCTTTTACCAGGCCGGCAATGTCCACGATCTCTACCGTTGCTGGTAGCACGCGTTCGGGTTCTACAAGCTCTTCCAGTTTCACCAGCCTGTTATCGGGAACGTTCACGACCCCTATATTAGGTTCGATGGTACAGAACGGGAAATTCGCACTTTGTGCCTTGGCGTTCGACAAACAATTAAATAAGGTTGATTTCCCTACATTCGGTAATCCTACAATTCCTGCCTTCATATTACTTAAAAAATAATTCGAACCTGGAATTAGTTTCCGTTTTCGAAGGTGCAAATATAAGAGATACCCTAGGATATTTATCAGATGGTTTGATTAGATTTTAATAAATAGTTTGTTTTTAATTCAATTTTTGTATCTTTCCTCATCAAATAATAACCTCTTTAAAAATATCAGTACATTATGAAAAAAACAATACTATTTGCATGTGCATTTCTTGTAGCGAGCTTTGCAGTTAATGCTCAGGAAGATAGCGACGTACTTGCCGCAAATTCGTCTAAAAAAGCAGTTGTTCAAAAAGCAGCTTCCTCTACAAGTCCTACTATGGATGAGAAGAGTGGTGTTTCTCAAGATCAGCCTGCGAACGATATGAAAAAGGTGTTAGCAGAGCGTGAAGCAAAAGGCGCTAAAATAAGAGCGGCTAAAAAAGCAGAAGCTAAAGCTCGACAGGAGCAAGCTGCTTCAGGAAAAAAGAAAGTGGTGACTCAGGAAATGTTAAGAGCTGAAGAAATCGAAAAGGCCAAGAAAGCCACTAAGAAAGACGGCAACTAGAACTACTTTATACTTATAGTAAAACTCCTTTAAATCAGTCGTTTAAAGGAGTTTTTTTATGCAGGATATTTTACTTCTGAAGGATATTGCATATTTTTACAATACCTTTATTAATCATAATCTCACTTCCATACCATGAAAACAATTACATTATTCGGCCTGCTCCTGTTACTTGTCACAGGCATGGGACTCGCCCAGGAAAATAAGACCATTAAAGAGGAGACCACCGTAAAACGCGTGGTAAAGAAAGAGGGCAGTACTGTGATCGTCCAGGAGGTGGAAGCTACCACCTCGGAAAAAGGCGCGGTGATCGTTGCCGATGACGAACAGGAAAACCAGGTCTTCAGTGAAAAGACCAAACTGGAGGATAAAGAGAAAATGGTAGTGGATGAAACCGAGATCGACGCGCAGAATGAAGCGATGATCCAGTCTAATAAACTTCAGAAGGAAAAGGAACTTCAGGAATCCATAGAAGCTGCAAAGGCTAAAGCTGAAAAGCAACGAAAGATCTTAGCAGAGCAAGAAGCAGCTCGACTGAAAGCTCTTGAGGAGAATCGCAAGAAGCTTGAACGGCGTGGGAAAGGAGTTCGTAAACTCAGCAAGAAGAAAAAAGGTAACTAGAGCAATTCCTTGTAGATCGTTAGCCGGTATTCCTGAAATGTGATCAGGTCGTTGTGCTTTCCACCCTTCACCGTTATAAAATTCCGTTCCTCTTCAGGCAGTACCGAATATAGTTGCATCCCCATTTCAAAAGGTATAATCCCGTCATCTGTTCCGTGGATGATAACGATGCGACATTTTACATCATCGGCAAAGTGAGCCGTGGGAAATTCGTATTTCAATAATCCAAGGGGAACCAACGGGAACTTATCCTTTACCAGTTTCTTGAAATCGTAAAACGGTGTTTCTAAAATTAGTTTCTTAGGGTCATTCTTAGAGGCAACGTAGGCGGCAATTGGCGTACCAATAGAACGGCCATACACGACGATCTTCCCTTCGGGAAACAGTTCCTTTGCCTTATTGTAAAAAAGCTGGGCATCGCTGTAAAGTGCTTTCTCCGAGATCTTACCTGTGCTCTTTCCGTAGGTGCGGTAATCCATGACCAGCACTTCATAATTATACTGAAGGAAATACGAAGTGATCTCTCCCCATCTCGAGAGATCCCCGGCGTTCCCATGGTAATACACAATGATACCCCTTGGGTTCTCCTGTTTGAAATGAAGCGCGTTCAATCGGGCTCCATCCTCTGTCTCGATGAAGAGTTCCTCGAAATCATGATCGAATTCATACACATACTCCTGGGGTAGTTTGGAGGGTAAAAAGATGAATTTTTCCTGAAGTAAGTACGCTCCCATAAGTACGATAACAATTGTGGCTACAATGAATAAAAGGACTTTCTTAAGCAATCGCATATTATTTTTTAACTGAATGTTTTACTCCTAAACTCGTAGTTTCGAGATCAATTTTTTGTTCCACAAAATTAATAATCTCTCCCAACATTTTATGATAGGATTCAAAATTATTCAGGTTTTTATGTCCGCCCCCTATAACCGGGTACAAACGGGTGCGTTCCGGGTTTATTTTAGACAACTTAACGCTGCTCTTAAAAGGAATAAGCTTGTCGTTGGTTCCGTGAATAATTCGGATAGGGCATTTCACATATTTCAGCCATTTATAGGTAGGCATAGGGTATTTCAGGATCACCGAAAGGGGCATAAAGGGCATATAACGTCCCGTAACCTTGGTGAGACTATAGTAAGGCGCGTCCAGTACAAGCATGCGCGGATTATTCATAGAGGCCAGTTTGGTAGCAAAACCACAGCCCAGGGATCGCCCGTATAGAATGATGTATTTTTCCGGAACCCTTTCACGGATCTTGTTATAGATATACTGGATGTCGTGCTTGATGGCTTTCTGAGAACGTTTGCCAATGCTCTTGCCAAAGCCGCGGTAGTCCACCATGATCACATCGAAGCCGTGTCGAGTGAAATCCACAGCGTACTTTCCCCATCCCTTAATACTCTTCGAATTCCCTTTCAGGTAAAGCACCACTCCCCTGGGATTATCGGTCATAAAATGCAAGCCGTTGATGACGGCTCCGTCCCGGGTTTCAATGTTGTACTCCTCTACTTTCTGATGTTCGTAATAGAACTGGAAATCCTTCGGAAGTTTCTCCGGCTTAAAGAGAAAGTAATCCTGCAGGTAATACAGGGCTATACTTATAGCGATGTAGATCACTGCCACCCAAATCAGTATATGTAACCAGACAGGCATAAACCGAAGATACAAAATTAGTTTTGCAACTTTTGTTACGATTTTCAATTGCACCCCCTCCCATTAAAACAAGGTATTGGTTATCTTTACAGGAAACTACCACCTATGAAAACCACTCATTTTCTTAAGGTCTTTCTATTACTTATTGTTCTTGTAGCCGTTACGTCTTGTGCACCCGATGGTGTGAACGACAAAGTATACGGCTTTTTCTACGGTGTCTGGCACGGCATCTGCCTGCCCTTCGCTGTGATAGGAAAGATCTTTAAGATGGATGTGGGCATCTATGCCATTAACAATACCGGGGCCTGGTACTGGATCGGCTACCTTATTGGTTTTCTTATTATTGGTGGTACTGTTGCTGCGAAAAAGCGACGGTGATTGTCAGTTCGAGTGATTTTCCGAAGGAAAATTGTTTCGAGAACCATGACTTTTCGAGTGATTTGCGAAGCAAATTCGTATCGAGATCTATGTCAGTTCGAGTGATTTGCGAAGCAAATTGTATCGAGGACTTAGAAAACTTAATAACCACTTCTCGATACATTTTCCCTCGCTTTCGCTCAAGAAAACATTCGAAGTGACAATGCCTGCTTCCGACTTTTAGCTTTCAACAATTTTTCCCTATCTTTAAATGGTATCCTCCCCTACAGCAAACTGACAAACAGCACGTTACAGGGGATTTGTGTACAGTTAACAAAACGTATGAGCACTGAATGCTCCAACATACTGGAAGCGGCACTTGCCCAACCTAATTTCTCGGGAATGCTGAAGAAAGGTTCTATCGAAAAAGAACTGGTGACGGACCTCCAACGGATATTGTTCGAGCTGGGTTTTAAGAAGGAACTGAAATGTGAC
Organism: Flavobacteriaceae bacterium; assembly: GCA_013043685.1. GTDB lineage: Bacteria > Bacteroidota > Bacteroidia > Flavobacteriales > Flavobacteriaceae > Pukyongia. Next base: position 21,899 of record JABDNT010000046.1, on the reverse strand, counting down.
CAGTACAATGCCGATGGCGACTACGGAAATGTATATGCTCGTGAAGCGTTATTTAAAGAACAGAAAGATAAAGACAATCAATGAAAAGAATTCTCGAAAATGCACTTAGTTTGATAGGATTATTTTTGATAGCAGTTTACGTTATCAATGCAACTGAAATTATTAGTCTACCTGTTGAATTTGTTCGAATACCAATGTTTCTATTGGGGCCTATTGCTATTATAGGCGTTACAAGTTTGGAAAAAATTACAGACCAGAAAAGGAATTTGTTGAAGTTCAAGCTGTTGGATATAATTTTTTGATTGTTGCGTTTGCAATCTTAACTACAATGTTAGTGGTTCAACAGGCTGGTTCTGAAATTTTCGACTCATTAAAAGAGAATGATAACGCAAACGTAACATTTAAATTGACAAATTCTGTTCATAAAGGCATGGACATTGCTTTTGATATTTTTTACTCGCTCGGAATTTTGTTTTATTCATTAAGCTTTCTAAAATTAAAGAAGCTTGGGTTCATTATCGGATTAGTAGGTGTAGCATCGTCGTTGGGGTTACTGGTTTTAAACCTCATTGCTTTCCCAAACCCACCCAAAAGCGCGGGCCTGATGGATCTTGGCCCAATAACAATTATTTGGTGGGTTTTAATTTTTACTTACACAAATAGAAAAAAGCAAGCTTAAATTATAAAGTGCTGATTTGATAAAAAACGAACGCATAACAACGAATATAATTCATGGCTAAGTGGGTTAAGCGAATTTGAATTCCCACAAAAAAGATTACCTTAGAATAACTGATAAAACGTCAAGCGGCTTTCCAGGGCTTCCCTCGCGCGCATACACTACGCTCTGCTGTAGCAGCGCGCCAACGTGAAGCCGCCAGCCTCCTACTCTGAAGTAGCTCGGCTACGCAGGCCGTAGACCGCCAAAATCATATACAAGACCATTGTGGTTAATTAAAAATAGCACATGAATTCATTGAATAACAAAATATCATTTTTAATAATTCTTCTCCTTTCCTCGATTCCTTCTCTGATAGGACCAATAGCTAATATTGGCCAATGGGGAGGGCCAAATTCACCTTATTTAAGCCAAATCTTAACGGGAATTCCCACGATGATAGTTGGAACCTGGACTGGTTACAAATTCATTTTTCTTAAAGGTACCAACAAGAGAGTCGAATCATATAATAGTGCAATATCAAAGTCATTGATAATATTTCTATTTACATTATTAGCATGTCTTGTATCCTGGAGTGTTTGCCAAGAAATTCTATTAGTATTGCAAAAAGCCTTTGGAATGGCAGAAGCTCGTGGACATGGATGGTTTGACGGATTAATTGGCTTGCCAATTATATTGATTTTTAGTTTCATACCATGTTTAATTGCAGCAATTGTAAATGGTCTTGTTTCACTATTAATTTTTAAAATGAAGAAAACTAGCTACAACAATATGTAAAATGCATTGAAAACGCATTTTACACTAAGCGTTGGCATTTATTTGAATCAAAATTCTGTTTTAAATCTTTATGTTTATTAATGACCTGAGAACAAATCAAATAAATCGTGTAACTATATTGTCCTATGTACGCCTAACTAATTTATATTCTATTGAGAATAATTACTTATAAACCACAGTACTGTGTCATGAAATATAAACTCATTTTACTAACAATTTCAATATGTCTTTCAAATATTAGTTGGGCTCAGTCGTCTGAGAATGAAATAACCGCATACCTCGAAAAGGTAATAAATGAGTACAACATACCATCAATATCAGCAGGTATTCTGGTTGATGGTAAAATTATTTGGTCAGGAGCAGTTGGATTCTCAAATAAAGAAAAACAAGTTGAGGCCAGTACCGAGACACTCTACCGCATAGGTTCGATAAGTAAAGTGCTAACTACTGCGCTAGTATTAAAGTTAGTGGAATTAGATAAACTCGATTTACAGAGTCCAATTCAAGAATATTTACCTGATTACCCAATAGATAAGAAAGGACCTATAAAGGTAATTCATTTGTTAAGTCATACTTCGGGAATCGATCATTATAAGGGGAAAGAATCCCGTTCTTTTACACATTATGATAATCTGCGAGATGCAAGTAGATTATTTGAAACAAGAAAATTAAAATTTCAACCTGGAACAAAGTATAGATATACGTCCTACGGATTTACTCTTCTGGGGGCTGTTATTGAAGCTGCAACTGGGAAATCGTATGCAACCAATCTAAAGGAATTAATATTAGATAAGGGCGGAATGAATAACACACATATTGAGGATCGCTTTGAAATGAAGTTGAACCAAGCAAAGCTGTACAAAAAGAAAGGGAATGACATCATTTTGGATGTTGATAATGATTTAAGCAACATTTATCCTGCTGGAGGCCTAATTTCTACAGCCACTGACCTTCTTGTGTTTTTTGAAGCTTGGAGAAGTGGGAAGTTAATAACTAATAAAAATATTCAGAAAATGGTAGATGCAATTGAATCCGACGGTCAGATACTAGATGAAAATGCTGGATTGGGATGGAATATTTGGAAGCATAATAAGCATGGATGGGTTTGCCATCGCATTGGAGGGCAATCAGGCACAAGTGCACTATTGATCTCGTATCGTGAAAAAGGTGTTACAGTTGCTCTGCTGAGTAACCAAGCTGTTTTAGAGCCGATATGGGAAATCACAAATACACTTATAGGATTCGGGTTAGATAGAAAATAATAAGTGAAAGGACTAATTTAATTGATATTCTGAAATCAAAATAAATTTTGGGTTCTAAAATCTAAAAATTATTAAAAACGAAAGGCCAACAACGTATAACGCTCATTGCTAGATAAGTTTCCATCCGAATGATTCGCTGAAGCGAGAAATGCCCAAATTTTAAGTAACTTTAAATCTGAGTACAACGCAACGAAGCGTTATACAATACCGTTGTGTGTAATTATAAACGAACTTTATGGAATTATTGAAAATAGCCACTGAATGGGCGAAAGCCGAAGTTTTCTCAACACGCTTCTTCATCTTTTTTGCAATTTTATTTTTAATCGCGAGTATTGGATTTTGGCAGTTAGGAAAAACGGGTTTAGCAAAAGCATACATCATTCCAACATTGTTAGCAGGTTTATTACTTATGACCATAGGACTCGGTTTGTTTTTCACTAATAAATCTAGGATTACCCAATTTGAAAAAGCGTTTAAGGCTGATTCTCTTGCCTTTTATCAGTCCGAAATTGAACGTTCTGAAAGTACTTTAAAGGAATACACAGTCGTGTTTAAGGTGATTCCAGTTTTGATTATCGTTGCGGCATTACTAATTCTATTTCTGAATTCACCAACATGGAGAGCAATTAGTATTACAACAATTGCGATGTTGATAGTTATTTTATTAGTTGACGGAACAGCACACTCGAGAATTGAAGCTTACCATAAAGAATTGAAATTGGTCGATATGAAAAAATAACGAAAGCACAACCAATAACCAATGATAAAATTCTTTAGATTATCGAGCTTTAATTTAAGCAGTAAATCGAATGTCCTGTGGACATTTGAGCGAGATAGCCGCTTGCGGACGTATTAAAAGTGTAAATTAGATTATGATTAAGTTTTTTAGACGAATTAGATACGACCTCATGAGTAAAAATAAAACTGGCAGGTACCTTAAATATGCCATTGGAGAAATTGTCCTCGTGATGTTCGGTATTTTATTGGCATTACAAGTCAACGAATGGAACAAAGAGCGCAACCGAAAAAAAGCAGAACAGGTCGTCATTGAACAACTTATTACGGATTTAAGTAAATCGCAGTATGAATTGGAAAATATAATAGCACGCGATTTTCGCGAAGCAAGAATACGCGCACAGGTATTGCGTGCATTTTGGAAAGATGAACTGCCAGATGACATAGAGAATTATGTGTGGGGTGGCGCAGGGAGTAGAGTTTACAGCCCGGTTCTGGGAACAGCGCAATCCCTGATCAATTCAGGGCGATTAGACATTTTAAGTTCCAAAGAACTTAAAAACAATATTGTAGCCTATGTAGAAATTGTAGGATATAAACTTAAGGATATTAACCGCTATGAAGAATCCTATTTTCGAACTGGTGTAGAATTATTGCGCGAAGTTATGCCAGGTCCGCATGAATCAAAAGATTACTTCAATGCACGAAGTGAAGCATATAAAAATAGTTATCAATACAGAGAAAATCTCAATTGGAGGCCAGCTGTAATAGACAAAGTTCCTTTTCAGAGTGATTTGGAGCAATTATTTGAAAATGAAAAATTTTCTAGCGCGTATAGTAAATTGTATCTGTACCATCGTAATACAGGCTGGAAATACGAGGATATTCTTGACGTCACCAACAAACTATTAGTCGCATTGTACAAAGCTTCGAACAAATACCAAAATTTAGGTGAACAGTTAGAGAATAGTGAGCATTATCTGGTTTTTGATGCTGCAGACCTGGAAATTCTTCAACGCGTAGATGGTCTTCTATCGACCCCTTCTAAATGGAATAAAAACGACGACGGAGAATGCGACGACGACTCTGCAAACAATAGCTACAGTCTATATTGCGCCCTTGTAAAAGCATCGGAGGAAGTGGTTGGTTCCTACGAAGATGAGCCTAATAGGCCTGCAATCCGAATGGTTAGATTCACCCTGAATAAGTACCAGGACAGAAGAGTGATAGGAAATACAGTGGAAGACTGGAACAACCATCCTGATACCACATTTGAAGAGCTAAAAAAAGTATTGAAGGAATCTATAGATGAGGTTAAAAAGCAATTATAATCAATTGTAAAAAAATGATTTCAATCAGCGATGAAGGATTCCAAAATAAAAACGAAAGGCTAACAAGGTGTATAAAATCATAGTGGATAAACGCCACTACGCCTCATATACAAAACCGTTGTAACCAATTTAAAAATAAATTTTAAAGAGCTCAAAATTTAATTACTCAATTGTAAATACTACAGTTGGTGTACCTTCCATCATTTTAGCTGCAAAATCAGATGTTGATGTTGAGTCTAATTCAGATTTAAGGTTATTAATATCGACTACATCTTTTTTCCTTAATAGTAGCTGCAATGTGATCTTTAAGTATATTATTTTTAAGATCTGCTGGAGCTTCCATCTTCAGTACATAACAATGATTTGCTTACCCCAGTTCATTTGGTTTGCGCCAACTCCAAATTAACGAATTTCCCATAATCTTAGTATCTTTAAACGAATCAAGTTCTGCGGGAATTGCAGATTGCCATTATTGCTACTTTGGACCTCAGCTATTAATTATGAAAAGTTGGAAAAAAACGAGTCTTCTTACTACACTTATAATTCTGGTGCTTCTTTCAAGCGTGTATTACATTTTCAACATGTCTGTTTCCGTTCCATCCTCAGATATTGAATTCTCACCAGGGCAAGTTGAGGGTAAATTAAATGGAGTATACGAGGGTCAAAAACCAAAAAATATAATTGTTTTTATAGCAGATGGAATGGGCTTTAGTCATTTATCACTGGCCCTGCAAACCCAGCAAACCGAAAATACTCCTTCGGTCTGGCAGGCTTTCGATGTTAAAGGTTGGCACGACCCCAGGTCTCTTATTGGGCCACTAACAGATTCTGAAGCTTCGGCTACGGCCATGGCAACGGGTGTATCCACTAATTTCGGGCATATAGGGATGAGCAACGAGGGGGAAACCTTAGAAAATATCTTTGAAATGGCCTGGGCGATGAATTACGCCACTGGTATTGTTACCGATTCCTACGTCTGGGACGGAACACCTGCTGCATTTACTGTCCACACCAGGAATGAAGATGACGCACGCGACATCCTCACCCAGCTGGCGAACAGTGACCTCGACCTTTTATTCGGAGAGCTGGAGGATGTGGGAGAAGACGAAGTTCCTGAAGTAGAAGAAACGATTGCTATCCTGGAGAAGAGATTTCAACTACTCGATGCCTCACTGAAGCTTCCAACAGGAGATGCGGCAACGAGCCCGGTAGCAGTCTTGTTCGAGGAAGACGAGATCCAGGACCTGGATTCGGAACCTAACCTTCCCGAACTCACTGAAACAGCCCTGGAATACTTAACAAATCAAGGGAAAGCTTTCCTATTGCTCGTTGAATGTGAGGAGATGGATTCGGCTTCTCATACCAACAATACGGATAGGGTGGTGAAAGGATTGCAATCCCTGCAAAAGACCCTCGCTATGTTACAGGAATTTGTGGAGAAGAACGGTGAAACACTTCTTATTTTCACCTCCGATCATGAGACCGGAGGCCTCGCGACCCTATCCGATTATAACAACTACCCGAATATGCAAGTCCGATGGTCTACAAATGAACACTCTGCTGCGGTGGTTCCTCTCTTCGCCAAAGGCCCGGGAGCTCATTGTTTTGCAGATGTTCATCGCAATTGGCAAATTGGGGATTGTTTAATTGAACTGATTTCACAGAATACACCTGGCCTGTGAATATGAATTGACACATCTTTCACTCAATTTTTACAACTGCGCTGCCTCTAACACATTGCAATCCCCTGCTTTGAAGGATAACAACCATAAACAATCCATACCATACGTAGATCCCTCAAACTGGTTTTGTTACTACTTTTAGATGTATTCACGATATCTCCTTGCTTTGCACAAATGAGCCACACTACCTATATAAAATCCGGTAAACTCTTCGATTCGGAAAACGTTTTCAAACCTTTACCGATCTCTAGCTTGCGACTGAAGTCCTACCAAGGCAAATACCGGCTTTCACATAAAATGGTTATTACAGTAACAAAAAATGGAAAGTATTTAAAAGCAAAAGCCGATTGGGATGAGTATCCATTTCTTCCAAAATCGTCAACTGTATTCCAGGGACATAATGTGAACCCACAGCCGACTTACAATTGAAATTCCAAAGAACAAATAGAAAGCCTTTCGCTGCTCTAATGAGAAGAGGAATCCTTTGCATGTATAGTAATAGAATTAGATTTTGCGAAAATCTATGAAAGCTAAAGTTCCTTACCTTTACCTTTTGTAGATCGAATCAATTCTTAATATTTATGAAAACCGACCTGGGAAATGCCTTTGGTGAACTATATTCCACATTTACAGCCATGCTGCCCAACATCATCGTGGGCCTTGTCGTCATTATCCTGTTCATTATCATGGGTAAGCTATTCCACAGGTTTATTGGAAGGCGCATTCAGCGAAGATGGGAAGATAGCATAATCTCCAACTTCGTTTCGGAAGCTGCAAAGTGGTCTTTCTATATTTTCGGTTTTATAATTGCCCTGAACATAGTTGGCTTTGGTGGCGTAGCAGGAAGCCTGGTGGCGGGTGCAGGTATAGGGGCCATTGTTATAGGCTTCGCCTTTAAAGATATTGGAGAAAACTTTCTTTCGGGCATCATCCTGGCGATCAAAAGGCCTTTTGAGATTGGTGATATCATCGAAGTGGATGGTTATAAGGGAAAGGTAGAAGACCTGGACCTGCGGCTTACACACCTGCGGAATTTTGAGGGTAAAGACATATATATCCCAAATGCGACCATCATAAAGAATACTCTAATCAATTTTACCAGGGATGGCTTCCTAAGAATAAATTTCAGTCTGGGCATCGCCCCGGAATGCTCTATCGATACAACCCGAATTCTAATTATGGATTATTTTGGCACGAATACACAGGTACTGAAAAAGCCTGCCCCCTACGTGTTGGTCGAGGAGCTGGGTGAATTCACAATAGACCTACAGGTACTCTTCTGGGTGAATATCATGAACAAGAATAAATTACCTGACAGTTACATGGGGCACACCATCCGTAGTAAAGTTATCGCTGATATCAAGTCTGTACTGGATAGCAACGGTATAGAAATGCCTTCTCAGGTGCTGGAACACAAGATGTACCGGGATCATACCTTGAAGGTTAATAAGGAATCGTAGAATTTTTGTAGTCAATGTTGTCAGTGCCTGTTAACATGACTATAAATAGTAAAGGCCTTGACTGGTTGAAATTCCAAAGGGGAGTAATAAGCGATATATAACAAGCAACTCATCCAGGATCTGATCTGACCTAGGGCTTAGTGCGACGCACATCGAGCATCGGGCTCAATCGATTCCGCTGACCACCCAAAACCATGGGAAGCACATAACTTGAACGCCTCAGTTCTCTAGATAACTGTATCCGTTTTGGTGTCCAGCGCATAATTCGCTACTAAGGTTACAAAATCCTGGGAACTGACCATTCCAATTATCTTCCCGTCTTCCATCACCACCAGATGGTGTATCTTGTGTTTCAGCATATTTTTCGCCGCACTCTGGGCATTGGTGTTGGGTGGAATCACATGTACCCTACCAGGCTTTAAAATTTGCTCAGCGGTTAATATATCGTCCATTATTTTGCACAGATCCGTAGCAGTGATAATACCTCGTATGGTCACATCCCCATTTGGCATTGTCTTGACAATAGGCAGGGCATGAAAGCCCTCTCTGCTCATAAGTGCCCTGATCTCGCCAACACTAGTGTTCCCCTTCACGGTGATCACAGAAGTGGTCATAAAATCTTTTACCTGTATTCTCATCACACTAATTTTTAAAGTTATGGCGATCCAGGCCGCCCTGTTTATTGTCCGTAGACACTAAGCATGCTCTAATACGAGCTGCTTTTCAACGTCGTATGCAAAAATGCTCTGCATTCCTTTGTTAATGGCTTCTTCGTTAAGCGGCAACAAATGGTGGTAGCGCTCGGGTAAGGATTCTTTAAGTCCCTTCAGCACGTTCTCGATCTTCACCACGGGCTTTATCTTCAGGAATCCACCCAATAAGATCATATTAAACACCTTCTTATTACCCATTTCCGAAGCTAATCTGTAGCCATCTACCTGGTAAATATCGATATCGCTTCGTGTGGGATGATGCGTGATCCCGTTAGGATCGTATACCAATACACCTCCCGGTTTAACAGCCGATTCAAATTTATCCATAGACTGCTGGTTCAAAATGATGGCTGTATCGTATACTTTCAGATAGGGCGAGCTAATCCGGTCATCGCTTAAAATTACTGTTACATTAGCCGTACCACCCCGCATCTCGGGTCCGTAAGAAGGCATCCAGCATACCTCCTCGCCTTGTAACATTCCGGCATAAGCCAGTATTTTTCCCATGGATAATACACCCTGGCCGCCAAATCCTGCTATAATTATTTCCTGTGTCATGCTACCTGTTTTAATTTTCCATTCACCTTGATATCTCCCAGCGGATAGTAAGGGAACATATGTTCTTCCATCCATATGTTCGATTCGTTGGGTGTCATCTTCCAGCCCGAATTACAATTGGAAACTATCTCTACGAAAGACAATCCTTTTTTCAGGCGTGTATTTTCAAACGCTTTTCTGATCGCTTTCTTCGCTTTCCGCACATGTTTATGCGTATGCACCGACTGCCGAGTCACATAATAGGTTCCGGGCAGGTTGGCGATCAATTCAGACATCTTGATTGGCGACCCCATGGTCTCGATCTCTCTACCGTAAGGAGAAGTAGAAGTTTTCATCCCTGGTAAGGTAGTTGGTGCCATTTGTCCACCGGTCATACCATAAATACCGTTATTTACAAAAATGATAACGATGTTCTCGCCTCTATTACAGCAATGGATGGTTTCAGCAGTACCAATAGCCGCCAGGTCACCATCCCCCTGGTAAGTAAAAACATATTTATCCGGCCAGGTCCTTGCGATACCCGTCGCAACAGCAGGCGCACGTCCGTGAGCCGCCTGGGTCATATCCACCGCCATAAAATCGTACGCGAATACCGAGCATCCCACAGGAGCTACTCCAATAGTATCTTCGACGACGCCCATTTCATCTATCACCTCCATGGTTATGTTGTGGGCGGTACCATGGCCGCAACCCGGACAATAGGTCAGGGTGGCGTCGGTCATAAGTCCGGTTTTACAAAAGACTTGGTTCTCGGGTCGTATGATGTCTAATACTTCCATCTTTAACGATTTTTTGTTCTAAAGCTTCTAATATTTCTTCAGGGGTGTGAATTATACCTCCTGTTCTTCCGAAGTGTTCCACAGGCACTTTATGTTCGACTGCCAGGCGGACATCATCCACCATTTGCCCTGCGTTCATCTCCACACTCAGCACACCTTTAACCTGGTCTGCCAATTCAAATAATTGTTTTTTAGGGAAGGGGAATAAAGTGATAGGTCGTAATAAACCAACTTTGATGCCCTTTTCACGCCCCAGTTCAACTGCTTTTTGAGCGATACGTGCGCTGGAACCATAGGCAACAAATAGATATTCCGCATCATCACAATGGATCATTTCATAACGCAGATCCTCTTCTTCCATACGCTGGTACTTATTCATGAGTTTACGAACTCTTTGCTCCATGCGTTCGGCTTCCAGGTACAGGGAAGTAATAATATTTCGTTCCCTTCCTTTTCTACCGGTTGTAGCCCAGCTGCCATATTTTTCATCGATCTCAGCATCTGTAAGTCGTTTTCTCTCGTCTTTTAACACTACTTTCTCCATCATTTGACCTATCAGACCGTCTGAAAGGATCATTACCGGGGTTCTGTATTTAAAAGCGATGTCGAAAGCGTCGGAGACAAAATCGGACATTTCCTGCACCGATGCCGGCGCAAGCACGTACATTCGATAGTCCCCATGACCACCACCTTTTACAGCCTGATTATAATCGGCTTGCGAAGGTTGGATAGTTCCAAGGCCTGGGCCTCCACGAACCACATTTACTATTACCGCCGGTAATTCGGCTCCGGCCAGGTAAGAGATCCCTTCCATTTTCAGAGAGATTCCAGGGCTGGATGATGATGTCATCACACGCTTACCACTGCTGGCCGCGCCATACACCATATTGATGGCTGCTATCTCGCTTTCGGCCTGCAAGACCACCATTCCGGTTCTTTTTTCAGGACGTTGGTCCATTAAATACTCTATTACCTCCGATTGCGGAGTGATGGGATAGCCAAAATACGCATCGGCACCCGCCCTGATAGCAGCTTCTGCCAATGCTTCATTTCCCTTCATTAATCTTAATTCTGACATAGGATACGTTTTGTGTTGTTAAGCTTCCACTTTTACTCGGTACACTGCGATGGCCCTATCCGGGCAAACCAAGGCACAGTTAATGCATCCGGTGCAGGCTTCGGGATTGCTCATATAAGCATAGTGATAACCTTTTCGGTTAACTTCGGCTGACATGCTGATCACGTCTTCCCCACAAACCGGTATACAAACTTCACATCCTTTACAGGCTTCAGTGTCGACTACGATTGCTCCTCTAACTTTTGCCATATTCTCAACTTTAGATGCAATTTTTGCACATTATTTATATAATTCTGAAAATTATGGATAGTAGGTTGATTTAACTATGATTATTATCATTTCTGGTAAACTCTCAGGACGATAATTAGTTCTATCTTCCTATCTTTATTCGGTAACCCAAAAATATCGTCTGGCGGGTTTGGAAAGTAGATGATGGTGTTAAAAAAATATTTATGATTGAAATTGAAGAATTCATTGACAAATGTCCGGTTCAGACCGATTTAACGGACAGTGATCTTTTTAGAAAAATTGAAAATCTTTCGCAGAACTTCAAGGAAGAAACCCTCCATAAACTGGACCTGCAATTATCTGCTTCGCCATTGGCTACCTTTAACGCTGTTCTAGCGATTAAATTGGGTAAATCAAAATTCGCTTTGCGCCATGTAAAGAAAGACGTTCACATCACCTTTCTGTTTGCGATCTATAAGGAAATTGAAAGAATGAGTTTCCCGCACGAAACCCCTTTGGGAGAGGATTGTATTAATGAAAAGATCCGACAAATAGAATGGCTAGTTTCAGATTCGCCCAACGTGACCTGGGATTTACTGATCGTTGATGATGGCTGTCCTGAAAAAAGTGGAATAAAGGCACAGGAAATTGCAAATAACTCTGTTTATCGTGATCGAATTAAGGTGCTTTTCCTCCAAGATGCCATCGATTCGAAATCACCTCTTGCAGGAGGATTGAAAGATGCAAGTGACAGTCAGAAAGGAGGTTCAATTCTTTATGGTCTGCGCTATGCTGCATCCTTAAAAAGGAAAAACAACATTGTCCTTTATACCGATGCAGACCTGTCTTCCCATCTTGGAATGTCCGGGCTCCTGGTTGAAGCCATCGTGAATGAACATAAGTCGCTGGCGATCGGTTCACGGCGTGAAAAGACGTGTTTTACACAGCGATCCGAATTCAGAAATAATAGAGGAAAATTATTTATATATCTGCGGCGACGGTTGCTCCATCCAATTAATTATATATCCGATGAACAATGCGGATTTAAAGCCTTTGACGCCCGTTTCTTAGATAGCTTTCTGAAGAATGTAATTGAAACAAAGTTTTCCTTCGATGTAGAACTATTATTGCGCACAGAGCTGAAGAGACCAAATTCGATCGCTCAAATTCCCATTGCATGGATGGATAGCGACGAAGCCTCTACCACAAAGGACCTTGAGCCGTATGTACCTATGCTGAACAGAATGGTAGATTTCTACGAATATTACTTACCATCTAATCCAGAGGCAGAAGATTTCAAAACGTTCATTCAAGAGCTAACCGATGATTCCTGGGACCGACTTATTCATAATATTCCTGATGTAATTAAGTCTTGGGACCCAGTGGAAGATATACAGTTTAATGAAGTAAGTACGGTTCAGTTAAGGATGTGCATGAAATAAATAACTATTCTGAGTAGAATATTCTGTAATTTAAAGGTGTCGAAAGACCATTTAGTACATATGGAGTTTTTTAGTCGGAGTATACATACTTTATAATGAAATCGAATAATGATGGACCATGCAAAGATCATACGGGAATTATCCCGAAATAGAAATGTCTTTAAAGAACTTCTAACCGGATTGAAACAGGAAGAATACCTGTGGAAATCGCAACCTGAAAAATGGTGTCTGCTGGAAGTTATCTGTCATCTCCATGATGAGGAACGTGAGGACTTCCGTACACGGACAAGACTCGTTCTGGAAAATCCGGAAACTCCCCTACCCCCTATATATCCGGTTGGGTGGGTGCAAGAGCGAAAATACATTGAGCAGGATTTCGAAAACATGCTCGGTAATTTTCTAAAGGAAAGAGAGATGTCGGTAGTGTGGCTGAAATCCCTTACATCCCCGAAATGGGACAATGCATACCAGCATCCAAAATTCGGGCGTATGACGGCTAAATTGTACTTATCAAACTGGCTGGCACACGACTATATGCACATACGGCAGATCAACAGGATAAGATTTGAGTATTTGCAGCAATGGACCGGGGAACCGCTGACCTATGCAGGAAACTGGTAACGGATATCTCTATCATTTAAAAATAAGGTAATTAGCTATGAGATGAATTTCATAAACCCTGCTTCCAATTTGGAAATTATAGGTTTTATTGTTTACTTTGTATTTCAAAGTACTTTTTATTTATTTAAAATCCGATTATTATGGCACTAGGCAAAAGATTACTCTACATATTCAGTTTCATTATATTTCTGTTATTGATCCCCTTCATTGCCATGCAATTCAGTGACCAGGTAAACTGGACCGCGTCCGATTTCCTCATCATGGGCTTCTTACTACTGGGATTTGGTTTATTGATTGACCTGGTTTTAAGAAAAGTTAAAACCAAAAGTTCACGGGCGTACCTCGTTATTGGTATCGTGGTGCTGTTCCTCCTTGTATGGGCCGAACTGGCAGTTGGGATCTTCGGGACACCTTTTGGTGGTAGTTAGACCGAAGATTACTTTTTGTATCTTAAAATTAAATGAAATCCCCTTCCATTTATACCTCCCAAAGGGAAAAGCGCCTCTGGATATGGGTAGTTGTAGTATTTGTTGCTATCTATTCAGGCCTGTTCCTTGGACAACCCCTGGCAAAATTATTTAGCAACCAGCAGATTGGTATATTCATTTTCATAGCAGGAATGGCCCTGGTTGGTGCAACAATCATATTACATGCTTTCCGAACGCGTCCGGGCAAGACAGAATTAACGGTTTTATTAGGAATTATTGCCGTTTACGTTCTATTCTTCCTGAGATTGGGACTGCCGGAGCGCAGTCACCTGATGGAATATAGTGTCCTGGCGATATTTGTCCATAAAGCCATTACCGAACGAGCCAACAACGGGAAGCGAATCCCCAACCCTGCCATAGTCGCTTTCCTCATCACACTTCTAATCGGGGTCGTGGATGAATGTATTCAGCTTGTTCTGCCCTACCGTGTGTTCGATATGCTGGACATCGTATTTAACGGCATAGCCATAGCAATGGCGATCGGATCTGCCATTTTACTTTCCCGTGTCCGGAAATGAAGAAAAATGATTTGAATTAAATGTATCATATGGTTTCAAAAACCATCTCCTTATGATGGAATTTTGCCCATAATTTCGTATCTTTAGTAGTTGCGGCCAACTTATTTAAAACCTATTTTTCAACACATTAAAACAACTACATATGAAAAAGGCAGGTATTTGGATCGACTCCAAGAAAGCGATGATCATTGAACCCGGGGCACCGTATATTAAAACCATAGAATCAGGTATCGAGAGCAGGGAAAGATTTGAAGGAGAAAGTGAACAAGAAGGACGATTTGGCACTCAGTTTCTAACCAACGAAAAGGTTAAAAAGAATCGTCAGCAGCATCAGGTTAAGCGATTCATGCAATCGATAATCGACGAGGCGAACGACCTGGATTCTGTGGTCTTGTTCGGGCCGTCACAGATGAAAGTTAAACTTGCGAAAGAACTGGAGAATCTCCCGGGAAATACCATTGATGTGGCAGGCGTCGAAGCAGCGCAGAAACTGAGTAATAATCAACTTATCGCCTGGGTTAAGGATTATTTTAAAATGCCTGATCGCTAACTATCACTATAAAGAATAGCTGCAGACATGGCTCAGGCAGAATGAGTAGATTTTATTGAAGGTTGTGTACAATATAATTGTAGAAAATTCAATTTAAATCGGTAGTAGAAAGCTTTCTTAATCTCGATGCATAAACGACTGCTTTGCAAGCAGCGTTTCTTCACTCTCTACATTGTCTTCATCAGGTACACAACAATCAACAGGACAAACGGCCGCGCACTGTGGTTCTTCATGGAAGCCTTTGCACTCGGTACATTTATCGGCCACAATATAGTAGAGTTCATCACTTACAGGCTCCTGTGTTTCATCGGCATTTACGGCTTTTCCATTGGGTAGCACCACATCGCCACTCAGGTCGGTACCATCGGCATAACGCCAGTCGTCCGCGCCTTCATAAATTGCGGTATTGGGGCATTCGGGTTCGCAAGCCCCGCAGTTAATACATTCGTCTGTGATTATAATAGCCATAGCATTTCTTTTTCTAACTTTGCGCAAATTTAAGTCCTGGAAAGGGGAACTCCAAACACCCAATGCAATTACAACAAAGAATTAACGCTTTCATAGAACTCGGGAAATTTATGTCTTCCGAAGCTGCAGGGATGGATGAAGTTATAGTGTCCGCTTCCATGCATAACAGCTGGTTTACCAATGACAACATAAGTTTTGCACTAAAGAGCTGGAGTCAATCACTTTCTGAAATCAATCTTAAGAAGTGGCTGGCGACATGTGAAGTCCCTCAAAAAGGTCCTAAAACTGTTGCTATCGTCATGGCCGGTAATATTCCGCTGGTTGGATTTCACGACTTCCTTTCAGTTTTGATCACCGGGAACAATGTCCTCGCTAAATTATCTTCGAACGATACCATTCTCTTGCCGTTTTTAGCCAAAAAGCTTATTGAGTTAGAACCGGGATTCGCAGATCGTATTGAGTTTACCGAAGAAAGATTAAGCCATTTCGATGCTGTGATCGCTACCGGAAGTAACAATACGGCGCGTTATTTTGATTATTATTTTGGGAAATACCCGAACATCATTCGAAGAAACCGTAACTCGGTGGCTGTCCTCACCGGTACCGAAACCCCTTCTCAACTTAAAGCACTGGCTGATGATATCTTCCGTTATTTCGGACTGGGATGCAGGAATGTTTCAAAGATCTTTCTTCCGAAGGAATATAATTTCGATCCTTTCTTCAATGCAATGTTCAGTTGGAAGGATATTATCAACAACAACAAATACATCAATAATTATGATTATAACAAGGCGGTTTATCTCATGAGTGATATTCCCCTCCTGGATAATGAATTTATGCTTTTAAAGGAAGATACCGCCTTCTCCTCTCCGATCTCGGTGGTCTTTTACGAATATTACAATTCGCTGGACACACTTGCCGACTACCTTTCAGAAAATAAAGAACATGTACAGGCCATTATATCCGATGCTGAATTGCCCGGGGCTATACCATTTGGGCAAGCACAGTCTCCCCGGTTATGGGATTATGCGGACGGAGTCGATACGGTCTCGTTTTTATTGGCACTGAAATAACGTCGCTTCTCAATACGACTCACTTCGTTCGGTGCCCGAACTGACAAATAAGATCTTTGCAATGATGGGTTAATTGAAAACAAGATGATAACTTTGAATTTGAATCGAAACCCACTCAATGTAAGTTCGAGCGGTGCGCAGAAGGCGAATTGCATCGAGATCTATTAATATTCTAGTATAGGTATTACGTGAACCCGTTAATTTCCTGTTGAAAGTTTTCCTAACAAATATCATTTTATTTACACTATTTATTCGCTTTCTTCACATCTTTGTATTCTGAAAAATCAACTCATGAAAAAACACAATTTTAGCCCCGGGCCCTGCATATTGCCGCAGTCGGTTTTCGAAAAAGCCTCACGCGCTGTTCTGGATTATCACGGTATCGGGCTTTCTATCCTGGAAATGTCCCATCGCAGTAAGGAATTTGTCGATGTGATGGAGCAAGCCCGGGAACTGGCCCTGGAGCATCTAGGCCTTCAGAATAAGGGATATAAGGCACTCTTCCTTC
This sequence comes from Flavobacteriaceae bacterium, assembly GCA_013043685.1. Lineage (GTDB taxonomy): Bacteria > Bacteroidota > Bacteroidia > Flavobacteriales > Flavobacteriaceae > Pukyongia. Next base: position 4,952 of record JABDNT010000046.1, on the reverse strand, counting down.
AAGGTGGAGCCAGCACAGAATTCCTTATGGTTGCTTATAATCTCCTGGAAAATAAAGCGGCTTACCTCAACACCGGGACCTGGTCTAACAAGGCTATAAAAGAAGCCAAATTGTTTGGTGAAGTGGTTGAAGTGGCCTCCTCTAAAGATGCTAATTTCAATTATATCCCTAAAGATTACAGCATTCCATCCGATGCGGATTACTTCCACTGTACGAGTAATAACACTATTTTCGGGACTCAACTGCAAAGCATTCCCAACACCGAAGTTCCTATCGTTTGTGACATGAGTAGCGATATTTTCTCCCGTGAAATGGATTTTTCAAAATTCAGTCTTATCTATGCGGGAGCTCAAAAGAATATGGGGCCGGCCGGAGCTACACTTGTGGTAATCAAAGAGGATATTTTGGGTAAAGTTAGCCGCGTAATTCCATCCATGATGGACTATAAGGTGCACTTGGGCAAGGATAGTATGTTCAATACACCGCCTGTGTTTTCGGTGTATGTTTCATTACTCACACTGGAATGGTTAAAAGAGCTCGGAGGTATTCCTGCTATTGAAAAAATCAACACCGCAAAAGCTGAATTACTGTATAATGAGATCGATAGAAATCCATTATTCAAAGGATTCGCTGCTCAAATTGAAGACCGTTCACCTATGAATGCTACCTTCAGCTTAACAGATGAAAGCGCCAAGGATCGATTCGACACTTTGTGGAATGGGGCAGGCATAAACGGACTCAACGGCCACCGAAGCGTAGGTGGATACAGGGCCTCAATGTACAATGCATTAACACTGGACAGTGTGCAGGTGCTGGTTGATGTCATGCAGGAAGCAGAACGAACCGCATAATTAATTCAAAAAAAATGAAAGTACTAGCAAACGACGGAATCTCTCAAAGCGGGATCAATGCACTCGAGGCAGCGGGTTTTGAAGTGATCACAACTAAAGTCGCCCAGGAGCAATTGGAAAACTATATCAATGAACATCAGATCGATGTGCTACTTGTACGCAGCGCTACAACAGCTCGCAAGGAATTGATCGATGCATGCCCATCGATTAAGGTTATTGGGCGTGGTGGCGTTGGAATGGACAATATAGACGTGGAATATGCCCGTGAAAAAGGGCTTCACGTAATTAACACCCCGGCGGCATCGTCGGCTTCTGTAGCCGAATTGGTATTCGCTCACCTATTTGGTGGGGTGCGTTTTCTATACGATGCAAACCGAAATATGCCACTGGAAGGCGATAGTAAATTTAAAGATCTGAAAAAAGCATATGCAGGCGGTCGCGAATTACGCGGTAAGACGATCGGCATCATTGGTTTTGGAAGAATTGGCCAGGAAGTTGCCAAGATCGCCATTGGTTGTGGAATGAATGTTAAAGCCAGTGATATGTATGTGGAAGAAGCAGCTATTAAGCTCGACTTCTTCGATGGCCAAAAGCTAACTTTTAATATTAAATCGGAACCCATTTCGGAAGTATTAAAACAAAGCGACTTCGTTACTCTGCATGTCCCTGCACAGAAGGAATATGTTATAGGGAAAGCAGAAATGAATTTGATGAAAGACGGTGCTGCACTGATCAACGCAGCACGAGGAGGTGTGATCGATGAAGAGGCGCTGTTGGAGACCCTTGAGGAAGGAAAACTTTCTTTCGCAGCCCTGGATACATTTGAAACAGAACCCACACCGGCTATCAAAGTACTCATGAATACCAGTGTATCGCTGAGTCCTCATATTGGAGCGGCGACCAAAGAAGCCCAGGACAGGATTGGTACCGAACTGGCTTCGCAGATCATTGATATCCTGAAACCGGCTTAGTAAGATTTTTAGTACATTGCGAATCTTAACCAAAAATGTAAAAAATGGCAGGTATATTAGACCTTTTAAAGAGTGACCTTGGCAAGCAGTTAATTAGTGGAGCAAGCCAGGAAACAAAACAACCGGAAGATAAAACAGCTCAGGTTGTACAAATGGCGCTTCCGCTACTTATGGGCGCTATGAAACGAAACGCGAGTAATCCACAGGGAGCTGCAGGTCTTATGGGTGCATTGGATAAGAAGCATGATGGCAGTCTTTTGGATAACCTTGGCGGGTTCTTCGAGGGAGGTGTTTCCGAAGAACAAAAAATTGACAGCCTTGGAATTTTAGGTCACGTTTTAGGAGGGTCCCAGGATAATGTAGTGGGTGCTCTATCTCAAAAATCCGGGATGGATTCCAATTCTGTGATGCAAATTCTCCAGGTGGCAGCTCCTATCTTACTGGGTTTTCTTGGAAAAGAAAAGAAACAGCAAAACGTATCATCTCCAGGCGGGATCGAAGGATTATTAGGCGGAATGTTAGGTGGAGGACGCAAGCAACAACGCAAGCAGCAATCGATGATAGAATCTTTACTGGACGGTGACGGTGACGGAAGCATAGTAGACGATATCGCCGGAATGGTGTTAAGCGGTAATAAGAAAAAAGGAGGGCTTCTGGGAAGTCTTTTCGGAAGATAAAAATCCTTTCTATTTTATAAGAAACGCTTCAGATCTGTGTCTGGGGCGTTTTTTGTTAAAGGCCGTTAAAAAAACAATCTATCAGTGCGGTGTTTCGTAACTTTACATTAAAGTTAACGCTATGAAATACCTACTAGCAATTTTTGGATTCATGTTGATGATTTATGGCTGCGAATCGGGTAAATCTGCGATGTCTGATACTTCCACTTCCGCCGAAAATACAATGGATACTATTCGTATAGCGAATGACAGCCTTGAGTATGAGATCCTTATTATGGACCTTGGGTTCAACAACTGGCTGGTCACACAACCGCCGGAGGGATATTACAGTCAGACCTTCCTCGAAAACAGGAACAGATTATTTGTTACTGAATACAACCGGAGGGTACAAAATTTTCAACTGTACGACAGGAATCTCTACTGGCAGGAGATTAATTACGATTTTAACATAGATTACGGATACGAGGTGAATTACCTATTGTATAACTATTTTATGTTCTTCCAGGAACGCTACAGGCAGTCGTTCGTAGGAGGTAGACAAGGTCCGAAACAATGAAGAAACTGAAAGAAAGATGGAACATTGAGAGTGATTGGAGACTCTTTGTTATTTTCCTTGTATTTGCAGTTATTGGCAGTACCTCCGCTAAATTCGCCGGACCTGTTATGGACAGCTTTGGTTTATTCAAGGATACCACCGACTGGTATATATACTGGCCGGTAAGAATCGTTTTAATATTTCCTATCTATCAGGTCCTTCTCGTAGTTTTTGGATGGATATATGGGGAGTATGAATTTTTCTGGAACTTTGAAAAAAAAATGTTACGTTTGATAGGTTTAGGATTTCTTCTAAAATGATTTTTACAAAAGACATACAAAAATCGGTTTCTTCGCTTTTGCTAGTGCTAGCTTTGTTGTTTCCTGCAGGAGTTCAAATGGCGCACACTTTAGAAGGCCATGACCATCCTACCTGCACCGAATATAATACCCATATCCATGAGAAACAATTAGATTGTTCGCTATGTGATTTCCAGATTTCTGTCTTCGATTTTAATCCGGACTTCAGTGAATATTTAGTTACATCAATTGAAAATTTCAAATCCGAAATTGGAAGAGTTGAACTCAATTCTTCGTCTCACACCGGATTCATTTCGTTAAGGGGCCCTCCCTATTTGGTTTAAATCTGTAAGAAAGTTTTTAACCAAATCAAAAATCAATGAAATTTATAAAAATAGTTTTGCTGTTAGTCGTAACGACCTACACAGCAAAATCACAAAATAGTATCAATGGTAGTATTACATCTGAAACATTGGGTGAAGGACTACCGGCGGCCATTTATTTTCCACAATTGGAAATAGGAACCCTGGCCGATCTTCAAGGAAATTATACAATAGATAATATTCCTTCGGGCACCTATGCAATAGTTTACTCATTTTTAGGTTACGCTTCTATTTCGGAAAAGATTAGTTTTTCTGAAGCAACTCCTGATATAACGCGCAATGTTGTAATGAAAGAAAGCGCCGTTGAAATGGATGAGATAATTATCGCTACTCCTTTTCATAAGTTGCAAGGTGAAAACGTGATGAAGGTAGAGCGCGTTTCTGTAAAAGAATTGACAAATGCGGGAGCCACTACCCTATCACAAGGCATTACCAATATTGCCGGAGTAGAAAGTATCACTACCGGGATAGGGATCGGCAAACCAGTAATTCGTGGTCTTAGTGCCAATAGGGTGCTTACCTATGCGCAGGGAGTGCGCCTCGAGAACCAACAATTTGGAGACGAACACGGATTGGGACTCAATGCTGCCGGGATAAGTAGTGTGGAAGTTATCAAAGGCCCGGCATCTTTACTATATGGCAGTGATGCCCTTGGTGGTGTATTGTATTTTAACCCCGAGCCATTTGCAAATTCCGGTAGCACAAATGCGGATGGAGGCGCTACTTATTTTTCAAATACACAGGGATACTCTTTTAATGCCGGAGCACAAACATCGGGAGAGAAATTGAAATTCCTCGCGAGGGTTGCGCATGCTGCCCACAGTGATTATGAAGCAGGTAACGGAATGCGAATAACCAATACAAGATTCAATGAAACGGATCTCAAGACCGGACTTCGTTACCAGGGAATTAAGCTGAAATCGACGCTACGGTATAATTATAACCGCGCCAATATCGGAATACCAGAAGAGATTGGCGAACAAACGACGGAGAAGACACCTGTGGAGCCATTCCAGGAGATCGACAATCATATTGTGAGTCTAGAAAATAATTTCTTCTTTAATAAATCAAGCCTCGATGTTAAACTCGGGTATATATTTAACGACAGACGTGAGTTTGAAGATCATGAAGAAGGAGAAACGGAAGAAGGAGAAACAGAAGAAGGTGAAACTGAAGAAGGCCCGGCACTTCATCTAAAACTAAACACCCTTAACTACGATATTAAATACAATCTCC